>CAJUKB010000009.1 GCA_910587325.1 uncultured Bacilli bacterium | reverse complement strand
TATATCTAAGCAATTTTATTTTATCAATTTTTTAGTTTCGGGACAAGCCTATTATCTCTATTCCATTATAAACGACATAAGGGCTATCCACATTGTAAAACCCCATATCTAAATCACAATTCCAACTTTTATTTTCAATCATAATACCCTGACTTGATTTCAGTAAACTATTAGCATATGCGATATTATCTAAATCTAAATACATTTCAGTTGCTTCTAAAGTAGAATCCATAAATTTTGCTTCTTTGGCTTTTATATAGATTTGTCCTTCATTTAAAGCAGCAATAGTGGAATTCATAATAGTAAGTCTATCTGTTATTATATCGATACCAAAATCTTGATTATTATCTACACCTTTAAAATGATTTATTAAATTATCATTTTGAAGAATAAGTTCCTTTATTTCACCTCTTAAAAAAGATCCATCACGATTATATTTATTTATCCAACTATTGTAAGTATTATTTTCTAAAACAACTTTATCAGCGCAAATAAAATTTAATTTATTATTAAAGCTACAACTTTTGAAAACCAAAATGCAATTAAAAATGGAAGAAAAACTTATGAAATCAAATTGAATACCATCAAAAATATAATACACGGGTTTATCTAATTGGTAATACTCTACTTTTTGTTTTACTTTTTCATGCATAGGTATTCCATAACAAGAAATTGTATAGCCTTTTCTTTTCATGTATCTTTCTAATAATTCCTGTCTTACATAACAAATGATTTTATTTTCCTCTTCTTTAATAGTTCCAAGATTTGGAATCCAAAGATTCATAAATTTTTTTCTTGCTGTATTATACTTACATTCTTGTATTTTTTTATTTAATCGTTCTATCATAATAAACTCTCCTCGTATAATCGAACTTAGTATAACATAATCAAACAAATTAGCAACCAAAAAAAAGCGTATATTACTTTTTCTTATTAAATATAAACTCTCTTTGAATAATAAAATTAACAACAAAAATAAAGGTATCTACAATCATCTTTAATGGGACAGGATTAATTGGGATTAATTTACAAATCCATGAAACTGAAAAGGCAGAAACCCACATTTGGATGAAAACAAGTAAGAAATATTTAATGATAGACAATTTATTCATCTTTTTAAATACCAATTTAGCATTGATCAAATAGTTATAAATAGAAGAAAGAATTCTTGCTGTTATAGTTGCTATGATAATTGGTTTTGTAACTCCTATTTTGTCATAAGCAATTAAGAATAAAGAAAACAATAAAATATCAATAAAAAAGCTAGATAGTGCCACAATAATATATTTAATAAATAGTTTATAAATCATAATCGAATCTTTAATGGGATTAAAGTGACTTGTCCGATTTTCTTCGATATAAATGGTTTCAATTGGAACTTCTACAATGGGGATTTCTTCTGTTTTACAAGCAATTAACACATTGGTTTCGTATTCGTATCTTTCTCCACTAATGGTGAGCATATCTTCTGCAACACTTCTACTCATCCCTCTTAATCCTGTTTGCGTGTCAGAAATAGTGAGTCCTACAAAAATCTTAAACACATTTCTAGTGATTTTATTTCCATAACGAGACTTAAATGGAACATTTTCATCATCAAAATTTCTTGTTCCTAAAATTAAAGCATTTGGTTTTTTTAAAGTTGCTTTAAACACTTTCGTAATGTCTTGAATACTATGCTGTCCATCACAATCGGCGGTAATGATGGCTTTACAATCCGGGTAATTGTTTAAGATATAGTTTAGCCCATTCTTAATGCCTCTTCCTTTACCATAATTTTTATAGTGTTTAATAACCGGATATTTCTTTTCTATTTTTTTAAAATAAGCATCATGTTCTTTACTACATCCATCATTTACAAACACGATATTTTGATACTTTTTCCCTAGTTCTTTTATAAAAGAATCCATGATTTCTTCATCGGGATTGTAGCATGGAATTAGTATTACAGCTTCTTTATTCATTTGTATTTGCACCATCCTTAATTCCCTTAATATTCATTAGTCTCCAATCTCCATTTACTTTAATAAAGGATAATGTATCGTGCATGATATCGGTTTGCGTTTTCCCACTGACTATCATATTTTTTTCAAGATATACTTCACAAGAGAAAGCAGAGTCTCCATAAATTATAAAGTTTTCAATACGAACATTTGCAAATGGCGGATTTTTTAAAGTATGTTTGCTTGTAAAAGTAATATCAACACTATGTGCCCAGTTATAAGCTTGCTTATACATAGCCGTTCCTTCTACTAAATACTTTTTAAAAGTTTGGAAGCCATAGTTACCTCCTTGTAAATCTTGACTTAGGAAAAGACTCCAATTTTTGGCAATCGTCTCGATATCTAAATCTCCGATAAATATTTTTGCTTCTTCTAAGGTATCTAACTTCATTGTTTCTTCGTAAGTGTAATGGACGCCATCTTGTTTTAATTGCACTTTTTCTCCTTTAAAGTTTTCCACTTCAATTGTGTTTAGAGGAGACTCTAAGTCTTTAATTTCATAAGTAACCATCTTAGGCATTGAATCGTTATAGTACATAAAATCTAAGTTTGGCATTTCCTCTGCCTTTGTATAATTTTCATAAACATTTCCATTGATGAATAATGTATAGTTACTTGGTATTTTCACTTCGTAGTAGATAAGTCCATTTTCTAAATGAGGAACAATTTCTTCTACTTCAAATTTTTCATATTGTAAAAGTCCTAAGCAACTTGTTTCCCCAAGAGATTTTAGCTTGATAGTGAAAACAACTCTACCATCTAGATAAGCATCGTAGATTGTGTCTTCATTATTTACAAATTTATAGTCGTCTCTTTTTGTCATCTCTTGATAAGTTTTTAGTAAGTTCGTACTTTGATTTGCTTGTTCTAAATAGCCTTGTAATTCTTTTTTGTCTAAGTCATGAATGGTATTTAAAAGTAGTGGCTCTAATAAGTTACGCTCATATTTCTTTAAGTTCGCATAAACAAAAATCAAGAAAATACTAGCTAAAACAAACAAAGTAAGAGTATAAATTAACAAACTTCTTTTAAATAAAGATAATTTTTTTAACATGTTTAGTTTTCCTCCTTTACAATGAAGGCAGTTGGAAGTCGCCATGAGGAATTGGAATAATAGAAGGTAACACTCGTCATTAAGTAACGATCTTTATAGTACATAGTGGAAGAACTACCACCATCTAAGTTAGCGGCGTTTACTGCACCCCATTCTTCCATTATTTCGATTAAATCACTTGCGGTTGCTCCTAAATGTCCGTTTTTACCACGTCCATCCGTAACTAAGAACAAAACTGAACCATCTTTTCTCTGTCCAATCGCCGTTCTTGGGTTTGCTCCACTACCAAGACCATTTAATTCTCTTTTTTCACCATTGACAATTAGTTTTACAAAGTGGTTATTTTTGTCACTTGCTTCTTCTTGAAAGGCAATAGCATCACGAATGTGTTCGTCTTTGACAATTTGTTCCACTTGAGCTTTATTTTTTCCCTCAAGACTTATAATTCTCAAAATATTATCAGTATCAAAACCAATTAAATAAAGTCCGGTATATCCTAAAGAAATATCTTGGATTTCTCCGTTACTTACCGTCACTCCTAGCGGTCTTCCGCCTTTGTTGGCATCGGATTTATAAAGTCCACCATTTACACCTGCAATGGCTTTGTTTTTGGTAACAAGTTTATCAAGTTCTTCTCCGTATTCTCCCCACGGATAAGTGGTGGCTAAACTTATTTTAGAAGGATCATTTACAATCATCATTTTTCCTGCAAAGTTATTTCCAACAATATCATGAATTTCAACAAGTTCTTTGTTTTCAAAACTACTTACAGGAATATCAATTAAGTCTGTATCTACTTCACTATCTAAATCCTTTAAAGAATTTTTGGATACGATATCATTGATTTCTTGTTCGTTTAAAACAAGAGAAGCTAAAAACTTAAGTTGCCCAGTTTCCAAAATGGTGGTTACAAAAAGTTCTCTAGCTGAACTAGAAGGCCCATTTACAAACAATTGAACTGTTAAATAAAGTGTAATAACTAAAATGACTAAGAAGATTCCAATAAAGGAAAACACTTTCCCAATTGTTTTTAAAACTTTTTTTGCTGCCATATTTTACCACCTACTACGTATATACGTCTCATCGTATTTTTATATATCAAATATAGCATATTTTCTTTTTTAATAAAAGACTTGTTTACTACTTTTGAAAGTTTTGACTTGTTTTGTCGAAAGTGTTGTAACTATCTTTATAATACAAACTCGTGTTATCAAATGAGTAGCGCTTGCGCATCATTAATTCTTATCAGGGGGAACTTTGTTCGAAAGGTAGGAAAGTAAGTGGTAAGTTATGAATAAGAAAAATTTACAGTTTACTGTTTATTTTCTCTTAGGAATAATAATTATGTTAGTTTTAGTTATTCTTAAATTGGCATAAAAATAAGCGCTAACTACTATAGAAATATAGAAGTATAGCGCATACACACAAGTAGGCGTTATCTAATTTGATAACACTTACATTACTATCATACACAATTTTGTGCTTTAATACAACTATTTAATATTCTGCTTTTAATTTTTGATTTAAGAAATTTACCAAATCTATTTCTTCTTCATTTTGTTTTATCTTATTACAAGACATATTGTTGATAAGTACTTCTCCTTTAAATAAATCGTAAGTAACTTCACATTTTTCAGTAATATTTACTACATTGTTTTCTAAAGAAATAGTTGGAAAATCAAAATACAAAGCCAGTTCGTTTCCAATATTAGCCTTATCTACTTGATAAAAATGTCCACAATAAATACATAAATGTTTACTATGCGGAGTATAGGCAAACAATCCATTATCAGTATGCATTCCCCCACATAACGGACATTCACTTGCTTCTAAATCAATATTATTTAATTTAGATAACATAAGTCCTCCATAATCTTTTAAATCAATAATACTATTTTTAAGTTTTAAAATACCATGAAATTCTTCTCCATTTATAAATATAGCAACATTAGTACTCTTATTAAGATTGGGATAAATAATTTGAAGGCTTTTTATTTCTTCAGGTTTCATTTCTACTATGTTTTCATATCTTTCTTTATATTTGCAATCACAAATCGTTGGAGCAACTCCATCTACTTCTGTTCCTTTTGTTTTATGAGCAAGACACCAATAAGGTACTCCATCATTACTTGGAATATAGTGAATATCGCATTTCATAATAAATCTTTTCTCTTTCTATCTTTAGAATAGCATTCTTTTCCACTTTTTGCTATACTTTTGTTGTGATAGTTATGAACGAATATTTAAACATTTTTATAGACAAAGAAGAACCTTCCTTTTTGGATAAATATTTGAAAACGAAAACAATGGAAAGAATTAAGCATACAAGTCAATTTTGTGGCTGTGATTATACAAGTTTATATAGTCCTTTATTTTTTTATTCTAGGTATTTTCATAGTTTAGTTGTGGCCCATATGACTTGGCATTTTACTCATGATAAAAAAGAAACTATTGTAGCTTTACTCCATGATGTAGGTACCCCTTGTTTTGCTCATGCGATTGATTATGCAATGGGGGATGCTTTAAATCAAGAGTCTTCCGAAAAGGATATTGTGGATGTAATTAAAACGGATAATGCGTTAGTTAATTATTTAAAAGATTTTGCTTCTTACCCTATTTTAGAAAATCATTCTCCTAAACTTTGTACAGATAGACTTGATGGAGTTTTAGGAACTTGTTACATATGGTTACACACTCATTCCTTACATGAGATAAAGGAAATTTATGACGACATTGTTGTTTTAACAAATGAAGAAGGACATAAAGAATTAGGTTTTAAAACAATAAAAGTTGCCGAAAAGTTTGTAAAAATGGTCTTTGTATATGCCAAAGAACTACAAGGCAATAAAGATAAGTATGTTATGAATTTTGTTGCTGAATTAGTAAAGAAGTCTTTAGAAAAAGAATTGATTTCGTTAGAAGATTTGTATTCCAAAAAAGAAAACGAAATTGTAGAAATATTTCATAAGAATTTTGCTTCTTGGAAAAAATTTACGAAAGTAAAAGAAATTGTTAGTACGAGTGTTCACCCAAAAGAGTTTTATGTATCTGTAAATGCAAAAATGAGAAACGTAATTCCTTTAGTTAATCATAATGGCAATGCTATGCGGATTACGGAAATATCTGAAAAAGCAAAAGTAACTTATACTACATTAGAAGAATATAAAGATTCGTTATATGGGTATGTAAAGGAAATTGAGGAAATTTAAATATTATAATTAAAATCTAAAAGATTTAGTTTAAAAAATTTTCTAAATTTCTTTTTTTATACAAAATTCTGACAATGATTAACATTTTGTTTTCTTCATTTATTGTATAAAACATAATATAATTTTTCACTTTAATGACTCTATATTTATTTTTTTAATTTTTTTGCAGAAATAAACTCTGCATTTTTATATGGAAACTCTATAAGGCTTTGAGCAGTTTTCAAAAATTCATCAGCAAGTTTTAAAGCGGCAGTTTTATTAAGTAGACTATGACTAATATATTTTGTTATATTTTCCATATCTTTAATTGCTAAATCTAAGAAGACAATTTTATACATATTAATTTATCCAATACTTTTTTTTAAACGTTCTATTACTTCTTCGCTAGTATACCTTTTTGAACTATTGGCCATTTCTTGCTCTGCTTCAACTAATTTGGAATATATTTCGTCCTGATAGTTATTTGATTTGATTTCAAAAGGAAGTTTTTGTTCTCTTAAAACTGTTTTTATAAATAAATTAATTGCAGTTGAAACATTCATCCCAGTATCTTTACAAAATGTTTCAAAACCTTTTTTATCGTTACTATTTATTCTTATACTTAAAGTTGATTGTTCCATTTTTTAACCTCTTTCTAAACTGATTATAGTTTATATTAATTTATTAGTCAATACATTGTAGTATTTCATTATTACATAGTATTAATATAGTATGCATTTTATTTCTTAAACACAGGTTGGCGTAAATGGTTGTTTTTGGTTCTTTCTAAATACCATATTTCACATTGTAAATGAGGTTTTATATAAAAACATTCCTTATTTTCATAATCACAAAAGGGAGATACTTTTTTTATTGGTTCTTTTTTTAATTTTTGGTACATTGGTTGTTTCTTTCCCATCGTTACTTTTCCTACAAAATGAAGTTTTTTGTTTTTATATTCTCCTAATAGTAAAGATACAACAGCATTTTCCTTCTTTTCAATAAAACCACCGATATAAAAAATTTCTTTCTTTAAATTCTTAATTTTTAACCAATTTTCTGTTCTCGTATTTATTTCATATGGACTATCTTTTCTTTTAGCAACTATTCCTTCAAAATCCATTTTCTTTACATTTTGAAATAACTTTTTTCCTGAATTTTCTATATAACTCACTTTCATAAAATAGTCTGTATCTTGGTATTTTTCTAATACTTTCTTACGTTCAACAAGTGTTTTATTTATTAACGTTTTCCCATTTTCATATAAGCAATCAAAAGCTATAAAGCAAACAGGTAATTCTTTAGAAAGATATTCTATTCTTTTTTTATCTTTCGTGTGCATACGCTCTTGCAATTTTGAAAAATTAGGTTTTCCTTTATAAAATAAAACAATTTCTCCATCAAAAATCACATTTTGTTTAAAATCTTTTTGAATATTTTTTAATTCTGGGTGGAGAATTGTTAACTCACTACCATTTCGACTAAAAATTTTAAATGTTTTGGGTCCTACATGCATGACTGCTCTTATTCCATCAAATTTAAGTTCAAATAAAAAGGAAGAAGAGTTGAATGGTTCTTCTACTTCTTCTAAGAGCATAGGTTGAAAAAATTGACCGAATTCCATCTAAGACACTTCCAAACTTTTTTGTAGTGAGGTAACCAAGTCTTTCATAGAAGGTCTTTCTTTTTTCACTTTTTTCTTAATCGGTTTTCCTTCCATTTTTTCGTTAATGGCTTCTTTGATTTGATTTTGATAATCGTCTTGGTAATTTTCAGGTTCAAAGTGTCCTGATAGATGGTTTACAAGTTCCATTGCAAGGTCTAGTTCTTTTTTGGTGAATTTTGATTCTATGGTAGCTTCAGGAATATTTACCTCTTCTTCAAAATACATGGTAGACATTAAAATGTTTCCTTCATAAAATCTTAAAAGAACATAATAAAATTTACTCCCTATGGAAGTCTTAGCAACCGCAATCTTTTTAGATTTATTTAAGACTTCTAAAAATAAAGAATATGCTTTTGACTTTTTAGGACTTGTTAAGATATAGCTTTTTTCATAATAAAATGGGTCAATTTCATTTTCAGGAACGAAAGAAATAATTTCAATGGTATCTTTCGAATCCACTTGCATATTAGAAAGTTCTTCTTTGGTAAATGTTACATATTCCCCTTTTTCATATTCATAACCCTTAATTAAATCTGCTTCCTTCACAATTTTTTTGCAATGTTCACAATATTTTTGATAACGAATTCTAGTCCCGCATTTCTTGTGTAGTTGATTAAAGGAAGTATCGTTATTTTTAATAATAGGGTTGTAAACGATTGGAATGTTTACTAAACCAAAAGAAATCGCACTATGTATATTTGCCATAACATCACCTAGATACATTATGATAGAAAATGGGGAAAGTTATGCAAAAAGATTTACCATTTGTAATTATAAGTGTACTTTAAGTTTTTGTTCCTTACTAAAGTTCTTGGCTTATCCGAAATGCTATCTCCCACATTACAATCTTGGTATTCTTTTCTGAAACTATAACCATTTACAAAGTTATCCAAGAAAACCTTGTTATTTGTTTTACCAATTACGATAGAATTTTGCATATTTGGAATTGCATCTAACATAATTTCTTTATTTATTAATGCTATTTGATTTCTTAAATAGGAAGCATGCCTACGGCTTTCATGATAAGAAAGCTGTTCTAGTTTATGAGAAGGAATACAAGCAAAGTCACTATATCTACAAATGTGTTCTACTAATATTTTATTTTTTTGAATGATGTCAATGGTATAATCTAAGTCTTCATACGTTTCAGTAGGAAAAGAACACATTAAAATAGTTTTTACAAATTTTCCACTTTCTTGTATACTTTTTACATAATATAAATGCTCTTCAATTGTATGATTTCGGTTCATAAGTCCGAGTAATCGATTAGGTGCCATTTCAAGTTGCATCTCTACACAATAGACCTTAGGATTTTTTATGATTTCTGTAAGTAATTCTGGATACATATTTTGAGGACAAACTTCGTAAAGATTTATTCTTTCTAATCCGTCCACTAAAGATAAATCATGTACAAATTGATGTAACATTGGCTTTCCGCTTAAGTCTATTCCAAAAAGAGAAGTATTCTCTCCGCTCAATGTGATAGATTTTGTGCCATTTTGAATTAAACTTTTTAAATGTTCAAGTGCCTTATTATAGGGTACTGATTTGACATACATATCTAGATAATTGTATTTACAAAAAGTACAATGGTTAATGCAACCTTCTTCTAAAATAAATTGAATACTCGTATTATTTTCGCAAAGAAGCCTTGTTCTATGTTTTAATTTTAAAAGCGCAGTATTCCTTTTTTGTTCTTCGAATAAATAATTTTCTATTGGAATAACAAAGTCACGATTTGTAATAAGTTTGAAATCTTCACGTTCTAAATATTTTTGAAATAATATTTCCTCTGCCAAACACCTGCTAAAATAAATTTTGTTTCTTTTTTCTTAGAAAACATAAAAGAATTTATTTCTTCAAAACATTTTTTTAATGCATACCCTGTAGAAGCGCAAGAAACATGCAAATCCCCTCAATTTGCAAACTACTATAACATAATTCTGCTTGTAGAGCAATTGAAAGCATTTGCTATTTATATAAAAACATATTATACTTAATGTAGGTGTTACTAATTTAGATAACGCCCAAAGTTTTTTAGGACGCTATACTAGCGTCATTTTTATTGCTAAAAGCAAAATAATCACAATTAACAATATTATCACTACTTTAAGAAAGTAAATTTCTTGTTTCATAACCTCACAGCCTTTCCCCTTTCGAATCATGAATTGGAAAACCAACCCCCCATCAAAAGGACTAATAGTCCATAAGGCAGATGCCCAAATTAGTAACACGAGTTGCTATTATATAAAAGAAAATGAGAATTTCAAGCCATTCAACAAAAAAAGACAAACTTTCTAAGCTTGCCTTATTTTAATTTGCTTTTTGATAAACAGAACTTTCTCTTACATACCCTTCACTTATTTTATAAGGGGCAATCGCATTTTCTACAACGCTTTCAATGGTAAAAGCAGTATCACAAACGTTTTTTATCGGAGTTCTTGCATCACTATCTTCATAAATTTCTCCAGTAATATACACTTCTTCTCCAGCACGATATTTATAAGTTTCTTCTTCTAAATGATTAAGATGTGCATCTCTTATAATTTTTGGATAGTCATAAAAAGCAATATCACCATCTACTCTTCCTTTAATTCCTGCTATTTCTTCATAGGATGTATGTTGCCACATACCCGCTTTCCCTGTATAAGTAAATCGATCATTCCATTCTGCTACCCACTTATCAAAAGCATCCAATTCTTTAGCATCTAAATTGCTTTTAAAACGATCTAGACTTGAATAAATGCCTACATAGTAACCTTCACGCTGCATCTCTTCACAATAATATTTTACAATTTCTACTAAATCTTCTTTAGGTAAAGCCATTTGTCTTTTGCTTTCCACATCTAAGAATACTGGATATTCTAATTTTTTATCTTTAATTAAACGAAGGGTATGTTCTACTTCACTTCTTGCTTCATCTAAATTAGTGGCATAACTGTATAAATAAACACCAAACGGAATGTTCAAACTTTTACACATTTCCGCATTCCTTTCATAATATACATCATCTTGTTTTCTTAAATCATTTCCATAACCACATCTAATAATAGCAAATTCAATAAAAGGCTTTACTTTTGTCCAGTCAATTCTTCCTTGGTAAGCAGAAACATCAATTCCTCTTTTCACAAAATCAACTCCTATTTTTACTATATGTTAAAAAGAAAAATAGGTGTTTACCTATTCACAAAAAGATTTGAAATTTATATAAAATTATAATATACTTAATGTAGATGTAATATTATTTTAAAAGTAATATCTCATCTAAAGGACTAAAAGTTCATAAGGTAGATGCTCTAATTAATAATGCAAATTATTTTTAATTCATATGGGTATCAAAAAAGAAGATAAGATTTTTAAACGTTTTATCTTCTTTTTTATTTCAATATATATTCATAAAAATAAGAAAAAGCACTTGGAATAGAATACTTATTTTGTAATTCTTTTTTCGTTGCCCATATAAAGCCTTCCAAAGGTTTTTCTAATTCAATCAAATATCCTCTCATATACCAAATTTTATGAGAAAATACGTGTTTTGCCTCTCCTATTTCTAAAACCGATTTATACGAAATGTTTTTATCCATTAAATCATTTTCAATATCCGTTAAAGAAAAACTTTCTAACGTATTAGGAAATTCATATAAAGAAGCAAGTAAACCTGTTTCTTTTCGCTTTTGAATAGCATACTTGTCTTTATAAGTATAAAGGTAAACAATATGTTCTTCTATTTTTTGTTCTTTTTTCTTCTCTTTAACGGGATAGTTTTCTTGGGTATTCTTTTTATAAGAACCACATTTTTTATTTAAAGGACAGCTCTCACATTTCGGATTTTTTGGTGTACAAATAAGGCTTCCTACATCCATAAAACTTTGCGTAAAATCGCTTGCGTTTTCTTTAGGCAATAATTTCTCTAAAATTTTAGAATACACTTTATAAGTTGACGATTTAGAAATAGAATCCTCTATTTCATAGACTCTACCAATTACACGATACACATTTCCATCAATAGCAATAGTAGGTATATCAAAAGCAATTGAAAGAATAGCCCCTGCCGTATACTCACCAATTCCAGGAAGGCTTAGTAATTCGTCTTTGGTATTTGGTAAATTATCTTTACCACTTTCTATTAATTTTTTAGCCGTTTTTTGCATATTACGAACACGACTATAATACCCTAACCCTTCCCATAGCTTTAGAAGTTTATCTTCATTAACTTCTGCTAAATCTTTTAATGTAGGAAGTTGCTTTATAAAACGAGTATAATATTCTTTTACGGCTTCTACTCTCGTTTGTTGAAGCATTATTTCACTAATCCATATGTAATAGGGATTTTTTGTATGGCGCCAAGGTAAGTCTCTTTTGTTATCTTGGTACCAAGTAATGAGTTCTTCTGTTATTTTTTGCATACTACAACACTTCTTTTATATTTTTTTATCATTATCTATATTGTTATATTTCGAATATAAATCTTCCATAACATGCAATTCTGTCTGCGATAATTCTTCAAACATTTTAGCCAAATTATCAAAATCGTTATTTTCAATGTACTCACAATATAACGATTTTTTATCACGTGGTATACAAATTGGCGCTAAATTATTTTGTAATAAACGGAAACAAGTAACAATTCTAGCACAACGTCCGTTTCCATCTTCGAAAGGGTGAATTTTTAAAAAGCGAATATGAAAAATGCTTTCTAATAAATAAGGATTTTCAATCTGTTCTTTTAGTGCCTTATAATCTTTGAATAAAGCAAATAATTCTATTGGAATTTGAGAAGGCTCTGTTCTAGGGCAATTAGATCCATTCACTTCTATATGAATACGCCTAAAATTTGTATATTCTTCATTAGTAATTAACGTTATTAATTTGGGCAAATCATAAACGGATAACTCATAACCCCCCCCCCTAAAATTTTCAAAGAGATAATCATAAGTATCTAAATAAGAAGTTATAGCAATAGCATTCTTATAATCTTCTTCTCCATTATTTTCTTCAAAAGAAACACTACTTACAGCGGACCTTGCTACAAATGAGCGCATGTATTTTTGACAGTATAAATTGTTATTATTAAAAAGTGAATTGAACATCAAAATCACCCTTTCTTTTATTGGCATTATTTTAACAAACTATTTTTGTAAAGTCTAGAAATTAAAAAATGCTATTCAATCCAAATACTTTTTATTTACAACTATCGTAATAATATCTTGTTCAAAGAAAGAATTTGTCATAATTAAATGTCCTTTGTATTTTCCATGTTCATCAAAACTATTGTCTACTTTAAATTGTTTAACTTCTCCATTCTCTACTTTAGCACCAATAATACACATAGCATGGTCATAGTTTATTAAATCTAATGTAAGTTTATCCTCTTTAGGAATTTCCTTGATATTTAATAATTCTTTATATTTATAGATGTTATCATCCAGTAAATTTAAGTCATAATCCAGTGTTGTTGATTCTTCACAAGAAAACCAAACACCAATTCCATCTTGCAATTGTTTTACTACAATTTCTTTCATTTTCTCTATACTTAACGTTTTAATTTCTTCTGTATCTTTTAAATATACATTTGGAATATAAGCATAACTATTATAGAACACTTCTTTATCATACGAAATAACTGTTATATAATCCTCTAAGTTGCTTTTTAAGTACCTATCTTTGAACTCTAAAGGAGTCATTTCTTTTTTGTCCCATTTAAAACACAAAGGCGGATTTCCCATGGTTTTCGATAAAAATGTATAGGCTTCTTTCATGAAATAACTTTTTAGTTCTTCTTTATTATAATCCTTCTTATTTAATAACATAGTAGCGTCTGATTTTATTTTTGCTTTTAGTAGTTCTAATACTTCAAAAGCATTATAAGTTGCTTCTGCCTCCTTCATAGCACTAGCGGGAACTAAACCATATTTTTTTACCAGTTCTCTACAATAATGGAATGTTCCATATACGCCTACATATTGGTTTACTTTGTTATTGATATCTTCTAAAGTAATATTTTCTTTAGAAAGTAAGTCGTTATAACAAGTATTTACTTTTTCTAGTTTGTCATAGAAATCTAGGTAGTTGGCAGACAAATCTAGAGTATCTATTTCTAATGTAGGATTTTCTTTTTGCATAATACTTTTTATTACACGTAAGAAAGCATAAATACTACATTGATAACTTTCCTTTTGGTCATAAATCTTTACTTTTGGTATTTCTATATTAAAATCATATTTGTATTGAGAGGCTAGGTCTTTGTTTAGACAAGTTTTACGTAAGCCATATTCTTTTATATTTTGTTCTATTTTATTATTGTTTTTATTTTCTTCATATTTACTTCTAAATTGTTCAATATCTTTTATTTCTATTTCCTGTTTCATATGTTTTATTCACCTAAATATAGTATACAATAAAAGTACATCTATTAATAAAAATATTACAATTTATTTTCGAAAATTTTTAATAATGTTTAGGATATCTTCTCCATATTTCTCGGTTTTGTACTGTCCAAACCCTTCTATTTTTATTAATTCTTCATCTGTCAAAGGCTTTTTCTCAATTAAATCATTCAATGTCTTGTCATTAAAAATAAAATAAGGTCTATTGTTTTCTTCTTTACATTTTTTTAAGCGATAACTTTTTAATTCTTCTCTCAATTCAAAATCATTCTTACTATTATTTTCTTTGCAATCTTTGTTTATAGATACTTCCATATATTTCGATTCAATTTGGTATTTTAATAAATTTTCACAATAATTTTGAATATCTTTCTTAGAATATAAAGTTTTTTTTAAGTTATCTTTTTCCTTTATATAATTTACGAGTTGATCAGCACGAATAACTTTTTCTTTTATATTCTTTGGTGCATAATAGTCATTTAAAATAGTTTTATCATTTGCTAAAACAACAATAGGTGTAAATAATTGATCTAATTTATTTCCAAAAATCAATTTTTGAAAAGCGCCATATTTTTCATATGTAATATTTTTTAATAAACCTATATGTCGCTCACATTGTGTTAAAGGATTATAAATACCTGTTTTAGTTTTTTTACCATTTATTTCTGTTTCTCTTAAAAAATTTCCTTTGCTATCAATTGTAATATTTCCATAAAGATTTTTACATTCTATTACAAAAAAACTTTTTTCTGTCATGATTAAAAAATCAATCTGTGCTTCTAAATCACCGAATTTAATGTTGATATCATGCAAAATATACATTCCAATATGGCTATTTACAAGTTCATAAAGTACTCTTTTCTTTCCCATTATGCCATACTCAAAAAATTTTATTTGCTTTTTTATTTCTTCTGATTGACTATTTTCTTTATTTTTTAATTCTTCTAATTGCTTTTCTAAAGTATGATTATCCAAAAACAAAACTGGTTCCCATTTTTTTAAAGATAATAACATTTCAACCACCTATATGTATTTTACCAAAAAATGGATATTTTTTTAAGGTTTGTTGTTTTATTCTCTCCTTTTTTAATAAACTTAAAAAAAGATGTTTAATACACCTTTTTGAACATTTAAATCATATTTTTTATTTGACTTTTTAACTCGTCCTTCTTGCTTTCTTCAAAGTACCCCTCAATTTTTCCAACTAACTCTCCATTTTTAAAAATTAATAAAGCCGGATATTCTTTTAGTTCATAACTATTTGATACTACATTATCAAAAGAGGCTTTATAAAATAAAGTAGATTCAGACAAATCTTTGGTTAGTTCTTTTATAGGGATAGATTTTAGTAAACAATTAATATTGGCTTCAATGAATGCCTCAATTAAAACAAGTTCTTTATCTTTTACTTTGCTCTCAATTTCATCTGCCCCTATCATAAAAAATTCTGATAAAGGTGCCGCACCATATCGGTCTACAAATAAATCTTTAGTTGTTCTAGGGTCAATCTCAATTTCTTTTTGAATTTCTATGGCCTCTTCTTCTGTTTTTGCTACTCTAAAAGCACCAATTGGACAAGCCTTTTCACATAATCCACAGGAGATACATTTTGTATTATCTATTTCAACAGATTGTGTTTCTACATTAAAAGTTATCGCTTTTACTGGGCATACTTCTATTCCACTACATTCGGGAGCATTATCACAAATTTTATAATTTCTAAATGATGGCAAATTATTCACCTCTTTTTTGAAACACTCTATAGCATATTTCTTCTGAAACGCGTAAATCTTGTAACATATCTACGTTTTCTAAAATTTCATCAATTTGCTTTATCATTGCTTGTTTTTCTGTTTCATCTTTTGGAATTTTAATATCTGCCCACCAATCAAGCATTTCTAATTCTAATTCTTCTCGAGTTGCAAATCTATCTTCATTAAATGTAAGTCCTTTTTCTGCTAAAGTGTATCCATTTTCTTCCATAAAAGATTCAATAAGTTCATTGGATTGTCTTATTCTATCACTATGATTTTCGTTTGGATTAAATACTTTAAATAATTCACTAGTTACGGCATTTTCTGTTGGTTCTACAAAAATAATGGTATTACTAACACGAATCATTTCTTCTAGAATTCTTCTTTTTAAATCCAAGTCAACACTATAAACTTCTCCACTTAAATCAAATTCATGAAAACTAGTATTTAATAAAACATCAAAACTTTTATCTTCAAACTTCATATTTTCGGCATCCATGAGCATAAGTTCTACGTTATTATAATCCTTCAAGTTTTCCCTTGCCATATTTAAAAAGTCTTCTGATACATCAATTGCTTTCACATGCTTAGCATAACTCGCTAATACTTTCGTGTACTTTCCATTTGAAAAACCTTGTTCTAAAGCATTTTCCACTCTTAAATATTTTTCTAAATCGCTCCATATTTCTTGTAATGGTTTCATTTTATCATCCTCCCTTATAAAACCTTTTCCATAACAAATGACGGTGCTCCATCAATAGTTTCTTCGCAACTATACTCTGTTTTATGAAATCCATTTTTTTCATGAAAGTAAATCGCTTTTTCATTTTGTCTTTTTACCCATAGGCAACAAGTTTTATAACCTAATTCTTTCAAACGCTTGCAAGCAAACTCATAGGCTTTTGTTCCTATTTCCAAATGTTGAAAGTCTTTTTGGATATGACAGGTTCTCCACTCTCCAATTCCCTCCATATTTTCTTTATAAATGTCTTCTGGAATTCCTACTTCCAAAACTCCTACTACTTGGTTATCATATTCTATCATATACACTTCAAAAGTGGTATCACTAATATGTGTTTCAAAATTTACGATTAACTTTTCAATATTAAATTCATTATCAATGTGTTCTATACTAATATATTCGCCATATGTATCTTTCCATGACTGGTTTAGGATATGTGCATAAGTATATGCATCTTCTACATTTGCTTTTCTAAAATTTATCATTCTTTTCTCCTTAACATTCCAACAACATTTATTAGTGTTTTAACAAAATACTCTATTTCTTCTTCGGTGTTATCTTTTCCTAGGCTTATACGTATAGGACTATATTCTTCTAAATTTGCATGACAAGCAGTAAGTACATGAGAAGGCTCTGCATTATGGGCATTACAAGCAGATCCTGTTGAAACATAAATTCCAAAAGATTCTAATACAAGTAATAATTCATCTCCCTCTACATTCTTAAATGCAATATTAGATGTATTAGACATCCTGCTATCTAAATCTCCGTAAATCTTAACCTCGCTTATATTTTCTAAGATTTCGTGTTCCATTTTATCTCTTAGTAAAGCCATTTTTTCACTAGTTTTATAATGGTCTTCTAATAAAAGTTCTACTGCTTTTCCTAGGCCTATTATGTAAGGTACGTTTTCAGTGCCACCACGTCGATTATTTTCTTGATGTCCAAATATGAGAGGTATAAATGGGATATTTTCTTTAATATAAAGAACTCCTATTCCTTTTGGTGCATATATTTTATGACCTGAAAAGGATAATGTATCTATATTTAATTCTTTTACGTCTATTGGGATTTTTCCTATGGCTTGTACTGCGTCGACATGAAACAATATATTATGCTTCTTAGCAATACTACCAATTTCTTTTATAGGATAAATATTTCCAAGTTCGTTATTAGCCATCATTACAGTGATTAAAAGTGTATCTTCTGTAATCGAATTTTCTAATTCTTCTAAGTTTAATTTTCCTTGTTCGTTTACAGATAAATAAGTAATGTTATAGCCATTCTGTTCTAAATAATGCATTGTTTCTACTATAGAAGCATGCTCTACTTTTGTTGTAATAATATGTTTTTTTGTAGGATTATTTTTTACTGCACTCATAATGGCAGTTACGTTACTTTCACTTGCACAACTTGTAAACAATATTTCTTTCTCTGTTGCATTTAATAGATGGGCAACATTTTTTCTTGCTTCTTGTATTTTTTCTTTTCCATCTCTTCCTAAAGAATAAATACTGCTAGGATTTCCAAATTCACTTTCTAGATAAGGAAACATTGCTTCTAATACTTCTTTAGAACATTTTGTAGTGGCATTATTATCTAAATAGATGGTTTTGTTCATAAGTACATTTTCTCCTTCCAAAACTTAACGTTTTCTATTTCTTGATTGGTAAAGTAATAAGTTTATATCTTCATCACTATACGATTTAACGAAAAACTTTATTCCTTTATTTTTTAATAAAGAGTGTACGTCATCTAACATGATGCCTTCTCCCATATATACATTGTAATATCCATTATCAGTTTCTAAATGTAAAATATTAGGATAAGAAAATGTGACAATCGGCAGTTTTGTTGGTATTGGAAAACCTGAAATGAAGGCAAAAGTACAAACTACTAGAAAATTAGCATTATAAATTACAATAGCATCTTGTATATCTTCTATGGTATCTAAAGCAACCTCTACAACTTCCAAATCTCTAGCCGTCCAAGGAGAATTAATAGGCTTTTCGACAGATGCTTGTCGTTCTTCTTCTTTCAAACTTTCAAATTCGCCATTATCTATAAATCCATTTTTATATTTTTTATATTTGATGTTTTCTTCTTCTAATGCTTTATATAATAAATCTAAAGTATAATGATTCCAAATTGTTGGCCTTAATAAAATTCCTATTTTATCTTGATGGCATGACAATTCAATATAGTCTGTAAATAGTGGAAACCATAATTCTGTGTCCAAAATAAATTCTCTAGCATCTACTTTATTTATACTTAAATTGTATTGAATACCTTCATATACTATGGCTTCTTTGGCACCAGTATTCTTAGCCACTTTTATGGCTTCTTGTAATTCTTCGTTACTCATAACTACAAATAAATCTGGCATGATTTGTTTTTTTGGCATAGTATTACCTCTTCTCTTGATTTTATTTTACTAAACCTTGTTTTTTGTCTAGTGATTCATTTAATTCAAAATTTTTCTTTTCTTCTTCAATAGCCATAATTAACTCTTGTTCTTTTGGCATATGCAATTTGTAAACTGAAGAAAATATTGTTTTATTGTCTTCTGGTAGAGTATATTTTACAATAGTTTCATTTTTATTTGTTGATAATAATATTCCTACAGTTGAATTTTCATCATCTTGTTTAATTTCTCTATCATAATAATTAACATACATTTGCATTTGACCAATATCTTGATGAGTCACTTTTCCAATCTTCAAATCAATTATGACAAAGCATTTTAAAAGTCTATTATAAAAAACTAAATCCGGATAAAAGTGTTCTTCCTCTAGGGTTAATCTTACTTGATTCCCAACATAACTAAATCCCTTACCAAGTTCTAATAAAAACTCTTTTAAATGCTCTAATATATTTTTTTCTAAATCACTTTCTAAATATTTTGTATTTTCTTTAATATCTAAAAATTCTAATACAAATGGATCTTTTACTAAATCTTTGCTTGTTTTTAAAATTTGTCCTTTTTCTGCTAATTTCAATACTTTTTCTTTGTCAGCAGATAAAGTTAATCTTTCATATAACAATGAATCTCTTTGCCTTTGAAGTTCTCTAACACTCCATTTAGAATTAATAGTTTCTTTAATATAAAAATTTCTTTTAGGCTCTTCTTTCTATTTTTAATATTTCCAGATAATGTGACCAACTTAATTGCGACGACACTGTTGTCGCAATTGGAAAATAAATATAAAATTTTCGCATTCTCTCTAGATTTCTTTTGAAAAAACCTTTACCAAATTCACTTGTTAATTTTTCAGATAATTTATCAAGAACTGCATCCCCATAACTTGCTTTTGCTTGCCCTTTTTGTATTTCCATAATCGATTTTCCTATATTCCAATATAAATTTAACATTTCAATATTTACAACACTATATACTTTATTTCTACTATTCATTACTAATTCTTTAATATTATCAAATACGTTATTAATTTCATTATCTTTTTTTGTTATATTGCTATCCATTAAATGCCTTCCTTCCTTTTAATTTGAATCTACTACTTCTTGTACAAATTATACTATATATCTTTACTTTTTCCTAGCGTTACACTAAAAACGCTTTTTTCTAGTTACAAACCGCTACGTTATTACATATTTTCTATACAATATACTAGGAGGTGAATAATGATTTATTTTATTATTGCTTTGGCTATTATAGTTGTTATTCTTCTAGTTGTTCTTTATTTGATTAAAAGAAAAAGAGTGATTCATAAAGTTCGTCATATGAGTGAAGAAGAAAAGTTATGTGAAGTAAATAAAGCATTAAATCCATTTGGATTTGCATTTGATGTAAAACAAGACATAGTCATTTCTAAAAACGACTCTTGGCAAAGAGATGTAGGATATTCGGACTTTTTTGATTTAAAGGCACCTTTTTTAAACATGGTGATGGATTGTGAGCCAATTTATTTTTTCTACGACCATAAACTTTATCGTATCGAATTTTGGAAAGGACAATACGGAATTACAACAGGGGCAGAAGCAGGTATTTACATTCAGGATGAAGATTGTAAAAATCCTCATGAGTTTCGATGTGCCAACGATTCTGAAATTCTTCCTATGCAATTTGAATTATATAAAAAATGCTTTTTGTTTAAAAGGTGCGGTTTTACTTGGTGGCTTACAGGTTTTGATGTAGGAAGATTTTCTAGACCTAAAGATTTAACTCTTAAAGTTTGTGTGCGTTTCCCAAATCAAAAAATGCAGGTTGCTTTTGTGGAAGGGTTATTAAATGCAGGATATAATGCAAATAAAATTTCCGTATGTGGTTCTCTTATTTGTTTTACAATTTGTAAGCCGAAAAATTATAAGTTAAACCATTGTCATAAATTAGTGAAATGCTTTGTTCAAATTATTAATTATATTAATTGTTCTCTTTATATGTGGTTTACGAGATGTTTTCGTAGTACTCTTGATAAACTTACCTTTATAAGATATATGGCCCCACATTTCTATCATTTCGTTATTAAACTAAGTATTCCTAGAAGAAAACATAAAAAATATTGTAAGAAAAAAGGACATAAAAAACATAAAAAGTCATAGTGATTACCAAACATACTATGGCTTTTTAAATTATTTTTTTCTTGTTTTTTACACTATTATTATAGCAATTTTGGCAATTTTTTTCTAGTCTTTTCTTTTCTAAAATACCATTATATAATGAATGAAAAAATGTTATAAGGAGTTTTTAGTATGGAAGAAAAAAAGAAATTAAAAGGTTTTTTGGGTTATTTAAAGAAAACCTATACATTTGCCAAGAAAGATAAAAAGTATTTGTTCTTCTTTTTAATCGGTTCGATTTTATATTGTACTATTAGTGTTATTGCTCCACTACTTTCTGCTAGACAAATTGTAAGTTTAACGAGTGAATTATGGAAACAATTAACATTCATTACTTTTTGTATTCTTTGTATAGAACTTTTAAGAAATGTAGTTCGTTATTTTAATAATTGCTTTATGAATCGTTTTTTCTATTCTGTTAAGAAAAATATTCAACTAGAGGTGGCTAGAGAAACTCTTAAATTAAAAATGAATACACTAAATCATAATTCGAGTGGCTTATTTATTGAAAGAATTAATAATGATAGTGATACTTTATCAGATGTGTTTGTAGTTATTATTGATTATGTTACCTTTATACTTTCGAATATTGGAATATTTATTAGTATTTTCTTTTTAAACAAAATTATCTTTTTAATTTATTTGGTATTTTTATTAATTTTATTTTTTGGACAAAAATATGCCGCAGATAAAATTCAAGAAAAAAGAAAAATAATGAAAAAGAAAAAAGAGGAAACTTCTGGTTTTATTAGTGAACTTGTTAGAGGAGCACAAGATATCAAAATTTTAAATGCCGAAGAAAGTTTCTTAAGTAAAACTGATGAAAAAGTAAAAGATTTGGGAGAAGTCTCTATCAATGCCCAAAAGACAAGAGCAAGATTTCAAATCATCAATGGAAGTATTCGTGATATTTTAGATTTTCTTATTATTATGGTAGGCATTGGTTTTATTCTTCATGGGGAACTAGCAGTCGCTACTATGCTTATTATTCTATCGTATCGTGGAAATATTATGAGTATTTCTTCTAACTTCGAAAATTTTTTAGACAATTTGAAACGTTTTAATTTATCCGCCGAAAAAATTTTTGATGTGATTGAAAATGAGAAGTTTCCAAAAGAAACATTTGGTACAAAAAAACTTAAAAAAGCGAAAGGAAATATTGAATTTAAAAACGTAACTTTCAAATATGATGCAGAGCAAGAAGTTTTAAAGGATGTAAACTTTAAAATTAAGCCTAATGAGACTGTATCTTTTGTTGGAAAAAGTGGTAGTGGAAAATCAACTATCTTTAGTTTAATTGCGGGACTTTATTATCCGAGTGGTGGACAAATTTTAATTGATGGGATTCCGATTACAGAACTTGATAAAGATTCGATTCGTGGCAATTTATCAATTATTAGCCAAAACCCTTATATTTTTAATATGAGTATCAAAGAAAATTTACAAATTATTAAGGAAGATCTTACAGAAGAAGAAATGGTTTCTGCTTGTAAGATGGCATGCCTTCACGATTTCATTCTCACTTTAAAAAATGGATATGACACGATTGTAGGGGAAAGCGGTGTTACATTATCTGGTGGTCAAAGACAAAGACTAGCGATTGCTAGAGCCTTAGTACAAAAAACAGAAATTATTTTATTTGATGAAGCCACAAGTGCCCTTGATAATGAAACCCAAGCCGAAATTCAAAAATCTATTCAAAATATGCAAGGGGAATATACGATTTTAATTATTGCCCACAGATTATCAACAGTCATTAATAGTGATCGAATACTTCTTGTGGATAATGGTAAAATTATAGCAAGTGGTACCCATCAAGCGTTACTTGCGAAAAATAAAATGTACCAAAATCTTTATGAGTTAGAGTTAAAAGAACAAAAAGAAAATACTAAGTAGTGGAGACTTAGTATTTTTGATTTAATTTAGTAGCGAGTTTTTCTTTTAGGTTTTTAACCAGTTCAAAAAAGTGCGTTAAGTAACGTAAAACAACTTCTGATATGAGCATAAAGTTTATACATAATAAAGTTCCTTGTATAGACATATCTCTTGTAATTGCAAATAGTTCTTTTAAGAAAAGAATAGAAATCAATAACCCAAGTGCACAGAATAGCCATATTGCCCATTTGTATTTGTCCATGGGTTTACTTATATTATAAAGTACCATTAAACCAATTACAGCAAGCAAAATAGTAGAGGCAGAGGAAATATCACTAGTGCTTGCATCAAAGATAGTTCCAAAAATAACCATGGCTGCTACAATAATGGTTCCTACTAATCCTCCGGGAAAGGCTTTAAATAAAATATTTTTTAAAAAGTTTCCTTCTATTCTTTCTTTGTTTGGAACTTGAGATAGAAAAAAGGCTGGTATTCCAATCGTAAACATACTGATTAAAGAGATTTGCGAAGGTTCTAGGGGATATCTTACATTAAAGAAAATAGCCAGAACAGAGATTAGAAAAGAAAAAATATTTTTTACTAAAAATAAACTTCCTGATCTTTGTAAGTTATTAACTACTTGTCTTCCTTCTAAAACAACTTCTGGCATTTTTGAAAAGTCAGACTCTAAGAGTACTAATTGTGCAACTTGAACTGCAGCATCACTTCCACTTGCCATAGCAATAGAGCAGTCGGCATCTTTGAGGGCTAGACAATCATTAACTCCATCTCCTGTCATCGCAACTGTATGTCCTTGGGCTTGTAGTAATTTTACAAATTTTCTTTTTTGTTCAGGGGTTACACGCCCAAATACAGTATAGGTTAAAAGGGCGTTGTACATTTCTTCCTCTGTTTTTAGTGTTCTAGCATCTACATATTCTTGCACTCCTTTAATTCCTGCTTCTTTGGCAATATGAGAAACTGTGATAGGATTATCGCCGGAAATTACTTTAATATCAACATTTTGTTTATTAAAATATTCAAAGGTTTCTTTGGCATTTTTGCGAATGGGATTAGATAGAACTATAAAAGCATAGGGAATTGTTTCTTTTGTTAGTTGTTTTCCATCAACTCTACCTTCATATTTTCCAAATACCAAAACACGAAGTCCTTTACTGGCAAAGGTTTCAATTTGGGTTTGAAAGTTTTGAAAAGAGGAATCAAGTACAAACTCAGGGGCTCCTAAAACATAAGAATCATCTGGGTAGTTCACCCCACAATACTTAAATTCGGAAGAAAAACCAAATACTGATTCTGGTATTTTTTCTTTGGTATTTTTAAAATATTCTTTTAAGGCTTTCATCGTTACATTGTCTTCATTTTGTACACTTACAAAAGAGGCAATTTCTTTTTTTAGTATTTCTGGAGATTCTTTATAATTGTTTAGAATTTCAATTGAATCTACTTTCATCGTTCCATCTGTTATAGTTCCCGTCTTATCTACACATAAAACATCTACTCTGGAAAGTGTTTCAATAGATTTCATATTATGAAGCAAAACTTTTTGTTTTGCAAGTCGCATAGAACTAATGGCAAGAGTCACACTAGCAAGTAAGAAAAGACCTTCTGGTATCATGCCAATAATAGAGGCAACCATGGCTTGAATGCTTACCTTTAATGTTTCATGGGCAAAAATAAATTGTTCAATAAATAAAGTAAGACCAATGGGAATTATGACAATACCTGCTAATTTTACTATTTTGTTTAATGAGCGAATTATTTCGGATTGCTCTTCTTTTTTGATGGCTTTGGCTTGTAATGTTAATTTTGAAATATAGGAATTTTCTCCAACTTTTGTTAAAACTGCATAACAACTTCCTGAAATAATGAAACTTCCTGATAATAATTCATCATTTTCTTGTTTTTCTATTTCATCTTCTTCTCCTGTTAGTAAAGATTCATTAACGCAGATTTTTCCTTTTAGCACCTTAGCATCTGCACATATTTGATTCCCACTTTTTAGAAGGATTACATCATGTAAAACCAAATCTTCTACTCTAATTTCTTTTTCTTTTCCATCTCGTACGACAATTGCAGTTGGGGTATGCAAGATTGTTAATTCATCAATTACTTTTTTAGAACGAATCTCTTGAACAATCCCTATGAGTGTATTAGCAATAATAATAGGTAGAAAAGTTAAGTCACGAAATGAACCCACTATTATTAATAAAATCGCAATAATTAGAAAAACTAAGTTAAAGTAAGTAAAAAGATTGTCTTTAATAATCTCTTTCACCGTTTTGGAGGGGGTTTCTACTGGAATATTGCCCCAGCCTTTTTTGTAGTTTTCAATGGCTTCTTTTTCTGTTAAACCTTGTATTTTGTTCGTGTCCATAACCTTCTCTTTTCTTTTATTCTTAATTTATTGTATCAAATTGCTAGAATAAAGTCTATGTTCTTCAGAACCAAAAGAAAAAAGGATTGTACTTAAAACTTCAATCCTTTTTCTAGAAAATCAATTCATTTTATTTTAATTCTGGATATCCTTTAGATTCTATAGTGTCTAAATTCCAAATGGTTTCATCAAAATGAAGCGTATCTTGATAGAAAGATTTGGTATGAGTTTGTGTTTCTGTTGCTATTTTCAGTTTACTTTCTGTTTCTTCTGTTACACTACTAGATCCATGGGCTCCTGCATATTCATAACAGTTTTCCATAGAAGCAATAATGTTTGCTATTGCTGCTCCTGTTACTTTATAAGGAACTTTTTCTATTTCTCCACTCATAAATCCTTCCATATCTCCTAAAGCAATTGCATTTTTAATGATTGGTTTGTCGTAAATATTTCCAACAATTCCACCATTGAATTCACTATTTTCAACAGGTTTGTATGTATTTTCGGTTTTGTGAATATTTACTTTTGAAATCACATTTTCCATAGTTCCACCTTTTTGGAAGGCTCCAACAATTCCTCCGTTTTCGGTAGTTGTGATTTCCATATTTCCTTCTACAAGTACATTTTTAATGGTACCACCATATTTTCTACCAATAAATGTAGATACGTAAACTCCACTACCTTTAACATTCGCATTTTTAACGGAAATATTTTCAAATATTGAGTTAGCATTGTCAAAAGATGATACTACTGCTACACGATGTCTTCCTTCTAAAGTTATGTTTTCAAATTTTAAGTTTCTTAGAGTAGCACCATTGGTTAGTTTTATAAATGCTGTAACATCATCCGTTGTAGCCGTACCAATATTGGTAAAGTTTTGAATATTTACATTTTCTATTGTTCCCGTTACGGAAGTAAACAATGACATGTTTGTTAAATTAGATAATGTATGACCATTTCCATCTAGTTTTCCTGTAAATGTTGAAGTAATTACAGAACCATTTCCTGTGTAGCCTGTAAAGTCTAAGTCGTTTTCTAATACATATATTCCACCAGGATTTTCATTTATTTTTTGGAAATCTTCAATACTCGTGATTTTATTTTTTAATGTTTCTACTTCAATTCCACTAGTAACAGTTGTTCCAACGGATCCTCCGATTAAACTTACATCGTTTCTTCCACCAAAATTCAATTGTAGTTCTTTGGCTTTTACGTTTTCTATTACACTATATTCAGTTCTTACTGATAAGGCTCCAACGTTTGCTATATTCATTGGAATGTCTGTTCTTTCAAATACTAAGTCTTTTACATATCCAAAACGAATTTTTTGGAAGATTGGAATTTTGTTTCCTATAATTTTATGACCATTTCCATCTAGTTTTCCCATAAATGTTTGCGTTACATTTTGAGTCATTCCGCTAAAGTCAATGTCATTGTCTAATATGTAATATCCATAAGGTTCTGCATTGATTTTATTTACTAATTCTTCAGCCGTTTTGATGTGGGTCATTTCTAGGTCGGTTCCTAGTGGATCATCTATAAAGTCGTTGGTGACTCTTTTTAAGTAATGGTAATAGATTTTACGAAGATTGGTTCCACTTGTAATGTTTCGATTGCCATTTTTCGCATCATTTCTTAAAGCATCGACAAATTGTTCAATCATTAAATCAATGTTGACATATTTGTTATCCAATTTCGATTCAATTTCCGCATAGCGGCTCATTCTGTATTCTTTCCAGTTCATGGCAGTTCCTGTTTTTGCAAGGGTTATTTTTTGAATAGCGTCTAAATCAGAACTACTCATGCGACTACCGAATGTTACATAACCATCGACTCCAGCATAGCCTAGCATTTCAAACATGTTTTTCTTATTGGAGAACGCATCTGCATATCCATTGTCGTAATGCCCCATATACCAACGGGTTACCCAAATGGATTCATAACCATAATCATTTGCTCCAATACTGTTGATTGGTACAAGTCCTCGAACACTCACTCCCCATGCATTATTCGGTCTTAACATAATTCGATTATCCCAAAGGGATTCTAACGTTGTTAAGTTCATGGCTTCGGCTTGTTCTTTCGTAATGGTTCCCCATGTACTCCAACCAGCCGATGTATTCATTCTTGTTGCGATTTTTGCTTGTTCTTCTGGAGTTAATTGAATGAATGCTTTCGCTGAAACATAATCTAGAAGTTCTAAAGCGTCAAATTGGCCTTTAAAATAATTTTCTAATTTTTCTCTCGTATTAATTCTTTCTGGTGTTAAATTTTGGGTTGCCATACTTTCTTTTCCTAAGGTAAAGGCAAAATTGAAGTAATAAGGTCCGACATCGTAACCACTAATATTATTGTTACTCCAATTTTCATTTTGTTGAACATTTCCTTCTGTATATGTTTCTAGTTGTAATCTTGCCCCTTTTCTAAACAACATAATTTTATCGTAAAGGGCATGTTCAAATTCATGGGTCCAAGTATCGTAGTTTGTTAGTCCTGGTCTTGCAATAAACCATAAGAATCCTGCAGTATTACCAACACCTGCTGCGGAACCATATTGCCATGCTCCTACCGCTTCATTGAAGTTTTTAGAGAATGGTTCCGTTGTCGTTCCACTTCTATTCCATGTTGTAACAGGAGAGGTTCCCATTGGAATATTTGTTCCAGGAAAATAACTTGTTTTGTACCCTGTAATCGTTTTTACTGTATCATAAACCATAATAGTGAAGTTATTCCAACTTTCAACATGGAAAGATCCAGCCATGGTATCAAATTGTCTTTTAATAAGAGCAACATGATTTTTTACATGATTTTTTACCGTATTTTGGCCAGATGCCGTTGTTGGATCGGCAATGTAAACTCTTTGTGCCCCCACTTGGAATTGGGCTGGTCCTGATATAATATATCCTGCATATTTCGGTAATGTTGATAAAGGTAAGATAAAGTTTTGGAATCCTTTTAATCTATCCCATGCACGATATTTTACTTCAGGATGATTTTCCACTGGTATTTCTGCTAATATTCCGATGGAACTAAAATGTTCTGTAAACCAATCATTTATATCTTCATATCCACCAATATTTCTGATTACTCCATCTAGATAATAAGTTAAGGCAGAACTTCCTGTATATTTACTTAAACTATTTGCGAAGAATGTATGTGTTGCGTTGGTTCCTAAATTTCCTGTTAATACTTCTTCTGTTAAGTTGTCAATCGTCATAGAGTCTTTGTACATTTTTCCTTCAAATAATAGAATATCTGATACTTTCGCCCCACCAATTTCAAAATGGTACCATCTATGGTAGTAATTGTAAGCGTATAAGATTTTGTCTAATCTACCACTATCGATTAGTTCTTGTTTTATCTTGTTGTTTAAAAGTTCGCTATCCATATTTAGGATACTATTGCCATCATTTTGTAACAGTTGTAGAGCAATTTCTTCAGCCAGTGGTTTCATCATTTCATTGTAATGATCACGATATAGTCTACTGTCAGCTGAGGCAGTTAATGGGTCAAGTGTCGTGGCATAATTTACATTGCTTATGTAATTTTTGATTGTTTCTACAATGGATGCCGCTTCTTTGATGGTATAGTTATTGAATGCATATTCTAAATCAATTTCTCCTATTGTATAAATGGCTATATTTTGTTTTGTTTCTTTGAAGGTTAGGTTGTATTCTTGCACAGAATAATCTTCAAAGACAACTTTTATACTTGTCAAACTATTTTGACTTTGGCTTGTTAAGTAAGTTTGTAATTTTCCGTTTCTATATGGCAAAATATGCTTGATTATTTTTGCATTTAATAGATGGTCATTTTGTAATTTCAACCCATCTTCAATTAGGTATTTTGCATCATAATATGGCATTAATTTGTTAATGTTGTGATACAAAATATCTTTTTCTTCAGTGTATCCATTTATTTTTTTGATTCGTGAATAATCTGGAATATACAATTTGCTATTACTTGGTTTTTCGTCTTCTGTTGTTTCTTCTGTTACTTTCGCCACTTGTAATACTGGTGGTTTGTCATATGAAACATCGCTGATATCCCAAATGGTTTCATCAAAGTTTACATTGTTTTTGAAGAATTCTGTTGTAAGTTCTTCTTTTGTTACTTGTTTTACACGATTTCCTGATGCATTTGTTACTAGTCCAGAGTTTGCAAGTTCATAGTTGTTTGTTGATGTTGCATGTACTGTAGAACCATGAATACTATAGAAATTGCTTCCTGTTGATAAGCTGACATTGTTGATTAAGGCAGTGTTGTTGTTTAAAGCAAGACCTACAATGTCTCCATTTAGTCTAGCACTTACATTATTTGTGTATGTAACTTTGGTTAGACAGTTTTCTATAGTGATTAATTCTGTTCCATCTCCTGTCCCTAGAATTCCACTGATTCCATTTCCGTCTTTGTTTTGGGTAGAATTAAGGTCTCCTTCCACATAACAATTTTTAATTGCTCCACCAATCATGTTCCCCACAATTCCTCCTATTCTTATGTGAAGAGAAGTGGTAATTTTGAAGTTGGTTACACTACTTTGTTCTATGGTTGATGAGGTTGCTTCTCCTAGTATTCCTCCTACTCGGTTGGTACCAGAAATTAATGTTAAGTCTTTTACATGAACATTTCGTATTGTTGTATTGGTTGCACTATTGGCAAGAGTTCCTCGACTATTTACTCCAGATAATTTTGGACTTTCCAAGATTAAATTTTCTATCGTTGCAGATTCAAGTGTATCAAATAATGGTTTGGATAAATTATAAATTTTATGGCCATTTCCATTTAAAGTTCCAGTAAATGAGGAAATTAAAGTATTTGTATTTTTGGTTATTATAGAAGCGTCATAATCACGGGTTAATGTAAATGTTCCATTTGGATTCTTTTCCATCTCACGAATTAAGCCTTCTAAGGTTATATTTTCTGCTATGCCATTATTCATTTCACCAAAGACAATTTCTAACTTGTCTTGTTTATTGTCACTTGAGTACTGAACAACATTGTCAAAATCTAATGTTAGTTTCAACTGATTGTCTTCTATTCTATATCCCGTTATATTGGTATAGAAAGTTGGCATTTGTTTCAAATACACTTTGGCAATATAGTTATCTAAATTTGTAAGATCATTTTCGCTTAAATCTTTTACTTCGACAACTCCATCTGCTGTTTGTTTGTATATAGATGTTCTAATAATGTCTTTCATTTCAAATTTACGAGCACCTAGAGTAATGTCTGCTTCTAAAAGGGTTACATTTTTGTATTCGTTAGCGTCTTCTTCTAACACATTCATGTCTAAATCATAGTCTGCTATTACTTTTACAATGTAGTTTTGATTTTCTTCTGGTTGAAAAGTAATTGTGTTGTCATTCTTTTCTAAGGTTTGTTCTTTTACTATGGCTCCATTTTTTAGAACAAAAACTTTACCATTTGTGATTGTTTCTTCTTCATCGATTACTTTGAAGGAAGCAGAAATTGTTGCATCCATATTTTCTTTGTAACCAAATTGTTCTATTGTTGGTTTGTCTTTTAATACGGTTACTTTGATTTCGTTGTTTTCTGTTATGATTAATTCTTTGGAGTTACTTAAAATGATTTTTTCTATTTTCGCTGTTTTCACTCCAGAGGTTCTGTGACTACTGATTGTTAAATAATAAGCATTTTCTTTTTTTGTTAATGGATATTCTTTTCCATTGACTACTGCTTTTATTGGTTCAAAAGTAGTTGAATTGGTACTTTCAAAACTAATGGTGATTGGTTCTGACTTACCAAAGTATTTTGTTTCTCCATTTTCATTGTAAGTTTTGATATTTTTTAAATCTAGTTGATAGTCTGCTATCAATTCGACTTCTTGGGTTGCAAGAGTTTCGTCAGTGATTCGATTGTCTTCTTCTGGTGTTCCTTCTAAAGTATTGCTGTCTAAATCGTATGTTGCATTGATTTTTAATGTGTATTTTTTTGATGGCTCTACTTGGAAGGTTAATTCGTTGTGTCCTTTGTTTATCGCTTTTTCAATAGAAACTCCATTGCTTGTCAAGATTGCTTTTCCACTTAAGAATGTGTTTTCTTCATCTTCTACATCAAAACGTAAGATGACTTCTTTTGCATTTAGATTGTCTGTTTGGGCAAAGTTTTTGACAATTGGCTTGTCTTTTAGTACTTCTACTTGTATTGTTTCGTCCGTTGTTGCAACTGCTCCATTACTATAAGTAAATTTGGTAATGTTGAATGGATAGATTCCACTTGTTCCACCAACGTTTAGTGTCGCTTCGTAATTTCCATTGTCTAGTTTTACTGCAATACAATTGATGTTGTTGATAAGTATTCTTGTAATGTCTTCGGTTTTGTTGCTTTCTAAATCAAATGTTAATTTTACTATTCCACCTTTTTTTACATAATTGCTACTTGGCGTAATGCTTTTAATGGTTATCCTAGGGTCTGCTTCAACCGTCTTTTCTTCTGCAAGCTCATTTGTTATTGTATCTGCATCATTTCCTGTTAAATTGTAAGTGAAATGTATTTTCACTTTGTAAGCGGTTGTCATGTGTGTTGGGAAGAATTTATTTACCATTCCATCACTTAATACTTCATTACGTGGTATATTTATGTTTCCAATTTCATTGTCATTAGCGTCTAAAACTTGTAGGTTTAATTCTGTTACTGCTTCATCTAAGTCTTCTAGCTTAAACATGACTTTTAATTGATGCATTTCTGTAAATTCCGTTGTTGATAAGTCGATGATTTCTGGTTTTCTTTTATTGACTTGAATGGTAATGGTGTTGTTTTCGGTTATTGCAAATCTTTTACCATTGGATAAAGTAATTTCATCAATTTGTATGGTTTGATTTCCCAACTCTGTTACTGCATCTAATGTTGCAATAAATTTTCCATTTTCTTCTACTACTTCGTATTCTTTTTCACCAATTTTAATTGTTTTGGGATTATGCTTTGTTGAATTGCTACTTTCAAAAACAAGTTTCACTTGATCTTCTTTACTAAAAATAGTTGTTTCTTGGTCTTCTTTATATGTTTTTAGATTTCCAAAAGTAAAATGATAATCGATCAATAGTTGTAAATCTTTTTCGTAAAGCTCTACTCCCTTTTTGGTTTCGTCTTTTGAATCGTTACTTAATTTATAATTTAAAATAATATTGGCTTTATATTCTTTTTTCTCTTCTACTGAAACTTCAATACGATTTTCTCCTTTTACGACTTTTTCTTGAGTTAAAAGGTTTTGAGTTTCATCGTAGATTTCTACATAAGCATTTTCGATACTATCTTCAGCATCTTTTATATTAAATAATAATATCAATTTAGAATCGTCTTTGTTTTCCTCTACTCGGTAATTTTCCATCATCGGTTTATCTTTTAAAACATCAATCTTAAAAGTATAATTCATTTTCACTTTTTTATCGTTGTCTAATCGAGCTTCTGTGATAGTAAAAATTCTCATTCTAGCTGTAGAACCAGCATTTATTTTTAGGGTATAAAAAGATGTGTTTGGTTCTTTTTCTACTTCGTATTCTTGGTTGTTCATTATAATACGTTTAATACTAGCTCCATAACTTACATCGGCATTTAATTTTACGGAAATTTCTTGGTTTTTGTTAGGAAAAGCATTTTCTATGTCGATATCTACTATTTCTGCATCATATTCTAACGTTTTCTCTATTTTTTGAATTAAAACAGTTAAGTCTGTAATGGTAATCTTTCCATCCATGTTCATATCAGCAAATTCTAATTTATCATCTGGCAAATTTTTCAACTGAATTAAATGTAATTCTAATAAACTTACATCGGCATAATTAATTTCAGAGTCTCCATTTAATTGTCCTTTTTTTGAAAAATCATAAGCATAGGCACTTGTAATTCCAATAAATTCTGTTAAGATAATTCCTAAAACGATTAAAGATAGATTTATACTTTTACTTTTATCTTTTTCTTTATGCTTTATGTATAAAACAATAATAGCAATAAGTTGAATGAAAATACAAATAAGAATCCAAGTAAATTTATGGCTTGTTTTTTTGCCTTGAGTAGTTTCTTTATTTGGAGTTGTTTCGTCTTGTGTAACATCAAAACCTTTATCTTCTTCACTGGGCTTTTCATTTTGGGTAATATCCTCTATTTTCTCTTGCGTGTTATCTGGATTTGTTGGGGTACTTGTTTCTATTTTGTTTCCGGATGAACTTCCTGAGGTATTGGTACTGTTGTTAATAGTGCCTCCAGTACTTGGCTTTGAAGGAATAACGATTTGCTCTTTTATTATATTTAAATTTAAATTAGCATCACTTAAAAAAATATCTTTTTTTCCTTCAGAAGTTGTGATGTCTTTTATTTTGACTATCGTTTTTGTAGCTTCTACATCTTTTTTTACTTTCAGTACTAATTTAACAACATTTTCTTCTGTTTTAGTCCCTACTTTTCGGAAAGCTACAAATTGTCCGTTTTGGGGATTGTATTTTAATTCTTCCCAATTGTTCAAACTTTCAAAGTCACTTTGAACTACTTCTTCAAAAATATTTTTATCATATTCTAATGTTCCTTTATATGCATTAATCCCTTTGTTTATTTCTCTAAAATTTGTAAAAGAAAACGTTACTTCTAAGGTTTCGTTTGCTTTTAATTCAAAGGCATTTGCTGTTAGTTTTGCATCTATTCCTGTTTTGGCTAATACAGGATGTGCTACCATTAGATTTAATATTAAAAACATTATAATTCCTATGATTTTCTTTTTCATAATACTACACCCTCACATTAAAACTTTTTCTAATATTATATTAGTAAAAAAAACATAATTTTTCAACTATTATTATCAAATTATATGCAGCAAAAATGGTTGTTTTTCATCATTTTAATGGTAAAAGGAAAATCAGTTAAAATCTACTTCTATTTTACTTCTACTATTTATAAGATTTACATTTTTTTCATAATTATGAATTATTAATTATTATCGATTCTATGCTTTTTATCTATTATTTTTAAAATTTATATTATAAAATTTAAAAATAAAAACCCCTTTTTAGGGGAATACTAAACATGTGGTGCTGGAAACAAGACTCGAACTTGCGACCTACGCGTTACGAGGGCGTTGCTCTACCAACTGAGCTATTCCAGCAATTAAATTCATTATAGCAAAAAAATTTTGGATAATCTATATTTTTATATGCAAAATTTTTCTAAAATTGCATATAATATATTGACAGTAGAAAAAATAGTTGAAATTTTAAAATTTTATGTTATAATTTTAATTGTATCAAAAGAAATGCAGGTGTAGTTTAATGGTAGAGCTTCAGCCTTCCAAGCTGATAACGTGGGTTCGATTCCCATCACCTGCTCCATTGAGAGAATTACTCACACCATCGTGTGAGTTTTATATTACAAAAATATCCTATATCACTCGTTGATATGGGATTTTTTCATGTTTGAAGGGAGGCTTCACAAATGAAAATAACCATAGAACCTTTAGAATTTCCTTTATGTGTTAAAGAAAAACTTATGAAGATACCTAAAATATCAAAACTACATATTGAATTTGTAAATGGGAAGAATATTCATTTTGATAAAACTAACCTTTCAGTCAATGAGCCACACAAAATTATTATTAGCAATGATTCATCTTGTTTAATATTGCTTTCTTATCCTAATGATAATAACTTTTATTTGAAAGATAGTTTAGAAATTATTATTCTTGAATCCATAAAATTTTTGGTTTTAAAAATGTTGTAAAAAATAAATTTTTTGAAATTTTATTTTCCCCTTTATTTATAAGGATTTGCGAGCAAAAATTATTTTTCGATGTCCGTTTACTTTCCGGTTAAAATGTGTTATTATGGTAATATACGAAAATTATAAGTAATCGTATATTTTATGTATTTTTGTAGTTCTTAACACAAGGAAATTCTCTTGTGTTTTTTTGTCGTTCAAGGAAAGGAGAAGAAAAAAATATGAACGGAGAAAAGAAGAACTTTGTTGTAGGGATTTATCCTCGTGTCAGCACAGAGGATCAGTCAAGATTTGGTTTTAGTTTAGATGAGCAAGAAGAAAGTCTTAAAAGGTTGTGTGAATGGAAAGGATATAAAATTTATAAAGTCTATCGTGAAGAAGGAGTTTCTGCTAAAAGTATGAATCGACCTAAGTTTCAAGAGATGATACAAGATATGAAAGATGGGAAAATAAACAAAATACTTGTTTATAAGTTAGATAGATTAACTCGTTCTATTCAAGACTTAGAAACTATTTGTAAATTATTAGAAGAATACAAATGTGATTTAGAGAGTGAATGTGAAGAGATTAATACTTCTACTCCTACTGGTGTATTCTTTATGAGAATGACTACTATACTTGCTCAATTAGAAATCGAAAGAACTTCAGAAAGAACAAAATTTGGTTTAATGGGAGCAGCTAAAAAAGGACATTTTTCTGGAAAGGCTCCCATTGGTTATCGTAAAATCAATAAAGAACTTGTTATTGATGAGGTTGAAAGTGAAGTTGTAAAAGATATTTTTAAGTCTTATTTAAGTGGTCAATCAGTTTGTACTATTACAAAACGACTAAATGAAAAGAATGTTTTAAATCGTAATTGGAGAACAACTACTATTGATAGAATGTTATCTAATTATATTTATGCAGGCAATTATCAACACAGAAAACGAATACAAAACGAGGAAACTATCCTACTTGAAGATGTATGCCCTGCTATTATTGATAAACATGATTTTGAGTTAGTACAAAAACAAAAAGAAAAGAATTTAAAGAACTATACTAGGAAACACACTTATGTTTATATGCAGAAAATCGTATGTTCTAAATGTAATAAAATCATGGGTGGTTCTTCTACTACATCTAAGAATAAGCCTACTCAAATCTATTACAAGTGTAATTGTTGTAATACGAGAATCAATGAAAAGAAAATTGAACAACCATTAATGTTATTCTTAAATGATATGTTAGATTATTATTTGCTTATAGATAACAATTATAAATCGTTTTTTAACGAAGATTTAACAATAGAAATAAAAAGATACGAGAAGATATTAAAAGACTTAAATATGAAGCTACAAAGGATTAAAAATGCCTATTTAAATAGCAATATTGAACAAGATGTTTTTATAGATGAAGAAAAAAGTATTAAAATGCAAATTGAAGAAACAAAAATAAAACTGAATAATTTGAATAATGCTGATGAAAATCTAAATCACAAAGATGATTTAAGGTTTTATAATAACCTATTTCAACTAGAGAAAATGAAATATAAATCTTACTATGTTAGGAAGAATGGACTATGGAATAAACTTACTAAAGAACAAAAAGCAGAACTAATAACTAAGTACATTGATTCTATTAAAATTGAAAAAAATAAAGAAGAAATCATTATTAAGAAAATCAATATTAATAAAAAAGAAATTCAAAATATTGGTTATATGTTTAGAAATGATTGTTTTGATATGGCAGTTAATATTAGTAATAGAGATGTTATTTTATCTAATGAAAGAACTAAAGAAGATATAACTAAATATATCGAATCACTAAGTAAATTTTATAAAATAGCTCCTATCACTATTGAAAAAAACAAGCTGGATATTGATAGTTTATCTAATAACTCTCTTTTACAGATTATTCCTAACAAGAAAGAAAGTAAATTCGAGAAAGACAAATATACTTTATTACAAATAGGTATCTGATTTATCAAGAATTAATGTTATAATATTTATAAGGAGGAATGACTTATGTATGAATTTGCTGGTAGATTTAATCGAGAAGATTTATTTTTAAAAGAGTTTAATTATTGGATTTTGATATTGAGGCCGGTTCCTGTAACACTTGGAAGTTGTATTATACTTCTTAAAAGAAGTTGCCCATCGCTAGCAGAAATAACTCCAGAAGAAATGGCGGAGTTTCCAAAAGTCTGTAACTTATTTGAAGAGAAAAATAAAACATTGTATGGTGCTGTAAAATTTAATTATCATGCTAATATGATGAAAGAAAATTTTGTTCATTTCCATGCAATTCCTAGATATGATAAAGAAATTGAAAGATATGGAATTAAATGGATAGACAAAGAATGGCCTACTGGAGTTGGGATGTATAAAACTGAAGTTTCCGAAGAAATTTTGTACAAAATCAAAAATGACTTTATAGAAAGGTAAAAATAATATGAATAAACAATTTGTAGAAGAATGGTTAAATAAATTAAAAAATTACTGGTTTAATAAAAATATTGATAATGCTGTTGCATTATTTAAAAACACTACATTTTATCAAGAAGCACCTTTTATGAAACCTTACACAACTTTAGAAGAAATCAATGAGGAATGGCAACATGTTAAAAATGAGAATATCCAAAGTATTGAAATAAAGCCTTTAGCAATTGATGGATATACAGTAATTGCACAGTGGATTTTAAAACAAAATGATATAGATTTTGATGGTATCTATGAAATTAAATTTAATGAAAATATGGAATGTATTTACTTTAAAAGTTGGGAGATGAAAAGATGAAAATATTATTGTCTAGTAACAAACAAATCATAAAAAGATTCTTAGAGGAAAATTCTAAAATTGGATTTATACCTACTGCATCAGAGTTAGATAGTGATAGATGGTATATGGAAAAAGATAAAAAAGACCTAATAGAAATGAGATATAATATTACTAATATTGAAATTACGAGTGAAGAAAAGGAAGAAATTCTAAAGAAATTGGATAGCGTTGATGCTATATTTGTTGCTGGTGGAAACTGCTTTTATCTATTGCAACAACTAAAGCAAAAAGATATTATTCAAAAATTAATAGAATTTGCCAATAATAAACTCTATATTGGTTCAAGTGCGGGTTCATGCATTGCTTGTCCTTCAATCGATTATGTTAGTAAATTAGATGATAAAGAAGATGCTCCATTATTAAATGATTATCATGCAATGAATTTAATAGATAAGTATATATTACCACATTACAAAAGTGATGAAGAATATACAAAATTAATTAATGAAATTATTAAAGATCATCCTAACTTACAATTTATAACGTTAACTAATGAACAAGCAATTATAGTAAATGAGCGAGATGACTATGAAATTATTGATACAGAATAAAACTTTGTTTTTATTAAATTTGAGCAAAAAATTGCTCTTTTTTTGTTGTCTAAATTTAGAAAGGAGGCAAAATTATTAACTACTTTTTTCAAGTAGTCGTACCCCAAATTCTTGATTATTTTAAGGAAAATAAAGAAGTGATTCCTAACTATCTAATGCTTGAAGTTTTAAGAAAAGATAAACAATATCAAGAACAAATTGAGAAGATTTTAGAATTATCAAAAGAAGAAAATAAAAATAATCAGAAAGGAAAATAAAAAATGAGTTATGCAATTTTTAGAGGTGAAGGTATTAAAACATTACAAGAATTATCACAAAAAGGTAGTCATAATGAGAGGACAAAAGAAAAATACAAATCTAATCCTAATATTCGAATTGAAGACAGTAAAAATAACATTGAAATAATAAAATGTAATAAGTATGTAGACAAATTTTATGAAATAACAAGAGAGTATCAAAAAGAACATTATGAGAGAATGAAGAATATGAGATCTGATAGAAAAAAGTCATTTTATGATATGGTTAATGATTCTAAAAGTGTTGTTGCTGATGAAATGATATTCACAAGTGATAAAGATTTCTTTAAAAATATGAGTAAAGAAGAATTAATGAATTGGGCAAATGAAACTATGAATTTTGTTTATGAAGATTTAGGTTATACAAAAGAACAAGTCTTACATGCCGTTATTCATATGGATGAGAAAGTACCTCATTTACATTGTGTTGTTGTTCCACTTGTTAAGAAATTTGATAAACGAACAGGCACTATAAAGTACACTATTTCTAAACGATCATATATCAAAAGTGATATTCATTTATGTGAATTACAAGATAAATACCATGAGAGATTAACTAAGAAAGGATTTAAATTAGAACGAGGAGAAAAACACACAGGAGTCAAACATTTATCAATGGGACAATTTAAAAATGTTGCTAGATATTATGACAGACAAGCATATAAAAGCAAGAAAAAAATTGAAGAACAATATTGGAAAATAAAAGGCACATTACAAAAATCTAAGAAGAAGGCATTAACTGATAAAGTAATTATTGATGGAGAAATTTATCATATTCTATTAGACTTTTTAGATATGTATAGTGAAGAAATTCAAAATATGGTAACAAGCAGAACATTTGTTGAAAGTCTAAATGAATTTACTTGTGATTATAGAAAATTAGAAAAACAATTTAAAAATAGTCTTATTGATATTAATTATTTAGAAGATGAGAATGGTAAATTACATGAAGATAAAACTAATTTACTGAATTTTATTAATCACTTGTTGTTAATTTTAAAAGAATTTTTTAGAGAAATTTTATTGTCTAATGATAAAAAGAAGAAAGAAAAAACGATATATATTTTAAAGGAATGTTATGATAACGACTTATATAATTCTACAGATTTAAAAGAAATATCTAAAGATACAGATACAGAATTAGAAGTAAATGATTTTATAAATAAAGAATCATTAGAAAAAGACTACGACATTTTTAAATAGTCGGAGTCTTTGATACATACTAAATTTTAATAATTTAGAAACGCACTTGCAAATTGACATAGTCAATTAGCGTGTGCATTATACATATTTCAATAATTCTCTAAATTCTGTATAGCCACTTTCAGAATTTAAATGACCTCCCCCTGAAATCATAATTTGGTTTTCAGTTATGGTATCAGCAAATTCTTTTTCGGCTTCGTATTTAACATAAGGATCATTATCAGAATAGAAACAAACAATGTCATTACAATAATTTTTAACATCTACAAAATTATCAAAATACATACTTTCATTAACTGCATCATAATCTTTATCAATTCCAAGATAATTATTGAATCCACAAACGAAAACTAATCTCTTAACTTTAATCTTATTCTCAACTAAAAATTTACATATAAAGATAGGTGCTATTGAATGGGCAAAAATTATTGTGTTCTCATTTAAAACATTTGTTTCTATATAAGTCTTTAAAAGATTAGACCAATTTTCATAATTTTGATAACCAACTCCTGTTGGAAAATCTGGAGTATATACTTCTAAATCTTTACTTTCAATTTCTTTTCTTAAATATGGAATCCAATTTGAAAATGGACTTCCAAAACTTCCATGTACTAATAAATAATTATTTCTCATCTTTAAATCTCTCCTTCTTCCTTTTTATCATATCGTTCTATTATACTATTTATGAACCCACTTTCTAAATTTTGATATTGAACTAGTGACGCACTAACCTTTTTAATTTCTTTGTTTATTTCTTTTGTATGTTTTTCAATTTTATCATTTACCTGCTTTAATTCATCAATTTCAGAAACATATACTAAAAACCCAGAATATTGTTCAAAATCAATATTACTATTATCTTTATATATTTTATTTTTATTAATTTTTGAATAAGAATAAGAAATCTCTAAATTCTTTTTTTCAAAATTATTTAAGATATCAGATGTTATTACCCCTAAACAAATTATCCACTTTTTATTAGGAAATATTCTAATATCATTTTTTTGCTTTCTTAATAATTTTTGTTCCGCTTCTGGTAGTTGTTTTATAAATTCTTCATCAAACTTTAAATTTCTAATTGTTAAAGGGACATTTCCTGTATTGGTTAATACAATACAAGCTAAACTTGAGCGAACCAATTCAAATGTAATTTGTAAATATGGTCTATTATGCTCACGCCTTTCTATAAGAAGAAAAACTATTGTTATCCACGATCCTATTAAGGCAAGTATATTAATAAAATCATTCCAAGAAAAACTATTTAAATTATTTACACTATCAATTAATTCTCTCAATAAATCTTCCATAAGACCTCCAAAATACTTGCTAATAAAATTGTACTATATTTAAAGAAAAATTGCTATATGCCTATCTAAATTACTAAAGAAAATATGATATAATTATAAAAGGAAGTGGTAGACTTATGGAAGTTAAAGATTGGGCTAAAAATATTGATTGGAGCCAAAGAATAAAAGCAGTATGTAAACCTTGTTGGGAAATTAAATATTGTCCTTATGGTTCTTTGGTTGAATATATGCCACTAGAAGATGATAATAAAGAAAAAACATGTAGAATCTTTGGACATATCTGCCCTGTATTTAAAGTAGCAGAACCATTTACTGAAACAAAAGAGCTTAGAAATATTTCAAGAATTATTCCAAGAGAAGTTCAATTAAAAGTAAGTAGAAGAGATAATAATATATGTCAATTATGCTCTAAAAGTATTCTAGATAAAGATATCCATTTTGATCATATTATTCCTTGGTCAAAAGGTGGAAGCTCTGATGAAAATAATATTAGGATATTATGTCCTGAATGTAATTTAAAGCGTGGAAATAATTTTGAATCTGAATTATTAGTTCTAGATTTTAATGAATTAGCTAATGGATTAATAGATTTAACTCAGGAAATGCTTTATGATATTATTGTTTCAATTTTTATTATAAATAATATCAGAAAAGAAAATGAAAATGATTTAACTCTTAAAAATATTTTTTCTAAATTACATTTAAATAAGCAACAAGAAGAAACTGCAAAAATAGTTTATAAACTAGCTTTTGAGTTAGATAATTTTATTTCTCAATATTTAAAAAACAATTTTAATAAAACAGAAATTGAAAAAATCAAATATCGATTTGGTTACAATAAACAAATAAAAATACATACACTCCAAGAAACTGCAAAAAAATTTAATGTATCGGTCACAAATATTCAAGAAACAGAAAAAAAATTATTCAACTTTATAGGACTAAATGTAAAATATATGAAAAATGAAAACGAGTTAGTAACCTATGATAATAAGATGATTCAAGAAATTAACAAAATAAAATTATAGACAAAAGAGAGGTATTTTATGAATGAGTATCATAAAGCATTATTGAAATTAATTGAAGATAATAAAGATATAATAGAAAAGAAAATTGAGAAAAATCCTGACTATCTTATTGAATTAATGCAACATTCTATTAAAAGCGGTTCAGATATTCTTTATAAAGGATTTGATAATGATAAAGGACGAGAACTAGAATCTGTGAGAAAGGAAAATAGATATTTTACTAATAGACTTTATAAAACTTGGAAAAAGCCCATTGACTATTTTGAAGCACTAATAGAATTAATAGCTAGTTGTACATATTCTTTTGTCGAAACTTTTTATGAAGACGCTTATAAAAATAATAATTTATTATTTAATGCATTACAAAATATTCAAGCTAGATCATTACTTATCTCTAGAGAATGCTTAACATTAATTAAGAATGGTTATCCTGATGGATCTTTTAGTCGTTGGAGAACAATTTATGAATTATCAGTAATTGGTAAATTACTATATGATGAAAATAATCAAGAATTATGTGAAAGATATTTAAATTATTACCATATTCAGGAATACTTAGATGAAAAACATTCAAGAGAAAGAGGACATCAAAATCATACTGATGAATCTTTTGAAATTTTAAAATACAATTATGATTTTATGATTGATAAATATGGACAAGACTATGTTAAAGGAGATTATGGTTGGGCAAATGATATATTTAATAAAAAAAGGGTTACCTTTCAAGAAATAAAGGATAGAGTTGATATGGACAAGTTATATGGATATTATAAACTCTCTTCTGCCTATATACATGGTAATCATAAAGCCAATGAAGAATCGTTAGGAGTAATACCAAATTTAGAAAGGCTAAAACTAGTTGGTCCATCAAATTATGGATTATCTATACCAATGCAAAATGTTGCAATATCTTTGATACATATTTCTACATATTTCTTTTTAACTTATTCAAATCTTGATGTTTGGACAACATGTTCAATTATGAATAAGTTTTTAGATAAAATAATAGTTGAATCCAGTAAAGTACAAATCAAAATTGAAAATAAAGAAAACAAGTTAAGAGGAATATATCCAAATATTTTAATAACTTCCTTTAAAGGCAAAAATAATTCATCTTCTATACTACTTCATCAAATTCGCGCAAATAATCTTGATAAACTAGAATTAACGAATAGTTTTTCCACAAGTGTAAACGAATTAAAAAATAAAATAAATAAGAATAATTACAAATATATTATAGCATTTGGACAAAAGCCTAATAGTGACCATATTTGCATAGAATTGATTGGAAATAAAAATAATAATAAAATTAAAACTAAATTTCCTTATAAAAAATTTACATCATACCTTTCGTCAAATAAATTAGATTTTTCGTTATCTAATGATGCTGGTAACTACTTATGCAATAATATATACTATGAAGGTATGAAGTATATTCAAGAAATTTCTTCAGATATTAAAATGATTTTTGTTCATATACCATCAATTAGTTCAGATTATGATTTTGAAAAATTAGCAAAAGTGATTTCAAATTTTATAGAATCGCTATTAATTCATAATTAATTAGTGCATCATTTCAACTTATGTGTTATAATCTATTTAACGAGTGAGGGATATTTTTTTAGATTTTAGGTTTAAAACCCTATTATCATCCGCTCCATTTGAAAACAACTTACGGACTGTAACAAGTTCGTGAGTTTTTTGTTTTTTTAAAGGCTTAAAGTTCTCTTTCTAGGAAGGAGGACTTTTTTGATGTTGGATATTAAAACTATGGAAACATTAAAGCCAAATAACAAAATCTTGGAGGTAATCAAAGACTATACTTACAAAGTTAAGAAAGGAACAGTTAAACACTTATTACATACTAATTTACAGGTTATAGAGCCTACAGAGTATCAAATTACATATCCTACTACTATTACGATACTAGAGTATAAAATTAACGAAATATCTAACAAACCATTCTTTATTAAAGAACATAATCAAAAATATTCATTATCAGAAATTACACAAATTTTAAAGAAATTGAAAATTTAGACTTCACTTTTTCCATTTTTGTGAGAAAACATATGAGAGGCTAATTTTTCAAATTGGACTTCGTAAAAGCCCTTTTAAATGAGGAAAATAATGAAAGAAGTGTAAAAAATGCGTAATTTACTGATGAATTTATCACAAAAAGTAGTACAGAATTTATTAAATACTTATACATTGTTCTTAAAAATGATACTGTTGGTATTAAATATCTAAATGGAATAACTGAAGAAGAATTAGAAATCAAGAAAAAAGATTATGACGTTTTATCCATTCTAAAAATGACAAGTAATGAATATCCGAGTGAGTTTGTAGATGATTTTTTTGCTAAAGCCCATAGTCATTTTTATGTAGATGGCATAATTGGCAGTCCTTATTTTGAGGGAAATGTTTCTAAAGATTTTCTATTATTAGTACCCAAAAAAGAAGTAGTCAAAGCAAACTAAAAGTGAAAGGAGTTATCAATGAAACAATTAACGAAAGAAATATTTTAAAGAATCAAGTAGATACTATAGAACAATTTAAAGTTCTTGATTATCTAAAAAAGCAATTATCTATTGGCAAGTTTGATTTATTTTTAATTGATAGATTTACTATTAAAGTTATAGATAAAAACAATGAACAAGGTTATTTTAAATACAATAGCAAAACAAAATCGGTAGATTTTTACGAAAAAAATATTAAAAATAAAGAAATGGAGAGATAAAAAAATGGAATTAAATTATGCAAAAGTTGGCGATTATTTATTACCAAATTTAACAATAGAAAAACAAAATAATGAGAAAATTAACAAGTATGGCTATTTAAGATTACACTATCTGAAAGAAAATAATAAGCCATTTTATACAACACTTTTAATGAAAAATGAATTAACAAATCATCTTGTTTCAGTTAGTATTGAAGTAGAAAATAGATTAAATATTTTAATGGAACAATACAAAAATTCTGATGAGTTACTATCCGAAAAAAGAAAAATGGATAACCAACTTCAATGGGTGAGACTAATGAATAATTATAAAATTATGGCTGAAGAAATTATCTTAAAAGAACTAATTTATGTATGAAAATAGGACTGCAAAACAAGCAGTCCTTTAAAATTAACCTTAAAAATGTGTGAAAACAAATGCATTGTTATGTCCTAGCCAGCACTGAAAACCTACTCCCGCACGTTTTCTATTTATGGGAATTCCCATACCCTTTAAACTATAATGATTATTTATTTAAGTTCTTTAATTGATGATTTTCAAATGTATAAAACTTATTGCATATTTCATTTATTTTTTCATTATGTGTAGCGATTATTAAAGTTTTATTTTTAAAATATTTTAAGATGAAATTGACAACTATTTCTTCAGTATGTTTATCTAAATTAGAAGTAGGTTCATCTAAAATATAAATATCTTTATTCATTAAATAACTTCTTAAAATGTTAATTCTTCTTTTTTGACCAGTAGACAGTTTTAAGCCCTTTTCACCCACGATAGTATAAATATTATCTTCAAACAATAATACCTCGTTTAATTCTAATTCTTCTAAATATCTTATGATTTCTTCATCTGAAATTTTTTTGTCTAAACATAAGTTGTCTTTAATAGACATATTAAAGAGTTCAATTTCTTGACTTACTGTTCCAATATCTAACTTAACATCTTTTAAGTCTTTTCCATCAATAGAAATTTGTCCTTTATAAGAATCGATATTACCTAAGATTAAGTTTATAATTGATGTTTTACCTTGTCCAGATTGTCCCGTAATTGATATCTTATCATTATCATTGATTATAAGATTATCTACTTTTATTTCTAAATTTGATTTAGGATATTGAATTACAATGTCAGATAATTGAATTTCTTTAAAAGATTTGAATTCTTTTCTATTGTCTAAATTTTTAAATATAGATATTAATTTGTTTTTAATTGCTTTAAGTTCATACCAGCTTATTATAGTTCCGGATAATTCTTCAAATACAAATCCCATTTCTACTTGTAATGAAATATAGAAAGTAATTATTCCAAGTGTATCAATTCCATTTGATAAATCAATGGCAGCCTTAATAAGCCCCAAAAAGAATGGTATAACTATCAATATATTACGTAATGCTTCTTCAAAAGAATAATACTTAACATACTTTTTGTTTTCGTTATAACACTTTTTACCTTCTCTGCTAATTTTATTAACAAAGTAATCATCATCATTTAGTAATTTTACAGTACGAATATTACTTATAAAATCATTGTATACTGATGAATACTCATATTCTTGGTCATATAGTTTTTCTACTTGAGTATTCGCCTTTTTTAATATTCTAATACTTAAAAATATACAAATAGCACTTGTAATAAAAGAACTAACAAAAAGTATTATTGATTGATTATATAGTGTATAAAATAAAAAAATAAAAGTTATTACTATACTTACATATTCTGCTTGCAATATTTTTTTTACTAATTCACTAATTTTCTCAATTATGTTTTCAAAATACCCAGTTTGATATTTTGAAATTGTTTCAACTGGTAATTTATTTAATTTCTTATAATATTCTTGATATTGAACCTTTGAATATTCATATAAATAATTATCACTATATTTTCTTAATAAGTAATTCCCTATAACACGAAGCGTTTTAGAAATCATAAAAATTGCTATTACAATAATTGCTTTCTCAACTGTAAAAGGCATAGTTAAAAATAATGTAAATGCAAATGGAACAAAATAGTAAATAAAATCTAAAAATGCTTCTATTAATAAACAAATTGTTATTTTTTTCTTATTAAGACTCTTAAATATAAAATTAATATTATTATCTTTTTTCATTTTCTATATCACCTAAAGTTTTTACTCTATTAAATTATACTACAAATGCTAAAATTTTCATATACTCCCATTGAAACATACTCCCATTGAAATTTAATAACAATTCATATATAATATTTATAGAAAGAGAACCAAGTTCGTAACTTTTATGTGATTCGCTCTATTGAGGTTTAAACTCGCACACCTTATTAGGAAGTGTGAGTTTTTTATTTATAAAACAAGTTCATAGTATTTGATATTATGGGCTTTTTTCATTGTTTAAAGGAGTTGATGAATAGTTATGAAAACGACCATAGAAAATCTAGAATTCCCTAGTGATATCAAGAAAAGACTAAAAATGAAAGTTAGTACAACCAACCTTAACATTGAATTTTTATCGGGTCATATCATCAAATTTAATCAAACGAACATAAGTGTAAGAGAACCACACAGAATTATTGTTAGTAATTCCAAAAATACTCTAATAGCACTACTATATGATGATATAGAAAAAATTTACTTGCCTAGAGAAAATGCTATTGTATCATTTACTAAATATGTTTCTATATTAAATACAATGAATAAAATGTATCAAAATTAGATTTAATTTATACTGAAAATGTACTATTTTTATACTAGGAATTGTATTAAATTTATACTACTTTTTGTATTGTAATTAGACTAATATCAATGATACTATGTTATTGTATTGAAAATTTATCGATACTCATAGAATTGCAACTTTTTTGCATACTTTTTGCAACAATTTTGCAAGAAATTTGCATCTTTTTTGCCTAGACATTGCAAGAAGTAAATGATACTATGATAAAGTATTGGATAAAAATCAATACAAGAGTATTTTCACTTCTTTAATTCTTCTCAAAAATTACACGAAATTTACTCAAAATTTACCCATTTTTTACCTAGACTTTACTTATATCTAATGTTAAGATGGGTATGATAGATAAAAATTCTATCGAAAATGTTATATTGGTTTTTACTCATTTAATTTATTTGGTAGTTTATTTTCTTCTCTAACCCTTATAAAATAAGGAAATAATAAGAAATTCGTACAACCAAAAATACAATTAAATTTGCCACTGACAAGACAATAAGCATTAAGTAAAATAGTATATGATAGAAAATAATTCTATCAAAATACTTCTAACATTATATTTTTAGTTTATCTAGCACAAGGGAATATTCTCTCTTGTTTTTTTTCGTTTTAAAAAAAATAATAGAAAGGAATGTGATAATTTGAAACAAGAAGAAACTGAAATTATTTGTGGTCTATATCCTAGAGTTTCCACAGAAGATCAAAGTAGATTTGGTCATAGTTTGGATGAACAAGAAGATAGATTACAAAAGTTATGTGAATTTAAAGGCTATAAAATATATAAAGTATATCGTGAAGAAGGTGTATCAGCAAAAGATACCAATCGACCAAAATTTCAAGAAATGATACAAGATATGAAAGATGGCAAAATCAATAAAATCATTGTTTATAAGTTAGATAGACTAACTCGTTCTATCAGAGATTTAGAAACAATATGTATAATGTTAGAAGATTATAATTGTAGTTTAGAAAGTGTAGCAGAAGAAATCAATACAGGAAATGCAAATGGAAAATTCTTTATAAGAATGCTTACAATACTTGCTCAACTAGAAATAGAAAGAACTAGTGAGAGAACAAAATTTGGACTTGTAGGAGCAGCGAAAAAAGGTCATTTAAGCGGAAAACCACCTATTGGCTTTACAAAGTTTTGCACAAATAGTAAGTTTATAGGGGAGATTATTTTTATAATTTCTCTTTTTACTATTGACAAAACTAATTTAATTAGTTAAAATTGTATCACAATTAGTTATGGAGGGTAATATGTCAAAAAATAACATTAGTGATGAACTTATTATTGAAACTTCTGCTTGTATTGCAAATAGAGTTGGGTTAGATAATTTATCACTCAAACTAATTGCTGAAGAATTAAATATTAAATCGCCATCTTTGTATAATCATATAAGAAGTCTTGATGAAATAAAACAAAGACTTATGGTTTATGGGTGGAAGCAACTGGAAGAAAAAATGCTTGATTCTGCTGTTGGAGTATCAGGATATGAGGCTTTAAAGAATATGTGTTATGCTTTTTATGATTATGCTACTAATAATAAAGGAGTTTTTACTGCTATGCTTTGGTATAACAAATATGAAAATGCCCAAAAAGAAAATGCTACTACAAGACTATTTAATATGTTATTTAAAGTAATGAAGTCTTTAGATATTAGTGATGATAATATAAATCATATTATAAGAACATTAAGAGGTTTTTTGGAGGGATTTTCTTTACTCGTAAATAATAATGCTTTTGGGAATCCAATATCTATCAAAGAAAGTTTTGACTTATCACTAGAAATAATTATGAATGGCATAAAATCATTAGAAGGAGTGAAATAAAATGAATGAATATGTAAATTTAACTTTAGAAAATATTGAAGATGAACATATCTGTTGTGCAATCGGAGATAAAAAACATCAAATAGGTGTTAATAGTAAAAAGGAATGGATTAAAAGTAAATTAGAAGATGGACATATTTTTAGAAAATTAAATGCTAGAGGAAAAGTATTTATTGAATATGAGCCAATAGAAACTGCTTGGGTGCCAATAAGTGGTAAGAATTATGAATATATTTATTGTTTATGGGTAGCAGGAAGTTTTAAAGGAAATGGCATTGCTAAAGAACTACTCGAATATGCAATAAATGATTCGAAAGAAAAAGGTATGAGTGGTATATGTACTTTAACTTCTAAAAAGAAAAAGCCTTTTATTGGAGGAAAAGATTTTTTCATTCATTATGGTTTTAAAGTTGTTGATGAAATAGATGATTATGAATTATTAGCACTTCAATTTGATGATAATGAAACTCCTAAATTTAATGATAATGCAAGAACAATGAAAATAGATAGTGAGGAATTTACAATCTATTATAGTAATGAGTGTCCTTATGTAGAATATGAAGTAAAAGAACTAACTGAATATGCAAAAGAAAATAATATTAAGATTAACTTCATCAAAATTGATTCTTTGGAAAAAGCCAAAAATGCACCTTGTATATTTAATAACTGGGCTAACTTCTATAAAGGCGAGTTTATATCAAATACTATATTAAATGCTAATTCTTTTGAAAAGTTGATTAGTAAATAAAATGGAATTTATAAAAGCAAAAACAATACTTACAAAAGTAAAATACGGATCAGAGTGGTATGGCATTGATTACAATATGAATTTATATAGAGGCTGTCCTCATAGGTGTATTTACTGTGATTCACGAAGTAATTGTTATCATATTGATAATTTTGATATTGTTCGTGGAAAAGTAAATGCTTTATCTATTTTGGAACAAGAATTATCTAAAAAAAGAGAAAAAGGTGTTGTTGGAATTGGGTCAATGTCTGATACTTATAATCCGTTAGAGAAACAATATGAACAAACAAGAGGAGCATTAAAACTTATATCGAAGTATGGTTTTGGTGTTTCTATTGATACGAAAAGTGACTTGATTTTAAGAGATATTGATTTGTTAAAAGAAATAAATTCAAAAAACAATGTAATTATTAAATTTACAATCACTACTCCAAATGATGAATTATCAAGAATAATCGAGCCAAATGTTTGTGTATCTTCCAAAAGATTTCAAGCAATTAAAGAATTAAGCGATAATGGAATATTTGTAGGAATTATGATAAATCCTGTTTTGCCATTTATAACAGATAATGAAGAAGATATAAAAGAGTTAGTTAGACTTGCATATCTAAATGGGGCTAAATTTATTCATACTTTTATGGGAATGACTTTAAGAGAAAATCAAAGAGATTATTATTTAGATAAATTAAAACAGAGTTTTACTGGCTTAAAAGATAAATATATTAAATATTATGGTGAAAGATATAATTGTATAGTACCAAATTATAAAATATTATATAAGGTATTTACTGATGAATGTAATAAATATGGATTACTATATGATATGAAAGACATTATTAAAGCATATAAAAAAGAAATAAAAAGTAATGAGCAAATAACATTGTTTTAGAAAGACAAATTACAATTTGAAAGTGAGATGAGAATATGAATAATGAAGTTAAAAATGCTATTGAAGTATTTAAAGAAGTAAGAGATATATTGAAAAAGTTTGATAGTAGAGATGAGGCAATAGAATATCTAATAAAGGAAACAAAATTATCAAAAGAAGAATGTTCTACTGCTTATGATATTATTATTAAAATTAAAGACTAAATTACAATTTGAAAGCGAGTTGAAGTATAATGAACTTAAAGAAAATAGAAAAATTTATTGATAAACAAAAAGTTAGTTTTATAAGTTCTATTGATAATGAAAATTATCCTAATGTGAAAGCAATGCTAAAACCTAGAAAACGAAAAGGTTTAAAAGAATTTTATTTTTCTACCAATACTTCATCTATGAGAGTAAAGCAATATCAAAAAAATTCTAATGCTAGTCTATATTTTTATCATAAAGGACTCATTAAGTATGTGGGGGTTATGTTAAAAGGAACAATGGAAGTATTAACAGACCAAGAAACTAAAAATATGATTTGGAAAAAAGGGGATACTATGTTTTATAAAAAAGGTGTAACGGATTCAGATTACTGTGTTTTAAAATTTACTGCTACAAGTGGTAGATATTATTGTGATTTAAAGACAGAAAGTTTTGATATAAAGTAATACAAAATTACAATTTAGAGGTGTAAGATGGAATATAAAGAATATGGATCAAAGAATAATGATATTGTAATTTTATTGCATGGTGGCGGTCTTTCTTGGTGGAATTATATAGATGAAATAGGATTGCTTGAAGATGAATTTCACATAGTTATTCCTATACTAGACGGACATTCAAATAGTGATACAAATTTTACTTCCATTGAAAGTAATGCTTTAGAAATAATAAATTTTATAAATGATAATTATAATGGAAAAGTAAAATTAATTGGAGGATTATCATTAGGAGGACAAATATTGTTAGAAATACTATCTAAAAATCCCAATATATGTGAATATGCTATTGTTGAAAGTGCTTTGGCAATTCCTATGAATTTTACTTATAAAATGATAGAGCCAACATTTAATTTATCATATTGTTTAATAAGTAAAAAATGGTTTTCAAAACTACAGTTTAAAAGTTTAAAACTTAAAAACAGTTTGTTTGATATGTATTATGAAGATACTTGTAAAATTACAAAAGATAATTTAATTGCTTTTATGAAGTCAAATTCTAGTTATGAAGTAAAAGATACTTTATCACATACTAGAGCAAAAGTTCTTGTATTAGTTGGAAGCAAAGAAAGACCTATTATGAAAAAATCAGCAATTAAAATTGCTAATTTAATCCCAAATAGTGAACTTGATGTACTACAAGGATATTATCATGGGGATATTAGCATAAATCATGCAGATGATTATGTTGAGAGAGTAAAGAGATTAGTTCGCTAAATTACAATTTGTGGAGTAGATTATTTAAGATTTACTCTTTTTTGTTACAATTAAGAAAAATAATTTACTATAATTCATTACTAATAACTAGATGTCAAAGACTTTTGACAGACAAAAATATTTCTTTCATATAAAATGTAATTGGAGGTGCAAAATGAATGTTGGAGCAAGAATTAAAAAATACAGAGAAAAACAAAATATTTCACAAGATGAATTAGCATTGAAAGTTTTTGTTTCAAGACAAACAATATCTAATTGGGAGACAAATAAAAGTTATCCTGATATAAAAAGTTTAACTATGTTATCTAACATTTTTCATGTAACTCTAGATGATTTTATAAAAGGAGATATAGAGGAGATGAAAAGGATAGTAAGTAAAGAAAAAATAGAAAAATTTAATATAATGAGTTATATTTTCCTAGTAGAAATGCTAATTGTTATGTTTAGTGCATATCCATTATTTACCTTAGATGGATACATTGGTGTTATTATTTGGGCATTATTTTTTGTAATAACATTTGTAACAGCAATAGTCATTGAGAAATTTAAAAAGAAGAATGATATTCAAACTTATAAAGAGATTATTGCTTTTATGGAAAATAAATCATTATCTTATGAAGAAGTACAACAAGAAATTGGAAAAAGAAATTATCAAAAAATATTGTTAGCGATTTTGACAGGTTTAATAACATTTATTATTTTTATAATTGAAATATTCATAATGAAAGAATTATAGTAAAAAGAGATTTTAGGAGGTAGAATATGGAATTTTGGATATTTATGATACTATTTATATTTATTGGTGGAGGCTGTACACTTACTGGTACTTGGTGGAGTAAAAAGAAAAAAGAAAACAATCAAAAAAAATAAGTTATTATTAAAAATTACAAGTCAATTTATACAACAAATTTTTAAGTTCCGGCAAAATTTTAAACCCCATCTAAAAAGGAGAAAAGTTGCAACTG
>CAJUKB010000008.1 GCA_910587325.1 uncultured Bacilli bacterium | reverse complement strand
AAGACAGGATTTGAACCTGCAACCCCTTGGTCCCAAACCAAGTGCTCTACCAAGTTGAGCCACTTCCCGATACATACTATATTATAGCATAAAGTTTTAAAAATGCTACAAAAAATTAAATGGTGCACCCAAAGGGAGTCGAACCCCTAACCTCTAGATCCGTAGTCTAGCGCTCTATCCAATTGAGCTATGGGTGCAATTTGAAATGCAATATCATTATAGTATAGACAATTTAAAAAATCAAGTTATTTCGCGCTATAACTCGATTTTGATTAATTTTAGTCATTCTTCTGTGTCTTTAAATATTCTTTCATCGCTTTTATCGCTTTTTCCTCTTCCTGTTTTTCTTCTAGAATTTTCACATTCTCCTCTTCTAAGTGAAGGGTATTTCCTAAACATTTAATGGTAATTTTAGTATGATTTTCATTTAAAGTAGTCACTTCTAAAATATCCTTATCTTCTAAAACAATAGAAGTTTTTTTGCTTTCATTTACTATTTTCATTTGTCATCTCTTTCTAAATTTGCAAATAAGGCGTCATCAAAAAATTCTTCTAAAGTAATCCCAAGGCCTTCACATATTTTTGTTATGGTTGCAAGTTTTGGACTTTCTGATTTCTCTTGAATTAAACCTTGCACCGTACTTTGTGTCACACAACAAATAGCAGCAAGTTTATTAATAGAAATATTTTTTTCTTTGCATATCTTTAATATTTTTTGAGATACTGCTTTTGATAATTTCATTATGACCACCTTATAGTTTAGTATATCAACTAAATTGCAAAAACTATTAACGGCGCGCCGTTAACTTTTTTACTAAACCTAGTATAATGGTTACTGACTGCAAATATTGTAGAAAGATGTCTAAATTATTACCAAAAATTGGCAAAATAAAAAAAGTCAATTTTGACCTTTTTTATTTCAAAGTTTTTGCTTCTTCATCATCTTGGCATACATTATTTGAACTCATGATATTTTTATTTAAGTTTTCTATTATTTCCTGTAACTCCGTTCTTTTAATACTATACATCGTTTTTCCCAATCGAGATAGAAACGCTTCTAAACTCACCCCATATTCAAACTTAAAATGTTATTTAATTGGGTAAATCTGTTAAATAACTTCCATAGAAAAAAGCTCCTAAAACATGTTCATTTTCTTTATATCCCATATCTTCTATAAATCTTTCAATTGCTATTTCATATATTTCCACAAAACATCACACCTTTTAAATTTATTCAATTTCACATCTTAACTCTTCTTTTAGGGATATAAAATGATGTTTATTATATAACTTTTTGGCTTTTGTATTTAAACTACAAACTCCTACATCTACAAATTGAATATTTTGCTCTTTTACCCATTTTTTAAATTCAAGAATAAGGGCATCAGCAATGTGTTGGTTTCTAAATTCTTCCTTTACATACAAAGCATCTAACTTCGCTTCTTGGGAATGAATGATAATATCATTTTCTTTACTATAGCCGTATAAATAACCAAGAATTGTTTGATTATCTTCTGCTACTAAAATGCATCTAGTTGTATCTTCTATATAGTTTTCATACATATTTGTAACCACAAATTCTTCATTAATATTTTCATCATACTGCTTTTCATCTCGAATTAATAAAGTTAACAAGTTATTTAATTCTTTAACATCTTTTATAGTAGCTCTTCTAATTATCATAAACATCACCCTTAGTTGTTTTATAATAACATATTTTTAAATATAGAAAAACTTGAAACACAAAGTCTCAAGTTTAATTTCAAGATGGTGACCCGCGAGAGATTCGAACTCTCGACCCTTTGATTAAAAGTCAAATGCTCTACCGACTGAGCTAGCGGATCATAAAAAATTAAATGGCTGCCTCGGGTGGGTTCGAACCACCGGAATGTCAGAGTCAAAGTCTGATGCCTTACCACTTGGCTACGAGGCAATAAAAGAAATGGTGGAGGGACATGGATTTGAACCATGGAACCCGAAGGAACAGATTTACAGTCTGCCGCGTTTGACCACTTCGCTATCCCTCCAAAAAATGGTGCCGACTGAGGGAATCGAACCCCCAACCTACTGATTACAAGTCAGTTGCGCTACCAATTACGCTAAGTCGGCAAAAAAAATAAATGGTGGGCGCTATAGGACTCGAACCTATGACCCCCTGCTTGTAAGGCAGGTGCTCTAACCAACTGAGCTAAGCGCCCATGTGTACTGGACATAATCAACTATAACAAAATAGTTAAATTATGTCAATACATGAATTTCAATTTTTATTAAAATATACGTCATACCAGATTAAAAATACATAAATATTGTAAATTTTGCGTCCATGATTCTTAATATTTTTGTAATGTTCTGTTAATAAATTGTTAATATTCTCTTGATTGAAGAACTCACTTACAAAAGGTTGATTAAACATATCCTTCACTTTTTTATAATATTTTTCTTCTCTTAACCACTTTGAAAAAGGAACTGGAAAACCAAGTTTTCTTCTTTTCGACCACTCTTTGGGAATTTTTTCATGTGTAATATCGCGAAATAAATACTTCGTTTGTTTATCAAGGACTAAATATTTTGTTGGAATTTGCCTAGCATATCCAAATAAAACACTATCTAAAAGAGGAACACGAAGTTCAATCGAATTTGCCATTGTCATTTTATCCGCTTTTAATAATATGTCTTGTGGCAACCAAAAATGCATATCAATATACATTTTCTTCGTTACATCGTCCAAATTTGCTACTTTATCATAATAAGGTTTAATTACATCTGCAATCGTTTCTTCATTTTGTAAATTGCTTGCCAACATTTCATTTACTTCTTTTTCACTTGAGAATGTTCCATGCCCAATATAACGTTCATAAAAAGGTCTTCCATAAAGTTTTAAAGTATTTTGACCTGGAAAATGCGGAAGTGGACTTACCATTTTTCCAATCGCCTTACGTAATGCCAATGGAACTTTTGTATATAACCTAAGAAGCGTTGGTTCATAATACTCATTGTATCCTGCAAACATTTCATCACTACCCTCACCAGATAATACAACTTTTACTTTTTCACTAGCAAGTCTTGATAAAAAGTACAAAGGAACAGTAGAAAGATTGGCATGTGGTTCATCAGTATGATACATAATAGTTGGAAGTATAGCAAAAAATTCATCACTTGTAATTTTCTTTTGATAGTTTTTAATGTGTAGTAAATCAGATAATTCTTTTGCATACATCGTTTCATCAAATCCTGGCATATCAAAACCAACTGAAAATGTTTTGTCTGGTTTTGCAACACTTACGACATAAGAAGAATCTACACCACCTGAAAGGTAAGAACCTACCTCTACATCACTAGTGATTTGATGGTACTTAATTGAATCTTCTAAAACACTCTTTAATTCTTTTTTATACACATCATATGGTTTATCACTCTTTTGATAATCGACTTTAAAATATTCTTTTATCGTCATTTTTCCATTCTTATATTTAAAATAATGCCCTGGTTTTAACTTATAAACCCCTTTAAAGAACGTTTCTTCATGCACAGAATATTGAAAAATCAAATACATTTTTAAAGCATCTTTATTAACTTCTTTTTGAAAATCAGGATGTTCTAAAAAAGACTTAATCTCTGAACCAAAGAAAAAACTATCTTTATGTTTATAGTAATAAAAAGGCTTAATTCCAAAATGGTCTCTTGCACCAATTAATTCCTCTTTTACCTTATCATAAATGACAAATGAAAACATACCACGCAAGCGAATAAATAACTTTTCTTTATATTCTTCATAACCATGTAAAATAACTTCTGTATCGGTCTTCGTCTTAAACTTATGGCCTTTTTTAATTAGTTCTTCCTTAATGCTTTCATAGTTGTAAATCTCTCCATTAAAGACAATCGCCATCCTTTTATCTTCATTATAAATGGGTTGTGATCCATTTCGAGTTAAATCAATTATTGATAATCTTCTATGTCCAAGTGCTATATTTTTATCCACATAAAACCCTTCATCATCAGGACCACGATGTTTAATACGATCTGCCATTTTCTTTATAATTTCTTTTTTTTCTTTGGTATTTTTTTTATCTACAAATCCGACAATTCCACACATAATCCATCACCTACTTCCAATATCCATTTTTATATTCTTTATAATAATGAAACCATCTTTTACGTAACATTAAGAAACGCTTTAAGTTTTTATCTTTAGGACAATCCATCGGTTTTACAACGTTTCTCCATATCTTAAGCGCTTCTTTTTTGAAGCCTTCGTTAGAAATATATTTCTTAACAATTCCTTTTGGGACGAAAGATAAAAGAACTTTTTTGTCTAAAAATTCATATTCATGTTCTATCCCATTCAAACAATCCTCTATTAAAACTTGCACTAAATTTTTTCCTAAAGGAGTAACATAATAACTACATCTTCCCTGTCTTGCATTAATTTCTAATACTTTAAATGTATTATCACGACAATCATATTTCATATCAACCTCTGCAAAACCTGTATACCCAATATTCTCCATAAACTTTTTAATATCTTCTACTTGGTTATCCACATCACCCTTTGTCGTATTAAAACCATTCATCAATACTGCTGCATTTCCAACCATAGATTTCGTTCTTTCCTGTAGTCCTATTTGAGCAAAACTAATAAATTCAACATGCCCTTTAGTATTCACATACACGACTGAATCAAATAGATTAGAATCATCTCCTGGAATAAATTCTTGTAAAATTAACTTATCTGTATATCCCCCATTTTTTATTAAGTTTAAAGTATTTTTTACTTCCTCTTCGCTATTTAATTTATAGATTTTATTCTTACCTTCAAACCTCAAATGATTGTAAACAACAACATTAGCAGGTTTTAAAACGATTGGGTAAGTCATTTTAGGAATCTTACTCTCTTTGCTACAATCAAAATAAATAGTTTTAGGAAATTTTAAACAAGATTTTTCATACGTTTTATAAAACGTCTCTTTATTTGTTAAACTTTTTATCACTTCTACACTAGGATAATTATACACAAATTGTTTATTTAATTTTTTCTTGTTTGCAGAAATATATTCAGCATACGTTTCATTAGTACTAATTAAGATAATTTTTTTCTCTTTATGCTTATTAGCAAACTCTTCTAAAGTATTTAAAAACGTTTCTTCTTCCCATAAACCACTTACATATTCTACATTTAAAATATTAGAAAATTTTGTAAAAGCAAGTCTATCTTTTCCAATTAAATAAGCCTTCTTATGGTACGCCTCATAACAACATCTTGCCATATAATACGCATTGGCATCGGTTCCTAAAATTAAAACTTCAAAGTCCATATGAATTCCTCTTCTCTTACTTTTCTTTATAATACATTTGATTTTTACTTGTTGGTTTATCTGGTATTGTCATTTTAATGAAGTGATTTTGAATGGCTGGGTCTAAATAAGTTTTTTTAAATGATTTTTTTGATTTCAAATGCAAACGTTCCATTAAATCATTTGCAGAAATAGGAACATTATCTTCCATAATATCTAATAACTTACATATATATGTATTTCCAAATACTAGGCTATCACTTGTATTTTCTATTACTACCTCTTTTATCATTTTTAACATAAATTCAATAAATGCATTAGAATTTCCATTTTGATTTGAATCATTTATGACTTTATAATATTCACTTTGATATTTTTGAATTTGAGATTCAATAGGTAAATAGGCAAAAATATTTTTCCAACTTGAAAGTATCACATTTTGCCATAATCTTGCCATACGGCCATTTCCATCCGAAAAAGGATGAATAAATACAAACTCATAATGAAATACACTGGAAAGAATTAAAGGATGTATTCTATTTTGATTTTGATTTATCCAATCAAATAATTCTTTCATAAGAGAATTTACAAATTCAGGGCCTGGTGCCATAAAAATACATGTTTCTCCATCAAACACTCCCTCTTTACAAGATCTAAATTCTCCAGCATCCTGAAGTGTCAAATACATCATAATACCATGTACTTTTTTTAAATCTTCAAGACTATAGGGATTTACTTTTTCCATTAAAAGATAAGCCTCATACGCATTTTTTACTTCTTGGATTTCTTGTTTAGGGCCTATAACCAATTTGCCATCAATAACATCTTCTACTTGATTCAACGATAGCGAGTTTGCTTCAATGGCTAATGAAGAATGAATAGAATGTATTCGATTATTTTTTCTCAATTTTGGCATTTTATCCAAATGATTATAATGATCCCATTTCCCGATACTCTCCATAATCACAGAAACATCTTCTAACATCGTATTTGTTATAGAAAATGGTGGAACGTACTTTTCCATAAAATCAACCTTTCCTCTTTTTCCACAAAATTCATCTTAGGTGTTATCTTAGGTGCTATCTTAGGTGCTAATACTTTATTTCTACTTCATCTTTACCATCGACATGCACTCTTGGAACACGAGTAGTAATCCCACTAAACAAATGTTGCGCATTGGTATTTAATCTTCCCTTTACTTCATGAATAGTTATAGTATCTCCAAAAATTTCTACTTTATCTTTTATTTTAACCGATTCATCTACTAATACCATTATCATATCCATCGCGTCTGCCACAATAGGATACTTTTTATTTCGTATAGAAACAAATCCAAACTCTTTTGAAATCCCATCAGCATATCCAATCGGAATGGTTGCGATAAAACTTTCTTCTTTTACTTGATAACTTGCATTATAACCAACTACGTCACCTTTCTGTACTTTACGAAGGGACATAACACTCGAATAAAGAGAAAAAGCAGTAGAAAGTTGTAAATCATTTTCTAAAATCGTTTTGCTAATATGATATTTTTTTAAATACATATTTCGTTTTATACTTCTTAGTTTTGCTTTAAATCCTGTTCCAAACGTTCTACTTCCACTAAACCCAAACATAGCAATTCCAAGACGAACACCATTTGCAAATGCTAACTTTTCATGCGTAACAAAAGTTAAACTTCGGTCTAAATGCACAATCGGAATACTTGCTAAATCAATTTCACTTGTAAGATGTAAAAAATTCTCTACTTGCCTATCATAATAAAAATCATTTACACCAGTAGTTGCAAAATGGGTATAAATACCTTCTAAAAACAATTTATCATTTTTACTGATAATTTTAACGGCTTCTTTTACTTCTTTACTGGTTTTAATTCCTAAGCGATTCATTCCCGTATCTAGTTTTAAATGAACCTTTAATTCATAAGGCAAATCCATTTTATTTAAGTTTTTTAAATAATCGACACTTTCAATCGTGAGGGTAATTTTACTATTAATGGCATCATCAACAAAGTCTAGAGGAATAGGCTCTAAAACAAGAATAGGAGTATCGTTTGTATATTTGCGTGCCATTAAGGCTTCTTCCAAAGAAGAAACAGCAAGGTAGTTAATTCCCGCTCGTATTAAGTTTTGCACGACTTTCATTCCATGGCCGTAGGCGTTATTTTTCACAACACCAAAATAGTATTCATACTCATTATATTTTTTCTTTATTTCTTTAACATTTTCTTCTAAAATATTTCCATCTATTTTCGCATAGGTTTTTCTATACATATTACATCTTCCTTTTTTCTAATTATACCCAAAATGCATTAAAAATGAAAGAAATTGCCATCAATTTGCCAAATTCTCCATAGGAAATAGGAAAAACTATCTTCCATTTCCCAAATTAGCTTTTTGACAAATAGAGAAGAATTTTTATAATAAAGGTTATGCACAAAGATTTTTTTATAATTAATGGGTATCCATTAGATGAACAGCAAAGAAATGCTATCCTAAATGCAGAAAAATATTCGCTAATTGTTGCAGGAGCAGGAAGTGGTAAAACGCTTACCATGATTGGCAAAATCAAGTATTTATTAGAAATCAAACATATAAAACCGGAAAGTATTCTTTGCATCTCCTTTACAAACGAATCTGTAAAAAGTTTAAAAGAAAAAATTAAGAATGATAGAATTCATGTATTTACGTTTCACAAACTTGCCATGCATATTTTAAAAGAAGAAGAGGAATTTTTTGAAATAGCCCCCGATACCTACTTATACCAAATCATTACAATTTTCTTTACACAATATGTATGGGAAAATTCTTTTTTAAAAAAACAATTTTTAAAACTAAATAAAAAGATATTCTTAACTAAAAAACAATACCAAGATTTTTTAAAAACAGATGTACACATAGAAAATCAAAAGTTAATCGCTAGTTTTATTTTCTTATTTAATACAAACAATTTAAGTTATGAAGATTTTAAGACATTTTTTAAAAAATCCAAAGAAAATCCATTACTCTTTTTTATTTACACTATTTTAAATTACTATGAAAAAGAAAAAGAGCAAAACCATTATTATGATTTTGATGATTTAATTAAAAAGGCTTTAAACCTTTGTAAAGAAAAAAGAATATGCCACTACAAAGAAATCATCATTGATGAATTTCAAGATACCTCCAAATTACGACTAGATTTAATTCGTGAAGTGGTGAAAAATAGCAATGCCAATCTAACGGTGGTGGGAGATGATTTTCAATCGATTTATAAGTTTTCCGGTTGTGACTTAAATATTTTCTTAAACTTTCAAGAATATTTTCAAGGTGCGAAAACATTTAAAATAGAAAATACCTATCGAAACAGCCAAGAATTAATTCGTATAGCAGGGGATTTTGTTATGGAAAATACGCGCCAAATTAAAAAGAATTTACAATCCCAAAAACACTTAGAAAATCCTATTAAAATAATAAAATACCTAAATCCTTATAAAGTACTTTTAAAAGCAATAAAGCATATAAATAATGGAGAAATTTTAATTCTTGGACGTAATAACTTTGATATTTTCACCTTTATTCCCAAAGAAAAAATAACATGGTTAGAAAACGGCTACTTCAAACTAGAAAACTATTTTTATACCTTACGTTATTTAACCATTCACAAATCAAAAGGCTTAGAAAGTGACAATGTGATTATTATTAATTTAATTGATAGTGAACTTGGACTTCCTGCTAAGAGAAAAACGCCTGCTATTACCCGCCTTATTCAAGAAAAAGAAAACTTTTTATATGAAGAAGAAAGAAGACTCTTTTATGTTGCCTTAACAAGAACAAAAAATCATTGTTACTTGCTAGTTCCCTATTTTCATTCTTCAATTTTTATTCAAGAAATAAAAAAGAAAATCTAATATTTTAGATTTCTTCAATTTTCATTAAATTTGTTGTTTTCGTAACACCTGTTGGAAAACCACCCGTAATGACAACAATATTCCCTTTTTCTAAATTCATATATTCTTTAGCAGATACAACACTTTTATCTAAAACTTCATCAACAGAATTTAAAATAGGTACATACAGTGGATAAACACCCCAGTTTAAGGCTAGTCTTCTTCCGACTTCTTTATTTGGACATGCTGCAAGAATAATGGAATCTGGTTTTAAATTACTAATTTTTCTTGCCGTAAAACCACTTACCGTTGCTGCAATAATGGCTTTCGCATGTAATATATTGGCACTTTCTACAACACTATTTGCAATCGTTTGCGTAATTCCAAATTCTTTTTTATAAGCAAATAAATGTTCAAATGAAGTAGATTTTTCCATTTCTTCACAAATATTTGCCATAAACTCTACTGTTTCAACAGGGTGATGTCCTACCGTTGATTCTCCAGATAACATCACAGCATCCGTTCCATCTAATACAGCATTGGCAACGTCACTAATCTCAGCTCTTGTTGGACGTGCATTGTTTTTCATTGATTCTAACATCTCTGTTGCAACAATACAAATTTTTCCTTGTTCGCGACATTTTTTAATCATTTCTTTTTGAACAAGTGGCAAGGTTTCCATACGAGTTTCCGTTCCTAAATCTCCACGAGCCACCATAATTCCTTCAGAAACTTCTAAAATTTCTTCTAAATTATTTACACCAATTCCATTTTCTATTTTACAAATAATTGGCATATCTTCTTTTCCTTGTTCTTTTAAAATTTCACGAACCTCCAAAACATTTTCCTTATTTGAAACAAAAGAAATGGCTAAAATATCCCCGTCATGGTGACAAGCATAAATAATATCTTCTCTATCTTGTTCACTCACATAAGGCATATCTAGTAATACATCTGGTACACTAAGGCTTTTCTTATTTCCAAGAATACCACCATGAATAATTTTACAAGTAATTCCATCTTCTTCCTTTGAAACAACTTCAATTTTCATTAAACCATTTTCAAGTAAAATAACGTTCCCTATTGGAATAGAATCTAAAGCACTTGGATGATTGACACTAATTCTTTCCTCTGTACCTAAAACACTTTCTTTTACTATGCGAATCGTTTTTCCTTCCACCAAAGTAATCTCGCCATTTTCTAACATTCCACTACGAAATTCTGGACCTTTTGAATCATACAAAATGGCAATATTAGCTCCTGTTCTTTTTCGAACTTCTTTAACAGTTGCAACACATTTTTCTCTTTCTTCAATCGTGGCATGTGAAAAATTAATACGAGCAACATCCATTCCTGCTTGTACCATTTTCTCCATTACATCTACTTCATTACTAGCTGGACCAATACTACAAATAATTTTCGTTTTTTTCATACATCTCACTCCTTTAAACAAACAAAAACAATTTTATCATACAGAAACGCCATTGTAAATTACAACAAATCATTTATACATAAAAAAAACTATTATTCACATTATTCTATGTTTTTCTAATAGTTTTTGTTTCTTATTTTTTAGATGTCTTTTTGCTTAATTCTTCTATAATTTGATTTTTTGTAGCACTATTATGCCAAATCACAATTCCTACACCAACGGCCATAATAACTGCATTCCAAATGACAATTGCAGCGGTATTACTTGATGTTTCTTTTTTCTCTTCTTTGTTTATTTCTTCAAACACATCATAGCGTTCTTTACTATTGTATAATGTTGTAATTGCAGATTCAATTTCACTATTTAATGAAGAAGCATATCCTAAGAATGATTTATCCCCAATAACTATATAAGGAACTCCTCCTGCTTCATCTCCTAAAAATGTTGCTACCTTGTTTAATAAGCTTGAATTATTAGAATCATACCAAGTTTCAAAAGAAATAAGTTTAAATTTATCTCCATACTCACTTACTAAAGTACTATTTACATAATTTAGAAAATCTTGGCAATGTACACATCCTTTTCCTCTAAACATATAAATCGTAATTTGGTTATCATTTTCCTTATAATTACTTAAATCATAAGTTATATTTTCGTCTTTTAAGGATTCTTCTAAATTCATCGTATTGTAACTAGTAATATCAATTTTTTCTGCAAATACAGAAATAGGTAGTAATAAAATAGCAAGTAATAAGCCAAAAATCATTTTCTTTTGCATCAAAGCACCTCTTTCTAATTACGTATTATAACGCATATTTATTCTTTTTTCAAAATTTTCCTTTTTAAACTTGCAAGTCTTTTTCATATAAGTTTTTGTAAAATGCACATTTTTTAAGAAGTTCCTTATGTGTACCGCTATCAATCACTTTTCCATCATCCACTACAAAAATACAATCACTATCGATTATGGTAGACAAGCGATGAGCAACGATTAAAATGGTATATTCTCCTTTTAAGTTTTCTATAGCATTTTGAATTTCACTTTGGGTTTCGTTGTCTAAAGCACTTGTTGCTTCATCAAATAGAATAATTTCTGTTTTCATAAGTAAGGCTCTAGCAATAGCAAGCCTTTGTTTTTGTCCGCCTGATAAAATAACACCATTTTCTCCAATTTTAGTATCGTACTTCTCCGGTAGTTCCATAATAAAATCGTCAATACAAGCCATTTTACAAGCGTTTCTTATTTCTTTCATTGTCGCTTTTTCTTTGGCAAGTAACAAGTTTTCTTTAATTGAAAAATTAAATATATAAGGATTTTGGGTAATGATAGACATATTATTTCTTATTGAATCACAATCCAAATCGTTAATATTGTGTCCATCTAAAAGTACTTTTCCTTCTTCTGCTTCATAAAGTCGAGTAATCAAATTAAAGATGGTGGTTTTTCCGGCACCACTTTTTCCAACAAATGCCACCTTTTGGTTTGGCGTCACTTCAAAATTCATATGGTTTAAAATTTTTTTATCATCATAACCAAACGATACGTCTAAAAAACGAATACTTCCTTCCAATTTCTTTACTTTTGTGGTACCGAATTTTTCCTTCTTAAATCTTTCATTTTCAATTACTTCATAAATACGATTAGAAGCAACTACAAACTTTTTATTGTATTCTAAAAGCTGTACCACTCCTGTGAGTAAATTTTTCACTTTGGATTGGTAATTGTATAAAATCACAAAAGTAGGAATGGCAAGTAATCCTTTACTATAAAGAAAAATACCAAAAACAATTAGCAAAAAATCAGTAATGCTACGAACATTGTTTTCATAATAATTATACTTTCTTCTTATTTTTATCATTTTAATTTCTTCATTCGATGTTTCCACAATTTTATTAGAAGTTTGTTTTAAAATAGCTTTACTAGCGTTTAAAACTTTAATATCTCTTATTCCTCTTACAAGTTCACTCGTAAGTCCTGTTTTTTTCTCTTGTAGTTTTTTTAAGTTTTTTTGTACTTCGTATTGTTTACTTAAACTTTTCTTATTTATAAAAAATACACATAAGGAAACTAAAATGGCATACAAAAAAAAGTAACGATTTAAAAATAGTATGGCCACTAAAACTCCAACATTAGATATAACATAAGAAGTCCAATAGGTATATTCCATAAACATTCCAGAAATATCTTGTGTATCCCGATTTAATCGGTCGATAAACAATCCAGATGATTCTTTATCCATTTCTTTCACTTCTAATTTTAATGTTTCTCTAGCAACAGCGACTTGTAAATTCACAAGTGTTTTTCTATATACAACACTATAAAAAGCATTTTTAAAATAATACATGATATACAATATAAACTCAATACCAAATACAGCTAGGGCAGAGAATAATAATTGTTCCATTACTCCATCCGTAATATTTAAAATGATTTTAGCAGAAATCAAAGGAAGAATAGCTCCGATAATGGCTTCAATTACACTAACAAGGGCATAACCTACCAAATTCCATTTTGCATCTTTTATGTATAGACAAGTTCTTTTAACGTTTTGAAAAAAATTAGCATTTTCTTTCTTTTTCATTTTTACTACCTCACTTTTTTCACAACTATTTATCATTATACTAAAAAAGGATAGAAAAACCTATACTTTCTTTCCAACAACAATTACTCTTTTTCTTTAATATAAAGCAATTTTCTTTATTCTACTATATCCCTCTTCTAAAATATTTACAAACTCAGTAGGAAGCTTTTGATTAGCTAATGAAATTAAATTTTCACCAATTCCAAATAAAGCCTCCGCCATAGCACCTACAATACAAGCATTCGTATCTGTATCTCCACCGTAAGATATTACTTTTTTTATCGCTTCTTCATAACTATTAGAAGAAAATAGAGCATACAAACAATTTGGCAATGTTTCATTACACGTTGTATTAAATTTAGTAAATGGTTGGTATTTTAATGATTTTGTAAGCATATAAATTATTTCTTCTTTTTTCATACCACTTCTTGCATAATAAATAATGAGTGCTATAGTTTGAGACGCATCCATTGCTTCATAAGAATAATGAGAGGGAAAAGTTGCTAATGTTGATTGTCTGATAATATCCCACTCATTGTTAAATAAATACCCCACAGGCGAAATACGCATCACTGCTCCATTTCCCTTACTTCTACCCTCTATCTTGCCTTCAGACCAGTTGATTAAATTGGAAGAAAATGTAGTTTTAAAATAAGGTTGGAAATTGGGCTTATAGTTTTTATATTCTTGTATGTACTTTTTTATATATTTTTCATAATAAATAACTTCTTCTTTGTTTAAAATTGCATCAAGTATAGCAATAGTTAAAATTGTATCATCACTATAAAAACTATTTTTTTCTATAATTTTATTTATAGAAACTGGATGTACTTGCTTTACTTGCCCAAATTCATATATTGAACCTGCTAAATCTCCTATAATTGCTCCATACATTTTTTCATCCCCCAAGCATATAATAAAATACATAATGCATCACTAACATATTTAAAGTATATTAAAACTCCAACAAAAAGTGGAGCTTATAATCAAATTTGGTGCCCAAGGCCGGACTTGAACCGGCACGGGCTTTAACACCCGCAGGATTTTAAGTCCTGTGCGTCTACCTATTCCGCCACTTGGGCATTGGCACTTGTCTTAAATAAATAAGACTATTTAAGTATAATATTAAAAATTAAAATAATCAAGACTTTTTTAGACCAAAATACCTAAAAAATGCTATTTTTTCAGTTGACACATAAAAAAGTACTATGATATAATCAATTTGTCGCTGGAGGAATACCCAAGTCTGGTTGAAGGGACTGGTCTTGAAAACCAGGAGGTCGGCAACGGCGCAGGGGTTCGAATCCCTTTTCCTCCGCCATTTAATTTTTATTTATCGCGGGATGGAGCAGTTCGGTAGCTCGTCGGGCTCATAACCCGAAGGTCGTAGGTTCAAATCCTTCTCCCGCAACCAAATGGTCCCGTAGTGTAGTGGTCTATCACGTCTGCCTGTCACGCAGAAGATCGAGGGTTCAAATCCCTTCGGGACCGCCATTTTTTTGGCTCCATAGCTCAGTCGGTAGAGCAGAGGACTGAAAATCCTTGTGTCACTGGTTCAATTCCCGTTGGAGCCACCAGTTAAGAATATTAAAAAATCCTTTATTTAAAAGGATTTTTTTGTTGCTTCCATTATGGTCCAAAATAACTATATTTTTTAGACTTAATTAACTCCATTCAGTTTATTCTTTACTTATTCAAGTTTAATTATTACAAAGCTATTCCGCAATCATTATTCAAATACTATTGTACTTAATAAATTATATAAACTTTCATCAGTGTATTCATTACTATAAATTCTAATATGATATTTATAATTATTATGATTAAGAATTGCTTCTTTTGCTCCATTCATTTGTAGTATATACCCTTCATAATCCCCCTTTATTAAAGTGAATTTATTAAAACCAACTGTTACTAACATTGCCGCTAAATCAACAGCATGGGCTTTTCTAAATTTATTTATGCTACTAAATAGATTTAATTTTGAATTTAAATTTTCAAACAAATATTCATACAATTTATAATCAGTATTAATATTATTTTTTTCTAAATCTTTTGTTAAATCGTAATACATTCCCATATTTTTAACTTCTTCTTTTACATATGTAACTAAATCATCAATAGCATGTTTATCAAATACTACTCTAATATCTGTATTTTTTACTTTATATACTTTATGTTCTTCATCAAATATTTCAAAATCATTTCTAATTTTAAAATCATCATAATAAAAATAATTTTCTTCTATAGGAATCGCCCTTTTAATTGTTATAGTATCTTTTTTATCAAATGCCTCTATTGTTTCATTTTTATTTAAAAAACTTTGTGAATTTGGAAGACTCCACAATAAAAATCCTTTCACGCCAAAATAAACTATTGTTAATAATATCACGACAACAATTATTATTTTTTCCCCTTTTTCACATAATCCCTACTATCCACTTATATGATAGCATAAATTATAAGCAAGTAATAGAAATTGTTTCATTTCTTTACATTACAATATCTTTTACTCAATTGTAAATTTTATTGCAATATATTCATTATTGATTTTTTTCACAAATCCATAATGACCTCTTTCTAATTCACCATAACTACTTAACCAATCATAATTAAGTTCGAATTTATTATTTGGATTAACCCAATACTCTATCGATTTATATTTTTCTTTTGTTTCTTTTAAGGTTTTCCATTTCCCTACACATTACTATTATCGCTACTATACTCATTATTGATAAATATACCTGCTATTTTCATTGGTTTTTCATTTTCTTTTATAGCTTTGTTTCCGCAGCCTATTAATAAGACTAAAATACACAATAGAATAAATATTCTTTTCATTAAAAATTTTTTCATTTTTCTAATTTTCTAACTTTTCACATTCATAAGTAGTTAATGAACATTTAATATTTAATTTTTCTTCCCCAATTATCTTTTTCATGACTAGTACCAGTCAAATAAATCACATCATTTTCAACTGTTAAAGAAGAATACTGCACATCTATATACTCTTTTATTTGTGAAAAATTAAATTTTAAATCTTTTTTTCAGTTTTCTCTTTATTTAATGTATATTGCAACAATAATGTTTATCTAATAAAATATAGTCTTCTCTTTCTGCTTGGTACAACAATCTACAAATAGAATTTTCCATACTTATTTTGAGAATCATAAGCATAAATTTCAGTTGGTATTTGAAATTCTTCTTTTATCTCATCACGAACATAGACATATTTAGAAAAATTTTTTCCTTTTAAATCATAATGTTCAAATGTATCTATTTCTCGATTTTTACACCCACATAATAGTAAAATAATCCCTAAATAAATTAAAAATCTTAATCCTAAACACTTTTATTTATGTCAATATTATAGCACATTTTCTTGTTTTAATATTTTTCCGTTTATGGTGACCTCCTTTATTTTCTCGTTACTAATTCTAAAAAAGTATTTTATAGCCATTAAAACAGGTTTAATAAACAAATATAAAAAAATTGTAAATAACAACTTATTCTAGTGCATTCACAATCTCTTTAAATTCATTTCCTCTTACTTCAAAATCTTTATATTGGTCCCAAGAAGCACAAGCGGGACTAAGAAGAATAACATCTCCTTCTTTACTTTTTTGATACGCGTTAATAACTGCTTCTTTTAAATTATCCACAATAATGGATTCTACACCATTTGCTTTAGCAAATTCACTAATTTTATTCTTTGTTTCCCCAAAAGAAACGATACGTCTCACATGTTTTAAATGTGGTACAATGCTATCAAAAGGGATATTGCGATCAAGTCCCCCCATTAAGAGTATTGTATCTTCTATAAAGGACTCTAAAGCAATAATGGTAGATTCATTGTTAGTTGCTTTGGAATCATTATAAAACTTTCTTCCTTTTAAAGTTCTTACATATTCAATTCGATGTTCCACTCCATTAAATGTACTTAAAAACGTTTTTATATCTTCATTTTTTACACCATAGTGTTTTGCAATAGCAATCGCAACCATACAATTTTCATAATTATGATTGCCTTTGATTTTGATATCGGAAATGTGGATAACCTCTTCCTCGAAATAGAAAATTTTATTATCGACTAAGCAAATATCCGCTTTCTCTTTAGTAGAAAAATAAATCTTTTTAGAAGAAATATCTTTTGTTAGTTCTAATACATCTTTACTTTCTCGATTTAAAATGGCAATCTCCTGAGAAGTATGATGATTAAATATCTTTTTCTTTACCGCTTTATAGTTTTCATACGTTCCATGAAAATCAAGATGAACTTCACTTAAGTTGGTTAAAGCACTAATATTTGTTTTAAAATCATACATATCACATAATTGATGATCAGAGATTTCTAAAACAAGGATAGAACCTTCTTTCATTTCGCTTACTACACTTGATAAAGGAATTCCAATATTTCCACCTAAAAATACATCTTTTCTAGCTAATTTTAAAAGTTCAAATGTAATTGTTGTCGTTGTTGTTTTTCCATTAGAGCCCGTAATTCCAATAATATCGACATCTTTTGGTAAAAAGTGAAAAGCAAGTTCCATTTCATTTATGACAGGAATTCCTAAAGATTTTGCTTTTACAACGGCAGCGTTATCTTTTCTTATAGCAGGATTTTTAATCACAAAATCAAGACTAGATTCAATAAGTTCCTCTTGATTATTTGTAATCACTACTTTGATGTTTAAATCTTCAAGTTCTGTTAAAATACTAGCTTCTTGTTCTTTTATATCACTAATGACAATTTCATTTGGATAGTTTGCAAGTAATTTTGCAGCAGAAACACCACTACGTGCCATTCCAAGAATAAGTATCTTTTTATTTGTTATCATTTTTTACCAACTTTCTATAAGGATTTTTTTCATAAAATATAGAAAAAAATTCCGAACCTTCTTCAAGCATAATCTCATCAAATTCATGTGTTTGAGTAAGTCCCATATGTTCAAAAGAAAAAATAGCAGCATGATTTTTTTGAGAAACATTTGCTATAAATAAATTAACGTTAGGAAACTTTTTACCATAAATTACAACTATTTTATGAAATACAGTTTTGGCTATTCCTAATCCTCTGTATTTCTTTAATAAAGCAATAGATAAAGATAAACTATTTTCAAAAAAATAATGCAAATTGAAAACTCCTACCAATTTATTATCATAAAAAATTCCACTTGTTACTAAAGCATGATAACAAAAACTTACAAATTGAGAGACACTTTTATCTTCCATTAAACGTGTATTTATTTTATCAAAATCTTCTTCACTTAAATTAATAAATTGAACTGAATTATAATCAACCATTTCACAACACCTCGAGCCATTATAGTATAACAAAATTTAATTATAAAGAGAAGGATTCAATTTATTTTTCTACCTCTTCTTCTATTTCTTTTAGCTTCTCCCTTATCCAAATTGGCAACTTCTTTTGTAAAGGCTTAAAACCTGTTTTTGTATCTTTAATCTTTCCATAACGAGGAATTAATTTATAATTGATATTTTTAATAGAAAGTTTCAAATGTTTATCCCTTTTGTCTACATCCAAAACTTCACAAAGAATGGTTTCTCCAATCGTTACATAATCTTCTATATTTTTCACAAAATGATTGGAAATCTCTGAGATATGAATTAGTCCGTTATACACCTCGTCTATATTTATAAACGCACCATACTCTGAAATTCCTGTAACAATCCCCTCTAAAATATCCCCTATTTGATAAGTCACTTCCTATCACCTCATGAGTTTATTATAGCACATTGTATTTATTTTTAGCAGAAACGTTGTTATAATATTGACAGGTGGAAACAAATGGAAGAAAAAATAAAAGGAATAATAGAAGAAATACGACCTTACTTAAATATGGAAGGTGGAGATATAGAATTTATAAAATACGAAGACAAATATGTCTATGTCAAGCTAAAAGGACATTGTGTGGAATGTATGGACCAAGATTATACTTTAAAAAATTATATACTTGCCATGTTACAAAGTGAAATAGAAGAGATTGAAGGAATTGTAAACATAGAGTTATGATTCCTTTTTATTTACAATCCATTCAACTCTTTCAATTGGAGCAAACTTAGAGAGGATTTGATACATATCGCGTAAAAAGAGTTCATAATCTTCTACCTTATTAATTATGGGTAGTATTGCACTTTCTTCCATCTCTCCTTCCATCACTTTTTCATATATATCAAAGTAAAAAGAAGGATACATCAGTCTTGCATACAAAAGCTGATACCCCAACATTCCAAGTTTTCTTCTTTTCAAATAAGTGTAAACTTCTGTAAACAAGTCTTCATAAGAATTAAAAAATAATGATTTAAAGTAAGAAGCAATATCTCGTACTTCAATGTCAATCACATAATGAATAGGGTTAAAATAGTTTAAAGCAATATTTGGAAAAACTACTCGTTTTCTTTGTAAAGTTATGTGTTCATTAACACTTAATTTGTATTTTTTTGTCGTATTATTGACATAAGCGATGGCATTTTCCATAAGTCCAATATAGTAACTAAAACTATTTAAAATAATCGGTTTGTCTTTCCCTAGTTGACGGATTTGGTATTCAAAATAATCAGCTTTAGCACTCCACAATTCCGCCCAATGGTTACGATACAAAATACTTTTTTTACTTCCAATTACTAACTTATCAGCAAAATGAATCATATCTAGAACATTGTATTCTTGATTACTTCCGGCTTGTGTTTCTAATAAAACATATTGTTTCCCATTATAAAAAGTGATATAAGAATTATGATTATTTAAAACAAACTTCCCTGTTGGAATCCCTTTTCCTAATAATTCTTCATTCAAAGAAACAAGTTCCTTTAATTCTTGTTCACTACGTGCATAAGGAACTAAATAATACAATTTATCTTGAAAAATAAAATAGGAATATTCACTATTTTCTATAAGTTCTATATCGTAAACATTGTAATTATTTTTTAATAGTTCTTTCATAGTATCACTAATAAATTGTATTAAAAAAGCCTAAGCATTATGCTTAAGCTACTTTTGTTAAAACAGGTTGTTGTTCCTCATTATAATTATTATTGGCTGTAGCCATTACGGATTCCGCTTTTTTCACGGTATCTTCTGCTAGTTGCCTGAGGTCTTTTATTTGTCTAAATTCTTCAATTGAAACATTTTTCATATGTTCCATTTGCTTGATATATTCATCCGTAATTTTTTTCATTTGCTCAATTAAAGTATTGATATTTTCAATATAAGCATTTTCAACAGAAGAAGCATTGTTTTGTACTTCTTGTTTTGGAATATCTACTACTTTATTTTCTTCTACGATTGGAGAAACACTTGGAGTATCTAAAGTCGTATTTTGCTCTTGGACAAGATTTGTATTCTCTGCACTAGGAAATTCTAAAATATTGTTATTCTCTATTGGAGCACTTTGTACCATTTCAGGAGTAGGTATAATACTTGGTGTTTCCGGTACAATCGTATCTACAATAGGTGCAGGAGATATTTCAGGGATAATGGCCTCAGGTTCTTGTGCTATTTGTGGAGTAACAATTTCTTGTGTTGCAAATGGATTGATTTCAGGAGTAGATTCTACTATAGTTTCTTTGCTTTTTAGAAATTCTTCAAAATTTGCAACTAGTTTATTTAAATTTTCTTCTCTTAATGCTAAATTATGCATAAAATCTTCTGTTACTAAAGTTTCATCTTGTGGAATTCTATATTCAAAAGCATCTTTTTTATCATGTAAATCATCTACTAAAAGTCCTTTTGCTTTTTTCCATTCTTCCATATCTACAATATTTTGAAATCTTTCTTCATTTGCTGGTTTATAACTAACCCCTACAATTTTATTATTGTTTTCATCAAATTTTTCTGTATCAATAACATTGTATTCAACACCACCAACTGCTTTATAGGCGGTAATTATTTTTTTTGCTTCTTTACTTCCGTCAGGGCGTACAAAATTCACAACTTTTTCTGCCATATAACATTCCTCGCTATTCTAAAAATTATTATAGCAAACAAAAAAAAGTATTGCAAGGTTTTTGCCTAAAATACCTTTCAATTCTGTAAATTTTGCTTACAAATAAAAAATTTTGTAATGTTTTAACAAAACAATTGTAAATTAAATTTAAAACTTTATAATACAAATCCGTGTTACCAAAGAGTAGCGCCTTACTGCTTTATTTCTACAAGTACAAACAACTTAGATTTTTATCTTCAGGTTTTTTTGGAAAGTAGAAGGTGAAGAAGTTATGAAAAAAGATTTTATGCCATTTTTGGTATTTACTCTTTTAGTACTTATAATTATGTTAATTGTTGTAGTAATGTTTCAATTAGCATAAAAAACAGACGCTAACCAAACACCTAGATTTTACTTGATATTCGGTATAGCGTCATACAGAAATGTAAGGCGTTATCTACTTGGTAACACTTACATTTATATAATACACAATTTTATGTTTTGATACAAGCATTTTTAACTCTCTTTAGAAGATTTTCTAGCAAGAAGAAAATGACGACATCCAAAAGCACAATACTTTTCTATGTATTCTTCTAAATTTGCAATATCATTATAGGATTTGCAATTTTTATTTTCTTTGTTATTAAATCCTTTTAAACGTAATTTCCCATAAGCATAATCTCCAAATACATAATCAAAAGCATCAAAATAATCTGTTAAGTACTTCGTAATTTCTTCTACGTCCACCGCATCTCCAACGTTTTTCACAACTTCATACTCTATATTATTAATCGTAATCATTTTCATATACTACCTCATAAATTGAATTCCGATTAAAACAACTACCATAAGTCCTGTTGTAATAACACTAAGAAGTAACAATAAATCCACATACCCATTTCCAGTAGTCATTGTACTTCCATATTTCTTATAATAAGCAATAGCATCTTCTAAACGTCCTCTTTTATTCGTATCGGTATCTTTAATTCGAAAGAAATGATAGACTTTGTTGTTAATATTTAAAATATCTTCTTCTTTCATATTCATAACTTCTACAGCATTAAAACCTGCAAGTTGATATGCATCTGCTCCTAGTGTAATTTCTTTGTATTCTGTTAGCTTATAATCATGAGAAATCTCAAATAACTTACTGCTTAAGTAATGTAAAATAGTATTAGAACCCGGAGTATATTTATTAAATAAAGCAAACTTAGAAGGATTTAAATCGTTCTTTGTATATAAAAGACTTTTAAATTGTGCAATTTCTTCATCACTTACTAAAACATGGCTTTTACGAAGAGCAAACATATCCACTAGCTTTTCTTGTAAACTGACAAACAATTCTTTACAGATTTCATCATTGTCTTTATTTTGATAAAAAGAAAGCATTTCTTTTTTAAACTCTACTAGTTGTTCTTCTGAATATCCAAACTTTTTTAAATTTTCATCAAAACCTCTTTCATTATTTGTACGATACGGATTTACAATATCTAACTCCCCATAAATCAAAGTTAATGTACGAATTACCACAACTAAAAATGTATTAAATTCCTCTCTATTTGGATTATTTTTATATGTTAAATAGTTTTGAATAGACTCCCCAATCGCTTCATTAATAAATGTTTTACCTTCCATGTTCCTCACCTACTATAAAAAGTATAGCACATATTTTAATTTAAAGGAACATTTAATATGTTAGATTTTGCCTCCATTACCCCTCCATAATAGGTTGGAACAATCCCTTGAATAATTTTAGAAGCAACTAAAATGTTATACTCATGTTTGATTTCTTTTTCAATAGAAGGGGTAATAAACGAGTTTGTTATAAAACAATCAATATAAATGGATATAAGAACATTGTTAATTCCGTAATCTTCGAGCTTAATACGAACACTACTAGCAACATATCCCATATAACTAATTTTTACCGGAATTCTTGGTCCTAAGTTCGCTAGATATATTTTGTCACTAAAAACTCCTATAGGAATACTTAAAATAATACTATCCAAAGTAGAAGATAAATCCTCATTATAATACTTTAAAACTTCATTACGAACATTTACATCTTCTACACTTTGTTGTAAATATCCAGTAATAATAGATAAAGATTTATACACTTCTTCCAAATTAAAATCCACACTAATAATCTCCTCTTTTTTGTTTTTGGTAAGAACAATAGCATTTTCTAAATCTACTTGAGGATAAATATCTTTCACTTTGTAATTCGTTAAAATCGTTTCATTTAATTTGTTGATACTTACTTCTGCAACATTCAAAAGTTTTGGTGTTACGGCTTTATTAAATTTCATGAAAAAAAGAATTCCTAAAATAAATATTAAAGCTAGAAAAAAAAGAAAAACTCTAGACAAACGAAAATGAAATTTATTTTTCCAATTTGATTTTATTTTCATATTAAACTATATAATTTAAAGTAAAAAAAAAGAAGTCTAACTTCTTAAAACCAATCCAAATGAAAGAAATGATTAGCAAAGAATAGAACTCCTGCAATAAAGGCAATGGTAATAATAATTAAAAGCACTTTGATTAATGTTTTATTCGTTTCCATATCTTCCTTTAAGTCATTAAAATCATCAAAATCACTTTTTGAAAAAGAAACAGAATTGGTATAGAACGTTTTATCAATTTCTTTTTGATTATTTTCTTTCGGTTTTTGTTCTTCTTTTTCTACTTTTTCTTTAATGCCATCCAAAACAACTGTATTATCACTACCCTTTAAGTCTGTTAAAATATCTAAAGGGTTCATTTCTCTTGTTAATTCTTTTTCTGTAATCGTATTAATTAAGTTTACTAAATCATCTTTATTACTTGTAACTTTAGAATTCTCTTCTTTTTCTTCTTCATTCAAAGAAAGACCTTTTAAAATATCGTATTGTGTATCTCTTACCTTTTTAAGTCTTTCACGTTCATAATCTATCTCTTTATCTTGTTTGGCTTTTTCAATTATAGCATTAATGTTGTATTCTTTTGTTTCTTCTTTTGGTTCTTCTAGTTCCTCTTCCATTTCTTCTTGTTGCTTAATCAAAGAACGTGATTTACGAGGTTCTTCACGATATTTTTTTTCTAAAAGCTCTTTTATTTTTTCGACATCTATATTTTTATTATTTTCACCAATAACACGTGCATTACTAGCAAGATTAATTTCTGTTAATTCATCATGATTCATTTCTTGGTACAACTCTTCATTTTTTCTAGAACGAGAGCCATAAGAAGACATACGATTATAGCTATAATCGTAATTATAATCCGTATCATTGCTTGCTCTATTATACTTATCCATTCTAGAACTCATGAGATATACCTCCACTATTCTAAACCATAATAACACAAATTTTGCAACTTTTAAATAGGTAGCAGTTGATTTTTAAGAATTCTATTCGTATAATTTTATATAGGAGAGTGAAAAAATGAAGAAAATAAATGTAAGCGAAGAAAGATGTATTGGGTGTGGTGCTTGTGTTGCTATAGACCCTGAACATTTTGCTTTCAACGATGAGGGAAAATCTAGTGTAGTAACGAACGAAAATTTAGAAAGTGAAAATCTAGTAAATGCTATTGAATCTTGTCCAACAAGTGCTATTGAAATGATAGAAGCAGATGAAACTAACGAAACTTCAACAAATGAAGTTAATGAAGATTTAGAAGAAGCTTGCAGTGAAGAATGCAATTGTGAAACATGTGAATGTAATGAATGTGCTCATCATGAAGAAGAACAAGAAGAAAATTAGACACCCAAGGGTGCCTTTTTTTTAATGCAAACTATATAATTTTTTTACTTCTTTTAAAGAAAGTTCACGATATTCTCCTGATTTTAAATTACCAAGAGTTAAGAACGCATAACTTTCTCTTTTTAGCTTACTAACGGGATGCCCTAAACTTTCAAATATTTTTTTAACAATATGATTTCTTCCTTCCACAATTCCAATCTCTACTATTTGGCTATCTTCTGTTTGTTTTCTCACCTTTAAATGCGTTGGGATTACTTTTCTACCTTCTATTTCAATTCCTTTTTTTAGCCCATAAAATTCACTAGGAGAAAGAATTCCTTCTATTTTGGCAATATACGTTTTTTCTACTTCATTTTTTGGATGCATGAGCATATTAGCAAGACATCCATCATTCGTAAGAAGAAGAAGTCCTGTTGTATCATAATCAAGCCTACCAATTGGATATATTCTTTCTTTTGTATCAATAAGAGAAACGACCGTTTTGCGATTCTTTTCGTCCATTACACTACTAATAACACCACGAGGCTTATTTAGCATATAATAGACTTTCTTTTCATTTTTCTCTAAAACAGTACCTTCTACTTCAATCGCATCCGTTACACTAGCCTTAGTGCCAAGTTCACGCACAACCCTACCATTTACTTTTACTTGTCCATTTTTTATTAATTCTTCCGCTTTTCTACGAGAAGTATATCCACTATTTGCTATAATTTTTTGAAGTCTTTCCATACTTTTCCTCCTTATAATAAAATTTCTGCTATTTCCTGCCAATTCATAACTCTTTTAATATTTTTAGCATCTAATTCTTCTTTCGTAATTTTTTGATTATTGTAAGCATCAAACAATAGTAAAACTTCACCCTTCGAAAGATGTCGAATAGAATCATCTATGCGTATATCAAAATCAATTAACGATTTATCATTTAGATAAATAATTTGTTCTGTACGCAAAAATGGTAAATGTTTTTGTAAATACTCCATCTTATATTTTAAATGATTTCCCTCTTGATAATGGGCATCAGGTATTGTATAACTTGTTACTAAATACACATCATACACTTCATTTAAGGCATTTATTACTTCATAGGCATCCTCTTTTAACGGAGCATCTTCATACATATTAAGAGGACCTTTTCTAAAAAATTCTTCTTTTCTATCTCCTAAAGCATTTTGCAAATAATAACCTGTCTTATCTGTATCAATTTCTTCTCCTATATACTCTTCTATCTGCTTACGAAAAGTCCCATCTGTAATTACGTCATCCATATCAATCATAATTCTTTTTTTCATACTAATACCTCCTACATGCCCTTAATCTTGATTGTAATAAAAATTCAACAAAATTTACTACATCAATTCCATCTAGTCGCCTTTTACTAACATTTATCCATTGTTAATATAACTTTCTTGCAGTTATCATTTATGGCAAGCAAAGATTTTTTTCTCTTTCTTCTACATTTTCATCCATAAATACTTCTATTTACTTGATAATTTCTTTTCATTAGGTTTTATTTTATTTTGTCAAGTTTTAAGGTTATAACCGCAAAACTTATATTTTTTTATTTTTTTACGTTTAAAACCGTAAAACTTTCGTAATCTTCAATCTCTCTTTCAAACATTCTTTTAAACTCAACAGGAACTTTTGCGTAAAATCTATATTCTTTATTTTTTATTTTTACCCCTAATAGGCTTGCATGAAGTCCCATTCTCCCCATTGGATTTTTAGTACAACCATATTTTTTATCTCCAACGATTGGATGGCCTATTTCACTAAGTTGCACACGAATTTGATTTTTCTTTCCCGTATCAATTCTAATTTTAAGTAAAGAATAGGCATTACTATTCGCAAGAGTTTCATAATGTGTAATGGCTAGTTCTCCTTTTTTAGAAGAATGAACTTGATAGGTCTTATTTTCTACTAAATACGATTTTAAAGTATCCTTATTCTTTTTTACATTCCCTTCTACAATCGCAATATATTCTCTTTTAAAAGCCACTTCATTCCATTTCATTTGTAATTCTTTTTTTAATTTCTCATTTTTCGCAAATAAAACTATACCTGATGTATCTTTATCTAACCGATGAACAATAAATATTTTATTTTTAGGATTTTGTTTTTTCACATATTCCCTTGCTTGATGATAAAGAGTATTCCATTTTTCTTTTTCCGTTGCAATCGTGAGTAAACCTGTTGGTTTATTAATCACTAGGAGTTCTTTATCTTCATATAAAATATCCATCTTTTTATTTTTAGCCATATTAATTTCTCCGTTACTACAAGTATTATAGCAAATTAGAAAGTTCTTTAAAATAGAAAAAGTTAACGATACGCCGTTAACAAAATTTACCAATTTCTTGTATAATCTTTATAGGAACATTTGATGTGGGTGTCGTCCTCCTTATCCTTAACAAGAAGGGAGGTAGATAAGATGAAAACCAAAACTTTCATAGTTAAAGTTTTAAGGCTCATTGCAATCATTTTATTACTTTCTACCTTATTGGTGTTAGCAATAAAAAATTAGACACTCTTCAGCATTGATTAGAGTGTCAACTCAAATTACAAGAGGCGACATTCACTTGCAGAGACAAATGTTCCTCTTTTTTATTTTATGCAAGTTCTCTTGCTAGATACATCATAACATAAAATAATGTGTTTAGCAAATTTGCAAATTATCCGAATCCCAACATTAATTTTCTATAACAAAGCATCTTTTTTCTACTACTTCTTTTCCCATAATGGCTTCATATAATTGAAAGCCATACTCTACAATTTCTGTATTCTCTCTTTTTACATCATTAAGTTTTAAAACACAAGCCGAATACACAACTTCAAATAAGTTCATATCAATATTGAGTAATTCAAAACCTAAATTCTTCCAAAAAGATAACCTTTTTTCTCGAACTTTATTTTCTTCTTCTGTTTCTCCATACCCTAAGGTTTCTATTTCGCCATAAATGCCATCATACTCTTTAAAAAAAGTTTTAAATATCTTAATCGCTTCTGTACCATATTGTTTATTTTGAAATTCTTTATAAATTGCAAAATAATCTAACCACACATAAGGATTGTTTAAAGTAGTAACATAGATTAAGAACCCCACATTTTTTTCTTCATCCATTATTTTTACAAACTTTAAAGTACCTTCTTCAAATAATTTTTTAATAACAGAAGTGGCTGCCTTTCCTCTTCTGCAAATAGTTCTACATAATACAGATAAACATCTTTTTCAAATTCTCCAAAATCAATTTCTTTTAATTCTATATGCTACCTCTTCAACAAATTATCAACGGCTTTTAATACCCCAATTTTCCCATATTCATAAGTAAGTCCACCTTGTTGATAAGCGATAAATGGTTCACGGATTGGCCCATCGCAAGAAAGTTCAATGCTACTACCCTGTGTAAATGCCCCACTCGCCATAATGATTTGGTCATCATATCCTGGCATATCTCCTGGAACTGGAAGAAATGCACTATCAATCGGAGAACCCATTTGAATCCCTTGGCAATACTTAATCAAATCATCTGGATTACGAAATATTATGTTTTCAACAATATCTGCTCTTTCTTCATTATATTTAGGTTCCACATCATACCCTAGTTTTTCTAATAGCAAACTTGTAAATATCGCCGTTTTTAAAGCACTTGCAACAACACTTGGTGCGAAATAAAGACCCTGTAAAATACTTTTATTAATACCAAGAGTAGGACCTACCTCTTTTCCTTCTCCAGGAAGAGTAAGTCTCTCTCCACACAATTCGATTAAATCTTTTCTTCCCACAATATAAGCACCATTAGGAGCAATGCCTCCACCTAAGTTTTTGATTAAAGAACCCACTACGATATCTGCTCCAACTTCACTAGGTTCAACTTTACTTACAAACTCACAATAGCAGTTATCCACCATAACAATAACTTCTTTATCTATATTTTTAATAAACTTAATTACTTTTTCAACCTTATCTATTGTTATACTTTTTCTTGTTGAATATCCTTTACTTCTTTGAATTTCAATTACTTTCACTTTATTGTTTTTTAAATATTCTTCAATTCTAGCATAATCAAAATCATTCTCTACTAAATCAATTTGATCATAATGAATCCCAAAAGACTTTAAGGAACTCTTATTTTCTTTAATTCCAATCACTTCATGTAGGGTATCATAAGGAAGTCCTGTTATAGAAAGTAAAATATCATTAGGACGTAACAGAGCAAATAAACAAGTGGATAATGCATGGGAACCACTAACCATTTGGCTTCTAACTAAAGCATCTTCTGTCTTAAAAATATGGGCATAGATTTTTTCAATACTATCTCTTCCTACATCGTTATACCCATAGCCACTTGTACTATGAAAAGCACTTTCATTTACTTCTGTCTCCCAAAATGCCTTCATAACTTTCATAGAATTGTATTCACAGACTTCATCAACAAGTTTATACGTATTTTTTAACTCTTCCTCACAAACACTTGCAAGTTCCACTACTTTTTCACTAATTCTAATCATTTCACATTGTTTCATTTTTTACCTCCATCTACTCTTATAACAGAACTAGTAATATAACTAGCCTCTTCACTTGCTAAAAAAGCAACTACATTCGCAATCTCTAAAGGTTCTCCAAAACGTTCTAACATACATTTCTTTTTTTCTTCTTCTAAGTAAGTAGGATTCATCTCTAAAACTGCATCTGTACTTACCCAACCTGGAGCAATGGCATTTACTAAAACATAAGGAGCAAGAGCATTTGCAAAATTATGTGTTAAGGAAATCACACCTGCTTTTGAAGCATCATAATCCATAGAATACGTTTCGTTCGTATCTAAAGCATTTGTAGAAGAAATATTGATAATTCGCCCACTTTTTTGTTTTAACATTTCCATTCCTACATATTTACTCATTAAAAAAGTGCCTACTAAATTCGTATTTAAAACTCTACAAAATTCTTCTCCTGTTTTGTCTTGAAAATAATTGTCTTGGCATAAAGCTGCATTATTCACTAAACAATCAATATGTCCAAATTCATTTATAGTTTCCTTAACCATTTCTTTTACTATTTCCTCATTCGCAATATCACCTTGTATAATTTTTACTTGTACTTGAAATTTCTCTTCTATTTCTTGTTTTAAGTTTTTTGCACAGGTTTCACTTGTCAAATAGTTAATCACAACATTGTAATCTAAACTTGCCATTTTTTTTGCAATCGCAGCACCTATTCCCTTTGCTGCTCCTGTTATCAACACTACTTTTCTATCCATAACAAATTCTTCTTTCTACTTCGTATTGTAGCATAAAAAAAAGAAAGTAAAAATACTATTCTTTCAAATAAATTTTTCCATTTCTCCTGTATTTTGAAAACCTAATTTTTCATACAACAATTGTCCCTCATGCGAAGGTTTCAATTTAATCATATGGACTTCTTTTTCTTCTAACCATTTTAATACTGCATGCATAATTTCGGTAGCATATCCATTTTTCCTTTTTTCAGGAATGCAATAGACATCCATTACAAAGCCATAATAGGGTGTTTTAAAAAAACAAAAGGGTACATCTTCTTTAAGCATAGCACCACCTATCGCTACTACTTTTTTGCCTTCATAAAGAATAAAATGGCAACCTTTATCTTCTTTGTATAAAGATAAATAAGTTTGTTTGATTTTTTCCTCTACATTTTCTTGGAGTATAAAATCAATTCCAAGTTCTTTAGACATTTTTAATTTCATATCAATAATAATTGAAATATCTTTTTCACTTGCTTTTACTATTTTCATTTAAATTTCCTTCCCTATAATTTTTACTTATTTGTATTATGGTAATAATTAAATTCTTGTAAAGACATGGCAACTTCTTCTAATACATCACTATCCTCTACTTCCCCATTTTCCAAAATTTCTTCAATTAAAAATAAAATTTCACTTACAAAAGAACACTTTTGGTATTCTATATGATAATACTCTAATATTTCTATTTGATACTTTTTTAAATACAATTGGTCATTTATTTTTACTAAACTATTGTTGTTAATTGTTTTATTTACTAAATCTTCTATTTCTTTGTTCATAATCCCTTACTTTTCAATTTCTTTATAACAGAAATCTTTATCCTTATCTATTATCTTTAGCGGATTTTTTAAACGATAGGCTTTCATTTCATCAGAGGTAAACTTGTATATTTTTTCTCCTCTATCTATGTGCAAAATTCCTTCCAAATGGTCTAGTTCATGAGAAAGAACTACCGCTTTAAATTCCTCAAATATTTCTTCTTTTTCATTTCCCCTAATATCTTGGTATTTCAACTTAATAGAGTATGGTCGTTCCACTTCACAAACTAAATATTTTTCGCTCATTTTACAAGAATGGCATCCTTCTAAAAACACTTGGTGTCCTTTTGATTCTACAATTTTAGGATTAATTAGCACAATGTCTTCATTATAATTTCTATCTTTATTCAATTCCATGTTTTGATTGGTATTTTTAATATAGATTATTCTTTTAGGAATACCAATTTGTACAGGTGCTAGTGCATATATATCATTATTTTTTACGTACCATTTTACATCTTCGATATGCGTTTTATAATCGTCTGTATCAAAATTAACTTCTTTAGAAATTTGTCTTAAATAGACTTCATCATTCTCTATATTTTTTCTTTCTATTTCTTTCATTACAAAACCTTCTATCTATAAAATATTATACTAAATTGTTTTGCTTTTCTCTACTTCATATATAGGAAAAGAACTAATATATTGATTCAGTTCTTGATAAGTTAAACCATCGGGAATAGAAGGAATTTCTGTTAATTCTTTTAAGTGAAATCGTCTTAAAAATTTCATTGTTGTATTTTCTATTGCTTCTTCTAAAGTAGAAAATTTATAAATCCCTCTTTTTTCTGTTGCACTATGTTCAAAGTGATACCAATTTTCTTGATAATGAAACAATACAAAACAATGCATTTCTATTTCATGAATATCCGTTTCTAAAGAAGTGTTTCGTAAACAAAAGAGTTTATTTTCAATTCCTTTAAGTTGAAACCAATGTTGAATTAACTTTGCTTGTCCTATACAAGTCGCGAGTTTTGTATTTAAAATTTCTTCTATAGAACTTGTGAGATATTGTTCGTGAAATCCTTTTAATGTATCTATGTGACTATGTTTTTCCTTATCTAGCCATCCATACAGAATGTATTTATTCATATAATCCATAAGTTCTCCATCCGTTTTAATGTCATAAAAATTACTTTGTACTGGATACTTTTGATTGTAATAGTGGATACATTTCTCTAAAATTGTTGGTTCCAAATTTTCTATTTTGGTTGCATCTGTAATAATCGCATACAGATTTTCTTTTGTTTCCATTAAATAACGAACTAAAAGATAAGCCATATTTGTTTTATTATCTAAAAATTTACCATACACACTTCCATGTTTTTTTAAATACTCTATAGGTGGAATTTCTTTATCCCTTCTTACAATTCTATCAAAATAAAAATTACGAAAAGCAAAATCATTATCTTTTAGTTTTTCTTTTTCACCAGACAAAACTTGAGCGAGTCCTTCATCCAACCATATAGGTCTTGAAAAACAATTTTCATAAAGATAAGAATACATAATATGGGCAAGTTCATGCGATAAATTTATTTTCAAAAAAGGCAAACATTGATTTTTAGAAACATTACTATAGCAATAATAAATCGCATTTTTTGTAGCACTTCCATATGAATAATTTGTAGATGTAAAATACTGGCTTAAAAAGTCAAAATATTCCTCACGATTTTGGAATAAATAAATTGAAATTTGAGAAATCGTAGATAAATGAAAAAAAGATAAAAGTTCTTGTTTCTTATAAACTAAATGAGAAAGTAATTCTTCCTTGATGGAATGCAAATCCTCATTCCCATAAATAACAAAATCTTGATTTTCTATTAAAGGTTTCTTATTAATATCAGTCATTTTTTTCACCACCATTTTTTCTATTATAACACCCCAATTAAAAAAACGACTATTTAAAATCGTTTAATTCACATCATAAAATCCTTCCCACGGATCTTTTCTTTTTAATCTTTTTATCGCCATATCCATAGTAATACCATCTGGTTTTACTTTATCAAGTTCACTCCATTTGATTGGCATTGAAATTCTTGGTTTTTCTCTAACACGTAAAGAATAGGGTGCAACACTTGTTGCTCCTTTTGTATTACGAATCCAATCAATAAAAATTTTCCCTTTACGTGCTTCTTTTCTTATATTGCTTGTATACTTATCAGGCCATTTAACTTCCATTAACTTTGCAATATTTTGAGAAAAATCTCGCGCATTCTCCCATGTCTTTAATTTATGTGTTGGTACCACAACATGGTATCCTTTGCCTCCACTTGTTTTCAAAAAGGAAACCAACCCAATTTCATCCAAAATACTTTTTAAATCTTTTACTCCTTCACGAATCTTTTTTAAAGACATTCCTTCATCCGGATCTAAATCAAAAACGAAAACATCAGGTTCATCAACCTTGGGAACACGACTCCCCCAAATATGAAACTCAAAACTATTCATTTGCACTTCACTAATAATTCCCGAAATATCTTTTAAAAAGTAATAATCTTCTTTTTTTCCTTTTTCACTCGGAATTGTTATACTACCTACTCCATTATTTTTATTATCTAAATGCTTCTTAAAAAATATTTCACCCTTTATTCCTTCTGGAGCACGTATTGTACTTATAATTCTCTTTTCCGTATAAAAAAGCATTCTCTTCGCCACTTTTTTATAATACATTACAATATCCATTTTCGTTATTTTCGGATTTTTAAAAATCACTTTATCCGGACTTGATATTTTCACACCCTCTACAATTCCCAACTTTTTAGAATTTTTAGGAATTGGTTTTGTACCATTTGTTATTTCTTCCATCGTTCTACCTGTTTTAATACTCGTCGTGTATTCCTCAATATTATTATATAGAAAGACATTATCTTTTTCTTTAATCAGTAACCAATTATCTTCTTTATATCTAACTAAGGTCCAACGTCCCCTTAAACGACTACCATATAAGACAAATTTAATAGAACCATTTTGAAAGTCTTTTGTTGGATTTCCAAGAGGTTCCCAAAAACCTTCATCCCATAACATAACTATTCCTCCACCATATTCTCCTTTTGGAATAGTTCCTTCAAAATTACGATAAGACAAAGGATGGTCTTCTACTTCAACAGCAAGGCGCTTGTCCATCGTATTATAAGATGGTCCTTTGGGTACTGCCCAACTTTTTAAAGTTCCCTTCCATTCAATTCGAAAATCATAATGTTCACGTCTTGCCATATGGTGTTGCACGCAAAATCTTAACTTATTAGGAGAAGTTTCTATCTTTCCGATCGGTTCTTTTGTTTTATTAAAATTTCTTTTTTCATTGTATCTTTTTAAATTCGCCATAATAATACCTCATTGTATTATTTTTCTTTATTTATCCATTTTTATGCGATAAACAATTATACTTTTATTCATTTGACAAAATACCTTAATAGTATATAATGAAATTATAAGTCGTTTAGGATTTAGAGTTTGAGCGGATTAAAACAAAAAAATGTTTTAATAAATAGTAGTAGTGAAGGAGGTGTGAAGTAGAGTTTATGAAAAAATATGTTATTTTAATGTGTGCTATAGGAGTTATGTTGTTTACAACAGGATGTGAAAAAACAAATACTTTAAATTGTACTAAAACCGAAACGGATGATGATGGCTATAAAACAACTGAAACTATAGTGGTTACTTCTAAAAACGATAAAGTATCTAAAGTGGAGCAAACTAGTATACAAGAAATGGAAGCTGACTTGGTAGACTCAACAATATCTTTTGGTGAAACGTTTAGTTCTGCATTCAATGAAATTGATGGAATGGATATGAAGTATTCTAAAGAATCTGAAACAAGTATAAAACTTACGATGAGTGTTGATTTTGCTAAACTTGATATGGATAAACTAAAGGAAGCATTCGGTAGCGATTTAACAGATGATTCCTTTTATTCTTCAAAAGATATGACTGTAGAAGAATTTAAAAAAGAAAATCTAGAAGGTTATACTTGTAACTAACAAAATTCACTAGCTTGGCTAGTGTTTTTTTATTTCTTATATTTATTTTTTAATTTTGTGTAATAAAGATTTTAATGCAATCTTTAAGAGAATAACAGATAAGTATAATTCTTAAAAAGTAAAGAAATAAAAATTTACTAAAAATTACCATCATTCGTCACAAACAAATGTTTGATTTATCTTATTTTTTATATTATAATCATTTTGGTGATTCAATATGGAACTAAAAGAAAAGCTAAAAATTCTTGCCGATAGTGCAAAATACGATGCTTCTTGTTCTTCTAGCGGAAGTAAAAGGAAGTCGAATGGAGGTTTAGGAAATACAGCATTTTCAGGAATATGTCACTCGTTTGCCTCCGACGGAAGATGTATTTCGCTTTTAAAAATTTTAATGACCAATTGTTGTATATTTGATTGCAAATATTGTTTAAATCGAAAAAGTAATGAGATTAAAAGAGCCATTTTTACTCCGGAAGAAGTATGTACCATTACCTTTAATTTTTATCGTCGAAATTATATTGAAGGATTATTCTTAAGCTCCGGCATTATAAAAAGTCCTAATTATACTATGGAACTCATGATTAAAACCATCACTCTTTTACGAAAGAAATACCATTTTGGAGGGTATATTCATGCCAAAGCCATTCCCGGGTCTAGTGAGAAACTATTAAAAGAACTTGGGCTTTTAGTGGACCGATTAAGTGCTAATGTAGAACTTCCAACAGATAGTGGATTAAAACTCTTAGCACCTAATAAAGAAGCAAAAAAAGTGGAAACCATTATGAAGTACGTAAAAGAAAATAGAACCAAACATTTCGTCCCTGCCGGACAAAGTACCCAAATGATTATTGGGGCAACGAAAGAAAGAGATTTAGACATTTTAAACAAAAGCGCTAGTATGTATAAAAACCACCAACTAAAAAGAGTTTTCTATTCTGCCTACGTTCCAGTAAATCAAGATAGTTTACTGCCAGCTTTAGAGCGTCCTCCCCTAAAACGAGAAAATCGTCTTTACCAAGCGGATTGGCTTCTTAGATTTTACAACTTTAAAGTAAGTGATTTACTAGACGAAAATAATCCGAATTTTAATATTTTAATAGACCCAAAAGCGGATTATGCCCTACGCCATTTAGAAGAATTCCCAAAAGAAGTAAACACTTGTCCTTATTACGAATTATTGAAAGTGCCTGGAATTGGTGTAAAATCAGCCAAAAGAATACTAAAAGCACGTCAAGTATTTAAACTTACCTTTGGGGACTTAAAAAAGTTGGGTGTCGTCATAAAAAGAGCCAAGTACTTTATCACTTGCAATCATAAATACTTTATCGATTCCAAACTATTTCAAAAAGATTTTATAGAATCCAATTTGGTATTAGAAGAGAAAAATCCAAGAAAAAAAACATATGAACAATTGAGGTTATTTAATGAATAATGCTTGTCTTATTTACGAAGATACATTTATAAGTCTTCTAAACTTAATTGCCTATCTAGTTCAAAGTAAAATAAAACCGGCAAATATTAAAAATACGAAGTACTCCCCTACTTTACTTGATAATATTATAAAATTAGAAATAGAAGAAAACGAGAATATCGTAAAAACGATGATAGAATCTATAGGGAATGCGCCTTTTCGCTTGATGTATTTAGTCTTTTTATCTACAGTAGAAAACAAAGAACTCATTCTTTATTATTTTTACTTAAACGCTTTAAAATATAAAGAAAAAATTTTTTATCATCGTAATTTAAAATGTGTAGACAAAGCAATCAAAATAGCAAATTATGTCAGTCATGAAAGTCATAAATACAAAGGATTTGTTCGTTTTAAAGACCTTAAAAATCACATATTATACGCAGAAATAGAACCGGCAAATGACATTTTAGAAATCATTACTCCGCACTTTAAAACAAGATTAAAAAATGAATATTGGATTATCAAAGATGTAAAAAGAAAAATAGTAGCCATTTACGATAAGAAAAAAGTATTTTTCTGCTTAGAAGAAGAATTTACTTTGAAAACAACTTTAGAAAGTCAAACGGAAATGGAGTTTAGTGAATTATGGAAAATCTTTTATAAAACAATTGGTATTAAAGACAGAAAAAATGAACGTTGTAGAATGAATTTTATGCCCAAACGTTTTTGGAAATATATGAAAGAATTGGAGGATGAATTATGAAAAAAGTAGTGAGTGGAAAAGAGTTACAAGAAAAAATAAAGGAAAGTATTACCCTTTTATGTGATACAGTAAAACAAACGTTAGGTCCCAAGGGAAATAATGTTTTAATTGACCATTCTTTATTTACTCCCTTTATTACTAATGATGGCGCAACAATTGCGAAAAATATTGAAAGTGAAGAGGAAGTGGTAAACACGATTTTAGAAATTGCCAAAGAAGCCTCTTTAAAGACCAATGAAATGGTAGGAGATGGAACGACGACCACTTTAGTTCTTTTGCAGAGTATTTATGAGTCTAGTTTGCAATGCATAGAACAAGGGACAAATCCTATTCTATTAAAAAAAGATTTAGATACTTACTTAAAAGAAGTTGTAAATAGTATAGAAAAATTAAAGTTAGAAGTAGATAAAAATAAAATGAATTCTATTGCTAGTATTGCTGCTAACGATGAAGAAATAGGAAAATTTTTAAGTGAAGTCTACCAAAAAATAGGAGCCAAAAGGGCGATTGCAATCGAAGAAGTAGAAGAACCAATGCTAGATGTATCTTATCAAAAAGGATACCATTTAGAAATCCAACATGCCTCTGATTATTTTTTAAACGAACATAAAGAAATTGAATACCAAAATGCAAGTGTTCTTATTTTTCATAATGCTTTACTTCAAATAGAAGATATTGCTTTTATTCTAAATGATAGTATGCAAAATAAAAAAAGTCTAGTGATTTTTGCAGAAGATTTTGAAGAAAACCTTATAAGAGAGATTGTCGCTATGCATTTGAATGGAGAACTGAATTGCTGCCTTATTAAAATTTCTGAATATGGAATGCGTAAAAGAATGATAGAAAAAGATTTGGAAACAATTACAAATGCCAAAGTGATTGAAAACATGATTTCTCTTGAAAATATAGGTTTTTGTAAAAGAATAAGGATAACAAAAGACAAAGTTTGCTTGGATTTTGCAGCAAATAAAAAAACAAATGAATACATCCAACTATTAAAAAACGCAGCAAAAGAAATAAAAGACGAATACGACCAAAGTTTTTATGAACAGAGAATGGCAATGTTTTCACAAGGGATGGCTACAATTAAGGTAGGAGCCTCTACCAAAACAGAAACACATGAAAAGAAAATGCGCATAGAAGATGCCTTATGTGCATTAGAGAGTGCTAAAGATGGTGTCCTACTTGGTGGAGGTGTAACACTTTTAATGGTAGCAGAAGAAATAAAAGGAAACACAAATGCCAAAAAAATCTTTAAAAGTGCTTTAGAAATACCATTTAAACAAATACTAACGAATGCCGGTCTTGAATTTGAACCTTTTAAAGAAAAAATGAAAAAAAACAACTTTCAAAAAATCTACGATGTACAAAAAGAAAAATGGGAAGAAATAAATTCCTCTTCCGTACTAGACTCTTTTCGTGTGACTATAGAGGCTTTAAAAAATGCCGTTTCGATTGCCACCATGTTATTTACAACAAATAGTTTGGTAATCAATGAATATACCAACAATGCAAATAAAGAAAATGAATATACGGAAATATAGAAGTTTTTTATTTCAACAATATTCCACCATTTACATTAACATTTTCACCATTAATATAATCTGCTTTATCACTTAATAAGAATAAAACTAAATTAGCTGTATCTTCTGTTTTTCCAAGTCTTTTACTAGGATTTTTTTCAGCAGTTGCTTTAATCTCCTCTTCAGTATAACTTTGCATTCCAAGAGGAGTAAGAGTTAAAGAAGGACTAACTGTATTTACTCTTATATTATATTTTGCAAGTTCTAAAGCACAACACTTTGTAAGCATAATAGTTGCTGCTTCACAAGTACAATAAGCTACTGAATCTTCCATCGGTCTTGTTCCAAGTCTTGAAGCAATATTAATAACTCTAGGTGAAGCAGACTTTTTCATTAATGGTATTGCATTTTTTATACATTGCCATCTTGCAACAACATTTACATCTAATTCGTGTCTATATTCTTCAACTGTTAAGTCTTCAATAGATAGTACCTTATCATAAGCAGCACAATTTACTAAGCCATCCAACTTATCATATTTTTTAGTAATTTCACTAAACATCATATCAACATCATTCTCATTTGATAAATCTGCTTTAATTAGTAAAATATTTTCTTTATAATTAGAAAGTTCTTGCATAGTTTCTTCTGCCATTTTTTCATTATGCCCATAAGTAATTATAACATTTGCTTTGCTTTCTAATAATTGTTTAGCAATTTGACGTTCTATTCCAGATGTTGATCCAGTTACAAGTATTACTTTATCTTTAAAATCTATATTCATTACAAAGCCTCCTATAATATAGAAAAACTCGCAATTCCATTTCTAAATGCGAGTTTATATTTTTAATGGGGCAATAAACTAACGAGTTTTGCACCCAAGTAGTAAAAGTATTTAAGTAAATACTTGATGGATTAATTTTATCAAATTTTTAAAATTTAATCAATATAAATGAATGATTGGGGACTATATGAAATACCTAAATCACTTAACTCCTTTGGTTTATTATATTTTTCAATTTTTCCTAATTGATATGCAATCGCAATATTTCGATTTTCATAGTATTTATCATAGAAAGATTTATTAATACCTGAATACTCTTTTGTATTTTCCCATATTAAATCTGGAGTATCTTCTAAAATTTTTAAAATTTCTATTTCTGCTACTACTTTCATAATAGGGGCTGTGGCATATATGATCATTTTGTCTACATTATCTTTTTTTGCTTTGACTTTTCTATATTCATATTTTTTTCTACCAGATAAAATTTCATTTACATACTCAGGCTTTATTGAAATCAAAATTTTACACATAAAATATTTCCTCCTATTATTATCCTAATTATATCATAATTTTAAGTTCAAATCTTATTTAATAATTAAAGTTGTGTCAACTTTACCAAACTCAATTATTTTTTGAAATTTTGTACTATCAATTTTAGAAACTCCTCGTGGGGCTTCTTCTAATATGCCATTTGTTTTACAAAAATCATAATTTAATTTTTTATCTAAAGTAGTTATATATGCAAATTCAATTACATAAGTGTTTTTACTATATGTTTTTCTTAATTCACTTTCATTATATACTGTTCTCCCTGAAACTTTATTAACCAATTCTTGTTCATTTTTTGGAATAAATATATTAGTAACAACACCAATAGTGGTTAATACACTTGAATATTTAGCAATAGCACCTTCTTGTCGACTACGATAAAAAACAATGTTATCTCCAATTTTTGGAATCTCTAACCAACCACTATTTGTAATATAGTATTTATTTATAGCATATTCAACTGGCATATGAATATCCTTATATGATTCTCTATATAATATTGAATCAGGCAATAAATATGTATGATACTTAGGCTTGATTGGAATAACAAATGTATCATTATTTCTTTTTATGTATGGATAATTTTTCAAAGGATTATTATCATCAAAATTCTTTTTCATGTTCCTAATATATACTAATTCATTATTCTTTTTTCCATAATAATTAAATCCAAATTTTTCAAAATATCTTATCAGATTCATCTTTTTATCATCATTATCATAAATAGTAACGTATATTTCATCTACCATAGAAAATAGTGCTTGATCAAATACTATTTTCATAAATCTTTCTCCAATTTTCTTGCCACCAATATCTACTTTAAAAGTTGAAATTTTTAATTTTCTATTTAGTTTCATCATAGGTTTAATGTCAGAGTAATCTTCTGATTCAGGCTCCTCATTTTTAAGAAATAATAATCCTAATATCTTACCTTGTTCTTTATAGCAATATACATCTTCATTGTTCTTTCTTTCATACCAATCTAAAAATCCAGGATAATCATTTTTTAGCGAATCAAAAAAAGAATCATTTATATCTAAATCTCCAAACTTAACTTTATAAATATCTAAAATATTATGGTTTATATTTTTCTCATTTTTATTTAGAAAAATGAATTCATTAATATTCATTACTTTATTACCGATGCCTAAAGCAATTGATTTTTGCTTTATTTTTTTATCTTCAGTGATTAAAAAATCTACTTTGCCAACATATAGTTCATTTAAAATGATATCATCTATTTGGTCATTATCTGTTTTGTTTAAAGGATTAGTAATTGTTTTTAATTTATAATCAACATTTCTACTCCCATCTAACACATTATATGAAGTCAATCTATCAAGTAGCAAATCTCTTTTTTCATTATGAAAATTTTGTAATAATTCTTGTGTAATTATTGGATGTATATACTTATACATATCTGGGTTATTATCAATAATCTTAAATAATTCACCAATTTTTTCTTTATAAACATTATCGCTTTCCCTATATACAATTATATTAGTGTCTAATAATATTTTTATCATTTAAAACCTCCTACAAGCTTCTAATAAAATTAATTAACCTATCTATATCATCTCCGTTTTTGAATACCAATAGAGGTACACATAATTGCTTTGATAATTGTTTGGTATTTTCTATTTCAGTTCGCTGTAAATTATCTAATACTGATTTACTAAAATTAGTATTGTCTCTTTTATAAATTCTTTCTTTTATAATATTAATATCATCATAAATAGAAATAATGCCTATAATGTTAATTTTTCTAAAGTAATTGATGTCAATTGATTCAATGTTACTATCGGCAGTTATCAAGCAGGTATGTCCATCTAATATAAAGATTTCATCACTAATTAGATTATTTATCGAATTTATTAATAATTCTTGGTTGTTTCCTACATTATCTACTCTTTTATTTTTATCACTTGGTACTCCATTAAGTCGAATTAACTTACTTGCTTCATATATTGGCATATTAACTTCTTTTTCTATTTGTTTGGCAATATATCCTTTACCAACGCCATGAACACCACTCAAGAATATAATCTTTTTCATTTTATCCCCCATATCTAAAAAAGACCAATACAAAACTCATTAAAGTCTGTACTAGCCCTTTAAATCTAAAAATATTATATCAAATAATTCTACAAAATACTACATATCTCGTAAATTTTCAAAAATTGGGACATTATCTTTATAACTTTTTGGAGATATAGGACTAGGATGATAAATAGGTAATATCTTATAGCCATTGACTTCATATATATTACCAACTACATCTGCAAACTTATTAAATTTAAAATTAAGTAAATTTCTAGTTGGAAATTCTCCTAAAGTAATAATCAACTTAGGATTTAATATTCTTAATTGTTCTAACATTATATTTTTACACTTACTAGAACAAATTTTTAAATTTTTTCTTTCAAGCGGATAACATTTAACTGATTCTAAAAATGTAGTTTCAAAAATATTTCTATCAATAATATCAAATAATTTTTGTAATACAACTCCACTAGGTAATACTTTACCATTTATATCACACCATAATTTATGACTTTTTCTCCATCCATTATTAGCGGGAGCTTCGCCAACTAAAACTATGTCATTATCCCTTCCAATAAATACAGTTGCATCTTTAGGAAACTTATCAACTAATTTATCACAAGATTTACAAGAATATACTTTTTCATCAACTTGTTTTAATAATTTTTTTATTAATTTTGTTTTTAGTATGTTATATCTATTTTTTGTGTCATCAGTTAATATCTTTTCTCTATCTATGATTTGGTAATCTTTATAATCTATTTTGTGATTAAACTGACTTGAAGTTAAATCTATAACTTTATTTTCTATTAAATTGAAATAATGACTAATATTATCAACATGAATCTTACAAATATCTCCACCAAAATAATCATTAATGATTAGAGATGTTATTGCACACATACCAAAGCATTTATTATTTTCATTCCAATCATCTTGAACTTTAGGATAGCATAAATCTTTTGAGTAGCATTCTAACAAGACTTTTTGTATGCTTTCAATATTCACAATAACACCTCATTTCATTAAGTTTTAACTATAAATATTATACCAAATAAACTTTAGCATGTCTTGACCTTCACATTATTTTTTCTAATTTCTAATTCCCATTTATATTCTTCTAATTTTCTTAAATAATCTCTTTTAAAATAATTTTCATACAACCACCTAACTCCTTCTTCCTTTACACATATAACACCATCATCTTCAAAAGTTATAGGATAAGGAAATACTTTTTTCATCCTATGAAGTGCTACATGAATAGCACTTATATTTTTACCAAACAAGTAAGGCAAAAATCTTAATGAAAAAGATTGATATTTTTTTCTTTTATGATCTATTCCTAATTCATTTTCTAAATCAAAAATTTTCTTTTTATAAAATCTTATCTCAGAAGTTAAATAATGTTCTTCTTTGTTAAAATAAACTTCTTTTAACCAATCAACACATTCTTGTTTTATATACATCTTTGTTTTCTTATCTTTATCTTTTTTTATCCATGAATAATAATCATATTCATGTCTTCGTTTTATATTTCTCATAACTCTTCCAAATTGTTTTGTGGTTAATGAAAATATCTCTTGAACAACTTTTCTTTCTATCCATTCTTCACTCATACAACCTCTCCTTTCAAAATATTAGAGAACGGGTAACGTAATATAGAAATTCAATATATCAAGCATGGTGTATACACACCCTACAACTCGTTAGGGAATATCCCTAAGACCCCCTAATATAGTCTCCGACAGTTTAATTTTTTCCAGTATATTTTTTACTAATTTCATTAGATTTTTCAATCATTTCTTTAACTTCTTTTTCATAGTTTTTATTATTAATTAATACTTCAAATAACAAAGAATAAGGAACATCCTTTGCATTTTCTTTAAAATACTCTAATAATTGTGGCACGACTATTTCAAAGAAATAATTAATAAAACTCATCTCCTTTCTATATTTAGACAACAAAAAAGCACATTTATGTGCCAAAAACTATTGTGTTTTTTGCAATTTTTTACTATTATCAAGAAGATTTTTTTCAAAAAACTTTACACACTCTTTATCAAAAACATGTCCTAAACTTTTAAAATCTTCATCTGTCATATCAGTATAAAATTTTTGTGAAACAGGATCTATAGTCATCACATCGAGAGGATTTTCACGGTGATTATTATTAGAAATCGTTGAAGATAGTATAAACTTATCTTCACTTATTTCAGTAGTAAACAGTCCTTGTTCCGTTATTAAAGCCAATCCTGTAACATAATAACCTGTAGTTTTCCCACCAATAAATTCTATTAATTTTGTGTAATATTCTATCATTTCATCATCTGATAAAACTTTACCATTAACTCTTCTTACAAATAATCCTGGTTGTTTATCACTAGGAATACCATTTATAAATAGTCCAGAATCTCCAGCAATAGTAGGTATTTTTGTTTCTTCATAATATGCTTGAGCTTTTTTTATTGCATTTTCTACAGCTGTTTTTCCATCTTCTATAACATTAACTTTAATTCCAAGTTCTTTAGGTGTTATTATTTCGATTGGAATATTTTCTAATCTTCTACGCATATTATAAACTTTTGAATTATTATTTGTAGCATATAGTAATTTCATTTAATACCTTCTTTCTTTATTTAAATTTCTAATTTCTAAATCATAAATTTTATTTTCTTTTGCGTATTTCACTAATAAATGTGCTTCATAAGTTGCAAGAATTCTTCCAGAATTCCATGAATTATCCGATAAAAACCAATTGTCTCTATCAGAAAAACCATCTTTCGAAGGAATCATTGTAACTGAAATATTTGGATAATTTTTCTTTAATATTGCATAACATCTTTTCAAATGAAATTCACTTGTAACAATAGATATATGATTAATATTATTTGGTAATAATTTCATGACATTTTCTATATTTTCAAAAGTATTATTAGAAGTATCATCTATCAATATATCTTCTTCATTTATCCCTAATGATAATGCTAATTCTTTCATTTTTATTGATTCTGGTATTGTAGAATTATCTTGATTACTAACTCCATTTACTCCACCCATAAATATTATTTTTTTTATTCTACCTTTTTTATAAGCCTCCATAGAAGTATTTACTCTTTCATTTATTAGCATACTATTTCCAAAAACTAAACCATATTCTGAAGATAATCCATCATCTTCTATATCCGAATAAACAATATTATCAATTTGTTCATCTATTAAATTTTCATCATTAATTTGGGATAATTTTAATTCACTCATAAATAGTCCTCCTATATTTTTTTTACTTTGATTTGATATACCACTTTAGGTTTTGAATATTCTTTCTCATTTCTTATCATAGAAGTTTCAAATGACTCTAGCGTTCCAACAATACCAAAATATTTATTTATATCCTCTTGATCAAAAAATCTTTTTGTATAATCCCCCTCAAAGTAGAAATTATTTTCCAGTTTTTCACCAATTCCTGCACCAAAATTAAAGTCATTAATTGAAGCAACTCTTGATAATAAAATACCATTTTTCTTTAAAATTCTTCTTATTTCATTCATGATATGAATAGTAGTCTCATTATCAAAATAATGTAAAGATAGGTCTGCTATTATTAATGAAAAACTTTCATCCTTAAATGGAAAATTATCTACCATATCTAAATACATAGTTTTACTTTTTGGAATACTATTCTTAATATTATTTAGTGCTTCAGTTGAAAAATCACAAGATAGTACATTATAACCTTTTTCAATTAAATATAAAGTATCTGCACCAATTCCACACCCTAAATCTAGTATCTCACTGTCTTTATTACTATCTAATACTTCATTATAATCATCTAGCCAATCATCGTATACTGGTAATCCATTTCTTTTTTTTGACCAATTATTCCACATTTTAACATATCCACAATCACTATCAATTATTTCTTTTTGTAAAATATCGTGATTTTTATCAACTATAAATTTAATTTTAAAGTTACCATATTTAAAATATTTTTTGTATTCAGATTTTAAAATATCAATACAAGGAAACCTCTTTTCTTGATTTATTAAATCTTCTATTTCTATCCACATAGATTCATTTTCATCAAAATTATTTGGATTTCCTTCAAACTTTTTGCATATTATTACATCAAAATCAAAAATCATTTCTGGATATTCAATAACTAAATTACCAATATATTTTTGATTAATTATTTGAATACCCGTTTCTTCTAAACATTCTCTAATAGAAGCATCAAAATTAGTCTCTCCATTTTCAATTTTTCCACCTGGAATATCATAAAACCCATTATTCTTTTCAGTTGAATATTTAATTGCTAATACTTTGTTATCTTGAATTACAAAAGTTCTGACAGCCTTTCTTACTGGTTTATCCATGCTTGTCACCTCAATATAATTTTACCATATTTCAGGCATTTATTGACAGTAATGTTAAACTTTCCTTATCAAATTTTGATTCTTTTTTGCTAGGAATTATTTGTAATACATCACTACTTTGATTTAATTCTTCTAAATTAATAGAATCAATATTTAAATTATTTTGTTTGATTTTATAGAACTCACTTAAAGATTTAACATAACTTTCTATTTCTTCTTTTGATTTATAATTAGATAATATTAAATTTTTATCATTAGAATTAACTAATAAATCAAAACAGTTTTCTCTAAATAAATAACCAATATTATTGATTTCTTTTTTGTTGATATTAATCTTCTTAATAGATACATTTTTCTTTTTATCAACTTCAATACTAATATTGTCAATATATTTAAATACTAATTCCTGTTTTTTTTCTTTAGATAATTTATCCCATAAATGATTCTTTCTAACATAATATGATTTGTTTTTTATTTGTTCTAATTGTTTTAAATTATATATTAATCTCATTTCATTTTTATGATCTACTGTACTTTCCTTTATGGTTAAATCTTTGATTTTTTCTTCTGTTATTTTCTTTTGATTTTTAATAAAATCTAATTCATCTTTTAATTCTATTTCTTCAACAATTCCATCTACAAAAGCACTCTTAATTCTTTTTTCTTTTGTATTTAATTCATCTATTATTTCATTACATTTTTTTAATTCTTTTTCAGTATCTTGATATAAATAAGGTTTATAAGTATTATCAATAAGTAAGAAAAAATCTAACATATCATCGAAAAAATTAATCATTTGTTTTTCAATTTTCTTTTCACTAACTCTTGTTTTACAGTTGGCACATTGATAATAACAATGTTTTTCTCCAGTATGACTTTTACTAGAACAACCACCCATGATAGTACCACACTTTGGACATTTGATACTTTGCATAAAAATATAAGTTTGTTTTCTTTTGTAGTTTTTCAGATTCTTTTGTTTCTGTATTTGAGCTATATTAAATACTTCTTCTTCAATAATTGCTGGAGCAACTCCATCAAACCTTTGTGATTCTTCATTACTAACTGTTTTCCTATGAACATAATTACCAATATAAATTTCATTAGATAGTATTCTATCAACTAAAGTAGGTATCCATTTTCTATTTAATACTTTTTCCTTGTTTAACAATTTAGTAATGGCATTAGCTGCAACACCTTTTACATATAAATCAAATATTCTTCTAATAACTTCACTCTCAATATCATTTACAACTAATTTTTTATCAACTTTATCATATCCAATAGGTGGACGTCCTACAAAATGACCTTTCTTCACAGCTCCAACCATTCCAAATTTGGTTCTTTCACTTGTTCAATTTCTAGTTGTGCAAGTATAGTAAGCATTCTAATAAAAAACTTACCATTAGCAGTAGATGTATTAATATCTTCACACATACTTTCTAAACTACAATTATTTTCTTCTAAAAAGGTACATATCTCTTCTAAATCTTTGATAGAACGAGTAAGTCTATCTAACTTATAAACAATAATCTTGTTTATCTTTCCATCTTTAATATCTTGAATCATTTCTTGAAAAGCAGGTCGATTCATATTTTTAGCACTTATTCCTGCATCTTCATACACCTTATACACTTCATAATTCTTGTAATCACATAGTTTCAACATTCTTTCTTTTTGTTCATCTAAACTATGACCATTCCTAAATTGATCTTCTGTTGAAACTCTAGGGTAAAGTCCTACTACATACTTTTTGTCATCCATATTTTTTTCTCCTTTCCTATAATTTTTAACGACAAAAAAACAAGGAAAAATTTCCCTTGTGTTAAGAACTTCAAAATAATTCAAATATACGATTATCTAGAATTTTCGTATATTACCATAATACCACATTTTTTTAGGACATGCAACGGACACGATTTGATAATTATCTCTAAAAGCAGCTGTTTAGCCCTTATAAATAAAGGGAAAAAACAAATTTTAATTTTTTTATTTAATAGTTTAAAAACAGCACTATTATCAAATTTTTTTAAAGTAGATTGCTACACATCCATATTTTGCTACTTCTTCATTTGTATAGTATGGTGTATCATCCACAACAGCTTGTGGACTATCATATCTATCTTTAAAATCTTTTTCAAAAGTAGCAGAATACATTTCCAATAAAGTTTTATAATATTTTAAATCAGTTACTAATACTTTGATTATCTCTTTCTCTAATGGTCGCTTATAAAAAGTAATTGTATCACCAATTTGTATTTGTTGACGCTTCTCATCATTTAACCTATATTCAATATCTTTAATATCATTTGCAATCATATCAAAAGGTTCTTCATTTAATCTCATATCATGATTTCTCATAAATAATCACTCCTTATGACAATTATACCATTAATTTGATATTTCTTCTAACAATGTATTTATAATTTTAGTTAGCTCGGTTATTGTAATAGTAGCTGATAAGTCTTCATTATATAGATTTGAATCATTATCATAACAAAGTAAAACTATTTTTTGAGTATTATTACTAATGATAATCTTATGTGGTTCATTTAATCCTAAATTAGAGTTATTAAAAACAATATTCTTTCCTGCAATATATTCTATATTTAGTTTGGTAATATTTTTAATTCTTAATATCTTATTTTTTATACACAAAGGAAATTCCAAAAATTCTATGGACAAATTCATTTTATATAATCACCACCTTTGCAAAGAAAAAAGTCCATAATATCAAGTATTACGAACTTTTACTAAGTTTTAAGCACAAAGGTGTGCGTAAAATTCAATATGGGGCGAAATGTGGGGATCGAACCCACGCATACCGGAGCCACAATCCGGCGTGTTAACCACTTCACCAATTCCGCCATTTGTAGTATTAGAATAACAAATATTTGCTTAAATTGCAAGTCTATATTATAATGTATTCTAGGATGTGATTTTATGATAACCCTGGATATTATCATGACTTTTGCAAGACAACTAATGAATTTTATAGAAGACGTTACAAATTTTTTTAAAAATTTACTAACTGATGCACATGCATTTTTAAATCGATTTCTAAGTGACGATGTTATTTTAATATTTGGTATTCTAACTGCTGCATTCTTAGCAACCCTAATTTTTAGAGCTGTGATTAACAAAAGATAAAAGAATAGTCGTATCGCTATTCTTTTTCTATGTATTCATTTAAAGGTAGTACACGATATTTTAACTCCGGCATTTCACTTGTTGAAACAAAACCACTACGAGAATCGATTACATCGGGAATACGATTTACAATATCTGCACAAGTAAGTTCCACTGTACAAGGTTTATTGATAATCATCGTTGTATTTGGTTCTCCTTCAATTGTCCAAGCGTTTACATCAAATTCTTCACTATTATAGACTTTTCCGATACATTCTGCTTCAATCGTAATACCTTCTTTTGTTGTTGCCGTAACTACAGCACTCATACCAGTTGCATACCCAGCTTTTACTATCATATCTAGTGTACTTGATTCAATATCTTCATTGTTTGTTTGCGGTACGCATTTTTGATTTATGGAAGTTAAGTGAAGTCCTAACTTATCAATTAACCATCCTGCGACATTCCACATATAACTTGGAGCAAACGCGCGTGTTTCAATTAATTTTTGTCTTTCTTCTTCGCTCATTTTATCATTACTTGCAACATCACGCTCAAATTCTTCTAAAGTAAGTCCTGCACCATGGGCACGAGCAAGAGCAATTCCATAATCCTCTACATTGTAAGAACTACTTCCCTTAATTTTTGTAATCTTATGAGTAGAAGAGGCTAAGTTGCTAATTAAACTGCCCCAAAAAATATCTTGATAACCACAACCTGTAATCGTAATTCCTCCTGCTTTTGCTAAACTATCTAATTCTTTAAATAAAGTAGGATTAGAATTACTTGCAAAAAATGCTTCTTCACAAGTTGTAATAGCATTTACATGACATTTTGCTACAATACGTAATACATCTCCTAAGTCATTTAATAAACTCATAGTTGTTACGATTGCAATATCCGGTTTTACTTCTAGTAAACGTTTTTCTAACGCTGCAATATCTTCTACTATGACATTTTTGTTAGAGGTTTCCATAATAGAACCAATATCACTGCCAATTATTTCTTCGTTTACATCAAACGCAAGAACAACTTCTGCTCCTTTCTCAAGCGCATAACGCATTGTGTACTTTGCCATCTTGCCACACCCAATTTGGGCTACTCTAATTTTTCTTTCCATATTTTCATATCCCTCTCTATTCTATAATTTTATCAATTATTTTCATTTTGTAAATCTGTATAATAAATTATTTCCTTATTTAAACATCTAACCTATTTTAACAACATTATTTATTATCATACTCAATTTTTTTTATCAACCTTTTATGAACAGGTCTTATAAAGTCCACAATATCATTTCCTATTGCTTCTTCAAAAGTAATCCACTTTACGCCTTTACTTTCATCTTCTCTATAAACTAAAGGCATTTCATCATCAGCCTCTAACAAATATACAACATCTAAATGCGTATGGGCTGGTATATACTTTCCTCTTTTCACATGCCCAACAATTGGAGAAGCAGAAATGGCAAAAATAGAATCGTCTAAAACTTTGGTTTTTTGACCAGTTTCTTCTTCTACTTCGCGAACTGCAACCGATAAAAGATTTTCTTCACCATCTGCGTGTCCACCCGGAAAAATCCAAGCGTCATAAATATTATGGTATACAACAAGCATTTTAGTTCTATCTTTATTTACTACAAAAGCAGAAGAAGCAAAATGTCCAAATTCATTTTCTCGAGTTAAAACATCATCAAATCTATCAATCCATTTTAATAAATACTCTTTGATTTTTACTTCCTCTTCATCAAAAGGTACATAATTTACTATTTGTTCTCTTAAATTCACTAGGTTTCCTCCTCATATAATTTTATCCATCCAAGTTTTAACCATAAATCTAGTTCTTCATAACATCCTACATCAGTACTTGGCATTTTTAAAATTACTAGTTCAATATCTTTTTTATAAACCAATTTTTGAGATAGTCCAAAAAGCAATTCTGCATATGCCTCATATCCAATATATCCTAGTTTTCCATTCTTATCTTCATTCATTATAAATAACATATCTGTTTTGATGATGTTTTCTAAAAATTCAGTATGTACATTTGGGTATAATTCCATAAATCTTGAAACTTCAATCGTTCTTGGATAATCTAATACTTCATAGTTCTTACTTTCAAAAAATTCTATCCATTTATTCACTTCTTTTTGAAGTTTAGCACTCCCAGCAATTACTACTTTTTTCATACTTGTACCCATTTACTTATCATTAGTATTATTTGAAAAATCCATATAATACATAATTTCTTTATTTAAACTTTTAGCATATTCAATTTCACTTTTTGTACTACTTCCTATATAGTTATCCACATTGACAACTAGAATTGCATCCGAAATTTTAATCCTTTCATAATGCATTTTACCAAGTATGTTCATTTCTTCTTCTGTATAATTATCTTTATCTCCATTAATAGGAAATATAGGTAATAAAACACAATTTCCTTCAAGTTCTAATTTAAGTGCAATTTCTTCCATTTCCCTTTGAAATCTTAAACTACCACAAACGGTTATAACTTTCATAAATCCTCCTAATCTGTATCTTCTAAATCTACATTTTCTTCCCGTATTAAATCTGCAAATACTTCCTTAAATCGAGCAATTTCTTTTACTTTTGCATCTTCATATATATTTCTAGCATTACAAACCGCTTTATACACATGCTTTATTTTTACTTCACTTTCATTATCAAAAAGTGCATAACTGAATGCATTTTGTAATATTGTTAAACAAATATCAGGATACCTTGCAGCTACTTCATATACACGTTTATATTCATCGGTCATTTCTACAATAAAAGCCATAATCTTTTCTTTTATAAAATCGGTATAACCAAGTTTCACACCAAGTTTTTTTTCTAGTTTTGGATACGTTCCCATTAAAATTTTTACAGTCGTCGGTTGATCACTTTCCACAACATCCACTTTTTGGAAACGACGTAAAAATGCTCTATCTCGTAGAATATATTGTTCATATTCTTCTGTAGTTGTAGCACCTACCATTTTAATCGCCCCACGGTCAAGTCCTGATTTTAGCATATTGGCAAAGTCAATTCCACCATTTTGAGCGGTATTTTTATTAACCAAAACATGTGTTTCATCAATAAATAGTATGGTTTTATCACGAGTTTCTAATTCTTTAACAAGCAAATCAATTCTATTTTCCACTTGCCCTTCACTTACACTAGAACCAAGTAAAGAGGTAATGTTAATTTTAATCAGTTCCCAATCTTTTAAAACATCCGGAACCATACCTCTTTGAATACGATAGGCAATTCCTTCGACAATGGCTGTTTTACCTATACCAGGTTTTCCTACTAAAAGAGCACTTTTTTCAGGAGTAAGTAAAATAAGCATACATTGTTTGATTTCGTCTTCTCTAGCAATAGCAGGATCTGTAATAAATTCTTTCTTTGTAAAATTTTCCCCATAACGTTCTATCATACTAATTTTTTCTTCATTCATAGTATTCACCATAATTATTGTACCATAACAAAAAAAGAAGATACAAAAATTCTTCTTCTTTTAAAATTTATTTTACATATCTTCGTAAATTGGCGATTCCAAACAATACTCTGGTAGAGCAAGTCCTGCCTCACGAATTTCTTCACAAACGTCTTCTAAACTAGAACGATGTCTATTCGTATACTTTTTTTCATTTTCGAATAGTTGTCTTTTTACATCACTACTTACATACACTTTTATATCCACATGGTCATAAGATGAAGCAATAAACGTTTTGTTTTTTAAATCTTCAATCAATTTATTAAATAAATCTTTAGAATAATAAAATTCAGTCATATGATATTCGGCATGTAAAACGGAATAGTGATTTCTTTGGCTAATAGTTGGATTGGCTTTAATTTTCATATAGGTATCATTATAACTATAAACAATTTTAATTTTCTCTTTTAAAGAATCATCAATGATAATATTTTCTTCATAAAATAGATTGGAACTTAATACCAAATTCTCTTGCATTGTAAATTCGTATTCTTCTGTGTGCTTATTTTCGTCAGTTTCACTATATACAATGGTTGTACTTGCAAATTCTAAAGCACAAATCCCCGTACCTACTCCTAACATTATAAAACTAATTAAGGATACAATGAGTAATACTCCTACTTTATTTTTATGGTCAAAGATAAAGTTAAATAAGAAGATAAAGGCAATAATTCCTAAAGCAAATAATGCAATTAAGATGAGATAAATTCCAAAGTAGAAAACACCTTTAATCAAGAGATACACTGAAATTCCAAGAGCCATTGCCATCCCGATAATATAACAAACTACTCCAAATAAAACAAATAACAATATAAATTTGATAAACAAAATACAAATTTTTGTTAAAGCATCTACAATCCCAAAATTTTGACGTTCTCTTATGTTTTTATGAGGATTTTTCTCTTTTATTACTTTTTCTTTTTTTTCTAAAGGTTTACTAACTCTCTCTTTTTTTGGTTCCTTTTCTTCTTTAAATACGCTTTCAAATTCTTCATTTAAATAACGACTTTCAAAGATTTTAATAAACAACAAAATTGCAAATACTAAGTAAGCAAACTCTAAAATAAAGTTCCAAATACCAAATACAATATGATAACTTGTGTTCCCTAAAGAAGAGAAAATACTTCTTCCCATACTCTCAATAATTTCAAAAGGTATTTTACATACGGCGATGATTAAGAAGATAATAATCAGTTCTATTACAAATTTGACAATCTCATTAAAACTTTTATGAGCAAAAACAGAGACAATTCTATCAAATACATTCATAAAACTATCTACTAGATTATTGATGCCATCATGTTCTTTTCCATCAGGATTTTTAATTTTATAAGCGCCTAATAAATCCCTTGCAAGTTCCTCAATATTCCCCATAGATTTTACAGCTTCTTCTTCACTAGAACCTTTTTTTATTTTTTCTTCAATATAGCCTTCGTATTCTGTAATAATATCTTCAATTTCACTTTCTTCTAAAATAGATAACTTCTTACGTAACTTCTCTAAAAATGTTTCTTTACTCATAATTCTTCACTCCTTTTAATAAAATCATTTACACTACTTGCAAAATTATTCCATTCTTTCTTTTGTTCTTTTGAGCGTTTCTTACCAAGCGCTGTTATATGATAGTATTTTCGAATCGGACCCTCATTCGATTCTTCCAAATACGTTTCAAAATAGCCTTCATTGGTTAATCGTTTTAAAATGGGATAAATAGTTCCTTCGTTTACATCTACGATTTTACTAACTTCCTCTACAAGTTCATAACCATATTTATCCTTCTTTTCTACGATTAAAAGCACAAGCAATTCTAAAACACCCTTTTTAAATTGAGTATTTATAAACATCACCTCATGGCATTATATTACATCTAGTACTATGTTATGTCAAGTACTAAATAAAAACTAATATTTTGGTAATAAAAAACAATCAAGGTAAATATATGATTGTTTATTATCTATGGAAGGAAAATTTTACGTTCTAAAACTTGATCGTTTTCTTCACCAAAATACATTTTTTCTAAATCAATATCTTTTTTGTCTAAGCCAAATAAGGCATAAATTTCTTCTTTACTATAATGCGTAAACCCATAAAGAATTATTTTTTCCAAAAAGGATACATCTCCAACTGAAAACTCCTCAATTAATTTATTAATTCTTGTTTTTAACGTTGGGTCAATTAAATGCATATAATTCGCTTTATGTATCACTTCTTCCGCTGCATCATCCTCTGCAGAAACTCTGCCAAATGTATTATAATTATGGACAAGCCATCTTTTATTAAACTCTTTGTGAGTAACAGCAGTATTCATTTCTTTTTTGTCTGAAGTATTGGAAATAAATGTGCTCTCATAATAAGGATATGTATTTTCTCCATTTACAAATTCATCTGATTTTGAATGATGAAAGTAAGAGCAAAGACCCCAAGTATCAAATATGTTATACACAATCTTTTCTTCATAAAATCCTTTATTTTCAGTGAATTGAAAAGGATATCCATTTTTGTTTATTCTTATATTATATTTCTTTCCATCATTTTGATAAAATAATTTAAATTGTGGTGTAACAGTATTTCCAAACTCATTATCTATTTTAATACCAAAAGCACACTCACCACTAAAAACGCTTCCATTAAAAAGTTTTAAATCAAAATTAAAAACATTGTACCAACTAGCATATAGCCCAATTTGTTGTATTGTTTGTAAACTTTCTACATCTGTCATTCTAAAGGCACTGGCATAATTTGTTTTAGCATCTAAATCTCCAAACATAGAAGTTGTATTCATTATGATTTCTTCTTCACTAAATACAACTTTACCAACTTCTAAACCTTCCATAAATATCTTTAATTCTTTAAAACTTGTTTCTTTCTCTTCTAAAGTCAAATTGAATAAGCTTAAAAAGATTTTAATATTTTGAATATTGTATTTCACATCTAAAATTTTTTCCATCGACTTCACCTCTAAATTTCCAAATAGAATAACACAACTATTCATAAAAATCCACTTTTTCTTAAAAATAAATTTATTGACAATCATACGGAAAAATGTTAAAATTTCCGTATGATTGTACAAGGAAGGCGAAAAAATGGAAAAGATGTCAAAAGAAGAATTTATTGCAGAAAGTAATATAGAAACAATTTTAAAAATTATGGATATACACAACGGATATGTAACAACAAAAGATTTAGAAATGTTAGGTATTAGTAGAAATTATTTAACAATTCTAAAAAAAAGAAAAATAATTGAAAGGATTGCAAAAGGAATATATATAAATTCATCTAAAATAGCAGATATATATTATGTTCTTAGTTTAAGTACTCCTAAAGTTATTTATTCCCATATGACTGCACTCTATTTTCATGGACTTTCTATTAAAGCTCCTGATATAAGTTTTGATATAACTGTTCCTCAAAAATACAACAATTCTAAACTCAAAAGTCATAATGTATTTTATGTAGATGATGCAAAATATAATATCGGATTAACAGAAATTAAAACACCATTTGGTAATACAATTAAAGTTTATGATGTGGAAAGATGTATCTGCGATATTATCCGTTCTAAGCAAAGAATGGATATAGAACATGTAAAATATGCAGTAAAAGAATACCTTAAAAGAAAGGATAAAAATCTCATAAAATTATCTGAATATTCTGAAAAATTTGGAATTAAAGAAAAAGTGATGGATTTTATAAATATAATGTATGAATAGTATGCAAATAAAAGATAAATTAAGAAATGTCGCAAATAAAAAAGAAATAAGTTTTAATACAATATTAAGATTATACATGTATGATAGATTTATAGAAAGATTAGCAATGAGTGAATATAAAGATAATTTTATTTTAAAAGGAGGATTCTATTTAAGCACATTATTTGGCATTGAAAATAGAACAACTATGGATATAGACGCTGCTTTTAAAAATGATACTTTCACTGAAAATAATATTAGGCTTGTCCCGAAACTAAAAAATTGATAAAATAAAATTGCTTAGATATAAAAA
>CAJUKB010000007.1 GCA_910587325.1 uncultured Bacilli bacterium | reverse complement strand
ATCATGTTCTTTTCTATTTTCATAGTTCCATCACGCACAAACTAGGACACAGCGAAATTTTTTAAAAACCATTATAAAACCATAAAAATACAATCTCATCGTAAAACTCCCTTGCTCTTCATTTCTTTATTATATAACATTATTTTTCCATTTCAAACAAATATTCTTGCATTCTATCTGGATTTTCTAAAAATAGTTTGTATGTTTTAAAAATCTCCGTTTCTTGATAATCCACTTTTTGAAAATTTTGGTTTAAATCTAAAATCTCTCCCTCACGATACGATATTAAAATAGGAGAATGAGTTGCAATAATAAATTGAGACCCTTTTTTTGTTAATTCGTCAATCAAACAAAGTAAACTCATCTGCCGACTTGGAGATAAAGCTGCTTCAGGTTCATCTAAAATATACAATCCATTTTCCGAAAAACGATTTTGAACTACTTTTAAGAATGCTTCTCCATGACTACATGCATGAAGATTGCCACCATAAGAATAATATAATTCATTATAGCCATCTTCTTCTACTAGTCTTTGCATCTCCGAAGAAAAGTTATAAAAGGATTCTGCTCTTAAAAAATATTTTGTTTTCGGAACACGTCCAGATTTATGCAAAGTAAAATAACGATACAAAGATGAATGAGTATCTTTCGATTTATAAAGAAAATTTTGAGTAGCACTTTCACTACTTAATCCCAAACAAAGTGCAATAGCTTCAATAAATGTCGATTTCCCTACTCCATTTTCTCCAATCAAAAACGTGACCTTAGAATGAAACTCCAAACTATGGAAATTTTTTAAATAGGGATAGAAAAAGGGTATTTACTAAAGTCTTCTACTTTTTCCCGGTCTAAAATAATTTTCTTAATAAATAAATCATTCTGCATTTTTATTCCTCATCATAACCATCTAAAAAACTATGTTTTTTTCCATCTTTTCTATATCCTAATATACAATGCATATTAACGTTTTCCATACTTTTAAAGATATTGTCATCAATACCCTTTCCTTCTTTTCTTAAATTTTGAATTAGTTTTTTCATTTCCAAACGTTTACTTGTTCCATCATCTACAATACTACAATTCTCAGTAAACCTACAAGCACAATTTAAAAATGTTAATCCATTGAAATTTTTCCAAGATAAAATACTACTTTCTTTGACTAAATAAAGAGGACGAATAAGTTCTAAACCTTTAAAGTTATCACTATGTAGTTTTGGCATCATTGTTTTTACTTCTGCACCATAAAACATAGAAAGTAAAGTAGTCTCTACAACATCATCAAAATGGTGTCCTAAAGCAATTTTATTACATCCAAGTTCCTGTGCTTTATTGTATAAATGTCCTCTTCGCATGCGTGCACACAAATAACAAGGACTCCCCTCTTCTAGAGTATTTACATAATCAAAGATATCAGCATCAAACATTTCAATGGGAATATTTAAAGTTTTTGCATTCCTCAAAATTTGTTCTCTATTCGCCTCATTATATCCAGGATTCATACAAACAAACTTCACATCAAAATGAATTTTACCATGTCTTACTATTTCCTGCATACATTTAGCAAGTAAAAAGGAATCTTTTCCACCACTTATACAAACCATTATTTTATCATTTTCTTCTATGAGTTCATAATCCTTTACTGCTTTTATAAAACGACTCCAAATATCTTTACGATAGGTTTTGATAATACTTCGTTCTACTTCTTTATATTTTTCCATTTTCTCAACTCTATTCAAAATCGCTTTCATCTAACAAAGGAATAATATCAATTGCTGGTTCTTCATAAGGATGTACTTCTCTTAATTTAGCAAGTACTTTTTTTACTAAAGAACAAATGCAAACAAATTCTAACTTTTCTTCTTCTACAAACTCTAATTTATTATTTTCTCCAATGTAAGGATTAGCGTTATCATTCGGTTTAAATGTTCCAATACATTTTGTAGACATAGAGCAATGCGTATAATTTCCAATAACACCTGCTCCTACGTTACAGACAGCATTTCGTACTTCCTCTACGTTTTCCAAAGGTACAGTTACTATAATCTTTACTTTATTAATATTTACATTCATACTTATATCTCCTCGTCTTTTTGCTTTTTATTATAACACAAATTATTCCACAAACTTTTTATTTTTATCTTCGTAAAAATAATACCCTTGTAAATCCATTCCTTCTAATTTTAACATTTTAATTTTCAAATCCATTCCCAGTCCATATCCTACTAAATTTTTATTCTTCCCGATAACACGATGACAAGGAACAATGATTGGAATAGGATTTTGATGCAAAGCATTTCCAATTGCTTGACTAGACATGTTAGGAATATTTCTTTTTCTAGCTATTAGATTCGCTAAATACCCATAAGTAACCACTTGTCCATATGGAATTTCTAAAAGGATATTCCACACCTCTTTTTGAAAATCAGTCCCTTGCATTTTAAGAGGAATTTTTATACTTGGTTTTTGTCCCTGAAAATAATCATCTAGCCATTTTCTTGTTTTTTGAAATACTTCTAAATTTTGGTTTTCCATAACATCACTAGATGGATCAGCATTTAATTTTAATTCTAATAAACATTCATCATCACTAATAAGAAGAATACTAAACGTACTAGAGAAATATCTACAATAATACTTCATACCAACACCGCTTTTTATTTTAACAGAAAAAAAGAACCCTCAAACCGTTTGAAGCACTTTTTCGTCTTGTTCATATAAAACAATTTTGTTCTGATGTAAAGATTTTACCACATCAATGACTCTTTGATTTTCACTTCCTCTATAACGAAGTGTTGGATTATGAAGTTCATCTTTATACTGTCCATCTACTAAAACATCAATATACTTTAAATCTTTTTCATCTTTTAAATCTCTGTCAAACAAAAATCCTGACCATACCCAAACACTTTTATCTGGAAATTTTTCTTTAAATTTTTTGGCAAGTTGGAAAGTTCCTTCCCTATTTTTAGGATGCATTGGTTCTCCTCCTAAAATAGACAAACCCACGATATACTCTTTCTCACATAATTCTAATACTTTAGAAATTGTATCACTCGTAAATTCTTTTCCACCATTAAAATCATGTGTTTCCGGATTAAAACAATTTTTACAATGGAATATACATCCTTGCATAAAGATAGATACTCTTACCCCTGGACCATTAGAAATATCCATTCTCCTTATTTTATTGTAACGCATAGTTTCTTACTCCGCATCTTTGTTATCAATGTGAATAACTCTTTCTTTGATTTCTTGGGTTCTTCCTTTATTCCAAAAGTTTGCTCCAATATAACCGCAAGTACGTCTAGCTACATTTAGTTTGTCATGGGCACGATTTCCACATTCTGGACAATACCACTCTAGATTTTCATCAATTAAAATTTCACCTGTATATCCACATTCATGACAATAATCCGATTTCGTATTTAATTCCGCATACATAATATTGTCATAAATAAATTTAATAACTTCCAAAACAGCTTCTAAGTTGTTTGTTAAATTAGGAGTTTCAATATAAGAAATAGCTCCGCCAGGACTTAAGTTTTGAAACTCACTTTCTAATTTCAATTTCGTGAAAGCATCAATCTCTTCGAATACAGGAACATGGTAACTATTGGTAATGTAATCTCTATCAGTAATTCCTTTAATAACACCAAAACGCTCTCTTAAGGCTTTAGCAAATTTATAAGTTGTGGATTCAATTGGAGTCCCATAAACACTATAATCAATATCTTCTGCTTCTTTCCATTTGTTGCACGCTTCATTTAAGTGCCTCATAACTTCAAGACCAAATTCTTTTCCGTTTCCATTATCCGTATGAGAGTGTCCTGTCATAAACTTCACACATTCGTATAATCCGGCATATCCAAGTGATATAGTAGAATACCCATGATGTAATAAATCATGAATTGACTCTCCTTTTTTAAGTCTAGCAAGAGCTCCATGTTGCCATAATATTGGAGCAACATCACTTGTGGCTTTGGAAAGTCTTTTATGGCGAATTTGTAAGGCTCTATGACAAAGTTCTAATCTTTCATCAAAAACTTGCCAAAACAAATCTTTATCCTTATCACTCGTTAGGGCAACATCTACTAAATTAATCGTGACAACTCCTTGATTAAATCTTCCATAATATTTTGGTTTTCCTGATTCATCTACGTAAGGAGTTAGAAAACTTCTACATCCCATGCATGGGTAACAATTTCCGTTGCCATTTTTATCAATCTTAAGACTTTTCATCACTTTTTCCGAAATGTAATCAGGAACCATTCTTTTTGCAGTACATTCTGCTGCTAGTTTCGTTAAATAATAATATTTACTATCTGCATGAATGTTGTCTTCCTCTAGAACATACAAAAGTTTTGGAAATGCTGGAGTAATATAAACACCACGTTCATTCTTCATTCCTTCCGTTCTTTGACGCAATACTTCTTCAATAATCATTGCAAGTTCTTCTTTGTATTCTTCGGTTTCCCCTAAATACATACATACACTTAAGAAAGGTGCTTGCCCATTAGTAGTTGTCATAGAATTAATTTGGTATTGGAATGTTTGTACACCATCTTTTATTTCTCTAGCTAAGTCTTCTTTGGCATATTTTTCACAAGTTGCTTTATCAAATTTACGCTTTTTATATTTGTCTAAATATTTTTCATAACTAAGTCTAACAAAAGGAGCTAAATGGGTTAAAGTAATTGTACATCCACCATATTGACTTGAGTTTACTGCGGTAATTAATTGGGTTGCAATCGTCATAGCCGTTAAGAAGCGATGTGGTTTCTCTATCATAACACCATTGATATTTGTTCCATTTTGGAGCATATCTTCTAAATCAATTAAATCACAATTATGTAAAGCATTTTGAGCAAAATAATCAGCATCATGAAAATGAATAATTCCATCATCATGAGCACGCACAATATCTTCAGGAAGTAAAAAACGTCTTGTAATATCGGTACTTGTAATTCCTGCTAAATAATCTCTTTGGGTGGTAACAACTTTCGCATTTTTATTCGAATTTTCCGTATTCCAATATTCATTTTCTCCGTCTATAAGTTCTTTTATTGCTAAATCTGTCGTATTACTCTTACGTACTAATTCTCTAGTATAACGATAGGTAATATAACGTTTAGCAAGTTCATATTTCCCAATACTCATTAACTTTCTTTCAATGATATCTTGAATGTCTTCGACAAGCATTCTTTTTTTACCAAGTCCTTCGATATACTTAATAATATTTCTTATTTGCGTGCCACTTGCTTGGTCTTCTTCCTCTACTTCTAGATTTGCTTTCATAATCGCACTTTCAATTTTTTCAGGGCAATAATCGACCATATGGCCATCTCTTTTAATAATTTTCATAAACTTCTCTACCTTCCTCTACACTAACAACAGTATAGCACTTAAAAAAATAAAACAATGTTGCACTTGCAACATTTTGCGATTTTAATTATAATTTTTTTAGAGGTGAAAATATGACCCATCTTTTCGATAGCATAAACATTAGAAATAAAGAAAAATTGCTCAAATTATTGGAGACACATCCTTTACACTTCAAAAAAAACACTTCTTTATTTTCCATGATACAAGATGAAAATTCAATTGGCTTTGTAACACATGGATACTTGCAAATCATTAAAATCGACAATAATGGAACAAGAACAATTATAGAGGAATTAATGGACGAAGATACTTTTCATACTAACCTACTTTCTTTTAATAAAAATGATTACGATATTATTGCAAAAGAAGATACAGAACTGATTTTAATCAACTACGAAAGCATATTCCAAATAGAAGAAAGTAATAAAGATTATTATCTACAATTTATCAAAAATTTATTGCAAATTACGATAACCAAAACGGAAGAAAAAAACGAGCGAATAGAAATCTTAACTCAAAAAACAATTCGAAATCGATTACTTGAATACTTTAGTATTATGTCTAGTAAACATGGTTCCAAGTTTATCTACCTTCCTTTTAATTTTACCGATTTAGCAGATTACTTAGCAGTGGATAGATGTGCAATGTCAAGAGAACTTAAAAATTTAAAAGAAGAAGGATTTATTGAAATTAAAGGAAAAAGGATTACTTTACTTTATAGTTCACCTGCACACTTACTTAACAATATCTAAATTTTTTAACATAAAAAAAGCCAATAAATAAAGGCTTTAAAACACATAAATGGTAGCCTGTACGGGTTTCGAACCCGTGAATACCACCTTGAGAGGGTGGCGTGTTAAACCTCTTCACCAACAGGCCATAAAACAAAGATGTTAACTTTTTTATCAACAACCTTAGTCTATCACAAAAGAGCATCTTTATCAAATATTTTTTACTTTACAACAAAGGAACTTACAACAGGTCTTGTGACATGGGCACCACTCCCATTTACAACATCATTAATATAGCAATACCCTTTTTTACAATGAGAAGTCATTTCTTTTTCAGAGATATATTGGCTCGCTTCCTCTTTTGGCAAAACCATTACACTTGATGTCCCTCCATCTAAATTCGTAGCATTATAAGCTCCATAATTATAAAGTATATTCATAATATCTACTAAAGTTGCTCCCGGATTTTGAATGGTCCTTCCATCTACAACAAGCATTAAAACAATTCCATCTTTTCTTTGTCCTATTGCTGTTCTAGGAGCACTTCCCCATCCCCCATTTCCTTTAGTGAATGATTTTTTACCATTTACAATTAAAAATGGACGAAAAGAAACCGCATCTCTTACTCCTTTTGCAAGTGCTTGTTTTGCATTCATTTTGCCTAAAATCAATTTATTCTCTTTCGTAAATCCAATCACTCCACCCGAAGTGTTATAAGGTCTATCCGATAAAACTTTCCCATTTTTAATTAAAACACCATCCGGAACTCCACCTGTCCCTTTTTTATTTTCATCTAAGAATCCACCACCATTAATTGCAAGTAACGCCTTATTGTCTGCAGCCATTTCGGTAACGTATTGCCCAACGCTATTTAAATACTTTGTAGAGACAACACTGATTCTTGCTGGGTCGTAAATCACTGCCAAATAACCTTCAAAATTTTTTCTAGAAATAGGAATAATTTTATAAGGTGCACTTTCATCTTCTAAAGTAAAAATATCTCGTTCATATTCATTTTCATAATCATCTCTATTAAAAGGGCTATTTGGATTAATAGAATCCAAATCCGTATCTTCAATCTGTTCAACTAATTGATTTGCTTCCAATACTTTGTTAATTTCTTCTTCACTATAAAACCAAGTAGCTAAATATTTATGACTCATTGTTGCCATAGCAGAAGAAATAAGCCATTCACGAAATCCTTTAAACGGACTATACAAAAGAATTAAAAATATACTACTACCCAAAATTTCCAAACTTATAAAAATAATAAAAACTATTTTTTTTCCTTTTGATAATTTTCCAACTTGTTCTTTTTTTTCTTTTCTCTTCTTTATTCTTTTTTGTTTTTTCTTATTTTTCAACAATAAAAACAAACACAACAAAAAAATAGCTGTAGAAAGAAACAAAAGTAAAAATGATACAAAATGGATGGAAACTAAAACAAGTTCATTGCTATGAAACCCTACTATACAAAAAACAAGTAAAATTGGTATTAAAATACTCGTAATCATCGCGATTATGCGAATTTTTGTTACATCTTTCATCCACTACATCCCTTCTTATTAACCCCTATAACATTTATATATTACCTATAATACCATATTTTACGTATTTTTACACTTTTTTTAAAGAAGACATTTCTATATTATATAGATTTTCCATAAGAATCCGTTTCTTCTAAAGCATTCAATCGCTTTAGTTGTTCTTCTGTAATTTGAATGACTTTACCACAACAAGGATGAAAATCTTTATTTCCATACACAATCCATATTACATTTTCTCCTTTTAAATCATCTTTTGGCATACAACCAAAAGAAGGATAACCATCTGTAAATATAAGTTTATTTACTTCTCTTTTTTTAGAGAAAGAACGAACAGGCAAATCCAAATCAGTTCCATTAGCAGAAGAGCCACGAGCTCCTTCTGATATTGTAAAATTGTCAATGTCTTTTGTACTCTTAATATCTACCCAACCCCAAAACTTTGTATTAAAACAACCTACTTTTAATTTAGAAGATTTAAGTATTGGCTTTACGATTCTCAAAAATGATTTTACTAAGTTTAAATTTACAGAACCAGATACATCAATCAATACTTCACTTTCTGCTTCCTCTTCCATTTCATTTTCTTCTAAACGATACGCATAATTGTTTTCTAAAATTCCTCTTCTTTGTGTCCAAATCGTCTCTTCTTTTTCAATTTCACGGCGAAGTAATAGTTTCCAATCAATAGAGTTATTTTCATTCCCAACATTACCTAAAGAAATAGCAGAAGCATGGTTATTTTCCGTTACTTTTTTCAAAGCTCCTTGTCGCATACGTTCATAACTTTCTTTGACTTTTTTTATCCGTTCTTGCCGGTTTTCTATAAATTCTTGATTTTCATTGATTTCTTGTTCTTTTTTACTCTGAGAAGAATGGTCCTCGTTATTTTCTGTTTTCGATTTATTCTCTTCTTTATCATGAGTTGTAGAATTTTTATATTCTTCAAAAGCCTTTTCCCACATACTATGGTCATCTCTAAAAATATCTTGTTCATTCGAAGATGTATTTTCGTTTTCTCCGTTATTAGAAGAGTTTTCGCTAGTTTCTGCTTTTGATTTATTCTCTTCTTTTTGTTCTTTTAAAATATTATAAAGTTCTTCTGCTGAATATTGTAAAGCTCTTGGAATATTAACACATCCTTTTGGAATTTTAAATCCATCTCTTTCTAAGTTTGCATTAATAATAGCATCTGTTACTTCATTCCAAATTTCTAAATCTCTTTTAATTCCATTTCTTTCTAAACGTAAGTGATGAAGAAATTTAATATGCATAATTTCATGTGCTAGTACAAAAAGTCTTCCTTCACCATTCAAACTTGCAAAATAATTTGGGTCTAAATAAATTTTTTTCCCATCAGTTGCAGCGGTATGGTATTTTAAATGCTCATTAAATTCAATCGTTATGGAAGCTAAATCACTGCCAAAAAGAGGATATCTCGTAAGTAATAGTTGTATAGTGTAACGACTTAATTTCATTTGTTCGCTCATAATACACTCCTAAAAAGCAACCACACAGAAATGATACAAATCTTTCGAAATCTTTTTTAAATCTTCTTTTTTGTGTACTGTTAAAACAATGATGACATTAGAAGGCAAAACATACCCATGAAATTCACGATTTTTAATAAGTTCTATATAACGATTTTGCATATCAATCGGAATAGCATCCATACCACGAATTACAAAGTAAGTTATTTTTCCATTATGAGATACTTTTTCTATTTGCTCCTTAAACAAAGGATTTTCTAAAGGACTCCCATATAAATTGGCATCACTCATATTGGCCGGCATAAATACCGTTTGGCCAAGTTTATCATAATCTCCATCTAAAATGACAACACAAGTTGCTCTTACTCCTAATTGAAGTTCTATCAATTCCTTATTCATAATTTTTTTACCTCATCCTCTACTTTTACTGTAGAACTACTCTCAAGTGCTTTTAATTCCATAATTTGTTCTATACGTTTTGGCTCTGTTCCCATCCAACATAATTCAAATGTCTCTAAATATTCTTTATCACAATATTTTCGTATAAATTCTCGTACTGGTTTAATTTCCTCTTCATTTGCTTGCAACAAAGTCATAAGACAAGCAAAACGTTCATTGCTATCTTGTGGCAAATCTTCTTCTATATAACTATGATTTACTACTTCTTCAACAGATAAAGTTGGAATATTATAAAAAGCAAAGAATTCTCTTGTCCAAAAAGTTCGTAGTTTAGTCCCAATAGAAACTTCTAAAATATCTTCCACATTTTTGCCAATAAATTTGCCATTTGTTAAATCACGCTCAAAAGAATATAAAGTATCCGATATCGATACCCATCCACGTGGATCATTTGTTCTTCCATTACAACCATATTTATCCGGTTGGTTCTCTCCTACTTCTGGTTCTTCATAAAAATAACCCATCTTGTCTATATCTTCATTTTTTCCATTCTTTAAATAATACGATAGTATAAATCCAATCACCGTAGGATGTATTTTATTTGGAATAGCGTATTCATAAATCCATTCTCCTACTTTTGGCTCCATATCCAAAATATGATCAAAACGTTTTTCTAAAGGCTCTGCTAAATCCTCTGCAACAGTTGAATACTTCTTTTGATTACCAGTTGCTACAATGACAACATTATCCGGAAGTTTTAAACCCTTTCCTATCTCTACAAATCTATTCAATACCAAAGTATAAACTAAAGATTGTACTGCTGGCTTTACATTCAAAAGTTCATCTAATAAAATAACAATTTTTTCTTGATTTGTTTTGCTTCTTTCATAAATCGTATCTGCTAAAGCATAAATATTTTGAATATTTTCTTCTACTAATTTCTTTTCTTCTTTTGTAGCACAAGTGAGCATTGCTTGTTTAGCAAAATCAGGAGGAATACTTTGCCCTGTTTGTAAATTTACAGAACCTACTACTTTTTCAGGAAACATATTATTGGTTAATTTAATATAAATCAAATTAGGATATAAAGTTTTAATTCTTTCGGTTTTTCCTATACCTGATGGGCCACGCAATAAAACGGATTGTCCTGATTCAATCCAATTGTGAATTCTTTCCGTATCTGTTAATTTTCTTCTTTTTTCTTCTTCCGTTGTATCAGGATTTAATTGTTGTATTTTAGTTTTCCTTCTTTTTATATTTTCTATTAGAGTAGATGTGAAATTTCCAACTTTTTGTATATCTTGTGCAAAAACATCTTTTAGATATTTCCCTAAAGTGGTATTTTCAAAATCTCCTTTATAATTACTTTCTTTATTAAATTGTACTCCTGCCACTAGAATATTTTTAGCAAGGGCAATATTTTCTTTTTCAGAAATTAACCATTTGATATCTTCTACTTGTATCCAATAAGGTTTTCCATCTTCTACTTTAGTTCCATCAGATAAAGTTTCACCCTTACCATTATAATCACCTACAAAACGAATATATTTTTTGCCGTTATACTCGTATTCATCAAAATTACGAGGATGAAAATCTGTATCATATTTATCATAATGAACGGAATCAAGAGTATATTGTTTTCCTGTTTTTGTTAATCTTCCATTTTGATAAAGTCGTTCTAATTCTTGTGAAATTGTATTAGAAGCAATCGTTTGAGGATATTCTCCAAATTCTACTTCTACAATACCATTTGCCCCACTCACTTTGTTCGTGGAGATGGAAGAGATTACAGAGTAAGGTAAAGCGGGACGAACTCCACCATTCCGATCGTCAACATAGTACCAACATCTATTACCACTTCAGTCAACAACGCGCGCGTCATTATCATAAGGTGTTTTGGTCCACCACCAACCAGTACGATTTTTTAAAGTTTCCCCTTCACTTGTATAAAAATCAGAGTCAACATATCCTCCTAATAAAATAGCAAAATCACTAATAGCACATTTTGTACCAAACTTTTTTAATACATCGATCTGGTTATCTCCAAAAATTTGTTCTTCTGTTAATAATGTAAAATCCATATACATTCACCTATTTTAATCATATCACATTTTTTCTGATTTTGGCATTTTAATGTAAATTAGACGTTCATTTAACGATTATTTTAATGTTTCTTTCCAAGTTTTTTTCTCTTGAGTATTTCTAATATGTTGGTAAAAGGCATTTTTTCTAACCTCTACATATGTTTGGTCCACAATCTGTTTATCGTAAAGTTTATACATCGTTTTTAAATGTTTTTTCATTCTTATTTTAGAAGATTGTCTTAATTTTACAGCAATTTTTCCTTTTTCATTTACGATATGACGATAGCCTAAAAAATCAATTCCATTTTTGACTAAACCAATTTGCGTTTTGGAATTTAATTCCAAGCCAAGTTCTTTTAAACATAAATTTTGAATTTCAATTTTACTTTTTTTTAAAAAGTCTTTATCCCGTGAAATCAAAATCATATCATCCATATATCGAATATAAAACTTAACTCTTAACTTTTCTTTTATAAGCCGGTCTACTTTATTTAAATAAAATAAAGCAAACCACTGGCTTGATTGATTCCCTAAAGGAAGTCCTTGTTTAGAAAGATTCGGCTGTTCTTGAATTAACTTTTGGATGAGCCACATTTCATCACTAGAAAAATTTACACTTTCTAAAAGACATAATAGAATATCATGCTTTATACTTGGAAAATATTTTTTAATATCACATTTTAGAAAATAAAACGTATTGTTTTTTTCTTTTTAGTATTCTCTTTTTAAAAAAGAATGTAATCTTTGTATAGCAAAATGTGTTCCTTTTCCCCTACGACACGCTACATTATCATAAATTAATTTCTTTTCTATTTTAGGTTTTAAAGTAATATCACAAAAACAGCGGATAACCACTCTATCTTTAAAAGAAAGCGCCTCTATCACTCTTTCTTTTGGCTCATATATTTTAAAGATTTTGTATTTTCCTAATTTATATTTTTTAGTCAATAGTTCTTTTTGTATATTATATAGATAAACTGCTAAATTTGTTTCAAAGCGAATAACTTCTTCTTTGTGCTGCTTTCCTTTACGACAATTTTTATACGCTTCATATAAATTTTCAAACGTAAATATTTCTTCTAACTTCATAAACTCCTCTTAAAAAAAATAAACACTCTAAACATTCCAAAGAAAATTATTTCGTTGGTAACATTTTTCAAGTGTTTCTATATTCTTCTATTGCCTAGAAATTTCTTTAGCAAATAGAAAAGAAGAAAATTCCTTCACTTTACAATATGGATTTATTTTACTTAAAATAAATTTCTCAAACCTGTTTTCTAGATTTATAAAAATCTCTTCAAAAGTGAATCGGGACGAACTCCACCTTTCCGTTTGTTAACATTGTTCCAATTTCTATTACCATTTTAGTTAACAACGCGCGCGACCACGTGAGCACAAACAGCACACTAAAAATAAATTTTCTTCTTAATTAAAGGCTTTTCAACCTAAAATCCTAACTTTTCTTGCGAAATCGTTCATCATCACTTTTCTTCCAAGCACTGATTAAATTGATTCCTTCTGCAAGCTGTCTAGTAATCTCCTTGTATTGCCGCTTTAAAATACAACTAGAAGTTTCTGCGACCATGGAAATATATCCTAATAACTTTAATTTTACAATAGCTTCTTTTTGGTATTCTTCTCGTTTTTTCTTGTTTTCGATACTATCCATACGAATAAAATTGGCTTCTAATAAATATTCTAATGTATCCAAACAATAGTTTTGCATCCGATTTACAAAGACACCTCTAAATTTTTTAGGAGATTTTTCAGTTACTGCAATGACATAGGCTCCTAATTTTTTTACATGAGTAATCACAATTAAATCATTGGCATTAAACGGAATTTTTTGCGTTCTTTTTAATTCTTCATCATCTACTATAGTTTCATTAGAAGAAAACTTTTCGTCATTTGCAATAGCAATGGCTCTTTTTACTGCCATTTTATCTTCTACACTATTCAAATTATTGGAAATATTTTCTATAGTTTTAGGAATTTTTAAGTTGTTTGCTCTACTCACTTGCAACACAAATACCACTACCTTATTGGATTCATTATAGCAAAAAAGAAACGATTTTTCATCTTATTTTGAAATTATCTTCAAAAATGTATTTTATAACAAAAATACCTCCTTTTTTAGTAGGAAGTATATTTTGTTTTTCTAATCTTCTATTTGAACATATTTCTTTTCTGTTATTTCTTTTTTAGGAATTTCTAATTTCAAAGTTCCATTTTTAAAAGTAGCTTTTACATCTTCGGTTTCGATTTTCTCTCCAACATAAAAACTTCTAGAACATTCTCCAAAATATCTTTCACGTCTTACAAACTTTCCATTGTTTTCTTCCTTATCTTCTTCGCATATAGAAGCATGAATGGTTAAATACCCTTCTTCTACATCAATTTTAATGTTTTCTTTATCATATCCTGGTAAATCTACTACAATGGCATAGCCGTTTTCACTTTCTTTAATGTCTGTTTTCATCACTTTATTTTCATGATTTGTAAAAAAAGGGTCTTTAAACAAATCATCAAACAAATCAAAATTATTTCTTCTTGGTATCATCATCATATTTAACAATCTTCCTTTCTTTTACTTACTATAAATAGAATACACAATACTAGTAAAAAGTATACTTTCTTTTTACAATTACATTGTAGCACCAATAATTAGCACTGTCAATTATAAAGTGCTAATCGCACTTAAAAAGAATGTGCGATTAAAATAGAAGAGTGACAGTTATTCCAATTTGCCATCAAACTTCCAGGTACCGATAATGTGATAATATGGCTGAGAATCAGCTACAATTAGCAAAGCTAAAATCAGCCTATCACATTATACCCCTAAAAGTTTAATGTTTTCTCGGCATAAACTGCCATAACAAAGAAGTAATAATCGCACTTAAAAAGAAAAATTATCCACATAGATAATTATTCTTCAGGTAAAGTCAATAAATAATAAGTTTCATACTTCTTAGCCTTTTTAATTTTTAATTTATCCCCATTATAAGCATATAATTTGTTATTACTCACCTTTAAATGTTCAAATTTATAGGCAACAATACTTTCATGATTTTTGGAATTTCGGTCTCTAGTTCCATCATAAGAAACACGATACTTCCCACCTTTTAAATACTCTAAATCGGTAATTAAAACATCACCATCTGTATTTGTTGTTACTATTCTTAATGTACTTGGTGTTTTCTTTTTTACGTTTGCCATAAATTTATCATATGCTTCCGGATTGTATATTTTATCTCCATCCATAACATAATTACCATCACGTATAGCATCACTTATGGTAAAACGTTCTGCTAAAAGCTCTAATTTTTTAAACTTTGTATCAATATCACAAGAATTTCCATGCCCATAAGAAATATAAATCTCATTTAGAACAAATCCTTTATTTATTCCATATTCTGTAATCGTATAATTTTCTTTTGGATTGTAATAATACGTTTCTCCATCACAATCTAATTGTTCATATCCACTTATCATTTCATCCAAGTCTTTTTGTAAAGACCAAGCACTTCTAAAAGTAGTAAAAGTAGCATTATAGGAACAACACTCTTCTTTTAACATTACAAATTTAGGAACGTCTAAAACTCTTCCTGATGCCGTCGAATAATGCGTCGTAATTCCATATGGAATCATTAATAAAACCGCAATAAGGATACATAGGATAGCTAAAAAAAGTAGTCTTCTTATTCGTCTTCTTTTTCTTTTTCTTTTCTTTAGAATTTCTTCTTTTGGTATTTTTTCTTGTACATTTTTAGTTTCTTTTTTAACTTCTTTTTCTTGTTTTGTTTTTTTAGGTGTTTTTTTCTCTTCCTTTTTAGAATCTTTCTTTTTATTAGATTTTATTTTTAAATGACTTACTCCATTTTTTAGGTTTCCCACTATCTTTTTAGAAGCCTCTTTTGTTTTATTTCCTGTTTTTTTGAAAAAACTCCCTATTTTTCTTGTTCCTGAAATTAACTTTTTTCCTATTGTTTTACTTGTATCTTTTCTATTTTTTTCTTTTTTCTTGTTAGCCTCTTTTTTAGTGGTTTTTACTAATTTTTTAGTTTTGTCTTGCTTAATAGAAGTATTCTTCTTTTTTAACTTTGTATTTTTCTTTTTCTTATTTCTTTTTGGATTTAATTTATCAACAATTTTTCCAAAAACGTTTCTTTTTCTTTTTGCTTTTGTTGTAGAACTTTCTGCTTTTTTCTTTTTAACAGGCTTTACTACTTCTTTTCCTTTTATTTTTGTAGCTGAAGTAATTTTCTTTTTGGTTGTTTTTTTCTTTTCTTCAACATCTTTACTTTCCTTTTTTGTTTTAGGTGTTATTTCTTTCTTTTTTGGTAGTGCTTTTTCTACACTTTTTACAGGCTTCTTTTTTTCAGAAGTATTTTTAACAGTATCCCCTTTTTTTGCCGTAGCACTTTCCTTAGTTGTTGTTTTCTTTTTTGTAGGAGATTCTTTTGCTACACTCGCTTTCTTAGTAGAAGAATTGACAGCCACAGTCGTTTTGGTACTACTCGCCGCTTTCGTTGTTTTCTTTTCTTTCGTATTTGTTTTTGTTGGTGTTTTTTTAACAGAGTTCTCCTTTACTGCTGTTTCATTCTTTCCCAATTCGTTTGTTTTCGGTTTCTTTTCAGCCATCTTTAAAACACCTTCCCTTTTCTTAAGTTGTTATTATAAAAAAAAGAAAACTATTTTGCAATCATTTTGTCGAATCTTGCAAATATTTTTTCTTTTCCAAGAATTTGCATAATGCTATACAAGTCAGGGGTTGTAGTTAAAGAAGTAAGGGCAATACGTAAAATATTCGTTACATCTACTACACTTCCCTTGTAGTTTTCTGGATTATTATTATAATCTTTTCTATCGCTCGCATAACCAAGTACATCACACATCTCTTTGATACGATTAAACCATTCTTCTTGTGAATCGTTTTCATTATAAATTTCTTTGTATTTCATTAAAATAGTTTTTACTTCTTCTACATCATATGCAGAAAAGTCTACTTTAGAATAGTCAAAATATTCTTCATACATATACCAAGTTTTGTCTTTAATTTCACTATAGTATGTATAATCTTTTCTTGGTTTCTTTTGTTCTCTTTCTATATTATAAATTGCCATCGAATACTCTTTATATTTTTCTAAAATTTCAGAAAATTCTTCATCATAAATTTTACTCCAAGAAAGAACGCCCGCGTATACTTCTTCTTTTGTTAAACGACTGATATAATTTTTGGAGATATTATCTAACTTATCTAAATCAAATAAAGCCCCACTACTACTCATCTTTTTAGGAGAAAATTCAAATTCTGTAAAATGGGCATCAGGATGTCCTTCTCTCCATGCTTCATAGTTTGAATTTGCAATCGTCATAATAGCTTCTATAACTGCAAGATAAGGGTACCCTTTTTCTTCGTAATATGTCATTCTAGCTTCTGGGTCTAGACGCTTTGATATTTTTCTTATTGTATCTCCATCTTTTTTTAAGATTAATGGAATGTGAATGTATTTTGGCATTTTAAATCCAAACGTCTTAAATAATTCATAATGAACGGGAATAGAACTTATCCATTCTTGCCCGCGCACAACATGAGTTGTATGCATTAAATGATCATCGACTAAATGGGCGAAATGATAAGTAGGAAGACCATCTTTGCTTTTCATAATCGGAATATCAATGTCATTTTCAGGAAGTTCCATTTCTCCATTAGCAAGATCATTAAACTTAAACTTACGATTAAAATCTCCACTACTTTTTAAACGAATGGTGTAAGATTCTCCATTTTTTATACGCTCTATTGCTTCTTCCACAGGCAAATCTCGATATTTAGCGTATCTACCATAAATTCCGATTCTTCTTTTGTCTCTTGCTTGGCCTTCTCGTATCGAATCCATTTCTTCTTGCGTTAGGAAACAAGGATAGGCTTTGCCTTCTATGATTAAATGTTTAATAAAGGTTTGGTAAATTTCCTTACGTTCCGATTGAATGTAAGGGGCATAATTCCCTTTCGTTTTCTCTAAATCGCGATATTCATACTCTTCTGGTTCCATATGATAATGTTCTAAAACATGACGAATGTATTCTACTGCCCCTTCTACGGTACGAGAAGTATCTGTATCTTCATTACGAAGATAAAAAACACCATCACTTTTTTTAGCAAGTACGTAATCAATAACACAACCAAGCATATGTCCAATATGCATAAAACCCGTTGGACTTGGTGCAAAACGAGTAACACGCGCATTTTCGCCTAAGTTTCTTTCGGGATACATTGCCTCATAATCTGCAATTGTTTTTGTTAATCCCGGAAAAATTAAATCTGCTAAATCTTGTCTATTCATTTTTACTCACCTATCTTTATAAATTCCATACTCACAATTTTAATATCTTTAATTGGTTTATCGCTTGCATCTGTAACTACACTCCCAATAGAATCCACAACATCCATGCCAGCAATAACTTTCCCAAACGCCGCATACTGTCCGTCTAAACTCTCATTATCCTCTAGCATAATGAAAAATTGACTACTTGCACTATCCATACTAACATTACTACGCGCCATCGATAAAACACCACGTTCATGACTCAAATTATTGGTTACTCCATTTGCACTAAATTCACCTTTAATGGTATTTGCACTTCTACCTAAACTTGTTCCATCTCCCGCTTGAATTACAAAGTTCTTTACCACTCTATGAAAAATAACATCATTGTAAAAGTCTTCACTCACTAACTTTTTAAAATTTTTAACCGATAAAGGAGCTACATCCGGATACAATTCTAAAAGGATTTTTTTATTATTTTCTAAATTAATCACCACATTGTTTGTTTCTTTATTTGTTTCTTGATAGGTGATATTTTCATAAGTTTGCATTCCACCTAGAATTTCTTTTTCTCCACATCCTGTTAAACAAAACATACAAAGTACAGCAAAAACAATTTTTAATTTTTTCATATTCTTCCATTCTCCTATTCTTGATTCACTAACCAATCTATTTGACAACTTTTATTTCATTATAATCTTTATTTAAAGTTTTATCCATAGTAAACATACTTTTTCTTTTCAAAATTGTGCAAGTTCATTTGCAAAACTTTCGTTTTTTTGATTTTTTGCAAATAAGAACTATTTTCTTTTTAAGGAATTCAAATATTCTTTATCCTCTTTTGAAACTCGATAACTGTCTCTTATTTTACTAATCGTTTTATTAAAAGTAAATGTATTAACCTTACTTTTTAACAAATAGTTTAAAGTAATAGCACGATATTTCGTAAAACATTCACATAAAAGCCACGCAATTCCCAGATTCACATAGTATTTATCTAAAGTTATTTCATCCACTAAAGAAAAGATTTTCTCTAAATATTTTTCCTCTACATAAAAACTTAAGAAGACAATTAACCCTACCCTTACTTTAAATTCTTTCTTACTTTTTAAATACTTAGAAAAGTAAGAAAACCAAAATTCTTTATCAAGACTCACAATTTTCAAACTATTACAAAATCCATCATTAATCGCCCAGTTATCAATTAAAGAAACATAATTTTCTAAATAAGTAAGCAAAAGTTCTTTTTCTTTAATACTTGCTAAGACAAAGCCTTTAATCATAACTTCTTCGTAGTAACGATTTTCACTACATTCTAAAAAAGATACAATATCGCCTTTACAGATTTCCTTGGCAATTTTTCTTTGTATTGGAACCCGTATGCCCAATATTTCATATTGTGTCGTTGTTAACTTACTATGAAACTTTTTATAAGATTCATCGCTTAAACTTTTTAAATATTCTATATACAATGAATATTCTTTTTCATTCCATTTTTCTTTTCTTAAATCATTCATATCTTAAGTATAGCAAAAAAGAAAAAAACTTTGTACTTTAAAATTAAAAATGTGGATTACTCCACAAATTCTTGTTCATAGATTAAATCAATATTGTATTCTTTTTTAACTTTTTCTTTAATTTTAAAAATTAAGTCTTGAATATCACGGCCTGTTGCATTCCCGGTATTAATAATAAAGTTTGCGTGTTTCTTACTTACCTCCGCATCTCCAATTTTTTTCCCTTTTAGTCCTAATTTTTCAATCAACTCCCAAGCGGATTTTCCTTCTGGATTTCGAAAAACACTACCTGCTGAAGGATATTCTAAAGGTTGCGTAGCAAGTCGCTTTTCTCTTCTTTTTTGGATTATTTCCATAATTTCTTTGTCATTTCCTTTTTCTAAAACAAATTCTGCTTCTAAACAAATATAATCGTTTTTGTATTGCAAAAAGGAACTACGATAACAAAACTTTAATTCTTCTTTAGTAAAATTTTTTATTTCCAACTGTGGAGTAAGCACTTTCACACTTCTAATAACTGATGCCATATCGCTATTATAAGCCCCTGCATTGTTAACGATTGAGCCTCCTACACTTCCTGGAATTCCACTTGCAAACTCTAGTCCACTAAGACCAAGTTTGGCTGTTTCCAAAGAAAGTTTCATAATAGAGTAGCCGGCTCCTACGATAACTTTGTTTTCTTTAACTTTCAAATGATTAAAGTTTTCTAAAGAAATAATCACACCTTCAAATGTTGGATTTACAAAAACCAAATTAGAGCCTTTTCCTATTACTTTATAACGAATATTTTCATGTTTTAGAAATTTTACTAAAGTAATCAAAAAATTTTCATCCTTTGGTTTTACTAAACACTCTACTCTACAACTCACCTTAAATGTCGTATAGTCTTTTATGTCTACATTTTCTTGTACTTCACCAATTTGCAGATTTTTTATTTTTTCTATCATATATACCCTCTATTTCATTTTATTCATGGCTAACTCATAAGAGTCATCAAAACGATACAAATGACTCCTACAAGTAAAGAAACCACTTTTTTAAAATTCATTTTATCCGTTTTTCTAAATACAGAAATCACTACGACAATAAAGAGTTGCAATTTCATAATTAACGTAATAATGATAGGTGTACCAGACGCATAAGCAAGAGTACTTAAAATACTTGTAATAGCATAAATAAGACCTAATAGCAAAATATTTCCAAAAAATGTTTTTTTGGCTTTTCCTTCCATTTTTTCTATTCCATACTTTTTCTTTTCATGAAGATACAAAACATAGTAAATAGGAATGGCAACCAAATAGAAGACCAAATTGATTCCATATTCATTTCCACCTTTGCTTGTAGCAAGCTTTAAAAAATAAGGTTCAGATGCATAAAAAATGGTAGATGTAATTAAAATAAAAATATTTTTTAAATCTATTTTTTTATTCGTAATTTCATTTTTCATTTTATTGGTTTCATAAGAAAAAACATAAATGGAAACAAAGAAAATAGCAAATAAAATTAAGAAAATTAATTTTGGTTCCATGTACCCTAAAAAAATATCACAAAGTAAAATGAGAAACAAACTGCCAGAATCAATTAGGTTCGCAAGACCAATGGGTAATGTTTGAATGGCTTTGGCATAACAAAAATCTCCTCCTACCATAGCAAAAGCATAAAGGATGATGACACAAAAAGAAATAATAGACATCTCTATACTACTAAATAATGAGAAGATACATACAAATATTCCTATCATTAAATTTACCCAAAATAAATATTGGGCTTCATTGAATTTCAGAAGTAATTTTTCTTCTAATGTATCACCAATAGAATGAATAGTACTCCATAAAAATGCTGCATTTTTCCCTTTCATATTTGTTCACTTCCTTATCTAAAAGAGGGTATAAATAATATCTAAATTGTACTATAAAAAACTACTTTAATAGTCTCTCAAAATAGTATCTTTTATTTTCTATATATTTTCATTTTTTTTACTTTCGGTTTATCTTCTAATAACACAAGGGCATAATTCTTTTTATTTAAAATAGTAATACGAATTGCACAAATGCTTAAAACTAGAAACAACAAAGAAATAATGACTAGAATAATCCAAACACTTAAAATATGAGGCTCACTAAACTTGAAAAAACTTTCACTTGGTTCTAAAACACCATATTTGGTTAAATTGCTAATTGTTCCAAAACTTTCATATCCCCATCTTCCTGAAGTAAAAAAAGATATTTTTTTCGTTACATTTACAAACGGAACAAACATACCTGAAAAAAGCATTTGCACCATCATATAAAGTGGAGACAAAATTAAAGTTGTCTTTGTATCTTTTACTAAAGAGGAAATAAATAAACCAATAATACTTGTTGAAAAAGTAATTAAAAAGAAATTTGTAATTAATCCTACTAAAGTATTGGTTAATAAAACATCATCAGGACGAGGTTTAAGATGAAAATACACAATACTTACACAAGCAATCGCTTGGTATAGACATAAAAATGCTACGACGATAATTTTAGAAACAATATAGGATGCGAAATTTAGTCCACTCATATATTCCTTTTTTAACATATCTCTTTCTTTTACAATTTCTTGAATCGTATTAAAAAGTCCAAGCCACATGGAAGCAAGAGTAAACGTAACACACATCATTGCTGCCGTCACTGGATTTAACATACTTTCCTTTTCTGTTGCTATGCATATACATATGGCCATTAAAATAGCTTGTCCAAAAAGTAAAATCAGCATAAATTTATTGTTAATTAAAGAGGAAACATATCGTTTTACTAAAGTTGCTGTTTGACTAAAAAATCCCACTCTTTTTTTGTCTTCTATCTTTTCTTCTTTGGTAATTTCCATTGTTTTTTGATTTCCTTTATATTTTTGATACCAAGTTTTGGAATCTGCTTTTAAAATATCATAAATATCTACAAATTCTTTCACATTGAAATATTTAAAAATATCTTTATAAGAGCCAAAATAACAAATTCTTCCTTCAGTCCCCATAAACATAATTTTGTCACACAAATGTAAATTTGATACAGTATGAGCTGTCATAATAATCGTTTTTCCTGTATCTGCTATTTCTCTTAATTTTAACATAATCTTTTTTTCAATGTTGGCATCTAAACCACTTGTTGGTTCATCTAGCAAAAATAAATTTGGGTCGCTTAACATTTCCGTTGCAATAGAAGCTCTTTTTTTCTCTCCACCACTTAAATTTTTTATCATGGTATTCTTAACATGAGAAAGCTCTAACGTTTTTAAAACATAACTAATAGTTTTCTTAATTTCTTTTTTACTTACATTTTTTATTCTTAATTTTAAAGAATATTCTAAAGATTTATATAACGTAAGGGTTTGGTCTAGTATTTCTTCTTGAGGCACATAAGCGATTTTTCCCTTAAAATACTCTTCTTCTTTTAATAAATCAAGTCCTTCTACATATACGCTTCCTTTACTCGGTTTGTTATAACCACTTAGTATATTCATTAAAGTAGTTTTGCCTGCTCCAGAACAGCCTACAATCGCAATAAACTCTCCACGCTCTATACTTAAAGTCAATTCAGATAAAATCTTTTTTGGTTTATTTTGTATCATCACTTGTTCACATACATGGTCAATTTTCACATTAAATCCATTTTCTTTCATAATTTTCTACTCCTATTGTATATCCATTATAACACATTTTCTTTTTTGCTAAAACTTACCAGTTGCAATATATACTACGTTTGTTATAATTTTTACAGAAACGTTTGTTCGGAGGAAAAATATGGAAAAGATTCGGCATTTTTTGTGTATTGATTTAAAAAGTTTCTTTGCATCATGCGAATGTGTAAGTCGTGGCCTTAACCCTTTTACAACCCCTTTAGTAGTTGCGAACAAAAATCAAGGAAATGGTGCTATTACTCTTGCGGTTACCCCCTACTTAAAATCAAAAGGCATTAAAGGAAGAACACGTCTTTATGAAATTCCTAAAAACATCAAATACACCATTGTAAATCCTAGAATGAAATTATATTTAGAAAAATCAAAAGAAGTAGTAAGCATTTATTTAGATTATGTTGCTAAAGAAGATTTGCATATTTATTCAATTGATGAGTGTTTCTTGGATGTCACAGATTATTTACGCCTTTATAAAAAAACGGATTATGAACTTGCTCTAGACATTCTAAATAAAGTAAAGGAAAAAACAGGACTCACCGCCACTTGTGGAATTGGACCTAATATGCTGCTTGCGAAAATTTCCATGGATATTGAAGCGAAACATATGAAAGACTGTATTGCCAAATGGGATTATGCTGATATAGAAACCAAATTATGGAATATTGCTCCTCTATCTAAAATGTGGGGAATTGGAACACGCTTAGAAAAACGATTGAATGCCCTAGGTATTTTTTCTATCAAAGACCTTGCTTTATATGATAAAAATAAATTACACGATAAATTTGGCATTATGGGGCTTGAACTTTGGAATCATGCTAACGGAATAGATACCTCTAGAATTTGTGATTTTGCAAATAGTAAAAAAGAAAAATCGTTTAGTCATAGTCAAGTTTTATTTAAAGATTATTATGCCGAAAATACAAAACTCATAATAGAAGAAATGGTTGAAGTTTTAGGTATGCGTCTTCGTACAAATGCTCTTGAAACTTCTTGCATAGGACTTGGAATTCATTATTCTAAAACTATCGGAGACGGCTTCTATCATCATACCAAAATAGAAGTTCCAACAAGTGATGAGAAAATTATCAAAGATGTTTGTTTTTTATTATTTGACAGATATTATGAGAACTTACCAATTCGCAAAGTCAGTATTAGTCTTAGTCATCTAGAAAAACAACTTGGAACCCAACTCAATTTATTTGAAGATTATGAAAGTATCAAAAAGAAACAAGAAATTTCAAAAACCATCGACGAAGTAAAAACAAAATTTGGCAAAAATAGTATTTTAAAAGCTTCTAATTTACTTGAAGATTCCACTGCAATTGAAAGAAACGGAAAAATAGGAGGACATCATGAATAAAGATAGAGGCATTATAAAGTGGCAACCATTTGAAAGTTTAACTCCAAGTAAAAAAGTGGTTGATACTATTTTACATGAAAAAAGCAAAATCAAAAAACCCATTCTTTCTTTAGAACAACAACAAGAAATAGAAGAAAAATTAGTAGAAGCATTTTATGAACAAATAGAAGTTACTTTAAAAATATACAAGAATGGTTATATTAAAACCACCACCTCTTCCATTTTAGAAATGGATTATACATATAAAAAAATTACCCTTAAAAATAAGGATAAAATTTTGTTTAAGCAAATTATAGAAATTACGTTATAAATTGATTTTTTTGACTTTTATACAAATTTTTTCCTTTTCTCTTATTTTTATTAGACAAATTTGGCAAATTGATAGAAGAAATTCCTATTTTAGAACATCAATTCGGAAAATTAGGAATTTGCAATTGTATTTATGTTGTTATATATTCAACTCGTGAGACACAAAAACGGTTGTGTTTGCCACTTAAAATCCAAATAAGGAGGAAAGTAGTTGTATGTAAAAAGTCGATAAATACGATATTCTTGAAAAAGATATTCTTGTATTATTGCTTTTTGCGATAATAATTTTGTTAATCTTATTTGATTAAAATCTATGGGGTTTTGGTTGAATTTTGAAAGGTAAAATTAAAAATAACACCACCCTTAAAAAGGATGGTGCAAACCTTAAATGGCAAGCACTAAACTTAGTGTCTCGCTTAAAATAAGTGTAATATATATTTTTATAGATGTAAAGGAGTAAATTTCGCTTATAATGCTCCTTTAATTCATCCATTACCTTTTTCTAATCAATCGCAATTGTTCTAATTGTTCTTCACAAAACGCCTCTTGAAGTTCTACTATTTTTGGTTCTAAAATGTTCCAATATGAAAATGTTTCTTTTGACATTTGTAAGTTTTGCGAATAAATATTAAATGTGCTAAATATTCATACTTTGCTCTTTTTCTTCTCCAATAGGTAATTTTAATAATTCTCCGTCCGCTTAGTTCCGGTCCCTCATTATAAATAGTACATGGATCAAACCACTCTTTTAAAAAATAAGAATACTCGGTATTCAATACTCCTAATGCAATATTAGAAGCATTAGAACTTAATCTGTTAGCTGCATACCCATAAAAAAGAGTATTTTCTCCTTTAGAAATTTCTGTTCCGCCTTTTCCGTCTCCCACTACTAAATTAGCAAGTAAATGATCATAACGTTCATAAAAAGTAGCATTTTCACCATACAAAGCATAAGTAGGAAAAATAGGTTTATAATGAATGCCATTAATTGTTTTATCATTTTTTAAAGTGTATTCTGTATCCGATAGTTTTAAATCTCCTAAACTAAGTATAATCGATTTTTCGCTTTTCAAATCCAACATATTAAAACCTCCTCGTATTACTTATCCGTTAGTATAAAGTATTCCAAAGTTACACGCAAGAATTTACTTCATATAACGTATCTCAAAAGTAGTCCCTACTCCCTTATTAGAATCCACTTTAATTAGTCCATTATCTTTTTCAATGATTTTCTTCGCAAGACTTAAGCCAATTCCAATACTATCCCTACTACTTTCTTCGCCTTTATAAAAACGTTTAAAAATATTTTGTAAATCTTTTTTACTCATACCAATTCCTTCATCTTTTATGCTTATTTTGGTATACATTGGATTTTCTACAACATCTATCTTGACAAATCCATTCTCTTTAGAATGTTCAATGGCGTTTTTTAAAATATTGGTGAGTGCTTCAAGTTCCCAATGATAATCTCCTAAAAAGGTAATTTTTGTATCCCCTTTAACCTCAATATTTACATGCTTGTCAACTTTTAAAACACTTACATTTTCGATAGTTTTTTTGATTAACTTATCTACAAAAATATTTTCTTGTTTAAATTCAACAGCATCGGCGTCTAACCTAGAAATTTTTAGTAGAGAAACAATTAAAAAATTTATATTTTCTACTTGGTGTTGGACATTTTTAATAAAATCATTTTTTGTTTCCTCTTCCATTTTAGGATTATCAATAATATTATCAAGCATAATCAAAATAGAAGTTAAAGGTGTTTTTAATTGATGCGATATATCCGAAATTGAATCCTTTAAGATAATCTTTTCATTCTTTAAATTTTCACTTTCTTCTCTTAACATAAGGGTAGTTTTATACACTTCATTTCTAAGAATAGATAACTCTCCTTCTCCATTATCACAAATCCCTAAAGTATAATTTCTTTGGTTAATTTCTTTCATATAATTTGTAATCTCACGAATTATTTGCTCTTTTTTATAAAAATAAAGAAGAAAATAAGTAAAAAAAGTAAGCGTAAGTAAGAGAGTAAACCCAAAACTTATAATCAAATGTGCTCGGTAATTATCTTCCATTTTATAAAGAATAGAATCCTTTTCTTTAATTCCATATTTTCTAAACGTTTCCCTATATTCCATTTGTCCATTTTGATTCACAATATTTATTATTTCTTCTTCGGTAATATTTGGATATTCTTGTTGTAAAACCGCAATCATACTATAGACATAACAGTTTACACTTTCTTTATATTGGTTATACTCATACCTTGTTAAGAAAAAAGAAAGAATACTAAAACAAAAACAGAATAAAAAACATATTAAAATAATTTTCAATTTTTCATTTTTCATTCTTTATCCACCCTATACCCAATTCCTTTAATGGTTTTGATAATGCTATCACTGCCCATTTTTTCACGAATTCTTTTAATATATACTGTTAAAGTATTATCATTCACATAATTAGAAGATTCATCCCAAATTTTATCCAATATAGCTTCTCTTGTTACTACACGATTTGCGTTTTCACAAAGGAATAAAAAAAGCTTAAATTCTAAAGAAGTTAAAGGAATTTCTTCTTGATTGCGGATTACTTTCATACTCTCTTTATGAATTTCAACATCTTGTACTCGTAAAATGCTTTCATTTTCTTTACTAAATTTTAAAGCATTTCCAATTCTAAGAAGCAGTTCACGATTACGAAAAGGTTTCACAATATAATCAGCTGCACCAAGTTCTAGCCCACGTACTATATCGTCTTCTAAGTCTTTAGCAGTCAAAAATATGACTGGGGTAGAAATTAAATTTTTCATTTCTTCATAAAAAGAAAAACCATCTCCATCTGGTAAAGTAACGTCTAGTAAAATTAAATCATACTTTTTTTCTACTATATACTTTTTAGCCATACTTAAATTTTTGGCATGCAAAAGTAAATATTCATTTTGCATAAATAAATAATCCAAACCTTTTTTGATATCTTCATTGTCTTCTATTAAAAGTATTGTTTTCATATTTTCACTTTCTTTAAAATTAAAACAAATCGCTATGCGTTCCTGTTTCTACTAATAATAAAATTAATTCCTGCTCATTATATCTGTACACAAGTAACCAATCCGGTTCTATATGGCATTCTCTACAATTTCTAAATCTTGTACTATTTACAAGAGAATGGTCTTTATATTTTTCTTCTAAAGTTTGACCATCCGCTAAAGCATCAACTACTTTCTTCAATTTTGCTAAATCCTTGCTTCTTCTTTTAATTACTTTAAGTTCTTTTTTAAAAAGAGTTGTAGCGACAACTTCATATTTCATTAATCAACATCCTTAACTAGTTCATCAAAGTTTTTATATCTTTTGGCCGCTACTTTTCCATTTATAATATTTTCACTTTCTTCTAAAGCAGACAAAAGTCTATTATTTGGAACTTCCATAGTAGCAACAAATGGTAATCCTTGTTCTCTTTCACATTGACGCAAAAACATCATAATAGCGGAAGAAGTATTAATTCCTAAATTTTTAAATAATATATCCATTTCTTTTTTAAAATCTTTATCAATTCGAATTGTCATATTGGTAGTGTTAGTCATACTAGCCATTTAAATTCAACTCCTCTCGTAATATTAGCTTATCATTTAAAGTTAACTCCGTCAAGTATAATATACGTATATTGCACACATATTATACTATATATTATGCAATTAATCTTAAAAAATATATGTGATTTTAAAAATAATCTTTTGATAAATTTAAATTGAAAAAGTTAGCAATACCAATTACACCATCGTAATAATTTTCCATAATTTCAATACATAATTTTAGTTTTTCTTTGTTCATACTTCTATTATTTTTATACTCCTCAACAATTTGTTCAAACAATTTATCATAGTAAAATGTAAGAGAACTATATTTTGATTGAATCAATATAGACACTAAATCACTTATTTTTGATTTTAGTTCTACTTCAAAATTAGCAACCAAATAGTCCTTAAGGTTTACTTTTTCTCCTTCCATGTCTATTTCAGTTCCAAGAATTGAAGACAATTTCTTTTGTAATGGCAATTGTTCTTCTTTAATGTCTTTTAACAAATACTCTTTATATTGCAATTCTTTTTCTATAGTATACTTTGCAAGTTCTTTTAGTTTATTTTCTTTCTTTTTTGAAACTATATTTTCTACTACAAAATCTTTCTTTTCTGTTTGATTAAATGCTAACACTTGATTAGTCTTAACATCAATTAAAAGCCAATATTTTGATTTAATAGTTTCATTTAAATCCCAAACGTTGTCATTTTCTTCTACTAGCATAACTCCAATATATAGTTTTTCTTTTTCTAACCTTAACATTGGATACAAAGGAATATAATTTTCTAACCCCTGTTTTATTTTCTCTTCATTTGCAATAGTTAAATACTCTTCTACATTAAAATTATTCACAATATCTCTCCTTTATCTTATTTCGTGCACTATATAAGTAATATTTTATATTTGCCTCTTTTGTATTTAAATTTTCACAAATTTCTTTTATAGAAAGGTCTTCTATATAATACATTCTAAATGCCTCTTTTTCTTTAGGTGTTAAACCTATAGTATTCAAATTATTTATAATCTCTTTGTAGATAATTTTATCTAAAGCCATATCTTCATATATGGAATAAATTTCATCATAAGGAATTAACAATTTTTCTTTGCCATATTTTTTGGCCTGATTACACCATTTGTTATAAGCAATCTTCCATATTAAATTTTCCATTTTTTCTATTTTTATATTTTGCCAAAATATTCAAATATAGCTAAGAAAATACTATTGGTTAAATCTTCCGCATCTTCTTTATTATACGTTTTTTTTATCGCCCAATAATAAATTTTATAATAGTATACATCATAAATCTTATCCACAATGTATCACCTTTCAATTATATAGTAATCAAAATCCCAAAATGGTTAGAAAATTTTATTTTAAACAAATATAGATAAATTATACCATGAATTTTTTAACCATGAATTTTTTGGCAGTTATTCACTTTACATCTATAAAAAAATATATTAAACTTATTTTAAGCGAGACACTTTAGATTAAGTGCTTGCCGTTTTGTTGGTAAGCACCTTCCTTTTACAGGATGGTGTTTTTTTTTAATCCTTTCGATAATCAACCAAAACACTACTTACCTGAAGATAATTAAAAGAATTATTATCGCCATTAGCGCTACGACAAGTAATACTAAACCAAAGATGATCAATTGTAGTTCTAACTTTTTCATGCGACCACTCCTTCTAAAAGAATTTGTGGCAAGACCAAATCTTAGGTATCTCGCAAATGTCACTATAAATTAGATTAAAATAAAATGCAAATTGCGAATTTATCAAATTGAAGAGAAAACAAAGGAAATTTACTGGAAGTTTTACCAAAAGAAAAGCCCAATTTATTAAATCGAACTCTCTTTTTATAAAATTAGCAAATTTTCAACTTTTTTAAATATTATCATTTCTTATCGTTTCAATAATATTTTGCTTATTGATTTTAGACAAAGAATATTTCATAATAATTCCAATAATGATACTTACAAATAAAATAACAATAACTAAAGACTGAATTGGTAAAGCATAACTAAATTCTAAGCCTTCTTTGAATGCCAAGTAAATGGCATAAGAACCAAGAAGTCCTAAAGGAATTCCAATCAAAAGGGATTTCATTCCGTAGAAAATACTTTCAAGTCGTATCATTCGATTAAATTCACGATTGGTCATACCAATACTTTTAAGCATTGCAAATTCTTTACTTCGTAAATTCATATTTGTTGTAATTGTATTAAAAATATTTGTAATTCCAATTAAACTAATCACAGTAATAAATCCATATAAGAAAATCGAGATAATCAAGACCATAGCATTTTCTGCTTTTACTTCTTCTTCATAATTTGTATATCCAATCCCTTTAAAACCTTCTTTTTCTTTACTCAAAGTATCTATTTGTTCTTCCAATTTTTTCGTGTTACTTGCACTTATATACATATGAGGATATACATCTTCAAAATATGTATTAAAAATTTCATCGCTAACAATTAGATATCCACCAAAAGAATAACTTCTCTCTAAACCCATCGGTCTTTCTTCACTACGAACGATTTCAATTTGAAAAGGTTCTTCTTGTCCTTCTTCGTTTTTAACTCCTTCAAAAGTATCGTTATTTTTTAAATTGTATAAATTTCCTACATAATTCTTTTTATTAATGGTATCTTTAAATTCATCTAGTAAAATTCCTACAGGTTTATCACCAGACACTCCAATTTTTTTCAAGTAACAATTGTATTCTTGTTCTCCTAATGCAACTACTCCAATAGTATAATCTTCCCCATCACGATTACTAGCATCTACATCCATACCATAGAGTTTCATAATTTCTTTTCCATAATCCGAAAATTGCTTTTTATCCACTTGCAACATATCCATTCTAACAATAGAATAACGATCCACCATGTCAAAATTAGCAATTTCTTTAAAGGCCTCAATTTTATCTTTTTTCGTTTCTACATTCGAATAAATACTCATATTATAATCCATATTAACATAATACATTCCTGCCATTTTAAACCCGAATTGAATGAAAGAAGATAAAGATAAAAATACGAATATACTAACGACTATCGAAACAACTGTAGTACGATACTTCTTTTTGTTTCGTTTTAAATTCTTATAAGCAATTACACCTCCTGTTTTAAATAGACTTTTGACAATCCTTGGTGTTTTTAATTTCTTACTTTTTATCTTGATATCGTTATTACTTCGAATTGCTTCTATTGCAGAAATTCGTCCTGCTTTCTTCGCAATAAAAATAGTAGATAAATAAATAGTGATACTAGCAAGGACAATGGAAAGCAAAATTGGTAAAATCGGAATACTATAAACAAACTTAATACCATTTAAATAATCCCCAATAATCAAATTAATTAAAAATACTAAGATTACTATGGCAAGTATTCCACAAGCAATACCAATTGGGATTGCAATTAATCCTAAGAAAAATCCTTCAAATAAAACATTTTTCTTAATTTGTTTACTTGTTGCCCCAACGCTACGAAGCATTCCATACATTTTGTATTTTTCTGTAATAGAAATGGCAAAACTATTTTTAATTACAAAAACACTTGATACAATAATAATCGCAATAACAATAGCGGCTACGATATACAAAGCATTCATCGTTTCACTATCCGTTACTCCAAGCCAACGAAGATAACTACTATTATAACGATAATCGTACTTTTCTCCTACTATGTTTTTTGTCTTGTCATCGTATCCTTTAGCATCTTTATAAAGAACAAAAGCACTTGTTTTCTCTTTGATTTCATCGGTATACGTAACACAAGTATATCCTGGTGCGGCATAACTTTCTATATCGTAATTTGGTCTTTCCATAATCCCGACAATTGTATAGGTTTTTTCCCCTATTTTTCCAAAACTTTCTATCACTTTTTCTTGTGGAATTATCGCATTTTCTTCCGTTTCAGTCACCAAAGGATTATTTTGATTTAAAATAAATGTTTTTCCTTCATCTTCTAATACTCGATTCCCTATTTGCAAAATAAGAGTATCTCCTATTTTACCTGTAAAACCTCCCCCTTCCATGGCATGGTTCGAAATCATAATCTCATTTGGATTTTCTGGCAATCTTCCTTCAATAAGTGTAATACCAAGATTATGTAACGCTTTTTCGTTATATGCTGTGATATATAAATAAGGCTTAAACATATTGGTTGAAGAAAAAGGAGCATATCCAACTTCATTACTAATATAATAGTCTTTTATATCTCGATTATTAGCAAGGGCTAAAACATCTTCTTTTTTCATGTCTTTAATCACAACATGATAGTATCCATCTTCTTCGATACTACGATTAATCAAAGTTTTTTGAAAACTTGTAACCATTCCCGATACACAAACAATTAAGGCAGTCGATAACAAAATACCAATAATCGTAACAATTGTTCTCTTTTTATTTAATGTCAAATTTCTTTTCGTTAATTTATTTAAAACATTCATGAAACTTTCTCATCCTTTATAATTTTTCCATCATCAAAGGTAATCACTCTATCAGCGACTTTTGCAATTTCTAAATCATGCGTAATCATAATAATGGTTTGTTTAAATTTCTTATTTGACATTTTTAAAAGAGAAACAATCTCATCACTTGCTTTTGAATCCAAATTTCCTGTTGGTTCGTCTGCAAGAACGATTGCAGGATTATTAATAATAGCACGTCCAATCGATACTCTTTGTTGCTGTCCTCCTGATAACTCATTGGGCAAGTGTAAACTTCTCGATTTTAAATTTAATGTTTCTAAAACCTCTTCTAATCTATCATTTGAAACACTTGCTCCATCTAAATCACAAGGAAGCATAATATTTTCTTTGACATTTAAAATCGGAATTAAATTATAAAATTGATAAATTATTCCAATCTGCCTTCTTCTAAAAATGGCTAAGTTATCATCACTTAAATTGTAAATATCTTTTCCATCAATAAATACTTTCCCACTTGTAGGTCGATCCACTCCTCCAAGTAAATGTAAAAGTGTTGACTTTCCACTACCACTCGCTCCCACAATGGCTACAAACTCTCCCTTTTCTACTGAAAAGTTAATATGGTCTACTGCATTAATCTGTTCTTCCCCATTTCCATAGGTTTTTGTTAAATTTTCTACTCTTAAAATTTCCATATAAATTTTCCTTTCTTCCCTTTAAGTATATGAAGGATTTGTGACAGTAAAGTGACATAAAAAAAACTATTTACGCTTTGATAAATAGTTTTTAGAAATAATTTTTTCTCACTCTTATTACAAAAAGTTTTGCCTAAAAAAAATCAAAGCTTTCTTTTTCTTTCTTCTTCTAAATTTTTTTCATAAACACTTAAAATATCTTCATTAAAAAAGTCACAAATACAAAATTTTTCCAAAACCACTTCTTTATTATAATCCATTTGTTTGATTTTATCACGATATTCTAAAATTAAGGCATATACTTCTTTTTGTTTTTCTTCTTCTAAAAAATAAGCGTTCTCTTTTGTCATAAAAGGATTCGTATTTAGAATCATATACATTTGGGCTAGTTTCTGTTCCAATCCCAAAAGCGTTTTGACATCATTTATAATAAAAGTAGAAAGCATTTGGTAAACATCTTGGATATGTAATCTCTTCTTTTTTCCTTCAGAATCTTTCATTACCAAAACCTCTATTCCATTTGAAAAACAGAAAAGAAGATACAAACAATTTAAACGATTCATAAGAGATTTGGGAAGAAAATTTTCTTTTTCTAACAATAAAATTTCTAATTCATATCCATATTCTTCTAAATCATATTGATGAATTCTATTTTTATACTCTTCTTCCGTAAGTACTCTTTTTTGAAAATCTATCATGCATTGTTCTTTTTTTTCTTTTACTTTATTGCTTTTTTCTGTTAAATTTTGAATTTTTTGGTTATTTAGTAAAAAAAATTGTTGATTTTGGATATTTTTTTTCATTTTAAGTATTTTTCTTTTTAACTTAATTCTATCTTTTAAAGTTAGTTCGTCTAATGTACTTTCCTCCATTCTTTTCCTCACCTTCTTCTAAAAAAGGAAATGGTTTCATTTTATTTTATGAAAAAGGAAAAAAAGAACATAACGAAAAAAACTAAAAACACCAATGATTTTTAGTTTTTTTATTTCCTTTTGGCTGCCCCAGTAGGATTCGAACCTACGGAATGTCGGAGTCAGAATCCGATGCCTTACCACTTGGCTATGGGGCAATAAATAAAAGAGTTTTATTTTAATTCCTCTATTCTTGCTTTAACCATAAAAATAAGTTCCAAAGGAGCATTTACTCTACGCAAACATAAAAGACTATCTTGTAATTTTATCTTTAAAGAAACTTTATCTTTAATTTCTTCAGCAACACCAACATAATCATAACCAGAAATAGGATTTAAAGCAACAAAATTTTTTATATATTCTTCTAAATCTTTTAAAATATATTCTTTTAATTTGTATTCATCCATTTCTTGAACTCCAAAATATCCCCCAACTAATAATTTAAATTCATCTTCTTTCGTCATTATTAAAAACTCCTCTTTTTAGTAGTATAACATAACCCTTATTTTTTTCTCACATTTATTTCGTCATTTTCTTTTAAATATCCTATTAAAAGCGAAGAATCCACATCATGTTTTAAAATATTTTTCTGTACTTTCTCCTCATCATAGTTCGCATAGCAGTACTTACATAAATGATGACAGGTATTGTACTCTCCGATATCCACCATACTTACACAACCACAATTTCGGGCTTGCCACTTCGGATACTTCTTTCCTGTTAATTGATAAGCAAATTCTTTAGACACACAGGGTTCTTTTGAAATTCCATAAGGTATAAGCCTATCTTGTTCATAACAACTTTGAATCCTTATCCCATACATACTTGCTATTTTGCTAAAACTTTTACAAAGAAACTCTAAATCCTCATTTGTTATCTCTTTTAATTTTAAAACAGACATATTCTTCTCTACATTTTTGTACATATCTACAAAAGAAATGATAATGTGCTTTACACTACCATCTAATAAACTACATAATTTTTGAAAAGCCTCTATATGATATTCTACTGTGTATTTGTTATTGATTAAAATTGGGTCATACCTTACATAGACATTATCTTTCCTCACAATTTTAGAAATTTTTAATATCGCATCTACTATTTTCTTTTTATCGGGAACATTTGGTTCTATATCTTTTCTATAAGGCGTAAGAGTTATTTGAAAAATAAAAGGGATCTTTATTTCTTTTAAATAAGGAAGTATAGGGAGTGGATTTTTTGTACAAAACACAATTAAGTCTACATCTTTAAAATAAATACGACTTACTTTCTTAGGATAAAAAGGATTACGAACATCTACGTAGCCTTCTTTCATTCGATTTAGAAGCCACGGTGTATAAAAAGCAATAATATCGGTTCTTCCACTTACATTTAAAATCATAACCATTCCCTCTTTATATTGTTTTCATTAATTTATTTTATTGCATAATTTTAAACTTTCTACGTTCTATATAAAATTTAGATTTATTTAGAATTATAATCCTTTATCCTTAAGTACATCTGAAATATATATGCAAGCATCCTGATATCTAACAAGTAAATCTCTTTTCATTTTATTTTCTATATCTTTGTTCCCTATTTTAATTAGACTACTATCTTCAAATTTACAAATCTTTAAAAAATATAATAATTGAAGAATTTCCGTAAGTGTAAAGCAAGAAAGGAAGAATTCAAAATTATTTAACAATAATTTTGAATGACTAACAGACGAATTAAATAAAATATTTTTTATTAATTCTAAAAATAAAGGCTCATTTAATCCTTCCTCTTCCTTTTTCGAAACAAAATCTGAATTGTCTTTTAGAAAATTTTTATTAACATAATAATTGACAGAACGTCCTACTTTTACATTATAAACTATATGATGTTCTTTTAACTTAGCAATTATATTACTAAAAGAACTGGCACTGATTTCTAATAATACAGATAATTCTTTTGCACTAAAATAGGGATGTGCTACTATTGCTCTGACTATTTGTTTTTCTATTCGTGTAAGTCTATAGAATTGATCGTATTCTGATGATATTAAGTTTTCAATTTCCTCTATCTTTTGTCGTTTTTTTTGTTCTTTTAATTCCTTTTCATATGTTGTTTCCATCGTATCTAAAAAATTGGGATTGTCTTTTAGAAAATGTGGATTAACATAATAATTGATAGAACGTCCTACTTTTACACTATAAACTATATGATGTTCTTTTAACTTAGCAATTATATTACTAAAAGAACTGGCACTGATTTTTAATAATACAAATAATTCCTTTGTACATGAATCCGGATGAGTAATTATCTCCTTTATTATTTCCTTCTCTTTTTCAGTAAGAATATATGTTTTATCATATTCTAATGGTGACATTTTCTCTTTTAATTCTTTTTCATATGTTGTTTCCATCGTATCTAAAAAATTGGGATTGTCTTTTAGAAAATGTGGATTAACATAATAATTGATAGAACGTCCTACTTTTACACTATAAACTATATGATGTTCTTTTAACTTAGCAATTATATTACTAAAAGAACTGGCACTGATTTTTAATAATACAAATAATTCCTTTGTACATGAATCCGGATGAGTAATTATCTCCTTTATTATTTCCTTCTCTTTTTCAGTAAGAATATATGTTTTATCATATTCTGATAGTATTAAATTTTCAATTTCTGCTATCGCTTGTCGTTTTCTTTGTGCTTTTAATTTTTGTTCATTTGCTACTTCCATTGTATCTAAAAATTTTGGATTATCTTTTATAAAATTTTCATTAATAACATAATTATTATTTCTTCCACTCGTTATTGTATAAACTATATTATGCTCTTTTAACTTAGCAATTATATTACTAAAAGAACTCTTTTTAATTTTTAATGACACGGCTAATTCTTTTGCACATAAATTTGGATTTAACATTATTTCTTTAATTATTCGCTTTTCTTTATTTGATAGTAAATATGTCTTATCATAATTCATATAGAATTCACTTCCCTAAAAACAAAAAACTCAAAATTTCTCTTGAGTTTAATTCTAATTGATGGAGAATAAGGGTACGATATTCTCTTACCTAATTATAATTATTCCTCAATAAAATAGTGTTACTTTGACTTATTTAAATTATAAAAGTTTAAACAATTTATATAAAAACTAATATTATAAGTGGTATGAAAAAGAAAAAACTTTAATAGAGAGTGTTCTTTAATAACTGCCTCTTTCTTCAATTAAATTTAAATCAATCTCTTTATTACAATATGTTTTCTAAATTATTACGATTTGTATAATAAAAAAGCAAATTTTATATTCAATATCTTCCCTATCCAAATTGTCTTATATTTTTTCACATCCTGAAATAATATTTTTGTTTTTATAGGATGGGGTTCGTAATAGCCATTTGGTTTTAAAAATTAACCAATAAACATTTATAAATAACATAAGTTATTTTTTTGATTATCAAAAACCACATTAGAAATGTGTACTATCATGAAACCAATGATAATAATTTTTAAATTCTTCTAAAATTTTCTTTTGTTAAATTTTTCATATTTTTTTCTTTTCTATATGTTTATAATTTAACTCATTGTTTCATTTTGATTATAAAAATTAAGAAAAATAGTTATTTATCCTTTTTTTCAAAAATTAACTTTATTCCATCTTCTTCACAACGCAATTCCTTAGTAAGATTACAAAATTCATCTAGAGAATATTGATTTACTAAATTATAACCAATGACAACAAAACCATCACGCAAATACATCTCATAATCATTCATGTTATCCACTTCAATTACTAAATTTTCATCCGTCATAATAATCGCCTCAATGTATCTTGCTTCAGATTGTCCATAATAAGAAGTAGTTGCATTTTCTCCACTATATACCGAATAAATATCTTTATATACAGGAACACTTTCATCTACCAAATTCACTGCGTCTCCTATACTTAGAACGTTAGCATATTTTAAATCTTCTTCTGACGAAATATTTAATTTTTCTCTTACTTTTAAAAGATTTTCTCGCATTTCCAAATACTCTAGTTCCTCTTTACCTGACTCACTTAAGAACAACTCATATTCTTGTTGAATAAGATAGTTTTGATATAAACGATTAACTCTTTTTTCTAAATCTTCTACATCATTTGATAATGTATCCATTTGTTCATGCAAATCATTTGATAATCTATCTAAGGTTGCCTCTAATTCATCAACTGAATTGGATAACTCGTCAAACGAATTGGATAATTCGTCCAATTGCTTACTAATTTGATTTACTTTAATACAAATTGGCGTCCATAATGCCGCATTTACTCCTAAAGACACAGAAAATGATATTAAAGCAGTTCTTAATTCACTTTTTTTCATTGTAAAACCCTCCTAACAAACCCATATAAAAACCTCGTAAATACGAGGAAATTTCATAATTGGTGGAGAATAAGGGATTCGAACCCTTGACCCCCACGGTGCAAACGTGGTGCTCTAGCCAGCTGAGCTAATTCCCCAAAAGAACAAGATTATAATATCATAACCTAAATCATTTAGCAAGTAGTTTTTATTATTTTATGCTTATAATCTTAAAAATGTTAATCTTCTTTAATTGTAATAAGACCCTTTTCTACTTCTTCTAGTGCACGTCCAAGTTCTTTTTTATTGTAGTATTCATTCTCTTTCATTTGGTAATGATTCTTTTCACTCATCTGTTTACTACGGATTGAAGCCACATGAACAAGTTTATATTTTGAATCTACAATGTTTAGTAACTTATCTATTGATGGGTATAACATATCAATCACATCCTTACAATACAATCATACTAAACTTTATGTAAACATTACAACATTTTCACCATTTTTTGACAAATCTTTTACAAGTTCACGTAAAGCATTTAAAATTTCTACCATTGCCCAAGTATCTTGCTTGCAATAAATAATTAAGGCTTGGTACTTTAAATCAAATTCTTCCTTACTCATTTTTTCATAGTTGGCATACTCAACAATTGCTTCTGTTCCATTTTTAACAACTAAGTTATCATAACTTAAATCACTAAAAACAGGAAGTGTTTTTTTTATCGAAAAAGAACCCGATAAACGTTTATCATAAAAATTAAATGTTTTTGCCCTTTCTTCATCGAAACCTAATTCTTCATACATTTTAGAATTGGTATTTACAAGCCATAGTAAATCAAAACCTCTATCATAAAGTTTCATTAAATCAGTGCGATATTCTGGAAACATACTCGCAAGTTCTTTAATTCGCCCCTTTTCAAAAGCAACATTTTGGGCAAATAAAGTACCTTCATTCGGATTCATATACTGAAGCATCAATTTAATCATATCTTCTCGCTCATCCTGATGGGTTTTGGCAAGAAAAACAATATTGTCTTCATCCTTATCACATTCACCAGGAGCTCGTTCTATATGCAAACTAAATTCAAAAGGTGATTGAATGTAAGGCCATTCTCCTCTAAATCTCGGTACAGGACAAGGCATCGTTTCAAAATCCAAGTGGTAAATCGGATATTGCAATTGTTTTAAACCGGCCGCAATCTTTTCTTTATCTACATATACTTTGTCAAACGCTAGACTTTCTCTTTGAATATGATGATAATTTTTGGTAATCCATTCTTCCGGAATATCCAACATATTTATATACCCTTCGTTTATTAAATCAAGTCCTTTAATACGCGTACCATCTTCACGCAAAAAACCAAAACCATTATGAATATAATTTAAACTAGAATTTTTCTTTGGAATTTTACTCCCACAAAGAGGTGCAAAATATTTACATTCACTTCTTTTTTTATACCCACAAGAAACACTTAAAGGACAAGAAGAAGCATCTAATTCGTTTAAATCTCTTTCTAATTTTTCTCTATCTGCATCAACAAATGGTTGGTATTCTTCTGTAACTTTTGTCATATCAAAGAAAGTAATAAGTTCATTTCCCTCACTATCCGGATTATAAATAGGTACACTTCCTTCATACGTTCCATCAAAAATATATTCGGCATTTAAAACTGCTAAATAATAATGAAATTTTTTCAATTTTTCTTCCGTATGTGTACTCCTATACTCATGCTCTATAAAGTATCTTTGAATGGCTAAATCGTATATATACTTACCAACATCATCAAAACGATTGAACATCTTAGCTCTAAATTCATTATATTTTTTTAATGGCATTTCAGCATCTATATCATAGCCATCCACTTCACCTTTTAAATAATACACATTATCTTTTTTTAACCATATAGGAAACTTATCACTTTTAGGATGCCCAAATGTTTTTAAATACTTTGAAGTAGTAGTTGCCTTTACTTCTATAATATTGATTTCTTCTTCACTTTCATTGTAAATATCTACGTAACACAAATAGCGTATCCCATGCATAGAAAAATCAAAACACTCTTGGTCTTTCGTTTTCTCGGCATAAATAGAATTTCCTCCAAATGTTTTGGTAGCAATTCTTCCGGCTTCAATTTCAACTAATTTATAATAGTCCATCATGGCTTCTAATTGGCGGTCTACTTTTTCTACTAAATCTGTTTCTTCGTTTGTTTCTTCATTTAACTCATACATAGAAGAAACAATCTCACTTAAATTTTCTTTTAATTCTTGCTCTTTATAAGTTTGATAACTAATATCTGCATCCAATTTTTCACGTTTTATTTCTTCTAAAGCTGCATAACGTTTGCATCGTGTATAGTTTATAAAATCCGTTTTTGTAATTGCCATAAAAACCTATTTTAGTATCTCTACTTTTGCACTATTTGTTTCAGCATTATAACTAAGTTTTAGTTTTACATTTGATAAGGTATGTTCGTCATCTACTAAATAACCTGCATCTTCTATGTCTTTTCCTGTAACATAAATATCATCATTTTTTAACGTTTCTAAAATACTATTGGCATATGCTGTAGATGTTTTAATTAAAATCATTTCTTCTGTTTCTTCATTTACGACATCACTATCTACAAAAGCATAGCTTGCTTTATTAATTGCAATAAGTGAAAATATTCCTACTACAACGATAACCACGATTAATTCTATAATTGTATAACCTTTATTTTGCACTACTACCACCTGTATTTTATTTTAACATATATTTTAAAATTTCCCAAGAAAAAAATCTCGAAATACTCGAGATTATCTACAACACTTTGGTTCGTATATTTCGCTTGATTCATCTTCTTCTGAATAACTAAAGCATGGTTGATAAGTATGTCTATAAACATGATGATTAATAGTTTTTGTATGGCATGGAATAATATGAGGTACTTCATAATTAATGACTCTATGACAACACCTAACTTGTGGGCATTCCATAATTGGAGGACACATCATAGTTTGTGATGGACAACATCCCATTTGTGGCATACAGCACTCAGCACCCATTCCCATATTCATGTTCATATCCATACTTACATTTACATCAGTTGCTTCAGGAAATACACTTGTATCTGGACAACGATTTTTCATTTCTACCATTTCCTTTCTAGTCTATTGTATGCCAAGAAAAAAATGGTGCATATGACATTACACCAAATTCATATGTTCTATTTTACATCTTTAAATAATTCGCATCTTTAGAAAGTCCTGGCATTGTTAAGATACTGCCAAAATAAATGGTAATAAACCCCGCACCACTAAATAGTTTTATATCTTTTACATTCATAATAAAGTCTTTAGGATATCCTAAAACTTTAGCATTATCCGTAATAGAATATTGTGTTTTTGCAATACAGATAGGCAAATTTTTAAATTGGCTTTTATTAATTAATTCAATTTTTTTTAAAACTTCTTCTGTAAAAATAATTTCTTTTGCCCCAAAACTTTGTTTACAAAATTTTTCTATTTTTGTTTTTAAATTTTCTTTCACATCATAAGTATAAGAAAATAATGAATGTTTATTCATAGATAACTCTACTACTTTTTCTGCTGCGTCTATAGAACCTTTACTTCCTTCTAAGAAACCTGTGCTTACACTAAATAAAACTTTTTTCTTTTCTACATATTCTTTTATAAACGAAATTTCGCTATCTAAATCGCTATCATGTTTATTTAAAACTACTAACAAATTGTTACTATATTTTTGCATATTGGTAATATGGTAATCTAAATTTTCAATTCCTTTTTTTAAATTTCCATCGCCATTGTGTTTTAAACTTTGTATAGTCGTATTAATTAAAACTACACTTGGAAGTAAATCTTTATTATTTCTTACCACAATATCAAAAAATTTTAAAGCTCCCATATCACTTCCAAAACCGGCTTCTACAATCGTGTAATCAAAATAATTTAATCCATAATTGGTAGAAATAATACTATTCGTTCCATGGGCAATATTTGCAAAAGGTCCACCATGAACAATAGCAAGATTATCTTCTAATGTTTTTACCATATTTGGTTTTATCGCATCTTTCAAAAGTAAAAATAATGCATTTACACATTGCAATTCTTTTGCAAACACTTCCCTTTCTTCATAAGTGTATCCAACTAATATATTTCCTAACCTAGTTTTTAAATCATTCTCGTTTTTTGATAAACAAAGGATTGCCATCATTTCTGATGCTGTACTAATATTAAAGTGAACATCTACTCCATTAATTTTCAAATTTCTTAAACTACGATCATTTAAATCCATACAACGTTCATGTGTGATTTTGGCAGGATCTATATTTAATTCATTTCCTTGAAATATATGGTTATCAATAATAGCACTCAGTAAATTATTAGCAGTCGTAATAGCATGAATGTCTCCAGTAAAATGTAGATTAATTTCTTCTTCTGGAACTATTTTAGCACAACCTCCACCGCATGCTCCACCTTTCAAACCAAAGACAGGACCTAGGGAAGGTTCACGTAATGCAACAATACTATTTTTCCCTAATCGATTTAGGGCATCATTTAAACTAATCGCAAGGGTTGTTTTTCCTTCTCCATACTTTGTAGGAGAAGTAGACGTTACTAAAATAAGTTTTCCTTTTGCTTCTCTTTCATGACTTGCCTCTACTTTCGCAATTTCTTCTCCGTAAAAACGAAAATCACTTTCTACAAAATCATTATTTTTCAAAATTTCTCGTAAAGTTATAGTTTTAATCTCCTCCATCTAATTTTTATTTAAAATGGCATTTTCATATTCCCAGAACTCACCATTTTCATCATTTTTTTCATTTCTTCAAATTGTTTAAGCAAACGATTGACCTCCTCAACACTTCTACCACTGCCTTTGGCAATTCGTTGCTTTCTTGTTGCTTTTAAAATATCTGGATGTCTTCTTTCATAAGGAGTCATAGATAAAATAATCGCTTCGATATGAGCCATATCTTTAGGATCAATATTTACATTATTAATGCCCATTTTTCTAGCCCCTGGTAACATTTTTAAAATGTTTTCAAGTGGCCCTAATTTTTTAATTTGTTTTAAAGTAGTTAAAAAATCTTCTAAATCAAATGTCCCTTTTTTCATTTTTCGAGCCGTATCTAAAGCATCCTGTTCATCTATAACGCTTTCTACTTTATCGGCAATGGATAAAATATCCCCCATATCAAGAATTCGATTTGCCATGCGTTCTGGATAAAATTCTGATAAACCATCTAGTTTTTCGCTATCTCCAACAAACTTAATTGGAATATTGGTTAGGTGTCTAACCGATAAGGCAACTCCACCTTTCGTATTTCCATCTAATTTAGTTAAAATAGTTCCTGTTAAAGATAATGCGTCATTAAATCCATTAATCACATTAATCGCATCTTGTCCCATCATAGCATCTATTACCAAAATTGTTTCATGAGGATTTATTTCTAATGTTATATCCTTTAACTCTTGCATTAATGCTTCATCGATTTGTAAACGCCCTGCAGTATCAATAATGACATAATCTTTTTTGTTTTCTTTAGCGTACTCTAAAGCATCACGAACAATTTTAATCGGATTTTCTTTCCCTTCCGTAAATACTTCTATTTCTAGGCTTTTGCCAATTGTTTGTAATTGTTCAATCGCAGCAGGTCTATAAATATCACAAGCTACTAACATTGGATTTTTGGCTTGTTTTTTACGTAAGTAATTAGCAAGCTTCCCCGCTGTTGTTGTTTTACCACTTCCTTGTAATCCGACAAGCATTAAAATAGTTGGATTTTTACTTGTTTCTAAAGGAACGTAATCTCCTCCAAGTAAACTTACGAGTTCGTCTTTTACTAACTTTATAAATAACTCATCTGGTTTTAGGCTTTTGCCCACTTCCATTCCGAGTGCTTGTTCTTTAATTCTCGCAATAAACTCTTTTACAACTACATAGTTAACATCTGCTTCTAAAAGAGCCATCCGAATTTCTCTTAAAGCATCCGTTATATTTTCTTCAGTAATGCGCCCCATACCACGAATATTTTTGATTGCATTGGATAATCTATCTCCCATGTATTCAAACATAATAATCACCTTTTCTGTTTCTTATTTTATTATTTTTTTCATTCTTTCTTGTAATTCTTCATTTTCTATTTCATTGATTAATATTTCTAAAGAGGCTTTTATATTTAAAAAGCCTAATTTTTCTTCATAAGTATCTAGCTTTTTATTAATTGTATTAATAGCACTCCCTATAGCACTTTTACTTACTTGACGAATCTTTGCTATTTCTTGTAAAGATAAATCTTCTTCATAAAATAAAGCAAAGATTTCTTTTTCCCGTTCATTTAATAAATTTCCGTAAATATCAAACAACTGATTATAATGAATATATTCTTCTGTTCGATTCATCCCTACATCATATCCTTAAATAAGCCATAAATATAATCTTCAATATCAAAAGTTTGTAAATCAGAGATACGCTCTCCAAGTCCTACAAATTTAACCGGTAAATCCACTTCTTCTTTGATAGCTAAAACAATTCCACCTTTAGCAGTTCCATCTAGCTTAGTTAAAACTATTCCTGTAATATTCGTAATTTCTTTAAAAGCCGTTGCTTGCATAATTCCGTTTTGACCGGTAGAAGCATCTATTACTAAAAGCGTTTCATGAGGTGCTCCAGGAATAATACGTTCGATTACTTTATTGATTTTTTCTAACTCTTTCATTAAATTGACCTTATTTTGAAGTCTTCCTGCTGTATCAATTAACACAATATCAGCTTGCTCTTGTTTTGCCATTTCTAGTCCATCAAAAATAACTCCCGCAGGGTCTGTATTATCTTTCCCATAAAACACAGAATCTGTCTTTTCCGCCCAAATTTTAAGTTGTTCTACTGCACCAGCTCTAAAAGTGTCTCCCGCAATCATCATAACTTTTTTGCCCATACTCTTATATTTATAGGCAAGTTTCGCAATCGTTGTGGTTTTTCCAACGCCATTAACTCCCACCATTAAAATAACCGTTGGACCATTTTCACTCATATTCACCTTCGTACTTAAGGATTCATTATTAACATAAATAATAAAAAGTTCATCTACAATCACTTCCATTAAGTAATTCGTATCTTCTATATTTTCTTGTTTAACACGTGCTTTTAAACGCTCTATAAATTTAAAAACCGTATTGACCCCAATATCTGCTGAAATAAGTAAATCTTCTAATTCTTCAAAGTATTCTTCACTAACACGCGTATATTTAATCCCAAGTAAACTTAATTTCGAAACAAATTCTTCTCTTGTTTTTTTTAGTCCTTTGTCATAAACTTCTACTATTTCTTTATCCTTTTCTTCTACTTTCTTACTAATCTTCTTTTTAAATTTATCAAAAAATCCCATTCCAAGCCCTCCTTAATTATTACAAACATTTTCACTTATATATGCTTTATATTCACTATTTGCTCCATCATTATAACGATAAACAATCACAATATCGGACTTTTCACAAAAACCCCTTGCATCTTCAAATAATCCCTCATTTATAACTTCTTCTACTGTTACCCTTTTAAAACAATTAGCATTATCATTTAAATGATTAATATTCTTATCCACATAAATTTCTTTAGAAAACTCAACACTACATGTTTCTAAATGATAATTATCTAAAGCATACGAAATGGCTACTTCTTCTAAATTGCTTCTTACTTCGCGTGCCATATTCTTTCTTGATTTATTCATAATGGCAATAATACCACTGCTCGCAACGGTAATAATAATTGCTAAAACTACAATAACAGCAAGTAACTCTACTAATGTAAACCCACTATTTTTTCTTTTCATTTTCTTCACCCACTAGCCCAATTATAACATTAAAGAGTAGACAAAACAATAAATATGCGCTATAATGAATGGTAGAAAAAAACTTTATTTTTTTATTTTGAAAGGAAAAGATTTATGAAACAAGATAGTACAAGTACGTCTATCACAGCTTTAGGTGGTTTAGGCGAAGTTGGGAAAAATATGTATGTGGTAACCCACAAAGACGAAATTATAATTGTAGATGCAGGAGTAATGTTTCCAACTGATGATTTGCTAGGAGTAGACGCTGTAATCCAAGACTTTACCTATTTAAAACAAAATGAAGAAAAAATCGTAGGACTCGTCATTACCCATGGACATGAAGACCATATTGGAGGAATTCCTTACCTTTTACAAAGTATTCGAATCCCAAAAATCTATGCTGCTAAAATTGCTGCGGACTTAATTCAAAAAAAACTTATTGAAAATAACCAAACTTATCAAGAAGTAGAAATTGTCGATAGCGAAACAATACTAAAAACCAAATACTTTGAGTTGGAGTTTGTAAATACGACCCACTCTATTCCTGATTCTTATGCGATTGCCATTCATACTCCAAACGGAACAATATTTGAAACAGGAGATTTTAAGTTTGATTTAACACCTATTGGACCTGTTGCTGATTTACACAAGATGGCGAGTATTAGTAAACGTGGTGTAAAAATATTAATGAGTGATAGCACGAATGCCCTATCCCCAGGTTTTTCAACAAGTGAAAACGTGGTAGATGAAGCCTTAGAAAATATTATTAACAAACACCCTGCCCGTATTATTATCGCAACATTTGCTTCTAACATTTATCGTATCAAACATATCGCTGATACTTGTAAAAAACACAATCGTAAAATTGTTGTCTTTGGTAGAAGCATGGAAACGATTGTAGAACTTGCTTTAAATAATGGTCTTATAGAAGATAGAAGTATATTTGTAGAGTTTAACCAAACAAAATCATTAAAGAAAAACGAAATTTGTATTTTATGTACCGGTTCACAAGGAGAGCCATTAGCAGCACTTTCTCGTATTGCAAATGGTACCCATAAACAAATTACTTTAGTCCCAGACGATTTGGTTGTCTTCTCTTCAAACCCTATTCCTGGAAATGCATCTCAAGTAAATCGTGTGATTAATAAACTTTATTTAAAAGGAGTGCAAGTCTTTACTAATAGCGAATTTAGTGATATTCATGCATCTGGACATGGAAAACAAGAAGAACAAAAACTTATGCTTCGTTTAATCAAACCGGAATATTTTATGCCTTGCCATGGAGAATATAGAATGTTAAAACAACACGCTGAGCTTGGAGAAGCTTGTGGAATCCCAAAAGAAAACATCTTTATTTGTAAAAATGGGGATACGATTATTTTAGATGAAAATGGGGCTCATAAAGGAGATCCTGTTCAAGCTGGAGATGTTTACGTAGATGGTTCTCGTATTGGTGATATTGGCAGTGTTGTTATAAAAGACAGAAAACTTATGAGTAATGATGGTATTTTACTTACTATATTAAACATTAATCCTTTTACTAAAAAACTTTTAATTAAACCAAATGTAACGACAAGAGGATTTGTTATGGTAAATGAAAATGGGGAATTAATCAATCAAATTGAAAGAAAAGTAACCCATATAGTCAACAACGCTTTAGAAAACAATACTTATAGTTATACTGATTTACGAAATCAAATCATTTTAGAACTTCATCCTTTTATCAATGAATTAACCGGAAGAAGACCGATTATCTTACCCGTTATTATGGAAGTAAGAGAAAACAGCAATTAAAAAAATTTGAGTTCAAAGACTCGAATTTTTATTTTGTTTTTCTATTTTTAGATTGTAAACAAGTTTCTATAAAGTTTACAAAGATATTATTCATATACATATCAATTTTATAAAGGTTTTCTGGATGAAACTGCACTCCAATATAAAATGTTTTGGCAGCATCCTCAATAATTTCATCTACTCCATCTAAAGAGACGCCAACAACACTCGCTTTTCCGGTATTTAAAGAATACCTTACGTGTCTTGAATTTACTTCTACCTCTTCTTTCCCAATTAGTTGATAAGATTTTGAATTCTTTTCTATTTTAATACTATGTACATACTTATCTTCTTTATTATGATTATCATTCTCAAGTTTTCCAATACTTCCTCCAACAGCACGGACCATATTATGCTTTCCGGCACAAATACCTAAAATAGGAATATCATATTCATAGCAATATTTAGCAATAAAACATTCGTATTCATCCACATATCCGCCACCCTGTAAGATAATCCCATCACATAAAGCAATCGCCTCATAAAAATTATGTTTTTCTGTAGTTGTTAATTGCTCTTGCTAATTATCTTTAGCAAGTATTTTATCTTCATTTGGTGGCAATATTTCAATTGCTACACCACATTATCAAAAATGGCTTGTTCTACTTCATCCCAAATAAAAGTTTCTAAACGCTTTTGGCTATAATTATAATGCTTAGCTACAATGCCAATAACAGGTTTACTCATAAAAAATACACCCACTTCTATTATTTCTAGAAATAGTATAACAAAAAAAATTAACTTTTTTAAGTTAATTTTGTTTTGGTAAAATTCCTAATTTACGTACCATAATATCGTCAATTTGTTCCATAGTTTCTTCTATACTTCCATTATTGTTGATAATAAGTGGTTTATATAAATCTATCATATCATTTGTAAAATCTTGTTCATCTGCTAAAAATCTTCTACACATTTCAGCATAATCACTGTTTGTAGATTCTTTTTCTCTATCTAAAGCTCTTTGTAGACGTATACCTTTATCCAATTGAAAATAAATAGGAACTAAACATTCTTTTGGATAAACTTCCAAAAATTTTTTATAAGCAGCCCATGTATTAGGAGTAAGATAATTATATTTTTCTAAATCAATGGATTCCTTTCCTGTTGCATAAGACCATATTCCGTTCATTGTATTATAATCTCTTCGTTCAATCAGCTCACCATTTCTATCTAAAAAATCCATTCTTTCTTTTGTTTTAAAATAATACTCTCTACCCTCAACTTCTCCGGGTCTTGGAGGCCTCGTAGTCAAAAGAACAATAGGGAGTACTTCATAAAGCGATAAAGATTTTTTAAAAAAAGTATCCTTTCCTGAATTACTAGGTCCTATATAAAAAGCAATTTTATTTTTATGGATATTTGACATAATAACACCTACAAATCGTAAGTATTATACCCCCCCCCCGATGGTTTTGTCAAATAAAAAAGAAGCCTTTATTTTGCTTCAAAATCCTCCTAATCGCTTTATATTTTCTTTTAGCTATCTAGTAAATTCTTCTAAAATTTCTTTTTTTGCATTTTGTCTTAGTAAAATATTGGAAAGAGCACTGCCATTTCTATAATCAGCAATGCAATAAAAATCAATTATTCCATCTTCATTTAATGTTTGATAAATTTTATTATTATTATCATATAATTCATCGTCTTGGCTTAACTGATGAACAAAGACTGCCTTACCACCATTATTATGTACAAATTGCATTGCGGGTAAATCAGAAAATCCATCACCTATATAATATACATTACGACAATCGTTTGCTATTCTGTTATTCTTTTTTAATATATCTTTAATTGCCAGTATTTTCTTATCATCTGTCATTACTTCACCAATTTCAGAAATTAGTCCATTTATATCATGTTGTACAAGTGTACCATAAATCCCATTAAAATATTTTGCTATATCAAGTTTTTTTAAAAATTCTCTTAGTCCTCCAGAGACTATATAATTTTTAACATACGATTTTTTTATAAAATCCTCTACCCCAGGGTTATATTCAATATATTTTTCACCTTCCATAAGTTCCTCGTATGTAAGATTTGTATTGTTGGCAACAAGTAAATCATTAAAAAAAGAAAAGAATGTTTCAAGAGAATCTCCAACATGTGTTTTTCTATATTCAGCAAGTGCTTTTTCTAAATCATCATTTCTTTTTTCGCCACTATATCCAAATTTTTTGACCCATACCCAAAACTTTGGCCATGTCTCGGTAGTTAATGTACCATCAAAATCAAAAATATTTATTGGTTCTATATTCATTAAATTTCACCTTTAATTTTATGTATTCATTATATTGTAACTTTTTCCCTTGTATTACTCATCCTTTATTTTGCTTCTTCTTGAGCTCTTGTTTCACGAATAACTGTAATCTTAATAGTTCCCGGATATTGCATTTCGGATTCAATTTTGCCTTTAATATCTCTTGCCATTTTAAAGCTTGTTGTATCGTCAATTTCCTCAGGACGCACCATTACGCGAATTTCACGTCCTGCTTGCATGGCGAAAGCTTTATCTACACCTTCAAAAGAGTTTCCAATTTCTTCTAGCTGTTCTAATCTCTTAATATAATTCTCTAAAGAATCGTTTCTTGCCCCTGGTCTTGCAGCAGAAAGTGTATCAGCAATTTGGACTAAAACGGAAATGACACTTGTTTGTGCTTCATCTCCATGATGTGATGCAATCGCATTCAAAACAATAGCGTCTTCATGATACTTTTTCGCAATATCAAGTCCAATCCCTACATGAGAACCTTCCATTTCAAAATCAATGGATTTTCCAATATCATGTAAAAGTCCTGCTCTTTTGGCAAGATTTACGTTTTCTCCTAACTCACCTGCCATTAAGCCTGTAAGGTTTGCAACTTCAATAGAATGTTGTAAGGCATTTTGTCCATAACTTGTTCTAAAATGCAGTTTTCCAATTAAATGAACCAAATCAGCATCTACATTCGTAAGTCCTAACTTATAGATAGCGTCTTGTCCCATCTCCGTAATTTTATTATTAATATCTTTTTCCACTTTATCGTATACTTCTTCAATACGAGATGGATGAATTCTTCCATCTTTAATTAACGTTTCAATCGTAATTTTTGCCATTTCACGACGAAGTGGGTCAAAACTTGATATAACGATTGCCTCAGGTGTATCATCAATAATCAAATCTACTCCTGTTACCGATTCAATCGTTCTAATATTTCTTCCTTCTCTTCCAATTAATCTACCTTTCATTTCATCATTTGGAAGACTTATTGTACTAACAGTTTGTTCACTTGCAACATCTTCTGAATAACGTTGCATACTAGAAACAATTAAATCGCGTGCCTTTTCATTTGCAACTAATTTGGCTTCGCTTTCTTTTTCTTTAATATAATTGGTTATTTCTAAAGACATATCCTCTTCTACACGTTTCATAATTAAATCACGTGCTTTTTCACGAGAAAATTTAGAAATATTTTCAAGTTGTTGTAATTCTTCTTTCAACATTTCATCCATTTTGGCTTCTTTTTCTTGTAATTCTTTTTGCTTAGCAACTAAATTATTATCACGCTCATCTAACATAGAATCTCTTTTTTGCAACATTTCTTCCCTTTTATCAAGATTATTTTCCCTTTGCATCAAACGAGATTCCGAATCTTTCATTTCTTCTTTTTTCTGTTTAATTTCTTTTTCTGCTTCTTGTTTTAAACGGAAAGATTCTTCTTTCAATTCCAAAAGTGCATCTCTTTTATGTTTATCTGCATCTTTCTTAGCGTTTTCTAATAATTTTTCTGCTTTTGCTTCGGCTTGGTTTCCTTTTATAGTATTTAAAATTATAATAGCAACTACACCGATAATGATTCCAATAATTAAAGCTAAAATAATGGATACAAAATGTAAACTCATATTATCCCTCCATTATTTTTCTATATAACTAATTCATTATTTAATAAATAAGTCTATAACTACATTATAAAGTTTAAATAAAAAATTAGCAATAAATTTTTTGCTAATTTTTTATAAACGATTTAAAATAAAATTATCATTCTTTAAGAGCCAAGATTCTTCCACAAGACCTTTTCCCTTCTTTACAATATCCTTGCGTTGTACATGTTGGACCTAAAACTTTACTAAAAATTTGAGCATCTGGTAGAGTATCAATTTCTTTATGCATCCCAATTGCCATATCTCGGGTTTCCCATTGCGCTCTTGTACATTCTCTCAATCCTAAAATATGTTTTACTGTTTTTCCATTCATATTCGTCACTATATTTACCATATTCCCTGATAAAATAAAATAAATTAAATCTTCTTCGCAAACTCCATAATCTTCCTTAAAATGATGATACATTTCATTATTCAATTCAAAAACTTTATGAAATTCTTCTTGACAAATATTTTTTATTTTAGGAGGCGTTTTATATTGTAGCAAATCTACTATTGGAACAAAATCAGGTATTACAATATCATGCGTACGGTGTCTAGTTAAATGCGTTAACACTGCAAATGAAAGCGGAATTTGAAATTCAAAACTTGCTTGTGTTAATTCTAATTGATCCGATTCAAAAGCAATTTTTTGCATTAACTCTAATTTAAAATTTGGATTCTTTCTGCATAACTCTTGGTATACTCTAGTGGCATATTCGTAATCATATTGATATCTACGCATTATAGCAGAAATTAATATAGCATCATCTACATTCGTTGTACTATTTAAAAGTTTTGGGGCTGTTAATATTTTATACTCTCTATTTTTAATATTTTGTGCCAAATATACATCAACATTGTCCTCATATTTTGGTTCTATCTTATCAATTTCTTCTATAATATACGGAACTTTTATTTTGGCAATTTCATATAATCTTTCACCAAATTCTTTTAATTCTTGAATATTAGCATATTTCGTTTTTGTAAACTTAACAATCATATCTTTTAAAGTATGAGCATCTATTCCCATTATAATATTAGAATGATAACAATATGGTAAAACAAACCTTGCATCTTCCTTCTCTATCCCATATTTTAGAAAAATATCATATTTTTGAAACAAAGAATTCATGTATTGTTGATATTCTTGAGTTATGGATTTGTTGTTAGAAAGTACCCACCCCCCAACACTACGGAATGTTGGAGTATAATACCCTACTTTTGAAAAATCAACTTCTCTTCTAGACTTAATCGTAAAAGAAGAAAACCTTTCTGCAATTATTGTTTGTTCAATTACAGGAGAAACATCTTGAATTGCAAATACACAATAATCATGGTCCATAATGGATTCATGACCTAATTTAATAACTCTTTTAATATGCTTGACATTCTCTTCAAAAGATTGATTTTCACTTGCTCCAAGAGCTTCAAAAACATTTTCATCAAATCTAGATAAATTGGCTGCTGCTGAAACAATAGAAGCCCTTCTATCAGTTTCTAATTGTTCTATTTGGGCAATAACTTCTTCACTTTTCACATTTTTTAAAATTTTTTTTAGTTTGGCATAATCAATTGCACCAAGTAATTTCATTTTCATAATAAAATATCCTTCCTTCCCTTAACCCCAAAGTTTATCCTTAAGCTAATTATAAACTATCACAATAAAAAAAGAAAGAAAAAATATTTCTCTCTACATTACTTCTATACTTCTACTTCTTCTTTTATCTCTTTAGATTTATTTGCTTCTCCTTTAATAAATCCATAATGTACACGCACCTTTTGTTCAAGCTCATCACGTAGTGTTGTATTTTCTTTCAAAAGTGCTTTTACATTTTCTTTTCCTTGTCCGATTTTTTCCCCATTATAAGAATACCAAGCACCGCTTTTATCTATGATATTAAGTTCACTTGCAATATCAATGATTTCACCTTCACGACTTACACCTTCCCCATACATAATGTCAACACTTGCTGTTTTAAATGGTGGAGCCACTTTATTTTTAACAACTTTAATATTCGTACGATTTCCCATAATTTGATCGCCATTTTTGATTTGTTCTCCACGACGTACATCCAAACGAATCGTAGAATAGAACTTTAATGCTCTTCCTCCTGGGGTTGTTTCCGGATTGCCAAATAATACTCCTACTTTTTCCCTTAATTGATTAATAAAAATAGCGGTTGTTTTGGTTTTATTAATCGTTCCTGATAATTTTCTTAGGGCTTGACTCATTAATCTTGCTTGCAATCCTACATGACTATCTCCCATTTCTCCGTCTATTTCTGCTTGTGGAACAAGGGCTGCTACTGAGTCAATTACGATAATATTGACAGCTTCACTTCTTACCAAAGCCTCACAAATTTCTAAAGCTTGTTCACCTGTGTCTGGTTGCGATAATAATAGTTCATTAATATTTACGCCTAGATTTTTAGCATATACAGGATCAAGAGCATGTTCAGCATCAATAAAAGCCGCTCTACCTCCCTCTTTTTGTACTTCTGCAATTGCTTGAAGTGCAAAGGTTGTTTTTCCTGATGACTCAGGTCCATAAATTTCTACAATTCTTCCTTTAGGGTATCCTCCTACCCCTAAAGCAACATCTAAAGTTAAGGAACCACTACTTGTAACATCAATCTCCATATGAGAATCTTCTCCAAGCTTCATAATAGCACCCTTACCAAATTGTTTTTCAATATCTGCAAGTACTTGTTCTAAAGCCTTGTCTTTGTCTTTTACATCTTTTGTTGTTTTCATTTTCTGTCCTCCAATTTTTATTACATTTTCATTTTATTATAGAAAAATAGGTTTGTCAATCATTTTTACAAACAATTGTTTGTTTTTTGCTATACCTTTTTTTCTTTCCTTCAACATACCAAAAGAAAATAACTTTTGCAAATCACAAATATTGCCAATTGAAGACTAAAAAGACTGATTTTAAAGACTAATTTAACAAAAGGAAGCTTCAATTTACCAAATTGAAAGTAATTTTTTGAAAATTTGTAAAATTCCATTTTTTTTACAAAAATTAAAAAAAGTAAGACCATTCCTACTTTTCTTGAAACAGCAATTCCTTAGCACTAAAATAATACTCACAACCGGAGATTATAGACAACAAACAAGCTGCCATAATCAAAATATCAGCAAGTGGCAAATGAATAAGTTCAAATGGCAAATTGCAAAATAACATAAAGGAAACACCAATCATCATGCAAATAGTTTTTGCCTTTCCCATCATACTTGCTGCCACTACTTTTCCTTTATTACCACTCACCATCTTTATAGAATCTACAAAAGTATCTCTAGTAATAATGATAATAGGTACAACAATACTAATAAATCCATTATAAGCTAAAATAATCAATACTCCATTTACTAAAATTTTATCTGCAATCGCATCCATCACTTTTCCAAAATCTGTAACCATATTTCTACTTCTAGCCAAGTATCCATCTAGAAAATCCGTAAAAGATGCTAAAACAAATAAAACGCCCGCAATTAAATATTTAGAATCTACTACTACTTTTCCTAAAAAGGTAAACATTGGAAAATGAATTCCAAATTGATACCAAGGAAGGATTAAAAAAATAAGGGTAAAAATGGATAATATTATTCTCGTTACAGTAATTTTATTTGGTAAATTCATAATACACTCCCCCTTATTTTACATAACTAATTACAGTAGCGGTTTCACGACTAATGGTAATTTGCCTTATACTCCAAATAACAACAATCATGACAAGTAGTACAACCGCTGTATACAAAAACACATATAAACTTTTATTATACTTTTTACTTGTTTTTGTATAAGGAGAAGCAATTTCTTTTTTCTCGTTTTTATTTTGCTCTTCCATTTGTCGTTCAATATCTTTTAGTGGAATTTTAGACGTATATTCAAACATATATTCATTAAACTCATCAATTATTTTATCCGAATCAATTCCTAAATATTTTGAGTAATTGTATATATAATCTTTTAATACAAAAATATCTTTAAAACATCCAATGTTTCCATCTTCAATATTTTCTAAAATAACCTCTTTTATATCTAAATCTTTGCTAGCTTCTGTAATAGATACGCCAGCTTCCTCTCTGGTTACTCTAAAGAGCTCACCAATTCCGTTCAAGATTTTTCACTCCTTTGTAAATAAAATAAATAAACCAAATAAGCCATGTTCTGTACACAATTAAATTGTGTGGCAAATATTTATCTACCGAATATTCGGTCCCCTTCTTTGTTCTTCATTCCAAAGAAGCAGGTTCCCCTACCAAATTTGGGTTTCTCACTCGCGGGGTTTACCACGTTCCACTTGCCTCGTTTCCAAGGCAACTCGTCTCTTTGGCACTTTACAAATACTACTACCATTTGAGGTAGCCTCTTCGCCGTAAAGATTACTCTTCCCTTAGGTTATTTTTTCCCTAAGCACGAACACTACGATCACTTCACAGATACGTGTGAGCATGGACTTTCCTCTACATGTAAATCATGCAGCATTTGCCTATGATTTATTCATTTCTTCCAAATACTACTTTTTCAAGTTGGCTAATTCTTCTTAATAAGTCAACATTATTGACAGCACTACGACTTTGTGTACCACTAGATTCTTCTCCAGCAGCCTCTAATCTACTACGTAGTTTACTATATTCTTGCTTTAACTTCACATTATCACTAGTTAACGTTTGAATTTCTTTTTCCTGTCTTTTAATAATGGCGCTAAACTCTGTATAATCAGCAATAATTGTATCCAAGAATTTATCTACCTCTTGAGGACGATATCCTCTTGCATCAATTTTAAAATCCTTTTCAAAAATATCTTGTGCTGTTAACATTATTTTATCGTTATTATACACATTTACCACCTTCTTACTTTTCCATTATATAAAAAGCCCCTATAAATTGTCAAGTGACAAACATTCGTAAACAATATAAGAAGGTTTACTATACTATATGTTCATTTTCTTTTTTTGGTTTTGCCTTCTCTATAGAGTCTTTACTAAGTAATAAATCTGCCTTTTGGACTTTTTCTAACATCTCTTGCAAAAATGCATCAATTCGAAACATAAATATCACCTAGCAAAAGTGTACTAAAGAATACAAGAATAAAAAAGAAATCTGACAAAACATGTCAAAATTTCTAGCAATTTATATCTCTTACTAAAACTCTTCCTTTTCCTTGATATCGATTTAAAATTTTATCAAAATATTCTCTTGCCAACAAAAAATCAAATTCTACAACATCATCAAAATGGTTATCATACATAATAGGAGGCACAATGTACAAATCCCAACCTTTTTCTAAATAGGCTTTAAATAGTTCTACTCCATTCAAAGAAGCAGTCGTAATTTTTCTTTCACTACTTTCTACTTTATGAAATCCATTAAATCTTATCAAAGTATTAATATATCTTTCTTCACTATCCCAAGAAAAACCATAAATCTTATCTAAAAGTTCTTTTTTTTGATTAGAAGCATTTAATTTACGAAAAGACTGATGCAAACTATCTATCGCTTGTAATAAGCCAATATACAATTGCAAAATTTTAGGTTGATAACTTCTAGAAAGTTTGGAAAAGTCAATTTCAATTTTTGGATTTTGATTGCTATTGGTTTTTATAGTTAAATGTTTATGATTAGGTAAATCTATTCTTTTAAATGATTGTCGATTTTCCTCTTCCATTTTCCAAATATTTCTACCATATTCCAAAGCATTTATTATATCTTTTGTTAAAACAGAAGGAAATTGATAGCACAAATTTGCATAACTTTGAAATTGGTATTCTAATACGTATCCTCGTTCCATAATTAAATTAATTTTTTCAGCAGAAGAAGTTTCAGGAATAGGTTCATTTTTTTCAAAAAGGCTTTCTACATAATTATAAGCAGCATGAAGATTTCCACCTTTATGGCCTTTATAAGCATCTCCTACTTTCCCATTAGGATTATATAAAAAACCACTCGGCGTAATAAACCAAGCATTTGGCATTCGATATTCCACTATTTCATTTTCAGGGGGTATTGTAATAATTACCTTACTTTCTTTTAAAGCATTTTGAATTAGACTTTTGATATCTTTAAAATAGTTTTCTAAATTTGGATATAAATCCATAAAGTAGTTACAATACACTTCATATTCATATAATTTTCCAAAAAGTTCACTTGTATTCGTAATAAGATTTATTTCTTCTAAACCCTCTTCTCCTCTTCTTTCTTGCAATTCTTTCGGATAATCATAAAGTTCCCATAAAATTCCTCGCTTATCGCCATCCATAAATAAAGGATAACCAAATTTTTCGTTATGACCTAAAACAAGTTTATCTAACTCTTTCAATTTATAAAATAAATCATAATGTTTTGTAACAAATTCCAAAGAAAGGTCTTGAGTTATTCTTGAGTTGCTACTTAATCTCCATTCTCTTAAATAAATTTTATATGCCTCCGGATTTTCTAATTCCTTATAGTATTTATACATCGTATCACTTCCAAAATATTGCCTTTTATTAGACATCTTGCGAAATTAAATTAAAGAAGAAAAAATGCTAAAATTATC
>CAJUKB010000006.1 GCA_910587325.1 uncultured Bacilli bacterium | reverse complement strand
GCTATTTCAATTATACACTACTTTTATTTATCAGTCATTATGTTTAACACAACATAAATTTAAAAAAATGCAGATAATTTTTATTTATATCATAACTAAACGTATTAAATCCGTCATAATATGCTTTATTAGGTATACTTATTTTACCATTACAATAATTTAAAAATTCATTTCTATAATTATCATCAATCCCTTTTTGTAGGCTATCATTAATTGCTCTATATACTATCATTATTTTTAATTCCTTTCTTGGGGATTATAATATATTATAATTTTATTCTTAGCAAATATAACTTTGTTATATTTTAAAAAAATGTTCCACGTGGAACATTTTAGTTTTCAGAATTTACAATATCTTCATTTTCTGTAGGAATAACATCATTTTGTTCTGAAGTTATTTCTGTTGATGTTTCTTCACTAACATTCTCAGTAGTAGTATTTTCTTCTACTTCCTCAGTTTCAGTAACTTCAGGTGTTTTCTCAACTAAACTAATATTCGAAACTTCTTGCTCCCCTTTTAAGTTGATAACACGTACACCTTGCGTAACTCTACCAAGTGTATTAATTTGCTCAAGTGGTACACGAATCACCATTCCTGTATTGGTAATAATAATTAAATCATTATTTTCTTGTGCTAATCTAAAGGCAGCCATTGATCCATTTTTTTCTGTAATATTCAAGGCTTTTACACCTTTACTACCACGTCTTGTTTGACGATAATCACTAATAGCAGTTTGTTTACCATAACCTTTTTTCGTTACAATAATTAGTGAATCATTATCCGTTGCAATTTCTGCGCCAATACATTCTCCACCATCTAAATTGATACCTCTTACACCACTAGCAGTTCTTCCCATAACACGTATTTCATCTTCAATAAACTTAACCATACGCCCATTATCAGAACCTAGTAAGATGCAATCCTCTCCACTTGTCTTTTTAACAGAAATCAATTCATCATTAGGTCTCAAGCTAATACAAATCTTTCCATTATTACGGATATTTTCAAATTCACTAATATTAGTACGTTTTACAATACCTTGTTTCGTAGCAAATAATAAGTATTTTGCTGTATCTTCCCTCTTAACGCTTAAAATAGAATTAATTTTTTCTTCTTTTTCTATTTGAAGTAAGTTGATAACCGGTAATCCTTTTGATTGACGACTAAACTCAGGGATTTCATATCCTTTTAATCTATATACTTTTCCTTTATTCGTAAAGAATAAAATAAAATCATGTGTGGATAAGTTTACCAAATGTTCAACAAAATCCTCTTCATTGGTATTCATTCCCTTTATACCTACTCCTCCACGATTTTGTAATTTAAACGTATCGGATATTGTACGTTTAATATAGCCATTGTGGGTAAGTGCTATCATAATATCTTCCTCAGGTATTAAAGATTCATCTTCAATGTATTCAATTGCAGACATATCAATCGCTGTTCTTCTCTCATCTGCATATTTATTTTTAATTTCTAAAAGTTCTTCTCTAATAATAGCAAGAACTTTTTCTTCGCTTGCTAAAATACTACGTAACTCATCGATTGTCTTTAGTAACTCTGCTAATTCATTTTCGATTTTTTCTCTTTCCAAACCTGTTAAACGACGTAATTTCATTTCCAAAATAGCATTAGCTTGGATATCATCTAAACCAAATTTAGACATCAATTGTTCTTTTGCAATCACATCGGTTGCAGATTCACGGATGGTTTTAATAACCTCATCTAAATGATCTAAAGCAATCTTTAAACCTTCTAAAATATGAACTCTTTCTTCAGCCTTCTTTAAGTCAAACTTCGTTCTACGAATAATAATTTCCTTTTGGTAATCGATATATTTAGAAATAATATCTTTAAGCCCCAATATTTTAGGAGAACCTTGGTCAATCATTAATAAATTAATGCCATACGTTGTTTGTAACTGCGTATATTTATACAAATTATTTAAAACTACATTCGCATTAGCATCTCTTTTTAAATAGATAACTACTCGAACTGGATTTTCTAAATTTGATTCCTCATGAAGTTCACTAATTCCATCAATGACTTTATCACGAACAAGTTCACCAATACGGGATTGAAATTCACTTTTATTTACTTGATAAGGTAAAGATGTGACCACTATTCTTGTTTTACCATTGACTTCCTCTATGTCCGCTTGACCACGAATGGTAATAGAACCTTTACCTGTTTCATAGGCTTTTCTTATGCCACTATTACCAAGGATTGAGGCACCTGTTGGAAAATCAGGTCCATTAATATATTGCATTAACCCATCTACATCAATATCATGATTATCAATATAAGCAACACATCCATCAATAACTTCTCCCAAATTATGTGGTGGAATATTTGTTGCCATACCTACAGCAATACCCATCGTTCCATTGACTAAAATATTTGGAAATCTACTAGGCAAAACTTTAGGTTCATGTTCCGTTTCATCAAAATTAGGTACAAATTCCACTGTATCTTTGTTGATATCTCTAACCATTTCCAATGCAATTTTTGATAACTTTGCTTCTGTATAACGCATGGCAGCAGCACCATCGCCATCCATATTACCAAAATTACCATGACCATCTACTAACATATGTCTAAAACTAAAGTTTTGAGCCATACGAACCATAGCATCATAAATAGAAGTATCTCCATGTGGATGATATTTTCCCATTACATCTCCGACAATTCTAGCACATTTACGGTATGGCTTATCAGGTGTATAGCCCGCTTCGTACATAGAATATAAAATACGACGGTGAACAGGCTTACAACCATCTCGAAGATCAGGTAAAGCACGATCGACAATTACACTCATTGCATAAGTACCAAAGGATTTTCTAAATTCTTCTGTAATATTATTTTCTACTATCTTATCCATAATTTGACCCTCCTAAACATCCAATTCCGTATATTCGTGACCATGCTCTTCCAAAAATACCTTACGTGGCAATACGTCATCACCCATAAATTCAGATATTATTTTATCAGCAGCCATAGCATCTTCAATTGTCACTCTTCTTAAGACACGATTTTCAATACTCATTGTGGTATCACGCAAATCTTCTGCATTCATTTCTCCTAACCCTTTAAAACGATTTACTGTAGGCTTTGCACTTGCAGGTAAGGTAGCACGATATTCTTCATACTCAACCTCATCTTGCACATATTTAATATTTTTACCATGCGTAATTCTAAACAATGGTGGTTGTGCTATATACACATATCCGCCTTCTATAATCGGTCTAAAGAAACGATAGAACAATGTCAATAACAAGATTTGAATATGTGAACCATCCACATCGGCATCGGTCATAATAACAATTTTGTGATATCTTAATTTTTCAATATCAAAATCATCGCCAATTCCTGTACCAAATGCGGTAATCATTGTTCTTATTTCTTCATTTGATAATGCTCTATCTAGTCTTGCTTTTTCTACATTTAAAATCTTACCTCTTAATGGAAGAATAGCCTGTGTTTTAGGAATCCTAGCCGACTTTGCTGAACCTCCTGCACTGTCCCCTTCCACAATAAAAATCTCTGAGATTGTTGCGTCTTTACTAGTACAATCAGCAAGCTTACCCAATGTATTTATCGTATCCAAAGGCGATTTTCTTCTAGTAAGTTCTCTTGCTTTTTTAGCAGCTAGTCTTGCCCTTGCAGCAGTCGTTGCTTTATCCATAATCGTTTTAGCTTCATTAGGATTCTCCATCAAAAAACGTTCAAATCCTTCACTAAACACGTCATCAGCAATTTTTCTTACTTCTGCATTACCAAGCTTAGTCTTGGTTTGTCCTTCAAATTGAGGGTCAGGATGCTTACAAGAAATAATCATAGTTAAGCCTTCTCTAACATCTTCTCCAGTTAACGCTTCATCATTATCTTTTAAAATCTTATTATTTCTTGCATAATTGTTGATAATTCGTGTTAATGCTCTTTTAACACCATCCTCATGGGTTCCACCTTCATAAGTATTGATATTATTGGTAAAACTATAGACATTTGCATTATAAGAATCATTATATTGCATGGCAACTTCTAGTTCTATCCCATCTTCTGTTCCTTCAAAATACATGACATTTTCATGAATTGGTGTCTTATTCTTATTTAACATCCCAACATACTCAATAATTCCACCATTATACAAATACTCATTTTTCTTCTCTTCTTCACGTTCATCAATCAAAATAATACGAATTCCTTTATTTAAGAAAGCTAGTTCTTGTAAACGTTTCGCAAGTGTATCGTAATTATAAACCGTGGTTTCTGTGAATATCTCCGGGTCTGCTTTAAACGTAACAGTAGTTCCCGTTCTATTTTCTTCACAAGTACCTATTTCTTTTAACTCTTCTACAGGTTTACCACCATCTTGAAACTTCTGATAGAAAATTTTCCCATCATGATATACAGTTACCTCAAGCCAAGTAGATAACGCATTAACAACACTTGCACCAACACCATGTAGTCCTCCACTTACTTTGTAGCCACCGCCACCAAATTTTCCACCGGCATGTAGTACGGTGAAAATTGTTTCCACTGTGGATAACCCAGTTTTTTTGTTAATACCTGTTGGCATTCCACGTCCATCATCCTTAACGGTTATCGTATTCCCTTTACCAATTACAACCTCAATGTCATCACAATATCCGGCTAAGGCTTCATCAATTGCATTATCGACAATTTCCCAAACTAAATGGTGAAGCCCTTTTTCACTTGTTGATCCAATATACATTCCGGGTCTTTTACGAACCGCTTCTAAACCTTCCAAAACTTGAATATCATCATCATTATAATGTGTTACTTTCTCATCCATTTTTATACCTCCTCTAGTTTTCCATTGGAAACACATATTTTCTTATAATCACTATTCACTAATAAAGAAGTTACTTTCTCTATTTCCGTTGTCGTAATAAATGTTTGAATTTCTTTATCAATGAACGTAAATATATTCTCTATTTTTTCTACATCTAATTCACTTAGTAAATCATCTAAAATAAGTATGGGAGTAATTTCTTTTTCTTTTCGAATAATCGCAATTTCACTAAACTTCCAAGAAATTACCGCATTCTTTTGTTGACCCTCGGAACCATAATCTTTAAGAGCAAGATTATCTAAAGTAAATTCCAAATCATCATGATGCACTCCTAAATTGGTTTTTCCAAAAGTTAAATCCTTACTTAAATTTTTTTGATATATAGCAAGTAATTCTTCTTTCGTCTTCAAATCAAAATCACTTTGATAGTTTACTTTTAAATTTCCCGCTCTTGCAATTTTCTCATAAATATTTCCAATAAATGAATTTAATAAAGCAATATACTCTTTTCTAGAATTATAAATTTCTAGTCCTACATCCACTAGTTTTTCTGTAATGACATCTAGATAAGATTTTAATGAATTCCCGTTCAAATACATTTTTTTTAAATAAGCATTCCTTGTTTTAATAAGCTTATTATATGTATTTAGTTGCCTTAAATAACTAACATTTAACTGAGAAATGGCAATATTTAAATATTTTCTTCTTATACTCGGCGTATCTTTAATCATTTTTAAATCATTAGGATTAAATAAAACTATATTAATTTTAGAAATATAATCACTAATTTTAGTAATTTTATTATTATCAATTTTAACTTTCTTACCTTCAGGAGTTAAAATCACTTTATATGTATTTTGATACTTATTTTTTATAGTTCCCTCTATTTTTGTTAAATTGGTAGTATTGCGTATCAAAGTTTTATCATTCACTTGTTTAAAACTTCTCGTAAGAGCAAGTACATAAATTGCTTCCACTAAATTTGTTTTTCCACTCCCATTTTTTCCATAAATAATATTTAAATGAGGAGCAAAGGTAATTTGTACTTTATCATAATTTCGAAAATTTAGTAATTTCAATTCCTGTATTTGCATATTTTGCCTCTTTTACGCCCGTATAATAAAATAATAGGTATTTATGTACTCCTATACCTATTAAAATTATATCATAAATTTGACTATGTTTGAAGAATTTTTTGACTTATTTTAAGTTATTTTTCCATAAAAAAAGAGTGAAGAACATTTTATTAAATTTAACTTAACTCTTAATAATTTATTTTATTCTTTTTCTAACATATTCTTGTGGTATTTCATAACTTTGAAGTTCTTCTTCACTTGGAAGTTTTGCACTATCAAATCCAAAATTTTCAATAGTAATATTTCTAAATTGGTATGAATTCTCATTATTCTCTGCTCGTAAAACAAAAGTCATTTTATTTTCTAAATTAATAGAAAAAGGAATTATACTATTATTAAATAGAGAATCAATTAAAATTTCTTGTCCATCAGATACTATTTGACCATCTGTATAGTATTTAGTTATATGTATAATTTGTCCTTTTTTATTTCGATAAATTCTACAAGTATCTGCATACATATTTTGAAAATGTTGAAAATTTATAGTACTAACTTTTAATTCTTCTAACTTTCTTGCATTTTCAAGATATAAATCTAAAAGTGTATTATCTTGTGATAGACATAGCAAAGTCATTAAAATATTTTCATTAGTAACAGAAAAACGGACTAATTCTTCTTTATGTAATTTAAAATATTTAATTATTTCACGATGATTTTTTTTTAATTTAGCTAAATCATTAGTACTAGAAAAAAGGGTTTGTTTAATTAAAGTTTCTCTTCTAGAAATGGTTAGAATATCTTGAACTAATCCTAAAAAAGGTTCTACACCATTTTCTTTTATTCCTTCAAATAAGCATCTATAACTTGTACTTTCTAATTCAGTACTTGTTTGTATTTGTTTCATACAAAACCTCCCTAACTATTTCTAGTTTATCATAAAAAACTACTTATAGTAAATAAACTATTTCTGCATTTTCCTATCTTTTAAAACAGATTCTAATCTTGTAGCTCTTAAAATTTGATTATTAATGGTATCATAAGAAATATTAAGTAGTATTTTATCCCCATTTTTAAATTCTACTACTAAATGACCATTCTTATAGTAATATCGCTCTATTTTACTAGAACGTAACCAAGAGCAATTTTTAAGTTTAGGACTTGCTGTTGGAAAGAATATTAAATCTTTACTTTCTTCTACAATGATAGGAGCTTTATAACTTACTCCTATTAAACTATTAGTTCCTTTTTTTCTACCTTCTAAAGAACTACCAAAATAAGAACAACTTTCTTCCATGATTTCACTCGCCGGAGCATCGACTATGAAATTTTTATCTTCCTCATACACTCTTGTCTTATTTGTCATAGAATATAAAGCTATTGTCTTATCATTAACTGCATACTTATTCACCTAAAACCACCTCCCACCTGTTAAAATTGTTCTCTATCTTAACTTCTAAAAAGGCATTTTTTTGTCGAAAAAAGAAAAAAACTTACATTTTTTTAGTAAGTTTTAATTGGTAATATTAATTGTATTAAAGATTCATCACTAACAGACTTAATTACAATTGGTTTTACATCATCTGTCATTAAAAGCAATATCTCTTCTTCTTTAATAGTTCTTAATGCTTCTAACATATATTTAGAACTAAAAGAAATATCAATAGCAGAACTAGTTTCCGTATCTACTGCTAGCTTTTCTTCTACTTTTCCAATTTCAGAAGCATAAGAATTTATAGTAATCACTTTATTTTCTAATTTCATTTTAATAATGTTCTTATCTTTTCCTTGTGTTAATAAGGCTGCTCTATCCACACTTGCAGTATATTCTTCTTTATTGATTTTCACAATAATTCCATACTCTGTTGGAATTAAGTTCGTAGTATTTGGATACGTTCCTGATAAAAGATTGGTTTGAAATTTTATGTTTTTATATTTAAACAACACTTTATTATTAAAGATATGCATTTCCACATTTTCTTCATCCGTAATAATCTTTTCTAATTCAATAATATTTTTACCAGGAATAACAATGTTGATATCTGTTTCAATTGGAGTTTCTAATTTCATATTTTTCTTAGCAAGTCGATAAGAATCCGTTGCAATAAATACGAGTTCATCTCCAGTAATGGTTACATTTACTCCGGTTAGTAGTGGACGAAGTTCTTGATTGGAGATGGCAAATACCGTTTGATTGATTAAAGATTTTAAGACATCCCCTTTTAAATTAATAGGATCTTTATGTTCTTCCATTTTTAAATTGGGATAATCATTAGCATCTAAACAATTTAAATTAAATTGGGCATTCTCTGTATAAATTCGTATTTTTAATCTGTCGATAACTTCAAAGTTCACAACATCACTTGGTAATTTTCTAATAATATCTAATAGAAACTTACTTTGAATAATAATAGTTCCTGTACTTTCTATATTTTCTATTTCCTTAGCTTCAATAAAAGAATTAATGGTAAGTTCACTATCACTAGCAGTTAAAGAAAGTCCGTTGTTGGTTAAATCAAACTTTATTCCATTTAAGACTGGTATCACATTCTTAGTAGAAACCCCTTTTATTACATGATTTAAATTTTCTAGCAAAATGTTTTTATCAATTGCAAATTTCATAATTCATTCCTTCTTTCTTATTTTTTAATTTTAATTATTTTTTTTATTATAGAGTGGATAACGTGGATAAGTATTCTATCTCTTTATTTATCTAGCATTTTTCTATTTTTTGGTGTGAATAACTACTCTTTTACATTTTAAAGTTATGCACATTTATCCACATTTTAAAATTTACTTTTTATCATCTGCAACTCACTTTCTAATTTTTTATTAGTTTTTAAATCTTCCGTAATCTTATCACAAGCGTGAATAACAGTAGAATGGTCTCGTCCTCCAAACTCTAGTCCAATTCTTGAAACCGTTTCTTCTGTTAGCATTCTAGCTAAATACATCCCAATTTGTCTAGGATATGCGATTTTATTACTTCGTTTTTTTCCTTTTAAATCTTCTATTGTAATATTGTAAAAATCCGATACTGCTTTTTGAATATTTTCTATAGAGTTATCGGAATATATATTTACATTCAAATAATCTTTTAAAGCTTCGTTAGCAAATTCTAAATCAATTCTATTGGGAACTATCATAGCGGTATAGGCCATTAATCGATTTAAAGTTCCTTCTAGGAAACGGACATCGTTTTGGCAATTATTTGCGATAAATTCAATGACTTCTTCATCAATCTTATCTTCAATACTCTTTCCTTTTAACTTTTGTTTAATAATCCGTACTCGAAGATCAAAATCAGGAGGGTCAATATTTACAGGCAATCCCCACATAAATCTACTTCTAAGCCGTTCTTCTATTTTTTTTAAGTCATCCGGACTTCTATCGGAACTAATAATAATTTGTTTATTGGCTTGATGAAGAGCATTAAAGGTATAGAAGAATTCTTCTTGTGTTTTATCTGCTCCAACTAAGTATTGGATATCGTCGATAATTAATACATCGACATTTCGGTATTTATTTTTAAAGTTGTTGGAATAATCAATCGCATTTTTTCCTTTTTCCATTCCTGCAATACCAATATATTCGTTCATAAACATATCACTAGTTGTGTATAAGACTTTTTTATTGGTTGTTTCTGTAATAAAATTTCCAATTGCATGCATTAAGTGTGTTTTTCCAAGGCCACTTTTTCCATATATAAATAAAGGATTGTGAATTTTTCCTGGTTGTTCTGCTACTGCCATACCAGCTACTTTTGCAAAACGATTGGTATTTCCCACAATATAATTATCAAAATTGAGAGTCTTATCCAAATTGCTTTCCCATAATGCATCCACTTTCGTATTTTCTATAGTAGGAGGAGAAAGACTATTTTCTACTTGTTTTTCCTCTTCTAAAACAAATTTTATATTATATGTAATGCCTGATAGATTAAATAAAATTTCTTCCATAAGAGAATAATAATTATCTCCAAGTATTTTTTTGTGGATTTCCATTGGAACTTGAATAGTTAAAGAATCCTTCTCCACATTAAGTAATTTTAAATCATGAAACCAAGCACTGTATGAAGCGGAATTAATTTCTTTTTTAATTGTTTCTAAAAAAGTATTCCACAACTCTTCAACTAGCAAATTCCCTCACCCCACTCTCTGCTACCTTAAGTAATTTCATTGTATCTCAATAATCAACTATTGAAAAGTGAAAAAAATAAAACACATGGTTATGCACATGTTATCCACATGAATTTGCCATTATAATAACTGACTTTTCTTAATTTATCAACATTATCCACAAATTTTAGTTTATAAATTATAAACATTGTTCATATAGTTTATCAACATTATGTTCATAGTGTTGATATGTCTATTTCAATAAGGAATAAGTTAAAAAAGTATCCACATTTTTATAGACAATAATTTTTTTAAATAGAAATATATAAAAAACTAGTGAATAGTAAAACAAAAAATGTTATAATTCTCATAGCAAAGGGAGGTTTATATGAGTGAATCAGAAGAATATAATAAATTAGTAGAACGAAAGGAAGAAGTAGAAAAAGCAATTAAAGAATTTGAAGAAAGTGCAATAATTAAAGATTATTTAGAATTAACAGAAGAAAATAAAAATTTAAATGAAAAACAACTTCTTTTGTATGAAGATATGAAAAAAGAAGAATATGCATCTTGTGAACATATATTAGTATATTCTAGTATCGAACATGATAGAACGGAAGGAAGGGCTTATAAAGATTGTGGTTGTATCAAATGTGGATTAGATACTAGAGCTTTAGATTTAGATTGCGATAGTAATTTTTTATCACCTGATAAAAAAATAATGTATGATTATTTTCAAAAAAACCCTTTTATTGGCAGTCTAAAAGGAATTGAAATAGCATGTGATTTAGATTTAGCAAAAGCCATTTATTCTAAAATAAAACAAGCCCACCCTAATATCGATGATGAAACGGCTACTAAATATTTTGAAATTGCTTTAGATAATATAAGAAATATTCCTGTAAATGAAGAAAGAAAAATAAATAGAGCAAGAAGACTATCATTATTTTCTAATTTTAATAGATGGAATGGTTCAGATGTTCATCGTGCTTATTAATATCAAAAATTTAAATGATATTTTTACCCAAACACTGAATAAAATAATATCTATTCCTTGACATTATGAATTTAATAATATTATAATAAGGGAGCTTTAGATTTAAAGGAGGAAACGATTATGAAAATAGGTACTTATCAACCAAATAAAAGAAAAAAAGCGAAAAAACATGGATTTTTTGCACGTAAAGAAACTAAAATTTTAAAAAATAGAAGAAAAAAAGGTCGTAAGAACTTAATTACGAAATAAACCACATTCTTGTGGTTTTTTTGCTATATTATATAAGGAAGGGATAGTATGAAAAAACAAGAAGTTGTTAAATCAAAAATAGATTTTAATACAATTATCAAGAATAGTCCCTTTTTTAAAAATAAAAGTTTTGTATTATATATAAGGAAAAAAGAAGAAACAAATAAGAAGTTTGGAATTGCAGTTTCTAAAAAACTTGGAAATGCAGTAGTACGAAATAAATTAAAACGTCAAGTAAGAGCCATAATTGATGAATTAAAAGAAGACTTTCCAAATTACTATGATTATATTATAATGATAAAGAAAAGTTGTGTAGATTTACCATTTATAAATATGAAAAAAGAGTTAAAAGACTTAATAAAGGAGATAAAATGAAAACAAAAAAAATAATAGTATTATTAATAGCTGTTTTATTTTTAACAACAGGATGTGGAAATAAAACCTATTTAAAAGAAGGAAAACAAATTGTAACTTTTGAAAGTACAGGACAGAGTTTACAAAATAATATTTTGTGTAAGCCAGAAGAACAAGCCTTATATGAAGTTTATGAAAAATACAATGATCAATTAAATATTAAATTAGAAGAATTACCTACTTGTAAAGAATTTAAACCAAACGATATCAAATATCATAGTTTATGGGAATCTATTTTTGTAAAACCACTTGCTTGGTTAATCTTAAAACTAGGTATTGCCATTCAAAATTTTGGAGTATCTGTAATGTTAATAGGATTAGGAATACGTTTAATATTACTTCCGTTCTCTAAAAAGACAATGAATCAATCAGAGAATATGAAAAAAGCCCAACCGGAAATTAAAAAAATTGAAAAGAAATACGCAAATAAAACCGATAGTGATTCGATGATGATGAAAAGTCAAGAAACCATGCTTGTTTATAAAAAATATAAGATTAATCCAGTATCTGGTTGTCTAATTGCTTTTATACAACTTCCATTATTCTTTGCTTTCTTACAAGCCATAAACCGAGTACCTGCTATATTTGAAGATAGCCTATTTGGAATGAAGTTAGGTATGACACCATGGGTAGGAATAAGCCAAGGAAAATATATCTATATAGCTTTAATTGTTCTTATTATATTCTCAACGTATTTCTCTTTTAAAAATGCAATGCATAATCAAAATACCAATAGTGAAATGGAACGCCAAATGCAATTTACTTTAAAATTTATGATTATTATGATTTCGGTTGCATCCTTTAGTTTACCAACAGCCATTGCCTTATATTGGATTGTAACCAATGGATTTGTTGTTATTCAAAACTTTATTTTTAAAAAGATAAATGAAGGAAATAAGAAAAGAGGAAAGTAGTTATGTTTGAAGTAGAATTAGAAGCAAAGAGTAAAGAAGAAGCTGTAAGACTAGCATGTGAAAAACTAAATGCAAGTGAAAATGAAATTGTATATCATGTAGAGGAAGAAACTACCGGAAAGTTATTTAAATCCTCTACTTATAAAATAAAAGCAACAACATTTACTAACTTAGTAGAACAAGTGAAAGAATTTTTAAAAGAAGTGATTATTAATCTTGGATTAGATGTACAATTTGAAAGTTCTATTAGAGAACGTAAAATGAATATCTCTATGTATGCCGACAATAACGCAATTTTAATTGGAAAAGATGGAAAAACTTTAAAAGCTTTAGAAACATTAGTGAAACAAAAAGTGCAAAATGACTATGGAGTGCATGTAAGTATTTCATTAGATGTGGAAAACTATAAAGAAAAGAAAATAAAAAATTTAGAATATATGGCCAAAAAGATTGCAAGAGAAGTAAGAAGTACAAAAGTCGAAGCCACTTTAGAAAATATGAATTCCTTTGAAAGAAGAGTTGTACATAACATACTAACAGATTTTAAAGGAGTAAAAACCATTAGCGAAGGCGAAGAACCAAATCGTCATGTTATAATAAAGCCTACAGATAATTAAGCCTGTAGGTTTTTAAATGCAAATTATAAATGTAATTTAGGTTGTGGATATTGAAGTTTTCTTGTTACTTGCTTTTTTGTTACATTTTGAATAGAACTTTCAATCATTCTTTGTGTTATCATATAATCTAATTCCCACAATTGATTAAGTTCATTTACAATATCTAAAATCAATCTTATATTTCCATTTGTACTAGTTACTAATAAATTTAAAGTATCGTAATCTAACCAATCTAATGGAAATGGTTTATAAAAACAATTATTCTTTTTGCTTTCTTCATATAAAGAATTATTATATTCTTCAATTCTCTTCACTATAATATTATAAATTACTTCTATATTTTTACCATATTCAATAGAAAAGGGTTGAAAAGTATATAGTTCACTATCCTCTTTAAAATAAGTTTTATACCATACTTGTGGTAAACTCTCATCATCCGCTCCAATAATTGTTCTATCAAATAAATCAAAATAAGTACTTACTATTTTTTGTGTTAACTCGTCACTATTGTTGATATAGTCAAAAGAATCGATTCCAAGCTCTACTGATTCAATATTCATACTTTTTTTAAATTTATCTAAAACTTCTCCTGTAATTTCTTTCTTACTAAAAATTTTAGAAGAATATTGTTCTTCTTTATATAAAGATTCATTAATAAATTTAATTGTTTGTTTAAGATGGTTATATACAAAATCACTATATTTTATAAAATCGCTATAATAAGTCATTTCATAGTAATCTTTGATATACCCAAGCAAGTTTCTTGAAAATTTTAGTTCCCAATAATGTTCAAAGAATTCTTTTGTAAATATTTCATTCTCTTCAATACCAAGTCCTGCAGAATCAAAACTTAAACGAATAAAAGGTTGTTTTGTATTTGCTTTTTTAGATTCCATATAATTTAAAAGTGTACTTCTTCCTGTTCCTTCTCCTCTTAAAATAATTTTAGAAGAAGAAAGACGTTTTATTTCTTTAAATGTATCATGCACTGGTTCCCTTAAAAATTCTTTATTATGTATTATTTCACATGGTCTTATGTACTTCATTACAACTAAAACCCTCCTTCATTATAGCTTAAGTATACCATAAAGTAATTTATTTTAATACATTTATTCTTCCTTTAATAAGTTTTTCTAAAGCCTCTTTTTGTTTATATTTTTGTACTTAAATATAAATTTCAATTGTTTTCATATTACATCTTTCGGGTAAAATGAAAACAAAAATAAGGTTGAATATACCTTATAAGGTGTAAAATATAAATATTAAATATCTGAATATAACCGATAAGGTATAAATTATTTTAAATAATTGCAAATTTTTCTTGCTATTTTAAAAAGATTCTATATAATAAATGCAATCAAAGGGGAAGGACTAGTATGTTATATTTAAAAAATTTAATTACCGAAAATACACCTATAATAAAACTTTCCAATGATTATTCTGTTTCAAAAGAAGAGAAAAAAGAAATTTTAGGAACTAATAATGTGGATTTAGAAAAACAAGACGACTATATGAAAATGATGTATTTCATGAATAATAGTTGGTATTATTTTAAGGAAGAAGAGGAGAATTTAGGATACCCATTTTATTTGATGGACGAATTAATGGGTAGTTTTTTAGCGCATAAAATGAATATGAAAGTGGTCTCTTATTTTTTAGCAAGAGTTAAAAATAAAAAAATTGGCCTTGCTTCTAAAAATTTTAAGCAAAGTGGTTTTCATTATTATTTTGGCAAACAGTATTATGACATTTATGAGAATTATACGAATCTAAGTTATGCTCCATTTCGTGTAGAAAATATTGAAAATTTAAAATTATTATGTGTTAGTGATGAAAATAGAAAAATTTTAACAAAACATATTTTGGAAATGTTAGCATTAGATGTTTATATGTTACAAAAAGATAGAAAAAGTGCTAATTTACAATTTGAAGAAAGAGAAACAACAAAATATATCGATTTGGCACCTCTTTATGATTTTTCTAATTGTATTCCTAAAATAGAGGAAAAAAGTGGTTTGGAGTTACAAGGTGTTATCTTAAGAATTACCGATAGAAATATAAAAACTTTAATAAAACAATATTCTTATTTTGCAAACTTTTTATCTTCTTTATTAGAAACAAAGATGAGTACAACTTGGGAAGAGATATGTGAATTTTATCAGTTTAATCAAAATTGTACAGCCTTTGAAGAAGTTTACAATTATTATAAAACAAAAGAAGAAAGCCAAAGACGATATTTAGGAATGTATTTAAAATAACCTATAAAAGAAATAAAGACTAATTCTATACAAGAATTTAGGAAATTATGCTATAATACAAGTCGATTGGAAGGGTATTTATGGAAGATACAATTGTGGCAATATCAACATCTTTAGGTAAAGGAGCAATCTCTATTATAAGAGTAAGTGGAAAAGATGCACTTAATTTAGTAAACAATATCTTTAAAGGAAAAGATTTAACCCAAGTAAATTCTCATACGATACATTATGGTTATATCATCGATGGAAATGAAGAAATCGACGAAGTTTTAGTAATGGTGATGTTATCTCCAAAAACATTTACGACAGAAGATATTGTAGAAATTAACTGCCATGGAAGTATTGCAACTACAAATCGTATTTTAGAATTGTTAATAAGTAGTGGAGCACGTCTTGCTGAACCCGGAGAATTTACCAAACGCGCTTTCTTAAATGGACGTATTAGTTTACTTGAAGCAGAAAGTGTTAGTGATTTAATTGAATCCAAAAGTGAAACCCAAAGAAAAATGGCACTAAATGGAGTGAATGGCAGACTAACGGAACTAGTAAGAAACATTCGAGATAAAATTTTAGATGTGATTGCCAACATTGAAGTCAACATTGACTATCCAGAATACGACGATGCAATCGAAGTAACACACGAATTTTTAAAAGAAAAAGTAAATAGTATGAAACAAGACTTAGAACTATTACTTTCAAATTCTAAAGTTGGACGTATCATTAAATCAGGAATTGATGTTGCATTAGTCGGAAGACCAAATGTAGGAAAAAGTAGTATTTTAAATGCATTACTGAATGAAGATAAAGCTATTGTCACCGATATTTCGGGAACAACAAGAGATATAATTGAAGCTAAAATGAACTTAAATGGTATTGAAATAAACTTAATTGACACAGCAGGAATAAGAGAAACTGAAGATGTAGTAGAAAAAATTGGTGTAGATAAAAGCAAAAAAATTATAGACAAAGCAGATTTAGTTATCCTTGTATTAAATAACAATGAAGAATTAACAAATGATGACTTAGAACTTTTAGAACAAATAAAAAATAAAACAAATTTAATTTTTCTTAACAAAACAGATTTAGAACAAAAAATAAAACTACCAGACAATTTAAACATAGTTAAAGGAAATACTAAAGATTTAAATGGCCTTGAAGAACTAAAACAAAAAATAATAGAAATGTATGAGTTAGATAAAATAGAAGACAAAGATTTAACGTATCTTTCTAATGTGAGACAAATCACTCTAGTAACAGAATCTTTAAATAGTATAAAACAAGTACTAAAAGATATTGAAAGTGATATCCCTGTAGATATGTTAGAAATTCATTTAAGAAATGTCTTTGATAAACTTGGTATTCTAATTGGAGAAACATATGAAGACGAACTAATTGATAAATTGTTTAAGAATTTTTGTTTAGGAAAATAGGAGAAATGGAGGTTTTCCAAGTGAGAGTATATCGTTGTATTAAACTGCAAGAAGTAATTAATAAATTTACAAATCAAAAAAATGAAAAATTAAGTAATAATAGAATAAATACACATAAATATCAAGAAGATAAGGATTACATTCATTTTTTTAGATATGCTGAATTTGCTAGATATTATTTTCATTTAGGAAAAGATGGTAGTTATGAAAAAGAAAATGATAATTATATGTTATATATGATTGCAAATATCCCAGAAGAAATTTTAGAAAAATATATTGGTTTTGGATTTTATACGTATAAAGGAAAGGGCCTTCCTCTTCCAGAATATGCAATTCCTACAGAAGAATTTTTACCACAGTATATAGTAAATATTTCTATGAATCCTGTGGAAGGAGAAGAAAGAGCAAATGAAAAGGAAGAATTTAGAAAATATATAGAATTAGTAGAAAAACTACAAAAATCAGGAATGTGGACAAAAGATATTGCTTCTTACTTTTTAGAAAATAATTTTGAGGAAATGTTAAACATAAAAATTGATAAACGAACAGAAAAAGAAATAGAAGCAAATGATAATTTATTGTTAAGTAAAATTATATTTCCACCTTGTGATGATATCGAAATAAAAGAATTTAAAAGATAACATAGATTTAATACAAAATAGAAGAAAAAATATAAGGAGGTTAAAAATGAAATATGATTGTATAGTTGTTGGCGGAGGCCATGCCGGTTGTGAAGCCGCACATATAACGGCCTTTATGGGTAAAAAAACACTATTAATTACCATGAATAAAAAAAATATCGCCGATATGCCTTGTAATCCTTCCATTGGTGGAACGGCAAAAGGTGTCATTGTTCGTGATATTGACGCATTAGGTGGGTTGATGGGAAAAGTAGCAGATGAAAGTCATTTTCAAATCAAGATGTTAAACAGTAAAAAAGGTCCTGCTGTTCGTTCTCTTCGTTGCCAAGCAGATAAAACAACTTACCCTAAAAATATGTTAAAGCGTTTAGAAGAGACAGAAAACTTAAACTTTATGGAAGCAACTATAGAAAATATCTTAGTAGAGAATAATAAAATAAAAGGAATTGTTACTTCCAATAACGAAGAAATTTTATGTGATGCACTTATTCTAACAACAGGAACCTATTTAAAAAGCAATATTTTAAGAGGTGCAATAAGTACCGAAGGTGGTCCACATGGAGAAGCAAGAAGCAACTTTTTAAGTGATAATCTAAAAAAACTAGGATTTACTATTCAAAGACTTAAAACAGGAACACCTCCAAGGATAAAAGCAGAATCCATTGATTTTTCCGTATGTTCCCCTGAATATGGTGACAATGTTTTCTATACCTTCTCCCATGACGATAAACCAAAATATAAAATAGAAGAACAACAAAAATGTTATCTTATCTACACAAATGAGAAAACCCACCAAATTATTATGGAAAATTTAGATAAATCAAGTATGTATGGTGGATATGTTACAGGTGTAGGTCCAAGATACTGCCCTTCTATTGAAGACAAGATTGTTCGTTTTAAAGATAAGGAAAGACATCAACTTTTCTTAGAACCAGAAAGTATGTTTTATGATGAGTGGTATATCCAAGGTTTTTCTACTTCAATGCCTGAGGACGTTCAAGAACAAATGGTGCATAGTTTAAAAGGACTTGAAAAGGCTATTATTACAAAATATGCCTATGCAATCGAATATGATGCAATAGATCCACTCCAACTAAAACCATCTCTTGAAACGAAAGTAATAGAAAATTTATTCACCGCAGGACAAATTAATGGCACAAGTGGCTATGAAGAAGCCGCAGGGCAAGGATTAATCGCTGGAATCAATGCAGTGCTAAAATTAGAAGAAAAAGAGCCATTTATCTTAAAAAGAAATGAATCTTACTTAGGAGTATTAATTGATGATTTAGTAACAAAAGGTACAAATGAGCCCTATCGTATGTTAACTTCTCGTGCTGAATACAGGCTTCTTCTACGTCATGACAACGCCGATATTCGTCTTCGTGAATATGGACATAAATTAGGGACTATCACTGAAGAGATGTATAAAAATTATCAAAATCGTTTAAAAGAAATAGAAGAATTAAAAAATTTCTTAAAAAATACTAAATTAGAAGTAACAGAAGAAGTGAAAACTATTTTTGAAGAAAATAACTTCTCTTTACCAATTAACAAAACCTATTTTCTCGAATTATTGAAAAGACCGGAAATCACCTTAGATTTTTTAAATGAATTTATCCTTATCCCCTTTTCATTGGATATAAAAGAAATAGTCAGTATTGATATTAAATATGAAGGATATATTAAAAAGACCGAAAAAGAAATTGAAAGAATGTTAAAACTAGAAGAAAAACAAATTCCAAAAGACATCGATTATAAAAATGTAAAAAACTTAGCAAGTGAAGCAAGACAAAAATTAGAAACCATTCGCCCTCTATCTATTGGACAAGCATCAAGAATTAGTGGTGTAAATCCTGCAGATATTTCCATACTTGCGATTTACTTAAAAAAGGAATATGGAAAAAATGAATAAAGAACAATTTATAAGTGAGTTAGCAAAAATAAATATTACACTCACAGAAGAACAAATAAACCAATTAGAAATCTATAAAGAATTTTTAATAGAATACAATACCCATACAAACCTTACGTCAATCAAAGAAGAAAGTGGTATCTATTTAAAACACTTTTATGATTCGCTAACAATGAATCAATATATAAATAAGAATATGAAAGTTTTAGATATTGGAACAGGAGCAGGATTTCCTGGCATGGTTCTTGCCATACTAAATAAGGATAGTTATTTTACTTTACTCGACTCGAATAATAAAAAAACCACTTTTTTAAAGTTTTTAAAAGAAAAATTAAATTTAAATAACATAGAAATTATCCATGCTCGAGCAGAAGAATATGTGCGTATTCATAAAGAAGAATTTGATATTGTTACTTCACGTGCTGTTGCAGAGTTAAGGATTTTAGCAGAAATGTCTCTACCTGCTTTAAAAATTGGTGGAAAGTTTATCCCTTTAAAAGCAAACGTTCAAGAAGAGATGCCTTTATTTTTAGAAGCTCTCCAAGTATTAAATGGAAAACTCATAAAAACGATTGCATTTTGTTTACCAATAGAAAACAGCAAAAGAACAATTTTAGAAGTAGAACATTTTGCTACAACGAGTGAAATTTATCCACGAAGTTATGACAAAATTTGTAAGAAACCATTGAAAAATGAAAACAAATAATGTATAGTAATAATAGGCTAAAGGGGCTGATTAGTATGAATATCGATAAAAATATTCTAGAAGTACCGATTGAGGATATTATTCCCAATCGTTTTCAACCACGACTTGCATTCAATGAAGAAGGAATCAATGAACTTGCAGAATCAATTAAACAACATGGGATTATTCAACCCCTTGTAGTAAGACAATTAGGAGATAAATACGAAATTATTGCAGGTGAGAGAAGATACAAAGCATCTACTATGGCAGGACTTGCAAAAGTGCCGGTAATCATCTCCGATATTGATGATAATAAAAGTGCAGAGGTGGCTCTAGTGGAAAATATTCAAAGAAGAAATTTAACCGCAATAGAAGAAGCAAAATCTTATAAAAATTTATTAGATAGAGGCTATTTAACGCAAGAACAACTTGCAAATAAAATGGGAGTTTCTCAAAGTTCTATTGCCAATAAACTTCGTCTTTTAAATTTAGATGAAGAAGTACAAGAAGCATTATTAAACGAAAAAATTAGTGAAAGACATGCAAGAGCACTTCTTACTTTAGAATCTCATGAAGACCAAAAGAAATGGTTAAAACGTGTTATGGAAGAAAGATTAACCGTAAGACAACTTGATTTAGAACTTAAAAAACTACAAGAAAATGGTGGAGAGGAAGAAGAAGGAATTCCTCTTGTAAACATCAATCCAAATTTAGATGAAATTGTAACACACGCAGAAGATATTCATGTAGAACGTGCTCCTCATGATGTTGCTAGTATGTTAATACCTGAAGGTGGAATACCACTAGAAGAAACAAAAGAACCTGTAAAATCTCCTAATAAATTCTTTAACTTTTTAGAAGATGAACAAGCCAATATGAGTGTTATAGAGCCGGAGGAAATCTTAAATACTTTCACTTCTACTCCTATTCTAGAACCAAGTATTGAAGAAAGTACAAATGAATCAAAAGAAATGGAAAGCCAAAAAGAAGAACAATCAACTACTCCTTCTTTAGAAAACATGACAGAAATTCCTATTATAGAAGAAGTAAAACCTATTGTAGAAGAAACAAACAATGATTTTGATACTATAGAATTACTAGAAGAATTGAATCCCGAAGTAAAAGAAACAAATTTAACAGAACAAATCGTCGAACCACAAGAAAAAACTTCTACCATTTTAGAATCTGTAATTCCAACTACTCTAGAACAACCGCAAGTAGAAGCAGAAAAAGAAAGTACACTAGATGAAAAAACAACTTCTATAGAAGAAACTACACCAGTTGAAAATGTAAATGAAGAAATTTCTTTAGAATCTTTAATTGAACCAATTTATATGGAAGAACCAAAAAAAGAAGAGAATAATGTTCCTGTAATAGAAGAAAATCAAGAAGTAACATCCCCAATTATAGAACCAATTTCTACAGAAACTCCTATTGTTATTGAAGAACAAGCTACAGAACCAAATCTAGTAGTAGCACCACAAGAAGAAAGTTTAAATACTTCTATTATAGAAGAACCGATTGTAGAAATAACTAACGACCAAATTGTGGAAGAACCAACAACTGAAGAGTTAAAACCTTTTAAATCTATATTCTTTAATAGTGATGAAGATGATGAAGAAGCAAGTACTCCTGTTGAAACTCCAATTATCAACAACACTATAGAAGAAGTAGAACCTGTTATCGAAGAACCTTTAGTAGACCCTCTTGATAGTATTGTTACTTTAGAACCTGATTATCAACAAAGACAAGAAGAACTAGCTGGACGTGATTTAAAAACAGCAATTAATGTAGTAAGAGATACAATAGTTGACTTAGAAAGACGTGGATTTGTAGTAGAATGCGAAGAAGCGGATTTAGAAGATATCTATCATATTACTATTAAAATTGATAAAAATAATAAATAATGTATTGTATATTAAGCTAATGTTTAGTAAAATATAAATGTAAGTGTTACCAAGTAGATAACGCCTTACAATTTTGTTTGTATAGACGCTATACCGAATATCAAGTATAATCTAGGTGTTTGGTTATCGTCTGTTTTTTATATTAGTCGAAGCAATGCAACAATTAACATAAATATAATTACTAAAAGAATGTATACAATTTTTTGCATATGTTCTTTGTTCATAACTTCTTCACCTCCTACTTTCCAAACCCCCCTGATTAAAAAAATCTTGATGTTTGTACTTGTAGAATTTAAAGTAGTAAGGCGCTACTCTTTGGTAACACGAGTTGCTATTATATAGTTTTAAATTTAATTTGCAATCATTTCGACAAAACATACCAAAATATGATTAGAAATTAATGTACTTGCTTTTTTGAACTTAATTAGGTAATATAAAGCAAACTTAAGGAGATTTTGTATATGGAAAAAAATAATGAAAATCAAGAATTTATCAATTATTGGGAGTATTTAGAAATACCAATGAATTCACCTATGAGTAAAATAAAAATAGCTTTTTGTTCCAAATTTATGAAAATAGAACAATCTTTAATTAAAGTAGAAAAGAAATATAAACCAAAAGACTTAGAAATTACTACAAAAGCTTTTATTACACTGAGTGACCCCTATTTAAGATATTTACATAATTGTGAAATTGATGGAGAACCTACTCCTACAACAGAGGGTTTATTAGAATATTTAGAAAGCTCTGAAGAAGAAATAGAACAAGATTTAGATAACCAAATGGAAGAAAAATTTAGAAATTGGTTAAATTATATTATTGATAAGTATTCTAATATAGAAAAAATCTTTATAACTAAATTAAATCAAAGTGAATTGGATATTTTAGTAAATATAGTAAATGAATTAACTGATGTTCAAAATAAATTAAATAAAACTAAAAATCAACAAAGAAGTTTAAATTTATAAAACAAAAAAAGTGTTATCAAATTAGATAATGCTTTTTTTTGAATCAACCAAATACAATTATTATTACTTAAAGATTACTCTTTGTTCATAACCTTCATTGTTTTCATACCCCCTGTACTACTTGAAATGAAAGTAAGCAATATTAATTCGGTAACACGAGTTGCTATTATAATGTAAAAAAAATAGATTACAAGCAATTCGACAAAACATGTCAAAATAAGTGGATAAGTATTGAAAATATATGTTAAAATGAATAAGAAAGAAGGCAAAGGAATGATAAAAGTTTTATTTACAGGCTGTACGTTTAATGAAGAAAAAATAGAAAAATTAAAAGAAAAAAATTTAGAAATCATACCAACTTCTCCAAATCTTACACAAGAAAAATTAATAGAAGTATTGCAAGATTGTGATGCCGTTATTGTAAATGGAGAAGAAAAATATACGGAAGAAGTTTTAAGTAAATGTGAAAAATTAAAAGTAATTCAATTTTTTGGAATAGGCTATGCAAAATGTATAGATACTGAAGTTGCTCAAAAATATGAGAAAATAGTTGCAAATACTCCAAAAGTAAATTCTTACTCTGTAGCAGAATTCACTCTAGGACTTATATTTACTCTTAATCAAAAGTTATTACAACATCATGAAGAAACTAAAAATGGAAAATGGGAAGAAAAAAAATTTTTTGACTTAAAAGATAAAGTTATTGGAATAATTGGACTAGGACATATTGGAACATATTTTGCTGAAATTATGTATAATGCTTTTCATGCAGAAATTTTATATTATGATAAAGAAGACAAATCCGAAATCGCAAACAAATACAATGCGAGGAAAGTTTCTTTAGAAGAAATATTTAGAAATTCTGATATTGTATCTCTTCATTTACCTTTAAATATTGAAACCAAAAATTTAATTGGAGAAAATGAATTATCTTTAATGAAAAAAAGTGCTTATTTTATTAATACGGCAAGAGCGGAAATTGTAGATGCTAATGCTCTATATAATTGTTTAAAAACTAATCAAATTGCAGGATGTGCTTTCGATGGCTTTTATCAAGAGCCTGTTGATTTAACAACCGAAGAAGCAAAACTTTTAACTTTACCAACAGGAAAATTTATTTTAACACCTCACACTGGACATAATGCATTAGAAGGTACAAAAAGAGTTGAAAAAATGTGTATTGAAAATTTAATACAAATATTTAATAATGAACCTTGTAAAGGTATAGTTAACAAATAAAAAATATAAAGAAAGGGTTTTGGTATGAATAAAGAAAATCTTTATAAAAGAGAGTTTGCCTCCTTTTCAGGCACGTGCCCATATGCTTGCTTACATTGTTATACGTTTAATCCAAATTACCAAATAAAAGGAGAAGATTCTATACCAAAAATAGTTAGTAGTTTACAAGAAAAAAATCCTAATGTTATTTATATTTCAGGACATAAAGAAAACTTTTTTGAACCAAACCAAGGCTTAGAATTAGCTGAAAAAATTTTTGAAGCTTATCATTGTAATATATTAATGACAACTCGAAATATATTTAATCAAGAGGAATTAAATCGTTTAGCTGAACTTAATTCTAGAATGAAAGAAGAAGGAAAATATTTATTCTTTTGTATTTCTATTCCTGCTTTGAAATCCTATCAAAAATTAGAAAATAATCCCTTAATACCTACACCTTATCAAAGAATGGAATTTTTATCGGAAGTTTACCTAAAAAACATTATTACTTTTTTAACAATAAAACCACTATGTCCAAATGAATTTATTTCAATTGAAGAACCATTAGAAATTATAAAGAGATGCAAAGATTATACAACCTTAGTTTTATCGAGTGGCATTATTGTGGATAACTCTATATTAAAAAGATTAAAAACTTTTCCCACTACTTATGAATATCAACGAGCTCCATTGATGGAATGTTTAGAAAATGATTTATCTGTTCAATATGTTGATGTAACTAGAGAGTTAGAAAAAATACAAATATTATGTAGTCAATATGGACTTCCCTTTTTTCAACATAGTATGCCTGCAATTGAATATATAAAGAAATTGAAAAAATAAATTTCTTTTCGCTTATAAATAATGGATAAATATTTAAAATATATGGTAAATGTGAAAAAAGAAGTTGAAAAATAAAAAAATCTATTTTAAAATAAATTAAATTTGAAAAGAGGAAACTGGTATGGAAAGTTTTAGTAAAAGCCAATCACAAAATAGAAGACAAATTTTAAAAGAAATAGATAACCAAATTTTTTGGGCTATTGAATTTGGCAATAAAGATCAAAGTACAAGGGATAATTTAAGAATGTGTGCCTTTTTTGCCTATTATAATTACGAAATCTTAGATGATATTATAGATTGTAAATATAATAAATTTGGAGACTTTGATGATTATTTAGAATTTATAAAAAGAAGATGTGAAGCAATAAAAGAATCAGGTAGTAATATGAATCAAACAGAAGAATATTTATATTTTGAAAAAATAATAAACGAAAAATTAGGACAAACTATAGATAATAATCCCAAAAGAAATTTAGTAAAAAACTCTAGCACACAAAAATGTTAGAGTCTTTTTATTCCGTAGCCTTCACATCAGGACTTATAGAATTTCCTTCGCTACCCTTCACATAATAAAATACACTTGCGCTGCCATTTGTTACCGGTTTACCTGTAACAGGGTCTTGTAGTATTCCTACAATATTACTAGGTGTTTCATACCAATTATCCTCTTTCTCTTTTAAATAATCTTCAATCGTATTCACCCAAATATTCTTAGCCCATCTACTTGCAACACTCTCAATTTCACTTGCATCATCATATCCAAGCCATATCATTAAAAGTGCATCTTTATTATAGCCAACCGTCCAATAGTCTGTTTTGGTAGTCCCTGTTTTTAAGGCGTATTTTTTACTCATTTTAGAAGCAATCGATAAAGCAGTTGGAGAAGTATAACTTTGAAATTTAGCATTACTAGTATTTGATAACATTTCATTTAATATATAAACATAATTAGAATTTAAAACCATTTTTTTCTTGTTCTTATGTTCATACAATACGTGTCCGTTTAAGTCCTCTACTCTTTCTATAAAATAATTATCCGTTAGATATCCTCCATTTGCGAGTGTCGTATAACCATTTGCAAAGTTAAGCATTGTCATTTCACTTGTCCCTAAGGCTAAAGAGGGATTAGGAGTTAATTCTTCAGTTATTCCCATCTTTTCTGCGGTTTCTACAAGTGTTTCTTCTCCTAAAAATAAATGTGTTTTTACAGCATAAATATTATCAGAATAGGCAAGAGCAGCCGCCATAGTAATGTCTTTATTGGCATAAATATTATTAAAATTATTAGGACTATACACTTGGTTATTAGAAAAAACAAAATTGGTAGGTTCACTTGCAAAAGTGGTAGAAGACGTCATTCCATTTTCTAAAGCTGCATAATACAAAAATGGTTTCATCGTAGATCCTACTTGTCTTTTGGCTTGTAAAGCACGATTAAATTGACTTTCTGCATAATTCTTTCCCCCTGTTAATGCTCTTACTGCCCCACTTTCTGGGTCAACTAAAATACTTGCTATTTGTAAATTTTCATCGGTAACATTTTCAAGTATTTCACTTTCTAATTTCGTTTGGGCAAGCATATCCAAACTTGTATAGATTTTTAAACTTCCCGAATCAAGTAAGGAAGTAGGAATTCCAGGTAATGTTTCTAATTCTTTTAATACCGCATCTTGATAATACATTAACATCTGCAAATTATTTGTTTCTCGCTTTCCATATATTTCAATTGGTTCTTTAAATAAATTGTTATATGTTTCTGCATCAAGTACATTATTATTATACATAGATAAAGCAACTATTTTTGCTCTCTCAATACATTTATCATAATGGTTGACAGGATTATAGTTACTAGGATTTTTTGGAATACCTGCAAGCATTATGGCTTCTTCTAGAGAAAGTTCATTTGCATCTTTATTAAAGTAATACTTGCTTGCATTTAGAACACCATAATTTCCTGCACCAAAATTAATAGTATTCAAGTACCCTTCCAATATTTCATCTTTATCGTAATGTACTTCTAGTTCTAAAGTTAAGAATGCTTCTTCTATTTTTCTTCGCCATGTTTGATCAAAATCCAAATACATATTTTTAATATATTGTTGGCTTATCGTACTAGCTCCTTGTACAATACTTTTATTTTTTATATTTAATAGCATAGCTTTTGCAATACGTAAATAATCAAATCCTTGGTGTTTATAAAAATTTTTATCTTCAACATTAATAACGGCATCAATTAAATAAGGAGAGATATCCTCTAGGTTTACCCATTCACTACTACCACTTCCTTGATAAACAAGTTGTGAATCTTTGTCATAAATATACATTTGTCCAATGCTTGTAAGTTCTAATTTAGGACTAAAATAAGCATAGGTATATAAACCAACCATTACAATTAAAAAAGCTACAAACATAAAAATACTAAATTTAAATAAAAAACGAATCTTACGCATAGAAATTCACCTTTTTTTAGTATGATAAGAAGAATAAATTTTTATGCTTTATAGTAAATAAAAACTAGAATTTTTTGCTTTTATTCTAGTTCAATCTTTTGTAAATTTTGTACTTCTTCTAAAAATAATTCTGTTGCTTTTGCAATTTTTTCAAGAGTATTTATTTCTAGTTGTAGTAAATTCTTAGCGATTTTTATGCTTGTTCTTTCATACCCTTTTGTAATCCTTCTTCTTTCGCAATGGAAATATCAGAATTATAACATTTTCTCTTGTTTTCCTCTTCAATCATATATTCTCTAAATCTTACATCTCGATTAATGATTTCTACATCCATTTTGTGTTCCTCCACTACTTTATCTTTTTTACTTAATTTCTCTAGATCTTCTAAACCTAAGTCTAACATAATTAAATATTTATATTTCTCAATCTCTTTTTCATTTTTAGAATACCAAAATTCCATTATTTTGTCCATATTGTATTCTGGTATTAAAAAGTTTTTGACAAACTTATGTTGTATTTTATCTTGAATTATGTGACATAAATAAATTAAATTTGAAGAGAAATTAAAAATAGATAATTCACATCAAGAAAGAAAAGACTATTATTAGGATTTATTATTACTTTTAACCAAAAATGTGCTTTTAACATATTTTATAGTAGAGGTGAAAAACATGTCAATAAGAGCTACAAAAAAAGTGGTAATAGATTCTGGTCATGGTGGTACTGATCCTGGGACTATTGCAAATGGAATAACAGAAAAAGAATATACATTAAAGATAAGTGAATATATTCATAATCGTTTGGATGATTTAGGAATCGAAAATAGTATGACAAGAACTACAGATGAAACTTTATCTCCTGATGTTAGACCAGGTAGAGCACAGAGTTTTTATGGAAAGGGTAATGATGTGATTCTTGTGTCTAATCATATAAATGCAGGAGGTGAAAGGTTTCCTTATGTATAGTTTTGACCAATATTAGGATATGCTAGTTATATTTAATGTAGCTAGTTTTTATTTTGCACCTTTTTAAGTAATTTATAAATTATGTATAATGCAATGTATGGAGAGAAATTATGCAGGAAATAGTATTTAAAATTAAACATAATAAAATTAAATGTAAAAAATGTGAGGATATTATAGAATCCACTGATGTTAATGATTTAAAATATTGTAGTTGTAAATCGGTAGCTGTAGATGGTGGAACTGAATATATGAAAAGAATTGGAAATCCTAATGATTATATTGAATTATCTTATATAAGAAAATTAGCCAAAATTACAATGGAAGACTTTGAGATCATAAAAAGTAATTTAAAGCAAAGTGAGGTGCTATCTCAAAATAGTATAAAATGTCCAATTTGTAAGTCACTTAGTATATCTCTAATAAAAGGAGATGGAGAATCAATAATTGGATGTGATATAACTGCAATAGCTTGTCATAGTTGCAAAAGAATTTTTGAATTTTCAGACATTGTTTATAAAAACAATAAATAGGAGGAAGATATTTATGACAGATAAAGTATTGATAAATGCAGGATATAAGGAATCAGATGTTCCAAAAACAGAACAATATGCAAATAGATTTTTTCAAAAGAAAATCAAAGATAATAAAGGAGTCAAATATTATATTGATGTATATGAATATGAACTAAATGATAGTTATAATTATGAATTTATTTTAGTAACACAAAAAGATAAATTTTGGGTTAAAACTAAAATATATGCAATAGAATGTATGGATTTAGATGAAATAGAATATGAAATCGAAGATATTTGGAAAAAATGTAAATTTAATTATTATGAATTATATGAGAATGAAAGAACAACAGAATCTGATATTGATGAAATTGACTTATATGCAAAGAGGCAATTAGAGATTTTAGAAGAATTAAAAAGAAGTGTTAAGGAAGATTGTGATTTTTATTTAGAGCATAGTGAATGCTATGAATTTTTAGATTATATTTTAAATTTACAAGCAGAAATAGATGAGGCAAATGATAATGCAACATGGTGGCACAATAGATATAATGCTATAAAAAGACAAATTGAAACAAAATAAAAAATGTTAGCACCTTAATTGGTGTTTTTTTGTGGACAAAAATAGGAAGGAGGAACTTATGGCAAAGGGTCAAAATCAAATAAAAGATATAGATATATCTTTAATAGACAGTTTTAAAAATCATCCATTTAAAGTAAATGAGGATTTAAGTTTTTTTGAATTAAGGCAAAGTATTAAAAATAATGGATTATTAAATCCAGTAGTTTTAAGAAAAAAAGAAGATGGTAGATATGAAATGATTTCTGGGCATAGACGATTGTTAGCTATGAAACAAAATAATGAAAAAACAATACCTGCTGTAGTAAAGGAATTAACTAATGATCAAGCTATTATTGAAATGGTAGATTCTAATTTGCAAAGAGAATTAGTTTTACCAAGTGAAAAAGCATTTGCTTACAAGATGAAATTAGAGGCAATGAAACATCAAGGCAAAAAAATTGATACTTTGGACCCTCAGGAACTAAAGTTAAATTCTGTAGAAAAAATAGGCTTAGAATTTGGAGAAAGTGCTACGAATATAAAAAGATATATTAGACTTACTTATTTGATTCCAGAGTTATTAGAGTATGTAGATAAAACTGTTCTTAATAGAAATGAACCATTAACAATAGGTATAAAACCAGCTGTAGAATTATCTTTTTTATCAACAGCTAATCAACAGTTAGTAGCAGATGCCATTGATTACAATCAAGCAACTCCTTCTCATGCTCAAGCTATTGAAATTAGAAAGTTAGAAGAACAAAATAAATTAAATGAAGAAATTTTAGATGAAATATTAAGTGAAGAAAAAGGAAATCAAAAAGAACAAATTTCATTTAATAAGAAAAGAATAGAAGATGTACTCCCTTCTGAATTATTAAAAAAGGATAAAAGGTATATAGAACAGTACATTATAAATGCTTTAATTAATTATTCTAAAGATAAAAAACTTGAAAGGGGTGATGCCTATGATTTAGATATGTAGCACCTTAGAATTACTTATAACTTCAATATATAATGTTTTATGAGGTGAAAAGGATGAAAAAACTGTTTTTTACTTTCGTAATATTCTTTACAATATCTTTTCTTTTTACAACACATTATTATAAAAAAAGTTCGATAGAACTAGAAAAGGATAATAGTGCGATTGTAGATGTTGGTAAAGAAAAAGAAGAAAAGAAAGAAGTTGAATCAGGTGAGCTTAATAAAGAAAATATTATTGAAGATACTAAGGGAGATCATGTCATTATTCAGAATAATGATTCTAATGATAGTGTTCCTAATAAAAACAATATGGAGAATGATAATGTTAGTAACACTAATGTCATAGAAGTTCCCAAAGTAGTTGAAGATAAGAAAACAAGTAACCAGGAAATTAAAATAACAGAACAACCTAAAATTAAGGTTGAAGAAGTAAGAGATGATATAGTAGATACTAATAGTTTCTTTTATTCAATTCATAATGGGAATATAGATACATCATCCCAAGATAAGTGCTTATCAGCTGGAGAAGAAATAGCATTTTTAAATACAGTAGATATCAATTACTATAGATGCTATGAAGTAACTTCAACAACTGGAAAGGTCCTAGGGTATTATTTAAATATTTTTTGTAATTCAGATAATTGCAATAGATATAAAACACAAATTGATTTTAAAAAATACAAATAGTTTTTTAGCACCTTAAATGGTGTTTTTTTATGAATTAATATAGGAGGAAAAAATGCAAAAAAACATTAAGAGAATTTTATTTGCTGTAGCATTATTGTTAGCTTGTGGATTTACTACAACTAATGTACATGCTGCAACTTTAGTAAAAGAAAAATCTGGATATTATTATAATAGATTTAATGATGTTGGTAATAATTCTTCATGGTACTGGCAATTGTATACTATGGATGGGAAAATAGCTTACTGTATTGAACCAAATGTTCCTGAAGGTACAACTTATCCTCAAACAAGTTATGAAGCCACAGGACTACCAAATGATATTAAAGAAAGGGTTCTTTTACTAGCATATTATGGTTATACATATCCAGGACATAATACATTAAAATATAGAGCAGCTACACAAGGTCTTTTATGGAGTACGATTGTAGGACATAATGGTCATACAGATTTTTCTACAGAAAGATGGGGAGCTGGAACTAGATTTGATGTTTCTAATGAAGAAAGAGAGATAGAAAGATTAATTGCTAATCATTATGTTAAACCATCATTTAATGGTGGAAATTATACATATCAAGTTGGAGAAACATTTACTCTTACTGATACAAATAATGTATTAAGTAATTATAATGTTTCAGTTACAGGAGCAAATTATTCTGTAGAAGGTAATAAATTAAATATTACTCCAACAATAAATGGTGATATAAATGTTAGACTTACTAAAATAATGCCATACGATAGTGAATATAAAATTTATTCTGGAAATGAAATTCAAAATATGATTGTACCAGGTACTGTAGATCCAGTTGTAGCAAGTTTTAAAGTAAAGGCTTATTTAGGAAGTGTAGATATGGTAAAAGCAGATAGTATTACTGAGAAAGCACAAGGACAAGCAACTTTAAAGGGAGCTGTATATGGTGTATATAGAACTGATGGTACTGAAGTAACTAGAATTACTACTGATGAAAATGGTTATGCTAAAAGTAACAATGTATTGAGTTATGGATCTTATTACTTACAAGAGATAAGTCCATCAGAAGGTTATTATTTAGATACAACTAAATATAATTTTGATATTAAAGGTAGAGCAGAAGTTTCAATGAATGTTACTGAAGATGTAGTTGAAAATCATATAAGCATCTTAAAACAATATGAGTATGTAGATGGAAATACTACTTTCTTAAATGCTGAACAGGGAATCAAATTTGAAATATCTTATCCAGATGGAAGAGTACTAAAAACTGTTACTACTGATAAAAGTGGCTATGCTTCTTTTGATTTAGCGTATGGTACTTGGAAATTTCATCAAGTAAATACAACTGTTGGATTTGAAAAAATTCATGATTTCTATATAACAGTAAATTACGATAGCCCAAAAGAACACTATTATAATATTCTTAATAATAAATTATCTGCTTATGTTCAAATAAAAAAGGTAGATTCTGAGACAGGTAAATCTATTGCATTACCTAATACCACATTTAGAATATTAAATACAGATACTAATCAATATGTATCTCAATATGTAGGTGGAAAAGTATATGATAAATTTGTAACTGATGAAACAGGTAAATCCATGACTTTCTTAAAATTAGAAGCAGGACATTATAAAATTGTAGAAATTACATCACCAAAAGGATATCTAATAAATGCTGATGGAGTAGAATTCACTTTAGGCAATGATACTCATTATACTTATACTACTTATGGAGCAATTGTTGAGGTAACATTTAAAGATACTCCAATAAAAGGACAAATTGAAGTTAATAAAAAAGGTGAGAAGGTAGTTATTGTAGATAATACAATTGAATATGAATTTATTCCTTTAGATAAAGTAACATTTAATATCTATGCTAAAGAAGATATATTATCATCTGATGGCAATACTTTATATTATAAAAAAGATCAATTAGTAGATACTATTACTACAAATAAAGATGGTTATGCTATAAGTAAAAAATTACCTTTAGGATCTTACTATATGATTGAAGTGAAAACTAAAGATAATTATGTATTAGATATAACTAGACATGAGTTTAAATTAACTGAAAAAGATAATAAAACTCCAATAGTATATGAAACATTAAGCAAAGTTAATTATTTAAAGAAGGGTAAATTAGAATTTACTAAGACTGATTTATCAGAATCAAAGGCATTACCTAACACTTTAATTGAGATTTATACTGAAACTGATGAGCTAATATTCTCTGGTAAAACAGATATTGAAGGAAAAATAGTTATTGATGAATTACCTGTAGGAAAATACTATATTTTGGAAAAAGAAGCACCAGAGGGTTATAAAATTAATGAAGAAAAAATGTACTTTGAAATTAAAGAAAATGGAGAAATAGTTAAATCAACTATGAAAGATGAGGACATTACTGGGACATTAGAATTTTCAAAATTAGATTTTTCAAATGATAATCCATTACCAAATACACTAATAGAAATCTATAACGAAAACGATGAACTTGTATTTAGTGGAAGAACTGATGAAAATGGAAAGATTACTATTAAAGAATTAAAGTATGGTAAGTATTATATTTTAGAAAAAGAAGCACCAGAAGGCTATGAGATAAATCCAGAAAAAATGTATTTTGAAATTAAAGAAGATGGAGAAATAGTTAAATCTGTTATGAAAGACCATCAAATTGTAGAAGTACCAAATACCGATGCATCTGATTATAAAGAACTTTTAATTAGTGGAATTGGTTTGATTGCTTTAGGAACAGGTATTATTATATATGGTAAAAAGAAAAATAAAAAATAAGAGCTGGTTTATAGTAATCGGCTCTTTCCTATTTTTAATAGGAGTCTCTTTAATTAGTTACGATTACTTATCTAATAAAAACATTAAAGATATAGAGGATAATGCTTTAAATGATTTTTACAAAAATGAAACAGTGGTCAATATTGAAAATTTTACTGAAGATACTCAAGAAAAAGAAGAAGTGAAAGAGCAAACAAAAATAGAATATATTGCTGTACTTAAAATCCCTAAAATTAATTTAGAAAGAGGTCTAGTAAATCCAAATAGTTATTTAAACAATATTAATTACAATGTAGAAATCGTAAAAGGATCTTCGATGCCTGATCAAAAAAATGGAAATGTCATTTTGGCTGGACATTCTGGTAGTGCAAGAATATCTTATTTTAGAAACCTAGATAAGTTAACTTTAGAAGACATGGTTTATATTAATTATAATAATAAAGTATATTCATATAAAGTAACTGATATCTATGATATAGAGAAAACTGGTAAAGCAGAAATAATTAGAGATAAAAACAAAAGCACACTTACATTAATTACTTGTAGACATAATACTAAAAAGCAAATAGTAATAATTTGTGAATTAGAGTCTTAAAGTTTGTAGCACCTTTTTCTTTTAAAATAATATTTTTTATAATTAAAATCATGGAGGTGCAATATGATTAGGACGGATATGGATGAAGTATCAGATGAGGAATTTTTCAGAGTTGTTGCTCCTTGTGAAGAAATGGTAACTAATTATGTTAAAGACAGTTTTTTTAATCAATATATTGCTTTTCATATAGCAGTATATTTTAGAGGTAATGCAATGTGGCAACAATCGTTTTCTAATCAAGTAAGTACAGCTATAGATGATTTATCACAATTTACAAATGCTGACTGTGATTTTGAATTAGTAAAGAAGATATTAGAAGAAACATACGAGTTAAAGATAACGAGTGAATCACCACTAAAAATTGAAGATATTATAAAACAGTAATATTTTTCACAAAGTTAACTTTATACAATATGACTGATATAATTAAATGTAAGAGGTGGATTATGGAAAGGTGTTTTGATTATTCTAAAGGAAAAGTAGATAAAACAAATAAAAAAAGAATTATATTTATTAATAGAATGTCTTATCTTATGCAAGAATTTGATAGTACAAGTAAAGAAGTAAATGAACTTATTGATTGGTTATTTTGTTTTTCAGAAGGAGTACCATATCATGAGTCTACTTTAGATGTATCTAAAAATGATTATAATTTAAAGCCATTAGAATACATTGATCGGAATAGACTAATTAAACAAGTTTGGAATAATGATATGCATTTATATTCATATGCTATGTTATTACATGAGTATAATTATTGGTCTAATAAAGATGTTCTTACTGATATTATTAAGGAAATATATTTCAGATTAGATGAAATAATCCATCCATCTGATGGTAGCCATCGTGATTATGAAGATATAAAGTATTATGTAGAAGTTGATTATGAAGATGAAGAGCAATAGCTCTTTTTATTTTGGAGGAATGAAATATGAATGATAGTACAAGAGATTTTGAGGTTTTTGGTATTACTGGATATACTGTTATGTCAAACTATCATTTAAGGGATTCTAATTTATCATTTAAAGCTAAAGGTTTGCTTTCTATGATGTTATCTATGTCTAAAGATTGGGATTACTCTATAAGTGGACTTGAAAAAATATCACAAGAAGGTAAATATGCTATTAGGACAACTTTAAATGAATTAAAAAAGGCAGAATATGTTCAAATAAAGCAGTATAGAGATGAAAAAGGATATTTTAAATATAAATATATGGTTTATTATTTACCTTATTCAGAATGGCTAAAAACAAGAAATTATCCAGATATCAATAATTGGCATACCGATGATCGGAACACCGATAACTGCACACAAATAAATATCAATAATAAAAAAGATAAAATAGATAAAACAAAAATTGAACACAATATTTTAACTAAAGAGCTAATAAATCTTAATTATATTAATGAAGATGATTCTAGTTCTTTTTTATTTGATGATTTGTTTGAAAAACTTATTGATGAAGGTAATACTTATAAAGATTTATTAACTATAACACATTATATTATCAAAAGAGTAAAGGAAAGAAATTTTATTGATGAGAATGATAATGAAATTAAAAATAAATATGGTTATTTTAAAAGTTCAATTATTTCTAATATTAATAAATTTAAAAATTATTCAGAAGATCTTTACTCTGATGATAAATTTGATTGGTTAGATGATTATGAAATGGAGGAGATTGATTTGTGAAGAAGCTTGAAGAATTAAAAATGTTAGAAGTCGAGGCAATGAGTGAATTTCAAGAACATATTGGATTAGTTTTATCTGATATGGATTCATTCAAGGAATATTTAGATTCTAAAGAATTTAAAAATTTTCAAAAGTGTTATGACTATCTAGATACTTTATGGGAAAAAATAGAGGATTCAATTGTGCAACTATGTGATGCAGATGAAAGAGGCAAATGAGCCTTATTTTTTTCACATGAAAGGTGGTGGTTTTATAGGTATACAAAGATAAAATATTAAAATTCAAAAAGACAAGGAGGTGAAATAATGTTGAATCAAGTTGTTATTGTCGGAAGATTAGTTCAAGAACCTACTGTTGAAAAAACAGAATCAGGTAAAGAAAGAGCTTTTGTTACTTTAGCAGTTCCAAGAAGCTACAAGAATGCTGAAGGAGAATATGAAACAGATTTTGTTGATTGTGTCCTTTGGGGTGGAGTTGCTTCTAATACAGCAGAATACTGTAAAAAAGGTGATTTAGTTGGAGTAAAAGGCAAAGTTGAAACTAATATTTATGAAAATGCTGATGGTGAAAAGAAAAAATCAACTCAAATTGTAGCTGAAAAAGTGACTTTTTTATCAACAGCTAAAGAAAAAGATTCTGATAATGAAAAATCAGATGATGATTTAGATATGTAATTATGAGAAAAGAGCAAAGAAAAAGAGTTAATGCCTGTCAGCAAATAACTCATATAGTTATTTTAACACACCTTCTTTGTTCTTTTTCATTTATTTTTTTAAGGAGGAGATAGAATGAATAAATTGGTTAATTTATTAAAAATAGAACATCTTGAAGGTGGCGGATATAATGTTGATTCAATTATCAAAGCTATACAAACATTTTCTACATGGGCTTTAAGAATTGGAATTGCAGCAGCAGGTGTATCATTAATTATTGGCTTTATTTTATATGCAGTAGTAGATGTGGATCAAAAACCTAGAGTAAAACAAAGAATAATTCAAACTATGTTTGGTATTGTTGGTATTATTCTTGCAATTTCAATAGTCAATCTAATCATAGATTTGTTCTAGGAGGTGGTTAAATGTTATTAAAAGCATTAGATTTGTTAAGAACATTAGGTTGGAGTTTAGTTCACTTTATATTTTCACTGATTGATTCTTTATTTGATATTTTAAAAGGATTAAATGCTTTTGATATTATTAATTCAGTATCTGGAGATAACAATTTTAGTAAATTTCAAACTGGAGTAATTGCCATAGCTGTTACTTTATTAGGCTTATTTGCAATAACTCGATTTGTAAAAAAGATTATTGATCCAGATGAAGGGTTAAGCTCTGAAGGTATAGTAAAAGAAATAGCAAAGTGTGGTGTACTTATTATTATGAGTACATTTTTATTTGTTCAAGCATCGACCTTTTCTATAAAACTTGCAGGATTTACTTCTAATATTTTTACAAGTAATAATGTAACATTATCTGACTCTATGCTTACTATGTTTATTGATTATTCAGATGGTTATAAAGATTCTGATGAATTTAAAAAAGAAGATATTCCTAAAAATATATCTAATGGTAATTTTAATGGGAAGAAAATGTACAATGATAAATATGTAACATCTTCTAGATGGATTTTACCAGATGAAAAAGATTATAAATATGAGATTGATTGGATTCTAGCTGTTATTGTAGGTGGTTTCTTTTTATACTCACTGTTCTTTTGTGGAATGATGTTGGCTAGAAGGCAAATTGAATTTTTATTCTTATTTGTGATTAGTCCTATTATTTTTGCTACATCAGTAGGAAATAAAGAAAGAAGAAGTGCAGTGGTACAACAATTAGTATCACTAATGTTACAAGGTGCAGTAATAATGCTTATTATATCTCTTACAGCAATAGTAATGGGTCAAATAAATGAAACAACATTCTTTACTAATTCGTTTAAGGATATAATTATTAAATCTATTATGTATATTGGCTGTGGCTCATTCTTACTTACTGGATCACAAGTTGTAAATAGATTCATAGGTGGAAATGTATCAGCTAACTCTGGTAGAGAGCAACTTATGGCTATGATGGGATTTGGACACAGCATGGGTGCTGTAGCAACAACAGGAGGTCTTGCAACTGTAGGAGCAGGATTAATGGGAGCTGGAGCAATTGCCAAAGGAACATCAAAAGCTGGTAGTGTTGGAAATTCTGCATTAGGAAAAGTAGGACAAGCTGTATCATCTTTTGGATCTAAAATGGGTGGTAATTATGAAAGTGGAGGAATTGGAAGTAATCTTAAAATGGTTGGAGATTATCTTCAAGCATCATCTTGTGTCAGAAATCATCCAATGGGTAAAGATGGAAAACCAACTTCTAGTAAACTCTCTAGATTTGGATCTGGAATGATGAATGCAGGTGCTAATTCAATGGCTCAAGCAGTTAACAGTGTAATACCAACAAGAAGTATGTATAGAAGAAGATATAGAGGGAGAGATGAATAATGTATATTACGGTTTCAAGTATTAAAAAAACATTAGGAAAATATGTTGAAATGAATGATTTATACATAGGATTACCTATGTTGTTTTCTTTTCTACTTATATTTTCATTTACTAACTTAAAGCTACAATCGTTAGTATATCTGACAATATGTGTCTTTTTAATGTTACCAGTTAAGGTTTCAAAAAAGAATCGAATGTATAAAGTAGTAGCTTTATTGTTTCGATATTTATTTAGATGTAGGGAATATTCCTACTCAAAGATTGGAGATGATGTTGATTGGAAAGACAAACTAAAGATGAAAAGGTTCTAAAGAAAATTAAAAAACTAGATACTAAAAATAATAGAAAGTTTTCATCCAAAGGTCAAATGAAAAAAAGAATTAAAAATTCTAAAGTTATAACAAATATTAAAGAAATAGGAGAAGATGGATTAATTTATTTAAAATCTGGTGAAGTGGCTACTTTAATTGAAGTTAAAGCAATAGACTTATCATTAACAAGTAATCACGAAAAAAATTTATTTTTTTCAATGCTAAAATCTTTATATCAAATACCTAATTTGAATATGAAGTGTTATAAATTAAATGAAAAATTAAACTTGAATGTAAATAAAGTTAATTTAGAGAAAAAGATTGAAAAATATTCAAATGATGAAAATAAAAGAATCTTATTGGAAGAATCAAGAAAATTGATTGATGATTTGGAAGAAAAAAATTTTACTGTTTCAAGCATTTATTATTGGGTAATAATTGCTAAAGATACGGCATTACTTAATAAACAATTAGATGAACTTGAGGATATTACTTTAAATATTGTTCCTAGAATATATATTGAAGGTATTACCAATAAATTGGAAATTTACAAATTTTTATCAAACCTTTATCTAACATCTAATTCCTTAGATGAATTAGTATGGAGCGATTTGCCTAGCTTAGTATGTCCTATGAATATATCCGAAAAAGTGGATAAATTAAAATTCGATGAAAAAGAGTTACAGTTATTAACCGTTAAAAATGTTCCACCATTTGTATCAGAATTGTTTTTTGAGGATATATTTAACTATCCAGATGTTAGAGCATCTATCAGTATTCAAGAATGCATAACACAGGAAGAATTGATAAGATGGGTAAACTCACAATATCAGTTTTTATTAACTGATAGAAATACTACAAAGAAATTAAGTGATGCTACAGAACTTGATACTCAAAAAGAAAACTTTCAAGCTTTAATGCAAGATATTAAAAATGGTGATGAGAAGATTAAAGAAATCTCTTTAATATTAATTGTTGAAGGAGATAGAAAACACAGAGAAGAAGTAATAAGAGATTTAAAAAGAATAGCTGATTCATATCAAATTAAACTCGATGTTCCAAGATTAAGACAAATGGAAGCATGGCAAAGTTATGATATATCAACTAAGACTTTTGAAGACTATAGTTTTTATCTTCCTACACTTACATTAAGTGCTGGTTTTCCATTTACTAAAACATATTTTAATGATTCAAATGGATACATGTTTGGTGTAGATATTCATACATCTTTACCTATATTTTACGATCCATTTATCTTAACTAACTCTCGTACTTCACACAATATGGCAATTATTTCTTCTACAGGTGGAGGAAAGTCTTATACCATGAAAAAGATGATTGTAAATGAATATGGAAGAGGTACTAAAATATTTATTTTTGATGCCGAAAATGAGTATAAGAGAATTGTAGAAGCAAATCATGGAGAATATATAGATCTTTATTCTAAAACTGGAGGAATAATTAATCCATTACAAATAAGATTTATTCCATCAGATGATGAAAATCATGATACTAAAGAAACTGATTGTCCACTTGCAAAACATCTAGGATTTCTAGAGGCATTCTTTAAGACAGCATTTGAAAGTATAAATGAAAAAGAATTAGTTATGTTACTTGCAATAGTTGAAAGTCTATATAACAAAAAAGGTATTTTTAAGAATACATCTATTAATACACTACAAAATATGAAACCTGAAGATTATCCTATATTTAGTGAGTTATATGAATTCTTACCAGAGTACAAGAAAGATATTAAGAGTAAAGAAAAAGAAAAGATAATTGAACAATTAGATATATTACTTTCTAGATTTTTGACTGGAACAGATTCATATCTTTTTGATGGACATACAACAATTAACTTAGAAAATGATTTAATTGCATTTAATCTACAAGAATTATTGTATAGTGGAAATCAAAGACTTATTAACACACAAACATTAAATCTTCTTACATATTTAAATAATAGTATTGTTTCAAATAAGATATTAAATGATAAAGCAAAAGTAGAAGATAGAAAACATGTAATGATAATTGCTGATGAATTTCATTTGTTTATAGATGAAAACAATTTTGAAGTTTTAAGGAACTTCGGTCAACTAGCAAGAAGAATTAGAAAATATTCTGGCTCACTCGTAGTTGCAACTCAATCAGTAAAAGATTTTGTGGGAAGTCAATCAATTTTAAGACATGCAACAGCTATTTTTAATAACTGTCAATATCAGATGATAGGTATGCTTAAAGAAGATGATTTACTTGCATATCTAGAGTTATTTAAGCAAAATCCTCTTACAGATACTCAAAAGAACTTTTTAATGTCGGCAAGAAGAGGAGAGTTTTTACTTAACATAGATTCTAAAAATAGACTTAGAATTTGGATTAGAGCAACTGAACTTGAAAGAGAAATGATGGGTGAAGTAGATACGAAATAATAGATATTAGCAATAGATTTGTGGTAAAATTATAATTGGCAATTAAATCCCATTAAAATAGAAAGGATTGAAGAGATGAAGAAAGATTTTAAACCGTTGATAAATGAAAAAGATAAAAAAGAACTCTTAGTTTTATTAAACGAATATAAAATAAATTTGAAAAATTTGCATATAAACTTTGAAAATGGTAAATATATTGCAGGAATAATTGGAAATACAGTGGATAGTGATATTAAGAAATTTTTTAAGTACAATCATTTTATAGAATCAATAAATGATCTGTCTAATAAAACAAGAATCTCTATTGAAAAATGTATAGATGAATATCAAAAAGTTAATTATAATACATTTAATCCAATGAATAACATCTTAAGTGAAAATGAGAATAATGCTTGTTATTATTTTGAAAATGCTTTATTTAGAGAAATTATATTATGGGATTCTTTGGCCCAATTATTAAATTTATATTATAATTTAGGCAAGGATGTTAAAAAGGTTAGTTATAAAAATATTATTACAGAGCTATCAAATAAAGGTTGCAATGAAATGAACTTTCAAGAAATATTATCTTATATCAGTGAAAAGTTTGATATTACAGATTCAGACATAAATAAAGGTGTCCATGATTATATTTGTGAATTAAGAAATCAAATGACACATCGATACTCTATTGCAATAACATCTTTATCAGAAAACACTTTTTTACGAGTAATGCCTGATTCTGTATACAGAATTGTAAAAGATTTTAATACTGTACAAAAATATCTAATTCAGATAATTGATCTTATTATTATAGATATTGATAATAATAAGATTGTTGAGAAAATTATATCAAATGATATATCAAGTAAATAGATAGAGGAATCTATCTTTTTTTATGGAGGTAGATAAGTGAAGAAAAACAAAAAAAGTAAAATAATGAAATTAGTTATGGGAAGTAGTATAGGAATGGTAACTATGGCACTTGTAATAATTATTCCTTGCTTAATGATATTGGATTTTTTTGGAGCAAATATTACTGATGATTATGTTGAGAATAATATGGATTATGCAGATCAGTATAAATCTACTTTAAATAAGGCTTTAAAAAATGGATATGGATATGTTCCATTAAATAGAATTCTATACTTTTATTTAGAGAATGACCAGCTATCATTTTATGATATTTATATGGATAATATAGATACAGATACTAATAAAATGATGACCATAAGTGAAGTATGTGAGTTACAAAAATATAAGAATTATGATGTATGTAGGAATTTAGATTCTAGTAATCAGATTGATGAAGCGCAAAACAAACCTTTTAATTCACCAATTGATTTTTCTAAAGCAACAATTACATCTTTTTTTATGGAAGAAAGAATTGTTTTTGGAGAATCAGATGTACATACAGCATGGGACTTAGCAGCAGGTAATCAGACACCAGTTTATGCTACATGTGATGGAATAGTAACTCAAGTAAGTTTTACACAAAATGAAAATGTTACGAACACATCAGCAGGTGGAGGCAATCAAATTAAAATTAAATGTGAAATAGATGATGAAGTAACTTATACAGTATGGTATGCACATTTGTATCCAGGTTCATCAAAAGTAAAAGAGGGAGATCAGGTAAAAGCAGGTGATGAGCTTGCAGGAGTTGGGACAACTGGTTATTCGACTGGACCTCATTTACATTATCAAGTACAATTGGATGGAAACAATGTAGATGGGATGAGTTTGATAGATTTTTCAGAAAAAACACCCTTATATAAACCAGACTTTAATAATGGATTAGACCATAATCAATATTTAGATTTTAATATAAACAACAAAAACAAACCATAGTTTAGACCATAAAAAATCCTTATTATATAAGGGATTATTTATTAGTTTAGACCATAGTAATGGATTCATTTTGCAAGTGCAAAATATGTTTGATATCACACTAAAGTCTTATTTTATAAGTCTTTATTTAAAGTGTTGATATCAACTTCTTATGCTCTTAAATTATTAGTAATAATAATTTTGAAAACTATGGTCTAAACTAAACCAATTAAAACCAAAAAGAAAGGTGATAAAATGCACAGATTTTTATTAAGAATAAAAGATATATTATTTAAAAGAGTTAAAGTAGAAGCTGATTCTAGAGGAATAAGTATTAATGATATGTTAATTGAAATAATCGAAGTAGGATTATTAACTATTTATGAGAAGGAGGAAAAGTATGGAAAAATTAAGTATAAGCAAACTAATAGCAAATGATATAGTAAACTATGGCATGGATACAACATCTAGTTTTAATTATATTGTTAGTTTAAATGACTTTTTAGATGATTATGATGATGATACTAGAAATTATGTAAAATCACATATTAAAGAAATTATTAATGATGTTCATTCAAATGAGAATGTTGCTCAATTAGATTATGATGAAGAAAGACAAGAATTTGATATGGTATTTTACTTTGATGGATTAATGTCTAAACTTGAGAAAAAAATTTATGAACTCGGTCAATCTAATGGTGTGGATTATGAAATAGAAGAAGTATGGCAAATTTCTTATGATATTGAAAATTCAGATGAATATGAAAATTTGATTCAAAACCATTTAAAAGAAAATGCTAAATATATGGGAAGAGATATATAGGTGAATATTATGATAAGTCCCCATATTTCATTAACTAATGAATTAGATAAGAGAATAAGAGATTATAGTACTGCTAATGATTTGAAATATTCTCAAGCTGTTAGAAAATTAATTGAACAAGGTTTAAATAATATTGATACCAATAAAAAGTTAGATTTAAATAATTCTTTGATGGAAAAGATATACTCTAGGCAGATTTATATAAAAGATTTATTAGAACAATTTTATGCAGATATGGAAATTGAAAAAGTTTTTAATCCAAATAATAATAAAGCTTTACAAAAATTCAAGTCTGAACGATATAAGGATAAATATAATGACTAACACCCCTAAAGTAGTTGTTATGAATATGTTTACTCCTAGCTACAAAAGTCTTAATAATAAATATAAAACTCAACAATCAGTATATGATTCCACAATGAATATGTTTGATTATTATTCTGATAATAAGAAAAAAGCATTTTTTATGCTAGATTATTTTAGTGGTAAATTTGGTAAAAATGAAGAAATGAATATTATGTTTGAAAATGGTGAATATGCTACCAAAGATGAAATTGAAAAAAGGAAAAAGCAATATGCAAGATATATTGAAAATTCTAATATTAACAAATTAGTCATTTCTTTTCCTGAAGGATATTTAGAAAAAAGTGTGAATATCCCTCAATTTGAAAAGGCAATGGCTAAACATATTATTCCAATGTTTCTAAAAAAGTGTGGCTATGCTGATATTAAAAATATAAGTTATCAGTTTTCACTTCATACTGATCAAGATAATCTTCATTTTCATTTATCATTTGCTGAAAAGAAACCCAATTATAAATCTTATGGAAAAGAATTAAAATATAGACATGCTGGTAAGTTATCACAAAAAGAGTTAGGATTTTTAAAAAATGAGATAGAACATTATATTGAAAAAGAAAAAGTATTTACACCTTTACTAAAAGAAACTAATCAAGAGATTGAATCTTTAAAAAGATATTTTAATCCAAAAGAAAAAAATTTTTTACTTCGTGATAAAGAAGATATTTTATTAGAAGATAAAATTGTTAAGTTAGGCAATTTAATATCTGAAAAAAGAGAATCTTCAAATACAAGAATAAAATTTAATTCTATTAAGGATAAAGAGATAAAGGCTCTAACAAAAGAAATAAAAAAATATATCTTTTCAAAAGATTCTAATTTTAAAGATGAATATATGCAATTTAAAAAAAATTTAGTAAGTATTAATGATTATTTTATCAAGATTGCTAAAAGTAATAATTCAAATATAGTAGATAATTCATTAATAAAAGAAAAACAAAAGTATTTAGATAATTATGTTTTAAATGCCATAATCAATCATGCTTATTATCACCATAATAAAACAAAAATTACGGAAAATGATTTAATTCAAGAAATTGTTTATAAGCAATACAAAAGAAATAATAAACAGTCAAAATATACCATTTTGTTAAACTATTTGTCATCCAATCCAAGTAGTAATAAATTTAAAAATAAATACCAAATTAGACAAGCAGTAAAAAGTATAAATGATGAATTGGAAGAAGCAGAAAGAGATTTTGATAAGTTATTTAAAATGGATAAAGAATATGATAAATAAGTGATATAATGGTATTAGTTTTAACTATGTGAGGTGTAAAATGGCAATTAATATAGAATATTTTTTAAAACAAAAATATAGTGAAATTCAAATTGATAGAGCAATTAAAACAGAAGAACTGTATGATGATATTGATAATAAATATATAAAACTAATTTTTGCTACTTTGCATCAAGAAATAAATAGCCTAATTGATTTTATGTATCATAAAACCAATGGACATTTTAATGCTAATGAAAGTAGAGAGTTAATTCATTATATTGATTTGTATGAAAATATTAGGTATGTTTTAAAGGACTCAACTTTTGCTTTTGATATTAATAAGGAATATAAAGATTTTTTTGATGAATGTAAAAAGTTCTTAGTACCAAGTGGTGGAAGTACTATACCAGATGACTTAACCCATATAAGAATAGTAGACTATGAGCCTATATTCTTTTTTACAAAAACGGTTAAGTTAAATCAGAATAACATTGAAAAAAGATATAAATTAACTCTAGTTGGTGAAGGATCTTATGCACATGTGTTTAAATATTTTGATGAATTTTATAATGTCCCAGTAATAATAAAAAAGGCAAAAAAAAATTTAACAGAAAAGGAGTTAGAAAGATTTAAAAAGGAATTTATAACAATGCAAAAGTTAAATTCACTATATGTTTTAAAAGTATATAGATATGATGAAAATAATAACGAATATTATGCTGAATTTATTGATGAAACTTTGTATAATTATATAATAAAAAATAATAGTAAAATATCTTTGGAAAAGAGAAAAAATTTGGTATATCAAATTTTTAAAGCATTTTCATATATACATAGTAAAGGATTGCTTCATAGAGATATCAGCTTAACAAATATTTTGATAAAACATTATGATAATTCTGATATAATAAAAATATCTGACTTTGGATTAGTTAAAGAAAAAGATAGTAATTTAACCTCTACAGATTCTGATATAAAAGGCTCATTAAATGATAGTAACTTGGCAGTTATAGGTTTTAAAAATTACTCAATAGAATATGAAACTTATGCACTGACAAGATTAATACTGTTTGTTATGACTGGAAAAACAAATCTTGAAAAAATTACAAATGAGAAAATCAAAAAGTTTGTTAGTAAAGGAATATCTGGTAATATTTCTGAAAGATATAAAAGTATAGATGAAATGGTGATAGCATTTAAAGAAATATTTTAATAAATATAAAAAGGGACAGATCGTAAATTGATCTGTTTTTTTGTGTCTTATTAGAAAGAGAGGAGATGAAATGTATGGGCTATAGATCAGATGTAAGAATAATTACATCAAAAAAAGGTTTTGATGAACTAAAAAAATTTACTAATAATTATTTAAAACAAAATAATTATACCTATGGTAATCTTTTAGATGACTGCAAAATAATAAGTGAAAATAAATGGTCAAAATATTTTGGTTGGGATTCAATTAAATGGTATGACTATTGTGAAGATTATGAAGATGTAACAGCAATCATGGAAGGACTAAAGCATTTAGAAGAAAAAGATATGTCTTATAGATATGCAAGAATAGGCGAATATTATGATGATTATGATGAATTATCCTATGAAAGTCAGAATGAGGAGGAACAGGATTTAGAATATCCTAGTATGATAAGAGAGTTTGATGATGAATGGGTTAAAGATAATATGAACCAATACGATAAGAAGGACTTTAAAATATGAATATATATGTTAATTGTGGTGGAGATTTAATGAAATTTGAATCAAAAAGTGAAGTGATGGCTTTTTTTGAAGATTGTATTTACAGTTCTGAAGGGTCGGAAAGAGATAGATATACTAATATTTATTTTGGGGTAAAAGAGCATTTGAATGATAATCAAATATGTTTTACTGATGGAACAAATCATATATATGGATCATCAATTGATCCAGAAGATGTTAGCCATGAAGAAGAAAAACAACTTATAGAATATTTTGATATAGATAAAATAGATTTGTTAAGATTTAAAGCTGATAAGTATTTAGCTGAAAAGAATAATAAAATATATAAAAGTACACTTGATAGATATGAAGATATAAAAGATTTATACAACGATTATATAATTAAAAGCAATGAAGTTTCATTTTATTATTTTGATGAACATAATCAGATTGTTTGTATAGATGCTACAGCCTGTCCACCAGAAAATTATTGGATTGAAGAGTTTCCATTAGAGGACTATGAATATGCAGATAAATGGTTAAGTCAGGATTTGGAATATAGTGATTATTTAGAGCAAAAGAAAAAAGATAACATAGAACTTGAATAGTTCTTTTATTATGGGAGGAAAAGTATGTATGATGATATAATAAATAATTTAAAATTAGAACTAAAATTTTGTTATGGTTCAGATATTGCAAATTATGATTCTGGTTATATTGGTGATGTGTTTTCCGAAATTGCTAATAGCAATGTGGCTATATATACATCAGATTTATTTGAATGGGGAAAGAATAATTTATGGTATATTGATGAAGCAACTAAAGAATTTGGTAATCCTAATGACATAATAAAGCAGATTCAACAGGGACAGTATTATGCTTTTGAGCAAGAACTATATGAATATAAAGATGATATTATGAAGTACTTTGCATATTCCTATTTAAATGATAATGATATTAAAATTACTGAAGATCAAGAAGATGATTTAGAAAGGTATCTTTGTTCTTTAGATTCAAATGATACACTAGATAAAATTATAGATTACTGTAGAGAATTAGATAAAGGATATGATATAGTATGAATACCACTTTAATTATCCTACTTGTGATTTTAATAGTTTTTTTGTTGGGCTTTATTTATCTTGAACCATTACTAATGAAGCATAAAGTAAAAAATGATAATGAATATGGATCAGCAAGATTTAGTACAGATGCTGAAATAAAAAGTAATTTTAAAAAGGAAAAGGTTAATCATATTATTGAAGCAGGGTTTCCTGTTTCGTTTAGCAAAGACTTAAAATATGTTTATTTTGACAGGGAAACACCTCATTATGTTTATTTAGGATCTACAGGTAGTGGTAAAAGTGTAACAGCAGTAATTCCGACTTGTACTTTTATTTCAAAAGCAAAAAAGAAACGAAGCGTTTTTATCACTGATCCAAAAGGAGAAATTTATCAAACCACATCAAAGATGTTTCAAAATCAAGGTTATAAAATATTAACTATAGATTTTAGAAATCCAGAATTATCAAATAAGATAAATATATTAGATCCGATTATCAAAGAATATGAAGAATATATTAAATTTGAAAATAAATCTATTGAAATTCAAAATACTATAAATCCATATATTGAACAAAATGATATGTTGAATGATAAGCTAAAAAAACTTAAATTAAGTGTTATCAATATTTCCAGAATTAATAATAAAATTAAAAACAATAAAGAGATAATAGAAAAGTTGAAAAATGAGAAAATATCAATGAATAATGAATCTATGTCACATTATGCCGAAACAAATAGACTTATATCTTCTTTATCAACGATGGTGATGCAAGAAAAAGTAGAGCAAAAAGATCCTTTTTGGAATAACTCTGCAAAGAATCTATTAGAAGGACTAATTGGATTTTTTTTAGAAGAGTATAAAGAAGGAAATATTACTAGAGATAAGATTACTATGACAAGTATTAGAAAATTTCAAAATAGTTCTATGGAAGAAAATAACTTTAAAAAGTTTAAAGATTATATCAATACTAAAGAGTATGGTAGTAAATCTAAAGATGCATTAGTGAGCATATTAAGTGCTAGTGATAATACATATAAATCTATTACAGCAGTGTTTGGTCAAAAAATGAATATATTTGATGACATTAATGTTGCAAATGTTACTAGTACAAGTGATTTTGAATTTAATGTTCTAGGTAAAGAACCAGTTGCATTATATGTAATTGTCCCAGATGAAGATAAAACATATTTCACACTTGTAACTATTATAGTAGGGTTACTATACAGGGATTTAGTAAAACTTGCTAATAGCAGTGAGAAAAAGAAATTGCCTTTGGAAATAGAATTTATTCTTGATGAATTTGCTAACTGTCCTCAACTTGCTGATATAGAAGCAATAGTATCTGTTGCAAGATCACGAGGAATGCACTTTCATTTTTTTATTCAATCTTTTTCTCAGTTAGATAATGTATATGGTAAAGATGTTGCACAAATAATTCTTGATAACTGTGGATTGGTATATCTTAAAACTAATACCCAAGAAACAGCAGAAGCAATTTCAAAAAGACTAGGTAAGAAAACTATTGAATCTAATAGTGTAAGACAATCTATGTCTTTGATGAATTATAATGGTGATAAATCCACCAATTTAATTGGTAGAGATTTAATGACACCAGAGGAAGTAAAGCAGTTACACTACAAGACAATTATTTTTCCAATCATAGGATTTCCTATATTTAGAGATACTATTTTATATAGCAAGTTTAATTGCTATGAATCAGGTACAGTTGAAAGAACATCCAATCCATTGAAAAGCCTATCTAATACATATTTTACAGTTGAAGATATAAAGCATGAGGTAAAAAATAAGAGATCAAGGGATAATAAAGTTTCTAAAGAATATTATGATGCCTTAGAACTTGCTGACAAAGAAAATCTAAAACCAGTTGAAATCATAATTGAGAAGATATTCAAAAGTGACTTTGATATTAAATATAACATTACAGTAAATCATAGAGTTTATATGAAAGTTGATGTTGACAGACGACTAATTCAAAAAGAAAAATCTTTGCTTAATACTAAAATAAAGTCAGAATTTTATCACACTGAAATAAAAGAATATGAAGATAAAACAATAATAAATATTTATAATGAAAATCCTAATTTAAGTTTAGGAATGAAATAGAGCTAGTTGCAATGACTAGCTTCTTTTTTTATGCTATAATATAAAATTAAGGAAGTGTATTTATGCCAAAACAAAGAAGTAAAATTATAAAAGATTTAATTATGAATAAAATTAATGTTCTTCAAGCTATGCAAAGTTTAGATTTTATGTTAGAAGATATTAATGATACAGAAATAAAAGATTGGGTTAATAATGAAATAAATGGTTATAAAAAAGATGATAAAATACCAGAATATAGAAAGGTTAGTACTATGTTGGTTGGAGATATCCAAGTTGGATATGCAATATACAAAAATGTTAATATTCCTTTCATTGATAAAGAAGCATTTGAATTCTTCTCAAAGGCTGATATAAATGATCCGCTTTCCACAATCATGAAATTAGCAGAAGCAGAAACTGAATCATCTGAACATTCCTTATGTTTAGATGCAAATACAGTGTTAGTGAATAAATATCAGCAAACAAATGGTTCGGTTATAAGAGCCAGAAGAGAATTAAGCATATATTCATATAATACAATATTATCTACTATAAAAGATAAAATATTGAATATTTTTAAAGTATTAGAAGAAAATTATGGAAACCTTGATGAATTATATATAGATTTTTCTGATGATGATAAGAAGGCAAAAGTGATAGAAAAAATAGAAACTATAGTTTATAATGATAATTCTGTTAACATCGGAGATAATAGTGAAATCAAAAATAGTACTGTAGGTGATAATAATGGGTGTTAATATAGGGAATAATAATAAAATAAAGAATTCAACAATAGGTAACAATAATACTCAAAAGCAAGAAGAAAATAAAAAATTGAAAATATTTTTAGAGGTGCTGGTTGCAGTAGCAAGTGGTTTGATAGTTGGATATCTTATTTATAAATTTGGATGGAATTAAAACTTTAAGAAGGGTATTTAAAAAATACTCTTTTTATATTGAAATTTCAATGTAGATATAGTGTAAATTGACAATTTATGCTATAATTACTTAGAAATATGTCTTTACGATTGGAGTGGGTTATTATGGCAAAAAAAGAAAAAAGTTTTGAAGATACATTATGGGATAGTTGTGATGAGTTAAGAGGTTCTGTTGAACCAGCTGAATATAAGCATGTTGTTTTATCTTTAATTTTTTTGAAATTTGTTGGTGATAAATTTGAAGAAAGAAGAAAGGAAATTATAGAAGAAGGACATGAGAAATTTGTGGATCAACCATCATTTTATATGAGCAAAAATGTATTTTATTTACCAAAGAAATCCAGATGGAGTTATATAATGGAAAATGCTAAGCAAGATGACATTGCTATTAAAATTGATACTGCATTATCCGAAATAGAGAAAAACAACAAATCATTAAAAGGAGCATTACCTGATAACTATTATTCTAGATTGAATTTAGATAAAGCCAAACTTGCTTCATTATTGGATGAAATAAATAAAATAAATACTTTAAAAGATAAAGAAAATGATATCATAGGTAGAGTTTACGAATTCTTTTTAAAAAAATTTGCATTAGCTGAAGGTAAAGGTAAAGGAGAATTTTATACTCCAAAAAGTGTTGTAAATTTAATTGCAGAAATGATTCAACCATATAAAGGAAAAATTTATGATCCTGCATGTGGTTCTGGTGGTATGTTTGTTCAATCTGTTAAATTTGTTGAAAGTCATAATGGTAATAGAAATGATATATCAATTTATGGGCAAGAAAACATCCGTACTACATATAAATTAGCAAAGATGAATTTAGCAATAAGAGGTATTTCAGCTGATTTAGGAGAATCTGAAGCAGATACATTTTTTAAAGATCAACATAAAGATTTAAAAGCTGATTTTGTAATGGCTAATCCTCCATTTAATCAAAAAAAATGGAGGAAAGAAGATGAGTTAACCGATGATGAAAGATGGAGTGGATATGATACTCCTCCTACTGGAAATGCAAATTATGGTTGGATATTAAATATAATTTCAAAATTGAGTAGTAATGGGACAGCAGGATTCTTATTATCTAATGGTTCCTTATCTGGAGATGGAGTAGAATATAGTATTAGAAAAAAACTTATAGAAAACGATCTAGTAGAAGCCATTTGTATATTACCTATGAATCTGTTTTATACAACAGATATTAGTGTATGTTTATGGATTGTAACAAATAGCAAAAGGGAAAGAATTAAAGAAATAAATGGTCAAGAAGTCAAAGTAAGAAATCATGAAAAAGAAACTTTATTTATGGATTTAAGAAATTATGGCTCACCTTATGAAAAAAAATATTTAGAATTTACTAAAAAAGATATTAATGAAATATCATCTATTTATCATACTTGGTTAACTAATAAAGAAAACTATAGTAATATTGATGAATTATGCTATTCTGCTAGTTCTGATGAGATAGTAAAAAATAATTATTTACTTGTTCCTAGTACATACATTAAATATAAAAATCCAGAAATTGAGGTTGAGATTGATAAAGAGATATTAACTATTAATGACGAATTGCAAAAGGAATGGAATATAAATACTGATTTAAAAAATAAACTTCAAAGTATTATAGAGGATATAGAAAATGAAATTAGGTAATTTTATAGAAAAAGTTTCTGAAAAAAATACAGACAATTTATATTCTAATCTATTGGGAATAAATAAGTATAAAGAATTTATATCATCAGTGGCTAATATAGTTGGAACGGATTTAAGCAAGTATAAGCTATTAAGAAAAAATTATTTTGCATGTAATCCAATGCATGTTGGAAGAGATAAAGTTTTACCGATTTGTTTATACCAAGATGATGAACCATCAATAATTTCACCTGCATATATGTTATTTAAGGTAAAAAGTGAACAACATCTTAATCCAAATTATTTAATGCTTTGGTTCAGAAGAAAAGATTTGGATCATTATTTATGGTTCAAGACGGATAGTAGTGTTAGAGGTAGCATAGGATGGGAAGACTTATGTAATATAGAATTTAATCCCCCTTCAATTGAAATTCAAAATAAAACAGTAGAGCAATATACACAAATACTAAGTGTGATTGAAAGTAATGTTAGAATGATTAATAATATTTCAGAACAAATAAAAAATATTTTTTTGAAATTTGTACCATTGTTTGGTAAAAATGGAACTGTGGATAAAGTTAAGAATATATTTGATATAAGTATTGGTGGTACACCAGATCGTGAAGATTATAATGCTTTCTCTGAAAATGAATTAGATTTACCATGGGTTTCAATAGCTGATATGAAAGATAAAATACATTTATATGATACTAGGGAAAAATTAACAAATTATGCACAAGAAAATTATAGGGTAAAGAAGATATCTAAAGATACGGTAATAATGAGCTTTAAACTATCAGTAGGTAGAGTAGGAATATTAAAAACTGATATGGCTACTAATGAAGCAATTGCACATTTTAATACATCTAATAAAGAATATAAATATTATACATATTGCTATTTAAAATACTTTGATTTTAATAAACTTGGTAGTACATCCTCAATAGCAACGGCATATAATTCTACGATAATTAAAAATATGCCATTTCTTATACCTACACAAGAAGATTTGGAAAAGTTTAATAATAAAATAGAAACATTTTTTGAATTAATTTCTAGTCTTGAAAGAGAAAATATGATATTGGAAAATCTAAAAAGAATTTTTTTGTTAAAAATTACTAAGGAGATGATGTAATGAAAAGTAGTTTTAGTGAAGCCACTCTTGAATCGGCAATAATGGATTTATTAACTGCTAATGGTTATAATCATTTTGTTGGTGATGAACTTCATAAAGAAAAAAACGAATTTATCTTAGAGGAAGATTTAAAAAAATTTTTATTATTAAATTATAATATTTCAATGAATGAAGCAAATTTTATTATTAAAGATATTAAATCATTAGAAAAATATCCAATATATGAAGCAAATAAAAAATTCATAAAAATTTTATCTGATGGATTTGATTTTAAAAGAGAAAATCCCAATGATAAGGATATACATATTAATTTAATTAATTATTCTAAAAATGAAATTGATAAAAACAATTTTAAAGTAGTTAATCAATTAGAATTTGAAGAGAACCATTTAAGAATACCAGATGGAATAATCTATATTAATGGTCTTCCTCTTGTTATTTTTGAATTTAAAAGTGCTGTTAAAGAAAATACTACAATTCATGATGCTTACGAACAATTGACAATTAGATATAAAAGAGATATACCAACAATCTTTAAGTATAATGCTTTTTGTGTTATAAGTGATGGTGTAAATAATAAAATTGGTTCTATCTTTTCAGATTATGAATATTTTTATGCGTGGAGAAGAATTAATGAAAAATCTAAAGAGACTGATGGAATAGATTCGTTACATACATTGGTTCTAGGATTGTTTAATAAAGAAAGATTATTAAATGTAATAAGAAATTTTATATATTTTCCTGACAATTCCCAAAATGAAGAGAAAATAGTATGTAGATATCCTCAATATTATGCATCTACAAGTCTATTGGAAAGTATAAAGAGTAATATGAAACCTATTGGAACTGGGAAAGGTGGAACATATTTTGGTGCAACTGGATCTGGTAAAAGTTATACCATGTTATATCTATCTAGACTTTTAATGAAAGATATTGATTTAAAAAATCCGACAATCATATTAATTACTGATAGAACAGATCTTGATGATCAATTAGCTAAGACTTTTGAAAATGCAAAAAATTTTATTGGTGATAATACTATTAAAAAAGTTGAAACAAGAGATGAACTAAAAAGAATATTGTCTGAAACTGAAAGTGGAGGAGTATATTTGACAACAATTCAAAAATTCTCTGAAGACTTTAACCTATTAAGTGATAGAAATAATATTGTTTGTATCTCAGATGAAGCTCATAGAAGTCAAACCAATATTGATAAGAATTATAAAATTACAGATATTGATGTAAAGGTGAAATATGGTTTTGCAAAGTATCTTCATGATTCTTTACCAAATGCAACCTATGTTGGATTTTCTGGTACTCCTATAGATGCAACAATGGAAGTGTTTGGAGAAATAGTTGATGCATACACGATGAAAGATTCAGTTAAAGACGAAATTACTGTAAATATAACTTATGAAGGAAGATCAGCTAAAGTTCTTCTTGATGATGAAAAGATTAAAGAAGTAGAAAAATATTATAATTTATGTGTTGAAGAAGGAGCAAATGAATATCAAATAGAAGAAAGTAAAAAAGCTTCAACTCATTTAAGTGTTATTGTTGGTGATCATGATGTATTACATAGAGTTGCTGAGGACATAATAAATCATTATGAAAAAAGGGTATTTGAAAATGCTACTGTAAACGGAAAAGCAATGATTGTTTGCATGAATAGATTTATTGCTTATGATTTATATAAAATTATAATAGAATTAAGACCAGATTGGGCTACTCCAAAGAAAGCAGAAAATTTTGATGAATTAAGCAAAAAAGAACAAGATGAATTGTTTGAAATTCCGAAAATTAATATGGTTATGACCGAGGACAGTAATGATGTTCCAGAACTTCATGAATTATTAGGTAATAAAGCATATAGAAAAAAACTTGATAAACAATTTAAAAATGAAAAATCCAACTTCAAAATTGCTATTGTTGTTGATATGTGGGTTACAGGTTTTGATGTTCCAAGTCTTGATACTATGTATATTGATAAACCATTACAAGACCATACACTAATTCAAACAATTTCTAGAGTTAATAGAAAATATCCAGGAAAAGATAAAGGATTAATTGTTGATTATATTGGTATTAAAAATAGAATGCAATTAGCATTAAAGAAATTTAATTCTGAAGACTCATCTGTATTTGAGGGATTAGAAGAAGCAATAAAAGTTTTTAGAGATCAGATGGATATTATTGATAGATTGTTTAGAAATTTTGATAATTCAAAATTCTTTAATGGGACTCCTGTAGAAAGATTAAATTGTTTGAATCAAGCTTCAGAATATATTCAACAAAATGAAGAAGATGAAAGAAGATTTATGTATGGAGCTAAAAATCTCAAATCTGCATTTAATATTTGTGGAACTAACGAAGAAATAACTAATGAAGAAAGAGATAAAATGTATTTCTATGGTGCTGTTAGATCTATAATTTTTAAACTTACTAAAGGAGATGCTCCAGATATTGATTTGATGAATCAAAAGGTTAGACAACTAATTCAAGAAGCTCTAATTAGTGATGGGGTAGAAGAACTTTTTGAAGAAGAAAAAGAATTTACGGTGAGAGAAGTAGATATCTTTAGTACAGATTATTTAAAAAAATTAGATAAATTAAATATGCCAAATACCAAAATTAAAATTTTGCAAAGATTATTAAAATCAGCTATTGAAGAATATAAGAAAGTAAATAAAATAAAAGGTGTAGAGTTTATGGATAGGCTTCAAACTTTAATTGATAGTTATAATGACAGATCTGCTGATGAAAAATTTGCTATGAATGTTTTAGAAGAAGTTTCAGATGAACTAACTAATTTAATGAAAGACCTTGAAGAAGATAAAAATAGTTTTAAAGCACTAGGAATTGATTTTGAGGAAAAAGCTTTTTTAGATATTTTATTTGCTGTTTCAGTAAAATATGGATTTGAATATCCACAAGAAAAAATGATTGAATTATCTAAAAAAATTAAAGAAATTGTATCAGATAAATCAAAATATACTGATTGGTCTAAAAAAGATAATATTAAAGCTGAACTTCAACAAGATCTGATTATTTTACTTGATGAATTTGGATATCCTCCAGTAACAAATGATGTTGTGTATGAAGAGGTACTTGCTCAAGCAGAAAATTTCAAAAAATATGCTAATTAAAAAAAGAGTGAAATTTATCACTCTTTTAATCTGTTAATATTTTATCCATTGATAACTTATGCTTTTTACATATTGTATATAGAACTAATGAAGTAACTAGATATTGTCCTGTTTCATAATTACTATATGTTGTTTGAGATATCTTGCATTCATCAGCAATCTCCTGTTGAGTTAATCCTAAATCATTTCTAATTTTTCTTAATTTACAACCTATTTTCTTTTTATCTATTTTATCAATCTTGGAATAATTATTATCTCTAGATAGTCCTGTTACATAATCAAGTGAATAATGGTATAAATTAGAGAACTTTACTAATTTAGGAAGTGGCATAGTATCATGTGCATTTTCCCAACCAGCAACCGTCGATCCAGTAACTCCAAAGACAAGACCAAGTTCTGATTGTGTCATTTCTAGTTCTTCTCTACAAAATTTTAAATTGTTGTCATTCATATCTTTCACCAGTATAATTTTCCCATTAAAATGAATAATATTCGCAAAACTATGGGTCATTTGGTAAAATTATGCTATAATGATATTCAACAGGTGATTTAAATGAAAAATAGAGTAAGGAAGAATCAATTAAAAAAATTGGCTTTAAAAAAATCAGATAATGGTGGAAGAATATATCAACTAATTAATAAAAATATATTGGATAAAGCAATAGATCTAATTACGGATGAAAGAACACCCACCATTGTAACTTCTTTAGTCAAAAAAGGTTACCTAACAGGAAATGAACAATTTATTGATATGCTAAATAATTTTATTTATTATTTTGATTCAAAATTTCCTACAATATGTCATAAAGATTTAATGCTAGAATTCATTCTTGAAAATCAAATTCCAGAATTTCTGTTATGTAAAAAATATTGGGGAGATAATAATAATATGCAATATTTTATTAATAGTATGGACAAAGCAATAGTTAATAATTTTTATGAAACAATTCTCTTTATAGATGATAAGACCTTATTTAGACCATTTATAAAAAATTTACAAAGCATAGATCTTGATAATAATGATGATTTAGAATCTGTAATGAAATTTTTAAAAAGTCTTTTATGGACTAACATTAATAATTTTTCTACTTTATATTTATTTCAAAATTTTCATTTAAATCTTAAAAAATTTCAAAGAAAAAATAAAGATAAAAATCCTTTAGAAGTATATTACCTTGTAATAAATGAAATGAAAATACATTATGAAATATTAATAGATTCATATTATAAAAATAAAGGTATATTAAAATATGTAAAATAATATACATAATTTTGAAAAAAAGCTATAATATAATTATGAAGAAATAATTAGGTATTTGGGATTGATTAAAATTGTTATTTTGTTATAATACTATTTACTTAGTTAATGGGAGGTTCAAATGAATATATCAGAAATAATCCAAGACTTACAAAAATATTGTATTAGTAATATCAAAGAAGATAAAACGATATTTAAGACATCACAAAATACTTTCATGGAAGGTTTCATTGGTGTAATGCTTAATGAGTGTACTGATTCTAATGATTACGAGGTTTATTTATATATAAAAGATAAAGATTTGATTGCAAGTCCACTACTATTAGAAAAATATAAAAATGTTATAGATGCTACTAATTACTATGAAGAGTTAGTAGATTTTATTAAAAATAATACTCCTGAAAATATAGTAAATAGATGTAAAAGTATAATTTAAAAAAGTACCCCCAAATTTACCCCAAAAAATACCCTTGAATAATAAAGTCAAGATGATAAAATATAGTAAAATGAAACAATTAGCAAAAGAGAACTGCTGATTGTTTTATTTTGCATTAAATGTTATTGACTTTTTCCAAAAAAAATATATAATAAATAACAATTTAATGGTTTTGTTTAGAGGTTTGGGGATGATTATTATGGTGCAAATTGTTTTCAACAAACATATCATTATGTTTTTGGATGAATATGTTCATAAGGATAAAGCACCCCTAAATCTAAATAACTATAAGAAGAGAAGTAATTGCAGTAAATAGCTTTTATTCTCTTCTTTTTTGATTATGGAGGGCATTATGAAATTATTGAGCAATGAAGTAATTAAAAAATATGATTATCAAAAAACAAGATCGAAGGTAAATGAATTTATGGAAGTATTTGAAGAAAATTATTTCAGATATATTAGTGTACTTCCACCTAGTATTACATCTCATCTTAGTGAGATTAAAGTACAATCATCAGGATTTACCTCTTCACCAGTAGAGAGATATGTTTTAAAGAAGATAGAAAAAGAAGAAGATTTTCTAGAATATTTAAATATAATACTAAGTGTTCTAGATAATCTAACTATGGAAGAACAACACTTTTTTAAGGGAATCTTCTTTATGGGAAATACAGAACTTATAATGGAAGAACAACTTCAATGTGCAGATAAGACTTTAAAACATATTAAGAAAAGTTGTATTATTAAATTTGCTTTAGCACTTAATATGGCCATCCTTAAAGAAGATATATGATGAAATTGGAAAAAGTCAAATTTATATTATGAAAGGAAATCAAACACATAGGACACATGTGTTTTTTTGTGGTTAAATTATGAGGGAATATAAAATAAAATATAAATTAATATTGGAGGGTACAGGTTTACAATCTGGAACTAATAAATTTGATGTAGATAAAAGAGTCAGAACTATTATTAAAGATGCATTAATGATTGAATTGGAGAAACATACTGGTTTATCATCCTTATTTAAAGATGGAGATTTTGATATTAAATTAGAAATAATGGATTACGAATCTAAAAAAGAAGAGAAGGTGAATTAATGTTATCTGTATTAATAATTTTGGGAATAGCATTTGTAATGTTATTTCTTTTTTGTTGTTGCAAAGTTGCATCGTGGTCTGATGAAATGAATGATTCAACTTTAGAAAAATAGATTAGAAACACTTAATGAAAGGATAGATATTCTATAAATAATATTGTATTTGTAGCATAATCTTATAATGGTGAAAGATATGAATGATGATAAAAAAATATCTTTTGAAGATTTAATTTTGAGATATCTTATAGAAAAAATATTAGGTGATAAAAATACCAGTTAAAGTTTTGTCGCAGTTTTGTTTAAATTCTAATATAGTGTTATTATTCACTTGTCTTAATTATTGGTCAAGTAATTAGGAATGGAGGTAAAGATGAATAATAATTACTTAACTGATGTTGAATTTAATGTAGGGATATATATAAGATTATCTCAGGAAGATAGAGACAAAGACAAAAAATATGAATCTGATAGTGAAAGTGTTGCTAATCAAAAAGAATTATTAAGAGATTATGTTAAAAATCATAATTTTAATTTGGTAAATGAATATGTTGATGATGGTTTTTCTGGAACTGATTTTGACAGACCTGGTTTTCAAAAAATGATGGAAGATATAAAAAACAAAAAAATAAATTGTGTTGTTGTAAAAGACTTATCTAGATTAGGTAGAGACCATGTTATGACAGGATATTATATTGAAACATTTTTTCCTGAAAATCAAATTAGATTTATTTCAATATTAGAATCTTATGACAGCTTTAAAAATCAGGCAAGTAATGATTCATCAACTTTCATAATTGCATGTAATGATTATTATAGTAAACAAAATTCAATAAAAATAAGAAATGTTTTAAATGAAAAAAGGCAAAAGGGAAAATTTGTTGGTAGTTTACCAAGTTATGGATATATGAGAGATCCTAATGATAAAGGACATCTCATTCCTAATCCTGAAACAGCTCCAATAGTAAAAAAAATATTTAAATGGAGAGTTGATGGAATCGGTCCTTCTGAAATAGCAACTAGATTAAATGATGAAGGAGTGCCAACACCTAGTGCATATAAAGGAACAGCATATTCATCAAGATTAATTGATGCAACTAAGTGGAATATATCTACTGTAAGGAAAATATTAGATAATAGGATTTATACAGGAGATATGATACAGCATACCCAAGCAAAGGTTAATTATAAGTCCAAGAAAAAAGTAACACTAGATAAAAGACTTTGGTTAGTTGTTGAGGATACACATGAGGCATTAGTAGATAAAGAAACTTTTGAATATTGTATAAATATTAAAAAAAGTCATACAAGAATATGTAAAGCTAAATTAGATAGAGAAATAAGAATGTTTGAAGGAATGCTTTTTTGTAAAGAATGTGGTAATAGATTATCTGTTCAATATCATAAAAAAACGGATGTTTGGAGTGTTAATTGCAATAGATATTCTAGAGATCCTGTTAGACAAAGATGCGGAACTCATTATTTCCCTTATGAGCATTTAGAAAAACAACTGATTGAAAAAATAAATAATGATATTAATGTTTATATAAAAAAATTAAATATTAAGGAATTAAATGATGAAGTAGCTAAAAGAATCAATAAAAATACTAATGAAATTGATAAAGTAATAACTCAATATGAAACAGAAAAAAACAAGATAACAAAAAAATTATCCATTCTCTATGAAGATAGATGCAACGATATTATATCTGCTGAAATGTATAAAGAACTTTCAAAAGAATGTGATGAAAAACTAAAAAAAATTAATGAACTTATTCAACAAAAGCAGATAGAAAAATATCAAATTAAAAATAAACCAAATGTTATTCCAGATTACACAAAAAAGATAAAGGAACTATTAGATTTAAAAAAATCAAATAAAGAAATATATGATATGTTAATAGAAAAAATAGTCATAGATAATGATAGAAAAATAGAAATAACATATAAATTTAATGTTATTCCTAAGACTGAATTTGTATATGAGAAACCACCGTTCTCTCGTAGAAAAGAAGTAAAACCACGAAAAAAGAAGAAAGGATAAATTACTATACATAAGGGCACTCCTGAGGTGGCGATGGTGCGGAAGTAATCTACTCCTTACGTAATAGTGATCGTTTATCAAGTATTATTAGTGATAATTTTACGAAAGCAGGGCAGAATGTTCGCAAGTATTACCAAAGGAGATTACCAAGTAATCCAAACCAAGATTATTATTACATTTTAAGAAATACTCCAAATAACGAATCAATTATTGTGGAATATGGTTTTGCAGATAGTACTGGGGATGATGTAAGTCAGCTAAAGAACAATTGGGAAGGTTTAGCAGAAGCGGTTGTAAAATCTCTTGCTGAATATATTGGTGTACCTTATACTCCTGTATCTACTGAAAATACATACATTGTGAAAAATGGAGACACTTTGTGGAGTATTGCTAGAAATAATGGCCTTACAGTGGATGAATTAAAAAAATTAAATAATTTAACAAGCAATGCTTTATCTATTGGTCAAGTATTGAAATTAAAAGAGGGTACTACTACACCTAGTGAAGATACCTACATAGTAAAAAGTGGGGATACTTTATATGGAATAGCCAATCGATATGGCCTTACAGTGGATGAATTAAAACGTATGAATAACTTAACCAGTAATACTTTGTCTATTGGCCAAGTGCTTAAAGTAAGTGGAAGTACAACACCTAGTGAAAGTGAAGAATACTACGTTGTAAAATCAGGAGATAGCTTGTATAAAATTGCCAATCAATTTGGAACAACAGTAGATGAATTAAAACGTATGAATAATCTTACAAGCAACCTATTAAGTATTGGTCAAAGATTACGTATTCCAAACATGGAAAGTTATCAAACTTATACCGTAAAAAGTGGGGATACTTTGTATAGCATTGCAAGAAACTTTAATACAACTGTAACGGCTATTCAAAACTTAAATAATTTAGCAACGAGTGCATTGTCTATTGGCCAAAAATTATTAATACCATAAAGTAAAAATATGAAAAAATACTAATTTAATTAATGTAATTAAATTTGGTATTTTTTTATGGAATATAAGTTGCTTTTTCTGTAATTTAGAGTTAACATAAAGTACAAAAAATGAAATGCAGTTAAAAAAATAATAGGTAAAGAAGGTTGTATTAAGTGAAGGCAGAAACAAATCTAGTTTTAAAAAATATTAAAGATTATGAATCTTCTAATAACCATATTCCTTCTATAGTCAATCCAGATACTTTATTTAATTTTACAACTGACATTTCTTACCTTATTTTTCCTTTAAAAAATAAGATGCTTTCCCCAAGATATTGTGAAGAAAATATAAGTTATTTAAGAGTTCAAGAAGACAAAAAAAGAATTAAAAAAATATATATACCTATGAAATGTTTTTGCGATATAAATTTACATAGAATAAGGGAACATTTAAATTGGTATGGATTTTATGGATTAGCCTTCACTAAAGAATGGGCAATGCGAAATAACATTCAACCAATTCATTATATCAATCCATCTTCAAATTTTAGAAAAGACTTTACAAAAGCATTTAATTTGGCATTGAAAACAATAAATTTGCCAGAATCAATTTTAGAAAAAAATTTGAAAAGTCAATTATTGTCTCAATTAGTATATATGAAACCATATTCGGGAAAAATGGAAAATCGGTTGCAAAAGAAAACATTAGAAAAATGTTTTACAGATGAATGTGAATGGCGATATATCCCAGATGTTTCAAAAACTGATTATAGCCCTATATATTTTGGTGATACTATTATTGATTTGGGGAATATAAAAGATCTTAGCGATTCCATGATTGAAAATAAAGAGATTTCTTTAACTTTTGAATATTCTGATTTAAAATATATTATAGTGAAAACGGATGAGGACTTTAGATTTATTGTAAAGGAGATAGAGAAATTTGCATTACCTAAAGAAGAACTTTATGATCTTATTTCTAAAATCATTATATGGGATAACGATGGAGGAGATTTTTAATGTACGATTTTAATAAGATTTTTAATCCAGATAGAAAAGCGCAATATAAATGTCCTGATGAATTAATAGATTTTTTTGGTAAAAAAGATTTACCATCTGATTTGGAATACAAAAAAGACAAAAATGGGAATTATATTGTAGTTGGAAAAACCGGAAAATTTAAAATAGATGGAATAAAAGTAATTTTATCTAAAGAGCAAGAAAAAGATTTAGGGAGTTATTATACTTTTAATGATTTGATGTATTATTTTTATAATTCACAAAAAACTATGCAGTTGGAACCAATTGAAGAAGGATTTATAATCCTCAATGGTAAAAAAGTAGCTCTTGAAAAATTGATGGTTAAGTCTTTTCTTCCCTATGAAACTTTTAAGCTAGTTGATGGTAAATTTCACATGATTCCTTCAAAATTTCCAGACCCTTTCTCCATTAAAATTGGTAATAGGAAATATAGTAGAGAGTTAATTGTTGCACGAGTTCCTAATAATAGTAAATACATTTTAAAATATCAATCAGATACATCTTCACCTTTGATAATAGATTGTACTTTTAATAGAAAAACGAAGGAAATTAGTTTTAATATCTCTTTAAAATTACAATTTGCTTCATCAACAAAAGACATAGTAGAAAGCGTAATGATATATAATTCTATTATAGATGGAAATGGATACGTAGATAATGTAAAATTACAAGAATTTTCTACAATGCAAAATAATAAGAAATTTGATGAAAATAGTGCTGCTTTTTGGGAAAAACTTTTAAAAATTGAAACTGAATTGGGAATAAAATTTGATATTCCAAAAGAAGATGTGGAATTTAATATAATATGTGAAGTAGAAGAATTATATCAAAATTTAATAAAAAAGAAACCAATAAAGTTTTACGAACATATAGATTGTTTAAATGGAAATTGGGAAGGTCAGGACTTAGAAATTATTAATAAAAATATAGGTAAATCTTTTTTGCTACAATTTAATACGGATTGTTATTTTAATTTATTTTCAAAAAAAATTAAACTTCCTACAATAAATATTGTATATAATTCAGTTTTAAAAAGTATTGAAAACAATAATAAACTTTTATTAGATAATGAAAATCTAAATAAAAAGATGTTTATAGTTAAATTGTGTTTTAAAAATGAAAAGGAATTAAATGAATATATGAAAAATCATAAAGAAAAAATATTTTGTAATTTCAAATCAGCTAAAACTATACAAGAATATTTAAAATAAAAAAGCCATATGGCTTAATACAATTCTTCACAAGTTCCAGCATCTGGTCTATAAAAACAATGATTTCTATAACTTCCAGCTAATTTTTGTCCATACCAAGTAGATTGACAACTTGTATTTTTGGCAGGTGCATAGAACCATAAAGCATGGGTTGCAGGATAGTAGTATTCTCCACGTAATACTCTTTCTGCTAAGTTTTTTTCATGAGTTGTAGGAGAGGCTTGAAATAAAGAAGAATTGGTTCCAGCAAATTGGTTTGCTTGGTAAATGGCATCAGTAATGCTACGAATGTTTTTAAAGGTTAAACAATTTGCAACACTTCTATTTACGACTACATTTCCTACCATCAGCATTCCAAGGTTTCCTTCAGCAAGTGCTTCTGCACGCATAATTCTTGCTAATAATTCCAGTTCTTTTGTCGTATAATTAATAAGCATATATATCACCTAGAATAATATATGAAAATATTTGCGTATTGGTTAAATGTTGTGTTATAATAACCTTGTTGAAAAAAATTTTAGGGGATTAGTTAAATGGTATAATAGGAGTCTCCAAAACTTTAGTTGGGAGTTCGATTCTCTCATCCCCTGCCAATTGAAAATCGAAGCCCACTAAGGTAGGCTTTTTTTATACTTGATAAAAGGTGACAAGTATGAATGAAACTGATAAAAAAAGTTTAGAAAATGCAAAAAGATTATTTACAAGTAATGAAATTGATACCATTGAAATAGGTACAGTAAAGGGACTACAACAAATTCATAAGTATTTGTTTGATAATTTGTATAGTTTTGCGGGCTTGATAAGAAAAGAAAATATTTCAAAAGGGAATTTTAGATTTGCTAATTCTCTATATTTAGAAGATATTTTAAAAAAGATAGAACTTATGCCTCAAACAACGTTAAATGAAATTATTGCTAAATATGTAGAAATGAATATCGCTCATCCTTTTTTGGAAGGTAATGGAAGAAGTATGCGTATTTGGTTGGATTTGCTACTTAAAAAGAATATAAATCGTATAGTGAATTGGAAAGCAATAGATAAAAGGATGTATTTGCAAGCAATGGAACGAAGTCCTATTAACATTTTAGAAATTAAAACTTTAATTGAAAATAGTTTAACAGACGATTTTAGTTTAGAGACAATTTTTAAAGGTATAGAAACTTCATATTACTATGAAACTGACGAATTTTGAAAAATTGAAATAAAGGTGATAGAAATGAAAATTAACAATGTAAGAAATAGTATTATTAACAAATATAAGCTTTCAACAATGAAGTTAGCATTATTATGGTTAACAAATTATGAAGCCTGTGCTTCTTTAAAAGATTCTTTTTACTTTGTTAAATATTTTCTAGGATAAACGAATTTGTAAATCGTTTTGTAATGTCTCACTCAAAAATAGAAGATAATATTGGTTTTCGTTTTCGTTTAGTAATCGATGCGGAGGAAACAAATGCTTTAAAGTCTTATTTATTAAGTAATAAAGACTTTGTTGTAAAATATATACTATCTAATGACTATTTTGAAGGAACTCATTTGTATCAATTATATTTGCAATATCTTTCTTATGAATTAACTGACGTAGAAAAATATTTGTTTTTAGATGGCTATTTTCATATGATGGCAGATCTTTACGGAAAAGACTATACTTTGCAAAGAAAAAAATTAGAAAAAGAATTTCGTTTAATTTCATAGTTAAAATAAAAAAAGCAAATAAACTAAAACATTGGTTCATTTACTTTAAAAATATTTTATTTAAGAAATTGATAAAAGGTTCTATACATAAATATAAATTAACGATGTAAGTAGTTAATATGACACTCATAAATAATAAGCTGTCTTTCATTTTTAAATGGAAGCAGATTTTTTTTATACAAATACAGAATAGAATGAATTCCATAAGTAAAAATAATATGACTTGTAGTCGTAATATAGTAAATCCATACTCATACATATATAAAAACATGCGATAGTAAGCATTAAAGATAAGGATAATTGAAAATATTATTAAAACAAGTAAATGTCTTTTGATATTTTTACTTTTATCAAGAGTGTTTGTATAATAAAGTACATAAGTAATGATAACAAAATTAATTACTGTTACAAAAAGTAATTGGAAAAATCCCTCCCTTGCATAGCTTGCATATGTATATTCTGTTGGTAATTCTAAAAAATTGATTGTTAATTTTGAAATTTCTGAAATAAGAAATAGGATAAATACCATATTTATAATGAGAAGAATGGTTTTGATTATAGTCTCATTCACATCTTTGGTTTTTATTTCGTTATTTTGTTTCTCTTTTTTGCTTTTGCTCGCATTTCTGTAAATATTAAAAATGATAATAAAATAGAAAAGTATTTTTAGTAAATTGTTTAAAATAGTATCCCATTTTTCACTATTGTGTAGGAATGCTAACAAAGTATCAATAAAAGAATTAAAATATTGGTCTGCACTTGTTAATAGAGATAAAATAATAAAAGCGATGGGAATTCCAATTATACACCCTATACAAATGTTAGCAATTTTGGAAGTATTTATTTTTCTTTCCTTCTTCTTCTTGAAAATAGAGAGCTCTTTTAGATTTTCTAATAATTTGTTTGGAAAAAGTTTAAAAATACATTTCCAAAAGTGACGATTAAGCTCATATTTTTTATTTAAATAACTTAGGAAAAATATGCTTATTACTAATGGAAAGATAAATACATTAATTACTTTGTTACTTAAGGCAATTGGAATAAAATAACTTCCTAATATTAAAAGAATAGGTATAAGAAGGATTAGTGCTTTTTTGTTCTTTTCTGCTTTCAAGTAAAAGGTTAAAAATAAAAATCCTACTAGTAAAAGGGTAAAGGGAAGAGTATAGGTTTTTAAATAAAAATCTTTTATCCATAACTTCAAAACTGTGATTATACTTGCAAGTATAAAACTACAAATAGCTGTTGTTAAAATTTCATTTTTCCTTGTTTTCATTTTGATTCTCCTCATATTCTAAAATATCTTGTGGTTGGCAATGTAAGGCTTTGCAAATTGCTTCTAGTGTAGAAAAGCGAATAGCTTTTGCTTTGTTTGTTTTTAATATGGAAAGATTTGTAGTCGTAATGCCGGTTTTTAAACTTAGTTCATTCAAAGACATTTTTCTTTTTGCCATCATTACATCTAAATTTACAATAATCATGATAACCTCCTAAATTGTGAAATCTATTTCATGTTTATAAGCAATCGCCGTTTTGAATACTTGACTTAAAACATAAAAACTTAAACTTGCAATAAACGTAATCACGATAACAACAATAGATAAAATACTAGGTATAAATATAAATTTAATAAAGTTAATAATGGTTAAAAGCATAAATAATACAGCAATACCTTTAAGAAATAAAACAAGTTCTTTTTTGAAAGGACTTCCATTATAGACTAAATGGAATACTTTGGTTAAGAAAAAAATAATTCCTAAAAATGTGAAATAACAAAGATAAAAAGCAAGTTTATATAAAAAAGTGTGATTTTGGAAAGAACTGATATTTGGAACTTTAAAAATATCATAAAGGGTTGGTATAAAATATGTTACGATTACTCCTCCTATAAAAATAATATCTAATAATATCGTTATGATTCTTGCAATTGTACTTTTTTGCATTTTCTTCACCTCTTGCTAACAGCATAACAACTTATTTATTAAAAATCAATATATTTTTTACGATAATCGTAAAATAGCAAGGCAAAAGAATATTTTTTTCTTAAATAATGCACACTAATTTTAAGAGTGTGATTATTATGAAGCAGAACAAAAAAGTATTTGCACAAGGTTTATGTTTTGATAAGATTTTTCTTTTTTTTGTGCTTGGTAGTATTTTTGGTAGTTTTTTTGAAGAGATACAGTGGTTTGTTCAACATGGTGTATGGACAAGCCGTCATGATTTATTAATTGGCCCCTTTAGCACATTGTATGGCTTTGGTTTGATTTTATTTTTAGCTATTTTAGGCCCACACAATGGAAGAAGGGGTTTTATTAAAACATTTATCTATGCTTTTTTACTAGGAGGAGTCTTCGAATACATTGCAGGCGTTTTAGCAGAAAAAATTTTTAATATACAATTTTGGGATTATTCAAGAATGTTTTTAAATATAGAGGGGAAAACCACAATTCCTATTATGATTGTATGGGGCATTATGGGAGTAGTTCTTTTAAAAATTGTGTATCCAGTAGTTTCTAAGTGGATTGAAAAAATTCCTTATAAAGTTGGAAAGACAATTAGCATTTTTTTACTTCTCTTTTTAACCTTTGATATGCTTTTTTCCTATAGTGTGTTTGGACGGATGGTCGCACGTCATAAAGAAAAGCCACCTAAGACTTTTATTGGAGAGTATTACGATAAAAAATACAACGATGAATTCATGTACAATAAGTATCCCATTTTAAAGGGAGAATAGTTTACTTTTAAGAGTAAATTATTTTTTTTGTAAAAATTTCACTTAAAAAAAAGGAAATTCCCAATTTGCACTGTATATATAAGAATGAAAGGAGAAGTGTAGTAATGTTTATTAGAAGTAAAAAAGTAGTAATAGTAGTCATTTTCCTATTGTGTATTGTGCCTTGCTTTGTAAATGCAGGTACAACAACAGATTCATTTAAAGGTACTTTTATTAGTACATATAGTTTTGTGGATTCAAAAGGACATTATGGAAATTTTGAACATTTTACGAGAATAAGTGATGGAAAAACAACTTATTGTATAGAACCTGGAGTATCTTTAGGAAATGGTACTTATAATGGTTATTATGATTTGTCTATGGCAGAACTTGCTAGTAAAGTCTCTTTAACAGAAGAGCAATTAAATAAAGTTTCTTTGTATGCTTATTTTGGCTATGGATATAATGGGCATACAGGAGTAGATTGGATTGTTGCAACGCAAGCATTAATTTGGAATGAAACAGGAAGAACATTTCAGTTTACAAGTCGTTATAATCCAGATGACCCTTATAAGTATGTGATAGATACTCCAAGTGAGATACAAGCCCATATAGAGGAGATTCGAGAGTTGGTGAGTCAGTATTTAGCCATGCCTAGTGTAACAAGTTCTGTTAAAATTCCTTATCGCGGTTCTTACAATTTTGGGAGTCTAAATGGTTTTTCTGTTACAAATTGTGAAAATTGTACGTATCGGATAGAACAAAATGGGCTTATTGTTACACCAAACTCCAAAGCAAATGGAAGTATTGGGTTAGTGAAAACGGCAAATGCCTGGGAGATGTCCTTTATTGTCTATGCTTCAAATAGAGGACAAAATGTTTTAGTCCCTGGAAATATTCCTTCCTTAAATGCTAGTGTTCGCTTTGAAGTTGTAAGTGGAACATTAAATTTAAAGAAATATGATCAAGATAATAAAACTTGTAAACCTGGTGAGGGTGGTTCTTTAAAAGGAAGTATATATAAATTATATAAAGAAGATGGAACATTTGTAAGTGATTTGGAAATTGATGAGAATTGTAGTGCTGCCATAGAAGATTTAGAATTGGGTACTTATTATATAAAAGAAGTAGAAGCAGGTTTAAACTATGAACTTGATTTAAATCAATATTATTTTGAATTAAGTATAGAGGCACCAACTAAGAATTTAGTTGTATATGATAAAATCTTTTTAGGACAAGTAGAAATTTTGAAGTACGATAAAGATACGAAAAGTTGTAAAACAACTAGTATTTATGCTTCATTAAAAGGAGCGGTTTACGGAATATATTCCAAAGAAGGCGAATTGTTGCAAAACCTTGTAATAGGTGATGATTGTAGGGCAAAATCCATTCGTAATCTTTTACTAGGAGAGTATTATATTCAAGAAATAAAAGCTCCAAAAGGATATAAATTAGATACAAAAAAACATTATTTTCAAGTAACCAAAGAAAATGCAGATAGTGTTATTTCGATTAAGTTATGGGATGAAATTTATAAAACAGAATTAATACTTAATAAAAACTATTTGTATTATTTAGATATAAAACCGGAGGTGGGTGCAATATTTGATGTCTTTTATAAATCAAACTTACAAAAAGTTGCAACAATCAAAATAGAAGAAAATGGATTTTCTAGCGTAGTTCTTCCTTATGGAGAATATATAATGAAACAAGTAAATGGAAAAGAAGGATATCATTATGTGAAGGATATTTCTTTAATTGTAGATGAAAATACAAATAGAAGGACATATATGACTCTGTTAAATAAACCCTATAGAGGTACTTTAGAATTTTATAAAGTAGATGCGAAAACCGGTAAGTTTTTACCTAATGTTTTAATTGAAATTTATAATGAGGAAAACAAGTTAATTTATAAAGGTATGACAGACGAAAATGGTAAAATTGTTGTGGATAACTTAGCATATGGGAAATATTACATTAAAGAAGTAAAAGCATTAAAAGGGTACCAGTTATATCAAAAACCACTTTATTTCGAAATAAACAAAGATAAAGAAATAGTGCGGGTATCGATGGAAAATGAGAAAATTGTAAAAGTACCTAATACAGGCAAGTCATTAAATGGAGATATTATGTACGCTTTTGTTCTTATGATTTTGGGAATAGGATTTATGTTTTATGGTAAAGAAAAGTGTAAATAAAATAGGGATATTTCTCTTAGTTTTAGGTTTCTCCTTTTTAGTCGCTTCTCATTTTATTTATATAAATAATGAAAAGAAAGCAGAAGAGCAAGTAGAAGAATTTCTTTCATTTTCTGCAGAAAAGAAGAAAAAAGAAGATTATCTTGGCGTTTTGGAAATACCAAAACTTAATTTAAAGAGAGGATTTTATTCTTTAGAATCTAAAAAGAATAATGTAGATAAAAATATACAAGTTATTGAAACTTCGGTAATGCCTAAAGAAGAATTTAGTAATTTAATTCTTGCCTCTCATAGTGGAAGTAGTAAAATCTCTTATTTTAAAAATTTGTATAAGTTACAGCTAAAAGATATTGCGTATATATATTATAATGAAAAGAAATATATATATGAACTTGTAGATATATATAATGAAATAAAAGATGGCACGATTTCTATAAAACGAGAGTTTGGCCAAACCAATTTAACTCTTATTACTTGTGACAAAAAAAATAAAACATTACAAAATGTTTATATTTTCAAATTATTAATGATTGAGTAAAATTTCTGCAATGTCTTTCCAATTATTTACTCGAATGATGTTTTTTTCTTTTAATTCTGCATCACTTATATTTTTATTGTGGTAGGCAGTAATTAAAAGTTTTGTATCACAAGTTTTTAAGTTTTCGATTTTATCGTCAATTTTGATGTCTGTTGGAATGACATCTTTTCTATTGGTAAAAATAAAATTTTCTGGTTTTATAAATGGTAAGTTTTTTATTAACCACTTATGTTTATATACTAAAATTTGCGAACACCTTTCTAAATCACGATTGTCAATATATGCACTGCATATCAAAACATCATAGTATTTATTTAATTCTTTTATAACTTCAATTGCATTTTCTTGTACATGTCCATATTCATAAATATTTGTATGATTATAAAAATAATCTAAGTATTCTTCCTGTTTTTCTTTTGGAACAATTTCATCGACCCAATAGCCATCAATATCGTCATAAGTATAATTCGTATCTAAATACTTATTCACAACTTCTAAGTAGCAGTCGACTAAAATGGTGTCATCCATATCAATTAATATTTTTTTCACTAGTCATCACCCTATAGGTATCTTATCATTATTTATCTATTTCACTCAATTATTTCTTTTTTGGTAGTGTAAAATAAATTTCCTAAAATTTTGTGAAAAATACTGCTTGAATTCAATTGAAAGTTCCCGCAAAAATTAGTAAATGAAATTTTTAAGAG
>CAJUKB010000005.1 GCA_910587325.1 uncultured Bacilli bacterium | reverse complement strand
TTTTAGACTTACTTCCCATTTTCTAAAAAGCGGGAACTTTCAACTTTATTTTAGGAAAGTAAATTAGGTACTTTTCAAAAAGTTTTTTTTGGTCTATAATAGTAAACAGAGAATAGAAAAAATAGGTGAAGCGTATGAGACTAAGATATCGTATTCCACTTGCCGTTATTGCTATTTTTATGGTTATGACTTTATTTATGGCAAGCAGTTATGCTTTATGGAAAGTAACTATTTACCAAGAGACAGAAAATATTATTGAAACAGGATGTTTTTCTCTTGAATTTAAAGATGAAAGTTCCTCTATTAATTTAGGGAATACTTATCCTATGAGTAATGAAAGTGGAATGAAAACAATTCCTTATATATTTACAGTAAAAAATACTTGTACAGTAGATGCAAAATACACTATTTATTTAAATACTTTAGAAGTAGATGGTGTTAAGTTAGAGGATAGTTTAATAAATTATTCATTAGTTAAGGTAGATGGTGCACTTGCCACTGCCCAAACATTGGATACGGCAAAAACAAATATGGATACATCTCATTTTACATTTACGAAAAAGATTTTAAAGTCCTATGAATTAGAAACAAGTACTTTAAAAGGAAAAACAGATGAAAATAGTGATGATGGCGGATCTGCAACTTATAGTTTACGTTTGTGGATTGATGAAAGCGGAAAGAATGCAGTTCGAGATAAAGAAGGAAATGTAATTACACCTGGAATTGAAGGACAAACTTTTGAAGCTGGAATTTCTACTATTGCAACTGCAACAAAATTAGATTAAGATAAAAAGACATTTATTTGACAGTCACGTTTTGCACCGTCTTTTTTTTTATGTTATACTTGTTTAAGGTGGTAACATGGCAAAATATGATGCATCGTCAATTAAAATATTAGAAGGTTTAGAAGCGGTTAGAAAAAGACCAGGTATGTATATTGGTTCAACAGATAAACGTGGACTTCATCATTTGATTTGGGAGATTGTGGATAACGCGATAGACGAAATTATTAATGGCTATGGCGATACAATTAAAATTACTTTAAATCCGGATGCAAGTATTACGATTAGCGATAATGGACGAGGAGTACCTATTGGAATGCATGAAAGTGGAAAATCAACTCCTGAAGTTATTTATACTGTTTTACATGCTGGTGGTAAGTTTGAAAGCGATGGGTATAAAGTAAGTGGAGGATTACATGGTGTTGGGGCAAGTGTTGTAAATGCCTTATCCAAAAGAATGGATGTAACAATCTATAATGAAGGGAAAATTAGTAATATTAGGTTTTTTAATGGTGGACAAGTGGAAAGTCCTTTAAAAACGATAGGAGAATCAAAAAAAACTGGAACAACGGTTACATTTCTTCCTGATTATGAAATGTTTAAAAATGCTAGTTTTTCTTATACAACGATTGTAGAAAGAATGCAAGAAAGTGCTTTTTTACTTCCAAATTTAAAAGTGAGTATTGAAGATGTGAAAGATAATAAATCTTGCGAGTTTCATTACGAGAATGGTTTAGTTAGTTTTGTTGAGTATATCAATGAAAATAAAAATGTATTACATAAAGCCATTCATTTTATAGGTTCCAAAAATGATATAGAAGTGGATATCGCTATGCAATATAATGATTCCTATAATGAAAATATTTTGAGCTTTGTTAATAATGTAAAAACAAGCGATGGCGGTTCGCATGAAGTTGGATTTAAAACAGGAATTACCAAAGCATTTAATGATTATGCCAAGTCTAATAATTTAATCAAAGGGAAAGAATCAAATTTAGAAGGTAGTGATGTAAGGGAAGGTTTAAGTGTTGTTATTAGTTTAAAAATTCCTGAAAAGTTATTACAATTTGAAGGGCAAACAAAAGGAAAACTTGGTACACCGGAGGCAAAAAGTGTAACGGAATCGATTACTTATGAAAACTTGAAATTCTTTTTAGAAGAAAATAAAGAAATTGCTCTTACTATTTTAGAAAAAGCTATGAAGAGTCGTATTGCAAGAGAAGCGGCAAGAAAGGCAAGAGAAGCAGCGCGTAAAGGAACAGGCAAAAATTCAAAAGAAAGGCTTTTAAGCGAAAAGCTTGCTAAAGCAACAGGTAAGGATTATGCGAAAAACGAACTTTTCTTAGTTGAAGGGGATAGTGCAGGAGGTTCTGCTAAAAAGTTTCGTAATCGTGAAACCCAAGCCATCATGCCGTTACGTGGTAAAGTTTTAAATTGTGAGAAAGCAAGTGCTAATGATATTAATTCGAATGCCGAGTTAAAACAAATTGAGTATGCGATAGGAGCAGGCTTAGGAGCAGACTTTGATCCCAAAGACTCGAATTACGGAAAAATTATTATTATGACCGATGCCGATGTGGATGGTTCCCATATTCAAATTCTTTTGATAACGTTCTTTTATCGTTTTATGCGCCCATTAATTGAAGCAGGTATGCTTTATATTGCAACACCTCCTCTTTATTCCATTGAACATGGAAATAAAGGGAAAGAGTATATAGCAGATGATGAGGAACTTGCAAAACGAAAAAGTGAATTAAAAGGGAATTATAAAGTGCAACGTTTTAAAGGATTAGGAGAAATGAATGCCGAAGAACTTTATGAAACTACCATGGATCCAGCGAACAGGCGACTTCTTCGTGTAACCTTAACTGATGCCGCTGTTGCAGAAAAAAGAATTCACCTTTTAATGGGAGACCAAGTAGAACCTAGAAAAGAGTGGATTAACGAAAATGTTGATTTTACTTTAGAAGATGATTTTAGAAAGTAGAGAGGATTAGCTTTATATGAGAATTGTAATGAAATTGGATGAAAATTTTAAGGATAACCAGCAATGGAATAAAAAAGGCTTGTCTATTAATAGAGAATTTAGGGAGGAAGATGAAGTTGAATTTGATATTTATGATGAACTAGAAAGAGGTATAGCTAAGCTTTCAATGTTCTTAAACCCTACTATGATTGTTGGTGAGATAAGTAGAATTACTATTTTTGATAAAAATGTGAATCGTCATCAACTTATAAAAGAATTTATAAACTACATTTATAGGGAACAAACAGATTTTAAAGTTTTGGTTTTGAGAGTTCAAATACAAGAGAGCGGATTTAAAGATTTTGACTTACAATGTGCGGGTTTTTATCCAAATATAGATACATTTACATGGTACCATTTAAATCCTCATTATGAAGAAGTAATAAATATGGGAACAGACGATGAAGAAATAAAAGAAATATTAAAAGAAAGAGTTTCTAAAATTTGCCTAAAAAAAGAAAAATATATGAGTAGAATTTTACAACAATTGGAGTACACTAAAGAAGCATTGGAATTTTTTGAACTAGAAGGCAATCAACAAATGGCAACTTATAGAAGACAGGAAATTGAAGCATATGAAGCAATCTTAAATGCCAATGAACCAAAAGGATTCAGTAGAAAATAAAAAAGAAAAGGTGAAAATTATGGGTAAGGTTGAAATCGCAGGAAATGATTTTAAGAGAATTATTAATACAATTAAGGAAGAAATTAACCAAACTCAAGTTTTGGTAATGAGTGATGCCAATAAAAGACTAATTTATTTGTATTTTCATATAGGGAAAATCATTTACGAAAATTCGAATTGGGGAAGTAAGTTTATTGAAGAGTTAGAATGTGAATTAAAGTTGGATTATCCTAAAAGTAAGGGCTTTTCCAAAAGAAATTTAAGTAGAATGAAAAAATTTTATATGGAATATATGGATGATGAAATTTTGCCACCAGCAGTGGCAAAATTACCTTGGACCCATAATAATATTTTAATAGATAAAATAAAAGATAAAGAGGAAAGATTTTGGTATGCAAATGAGGCTGCTTGTCATAATTGGTCAAAAGTAGTTTTAGTACATCAAATTGAATTTAAATTATACGAAAGACAAATTAAAACAAAAAAAATAAATAATTTTGAAGATACATTAATTAATACCCAGAGCGATTTAGCACATGATTTACAAAAGGATCCATATATTTTTAATTTACCATTTTTAATGGATAGATATGTTGAACAAGAATTAGAAAATGCATTAGTAGAACGAATTAGAGATGTTTTATTGGAGTTAGGTAATGGTTTTAGCTTTGTGGGAAATCAATATAAACTGACTGTAGGAGATGAAGATTTTTATATTGATATGCTATTTTATCATTTAAAATTGCATTGTTATATTGTGGTTGAGCTTAAATCAGTTCCATTTAAACCTGAATTTGCCGGAAAATTAAATTTTTATTTATCTGCGGTAGATGATTTGATAAAAAGTGAAAGTGATAATCCTTCTATAGGACTTATTCTTTGCAAAAGTAAAGATAAATTTATGGTAGAGTATTCGCTTAAAGATATTCATAAACCAATAGGGGTAAGTTCTTATGAAATTAGTAAAGTTTTACCTAAAGAAATTTTAGATTCATTGCCTACCGAAGAAGAAATAAATTTACATATTGATATAGAAGAATAAAGAAATGAAAAGAAGGTGTAAAAAATGCCAAAGAAAAAGGAAACAGCAAAAGAAATTATAGAGAAGATTTATGATTATAGTTTAGAAGAAATTATGGAAACCGGTTTTGGAAGATATTCAAAAGAAATTATACAAGAACGTGCCTTGCCTGATGTAAGAGATGGTTTAAAACCTGTACAAAGAAGAATTTTGTATTGTATGTTCATATCCGGATTTAAACATGATAAACCCTATCGTAAAAGTGCTAGAGCTGTTGGAGATATCATGGGTAAATTCCATCCTCATGGTGATTCTTCTATTTATGATGCTTTAGTTCGTATGAGCCAAGATTGGAAAATGCGTGAGTGTTTAATCGATATTCATGGAAATAATGGTTCTATTGATGGGGATGGTCCTGCTGCTATGCGTTACACAGAAGCAAGGTTATCAAAAATTGCGGAAGAAATGCTCATTTCTATTCCTAAAAATACAGTAGAAATGACGTATAATTTTGATGATGAAGAATTAGAACCAACTGTTTTACCTGCAGCATTTCCAAACCTTTTGGTGAATGGTTCAACAGGAATTAGTGCTGGGTATGCAACCAATATTCCGACCCATAATTTAGGTGAAGTCATTGATGCTACCGTAAAAAGAATTGATTCACCTAATTGTAAGTTAGAAACGATTATGGAACTACTTCCGGGACCAGACTTTCCAACAGGTGGTGTCATTGAAGGCAAAAATGGACTGATTGATGCCTATACAAAAGGAAAAGGGAAAGTCATTTTAAAAGCAAATTGTGAAATTGTTACAAGTGGCTCTAAAAAACAAATCGTTGTGCATTCTATTCCTTATGAAGTAGTAAAAGAACAATTGATTAAGAAAATCACTGAAATTAAACTAGATAAAAAGATTGAAGGCATTAACGATGTCATTGATGAATCGGATAACGAACATATGGCAAAACTCACAATTGACTTAAAAAGCAATGCTAATGCTGAACTTGTGTTAAATTATTTACTTAAAAATACCGATTTACAAATTAATTATAACTTTAATATGGTGGCGATTGTAAACAGGCGTCCTAGACTCGTAGGCATTTTAGAAATATTAGATGCGTTTATTGCCCATCAAAAAGAAGTGGTAACCAGAAGAACAAAATTTGATTTAGAACATGCAAAAGCACAGTATCATATTTTAGAAGGTCTAGTTAAAGCGATTAGTATTTTAGATGAAGTGATACGTATTATTCGTGCTAGTAAAAACAAAAGTGATGCCATAGAAAATTTAAGTAAAGAATATGATTTTACTTTTGAACAAGCAAAAGCGATTGTAGAGTTACAACTTTATCGTTTAACTAATACTGATATTGTGGCATTACAAGAAGAGATGGAGCGTCTTGCTAAAAATATCAAAATATGGGAGCAAATCTTGAATAATGAAGAAGCATTAAAACATGTTATGAAAACAGAGCTTAAGATTATTAAAAAAGAATATGGGAATCCTAGACGCACCAAAATCAAAGATGAAGTCACCGAAATTAAGTTAGATATGACGGACATGATTCCAAAAGAAAATGTGGTTGTCGTTGTCACAAATGAAGGGTATATAAAACGGGTAAGTGCTAAGTCTTATGCTTCTCGAGGCGATGAAGAAACCACATTAAAACCAGGAGACTTTGTTACGGGCTTATTTGAAGTAACCACGTTAGATACAATCTTAGTCTTTACAAATTTAGGAAATTATTTGTATATTCCGGTTCATAAAATACCAGAAGCCAAGTGGAAAGAACTTGGTAAACACGTTAATAATATTGTCATGATGGCGAGTGAAGAACAAGTCATTGCTTCCATGGTGATGGAGGATGATAAAAAAGAAATTATTACAGCAACTAAAAATGGTATGGTCAAGAAAAGTAGCATAAAAGATTATATCGTCACTCGTTTTTCAAAACCAATGACTGCTATTAAGTTAAAAGAAGATGATGCAGTAGTAGATGTCTTTTTTGCACAAGAAAATATTATTTTAGTGAGTAGTAACGGCTATTATGTGAAGTTTAATACGTCTGAAATTCCTCTTACAGGAGTAAAATCATCAGGTGTTAAAGGAATGAACTTAAAAGAATGTGTTGTTGTATCTGCACTATCTTATAATGAAACTGAATATATAGATATATTCACCAATAACAAAACAGCAAAAAGAATTAAAACAAGTGAACTTGAAGAAACCGGACGTGCCAAACGTGGCAATGCTTTAATGAAGAAAGTAAAATCGGTAAATTATGAAATTATTAAAGCGATGGAAACGGACGCAAGAGACATTATTTTATTAAAATCGGATAGTGAAGTGAAAGAAATTAAAAATAGTGAAATTGCGATTATGGATTTAGTAAGTACAGGTTCTTCTATTACAAAACATAAAATAGATGTTATTCATAAAAAATGTGAACTTGAAAGTTTCTTAAAGAAAGAAAATAAAAAAGAAGAAAAAGAATTGGCAGAAGAAACAAAGCAAGAAGAAACTCCAAAAGTAAAAGAATTTACAATGGCAGATTTTCTAGATGATTTTAAGTTGTAATTATGTTATTATAAGTAACCAAGGAAGAATTGACATGAATATACAAGAACAATTTATAGAGGCAGTTTTTGGAAGCACAGATGGTATTATCGAAATAAATGGAAATTGGATACAAAGAAAATATGTTCGTAATGCCATAGTTTGCTTAACATCACCAGATATAAAGGGAAATATAAATCTGCTTATAAGTGCCTGTGAAATGACCTATGATGAAGCCTATAATATTGTAAAAATGTATAAAGATATGGATAACCTTGATTTTGCTTGTAATATGAAAAATGAATTTTTTCAAAATGGTAAAATCAAATTAATTAGTATAGTGGCTTTAAAAATGCAACAAGTATTTGATATTGCTTATCATAAAGCATATCAGGAACGCCATCCGGAAGATTTAAATAGATAAGCGTGTTAGAAATCACTTATTTGCATAAAATGTAATAGGTGATTTTTTATGGCTACAAAAGAGGAATTTAAAAACTTTGCTAAAATGCATCCAGAACTTGTGCATTATATAAAAAGTGGGGAAGCGACTTGGCAAAAATTTTATGAAATTTATGATATTTATGGAGAAAGCGAAACGGCATGGCAAGATTATTTTAAAAATACAAATGAAAATACCAATACGTCTTATAATTTTAAATCCATAACCGATAAAATAAAGAATTTAGATTTATCTTCTATTCAAGAACATATTGGTACAGCACAAAAGGCTCTTGGTATTGTACAAGAGTTAACAAGTAAAGGAACGGCTGCAACAGGAGCAAAAGTTGCTGCTGAAGCAATAAATCCGCGTCCAATTAACAAAATCTTTGAGGATTAAAAATGGATGTTTTTTTACAACAAAAGCTAACGGAAGATACTAAAATGGCTGAACTTTTAAAATTAAACTCTTATTGGTATAAAGAATTAAATCGTAATAGTGAACAATATAAAAATTTTGTAAATGCAATGAAAGAAAAATACCATTTAAAAGTGACGGATAAGATAAACAATGCAATTGATAATATTGACATCATTACCGGAATATTAGACACTTTAAAGTAAACTTTCATTGACTACTATCTTTTTCTTTTGTATAATGTTCTTGATAGTAGAAAAGGATGGTAGCCTTAATATGAACATACGAAAGAATAAAAATGGTTTTACATTAGTTGAACTTTTAGCAGTCATTGTGATTTTAGCAGTTATTATTTTAATTGCTTCAAATAGTGTATTATCCCAAATGGATAGAGCACGTAAAAATGCTTTAGCTATTGAGGGAAATACTTTAATTAATTCTGCTAAAAATGCCTACCAATCTGCTATTTTAGAGGGAAATGTTACAACAGGTAGTGCTTGTTTTTCTCTAGAATATTTATATAAAGAAGGGTTATTTAGTAAAGGAAAACAAAAAGATAATTATACAGGAAGTGTTTTAGTTGCTCCTGATTCTAGTGGTAAAATTGTTACTTATACATTTTGGATAAGCAATGGTAGCCATGTTGTTTCAGGGGAAACTGGAACAAATGGAAATGGAGCTTCAAATGGGTCTGAGGCTTCTCAAAATTGTGGAAATGCATCCGGAGCAAAATTGTTCTCATAAGAAGTTTGAACTTCTTTTTTTTTCTTTTTATTTATGAGATAATGAACTTGGTGATAAAAATGATTTTAGGATGTCATGTTAATTTTACAAATGAGCAATTATTAGGAAGTACAAAGCAAGCTTTAAGTTATGGTGCAAATGCATTCATGTTTTATACAGGAGCTCCTCAAAATACCATTCGTAAAAGTATTAGTGAAGACTATACAAAAGAAGCCCATAAACTGATGAGAGAAAATGAAATAGATTTAAAAAACGTAATTTGTCATGCTCCTTATATTATTAATCTAGCCAATAACAAAGACCCTGAAAAATGGGATTTTAGTATTCGTTTTTTAAAACAAGAACTAGAACGTTGCAAAGAACTTGGGGTATCTTACATTGTGGTACATCCAGGAAGTGCTGTTGGAATTGAAAAAAACGTTGCACTTCAAAATATTAGTGATGCTCTAAATCTTGTGATAGAAGAAGATAGTCCTATGATACTTTTAGAAACGATGGCAGGTAAAGGAACAGAATGTGGTTGCACATTAGAAGAATTACAAACTATTTTAAATAATGTGAATGCAAACAATGTTGGTATTTGTATTGATACTTGTCATATGAACGATGCAGGATATAATATTCAAGACTTTGATACTTTACTAAATAAAATTGACGAAACATTTGGCTTAGACAAAGTACATTGTGTGCATCTAAATGATAGTAAAAATATTTTAGCATCTCATAAAGATAGACATGAAAATTTAGGATTAGGCACAATAGGGTATGAAGCTTTGTTAAAAGTCGTTTTAAATGAAAAAATAAAAGATGTTCCTAAAATACTAGAAACACCTTATATAGAAAGAGAATATCCTCCTTATAAATTTGAGATTGCTTCTTTAAAAGCACAAAAACAAAATCCAAATCTAATAGAAGATATTAAAAATTTTTATAAATAATTTTTATAACGTATAGAATATTCTTTAAATAATTTTTTTATTTTTACTAAATTTTCTTCTGTAAATTTATCTTTATAACGATCTAAATTTAAAGAAGCAGGATTGGCAATTACCGTTTGCCAATTTTTTTTCACAAAAACATAAGTAAATTCAAGTTCTTCTTCGTTTAAGAAAACATTGTTCTTTTTCGCAAAATTATCGACATCTGTTTTTGAGAGTTTATTCATATACCTTTCTATAATATTAAACATAATACCACCTAGTAATATTGTATGAAATAATATTTTTTTTGAATACTAATAGTAGGTGTTTTTTATGAAAAAGTTTTATATATTTCTATCTTTTTTATTCTTATGTCTTACAACGTTTTCTTTATACCAACTTGTCTTTCAAAAACGAGACTTTTATGAAAAAGAATACTTGGATAAAACAAGTGTATATGTTTCCTCTTTGTCTCGTCCAAGAGGGAGAATTTTAGATAATAAAGGACGCGTACTCGTCGATAATGTTGGGGTAAAATCAATCGTTTATCGTAAAATTAATAATATTAGTTTAGAAGAAGAGTTGGAAGTGGCAGAAAAACTTGCTACTTTATTAGAATTTAAAGAAACGATTAGTACACAAGATTTAAAAAAATATTGGTTAACCACCCATACAGAAGAAGGAAATAGGTTAATTACTAGTGAAGAGTATGCGCTTTTCGATAGAAGAAAACTGAATAGTAACGATTTGTATTTGTTAAAACTAGATAGAATTACAGATAGTATGTTAAATGAATATAACGAATTAGAAAAGAAATGTGCTTATGTCTATACCTTAATGAATAAAGGATACTATTATGATGCCAAAGTGATTAAGTTAGAAGTGACAGAAAAAGAGTATGCGAGTGTTTTAGAAGAAAAGTTAATGGGAGTTACCAATGAAATGTATTTTAAACGAGAATATCCTTATGGTGCTACTTTACGAAGTATTTTTGGGAGTGTCGGGAATATTCCTAAAGAATTAGAAATGCACTATTTAAACCAAGGATATGCCTTAGATGATATTGTAGGAATTAGTTTTTTGGAGCAAGAATATGATGCTTATTTGAAAGGTGAAAAGGATACCTACAAAGTAGAAGATGATGGTACTCTTACTTTGGTTACAGAGGGGAAAAGGGGAAATGATTTAGTCTTAAGTATTGATATCGATATGCAGATAGGAATAGAGGAAATTGTAAAAAAACAAATTAAAGAAGGAAAAAAACTTAAAAATACCGAATATTACAATGGAAGTTATGTATTAGTTGGTAATCCTAATACTGGAGCAATTAAAGCTATGGTTGGTTTAAAGTATTTAGGAAATGATGTTTTTAAGATGACCGAAAGTGATGTATTGTTTTCTTCTTTTACGGTGGGAAGTATTGTAAAAGGTGCATCTATGGCAATGGCTTACCAAAATAATTTAGTAGACGTTGGGAAAAAAATAAAAGATTCTTGTGTTAAACTTTATTTAATTCCCGAAAAGTGTTCTTATAAAAGTTTAGGCTATGTTGATGATATTACCGCTTTAAAAACAAGTTCAAACTATTATCAATTTTTACTTGCAATTAAACTTGCCGGCTACACGTATTCAAGAAATATGAAAATGAATGTAACAGAGCGTGAATTTTCTATTTACAGAGAGGCATTTGCTAAATTTGGATTAGGAGTGAAAACCGGAATTGATTTGCCAAATGAACAAACCGGTCTAAAAGGAAATACCATAGCAGCGGATTTGCTTTTAAACTTTGCAATTGGACAATATGATACTTATACTCCAATAGAACTTTTACAATATATTAATACGATTGCAAGTAGTGGGGTACGTTATAAACTTTCTTTACTAGATAAAATTATAGATAAAGATGGAAATATTTTAGTGAAGTATGAAAAAGAAGTATTAAGTACATTTGATTTAAGTGGGGAGTATTTTGATAGAATTAAAACAGGGTTTTATCAGGTAGTCAATGGGGGAACAGGTTCTGGGTATGTGGATACAGCTTTTAATGCAGCAGGAAAAACAGGGACAAGTGAAACAATTTACGATAGCGATAATGATGGAGTAGGAGATGTAAAAACGATTAACAATACATTTGCTATGTATGCACCATTTGATAACCCTAAGTATAGTTTAGTCAGTGTTAGTCCTCATGTAAGTCATTATAACGGAAGAACAGATTATTTTGCTTATATCAATCGTTATATCAGTAAAGCAGTAAGCGATTATGTATTTAGTAATTACTAGAATGAATTTTTGCTTGTAAAATTGAACATGACCATCTATAATAAAATCTAAATTTGGTTGAAGAATAGATTTTTTAAGGTGGTAAGATGTGGATATTATTAAAATTATTTTTCGTTTTATAGAGGATATGAAATATTTAGATAATCAACATGTTTCAGGAGCCTTTTTCTATGGTAGTTATTTAACTGGATATAATAAGAAGCATTCTGATATAGATATTCTAATTATTTTTGATAATGATAATCCAACTCGATTAATAAGAGAAAATAAATATATAGATGGTGTTAGAATAGAATATTTTGAAAAAACTATTGAAGATGTTTATTTAACTATTGATAATGAATATTCAAACCAAAATAATTCTTCTTTATCTATCATAGGAATATCAAAAATATTAAATATTATTTGATAAAAATGGAAGTTTAAGAAAATTATCAGATTATGCTTTAGAAAAGTTCTCAACTGCATTACCAAAACTAGAGGAAGAAGAAGCAAGGGAATATGTATCTATACTAAATAATAGAATGGAAAAAGTATAAGAAAGTTTTATCATAGACTTAATGGCTTGCCTGCTATGCAAACCTCAAAAGTATATAGGGTATAATTTGGACGAAAAGTATAGGAAAAGTTTTTATAAAGATAATATACCTGAAGAAAAATTTATGGAAATGTATATAGATGCAATAACAGATATTACATCTAGTAATGAAGAAAAATTAGGTAAGATTGAAAAGTTGTTAATTATTCAAAAAGAAATGTAAATTTAGAAGAGAGTGAATATAGAATATTAATTAGAAGTAGAAATCTAAATGGAAGATAAAAGCGAGAGAGGAAGTGTAAGAAAAATTTGCCAAAAGGCAAAATTTACTATATAATACATATAGTTTAAAAAGAAAGAGAGGTATCTTACATGGCAAAAAATCTAAATCGTGTATTTTTTGGTCTTAAGTGTACAGAATGTGGATACTCTAGAAGACCTAGTATCAAAAATAAAAAAAATACGGTTGATAAATTAGAATTACAAAAATATTGTCCTAAATGTAAAAAAACAACAACATTCAAAGAAACAAAACTAGGAAAATAGGAGGTTTAGTAAATGAACGTTAGTGTTAATGATGTTAAAAATGGAATGACTATTATGGTGGATGGAGCTCCTTGTGTTGTACAAGACTTTTCTCATGTAAAACCTGGTAAAGGTGCTGCCTTCGTTAAAATGAAACTTAAAAATTTAAAGACGGGTTCTATTACAGAAGTATCTTTTAATTCTGGAACAAAAGTAGATCGTGCTCATATTACAAAAGCTCCTATGCAATACTTATATGCAAGTGGGGACAATTTTGTATTTATGGATACAAATACGTATGAACAAACAGAAATTGCATCAATTGTTTTAGGTGATGACGTTAAATTCTTAAAGGAAAACTTAGAAATCTTAATTGATTTTTATGAAGGAGAAATTATTGGAATTACTCTTCCAGAAAAAATTGAGTTTGAAGTTGTAGAAACCGAGCCTGCTGTAAAAGGAAATACAGCCAATAATGCAATGAAAGATGCAACTTTAGAAACCGGCTATAAAGTAAAGGTTCCATTATTCATTGAAACAGGTGAAAGTATTATTATTTCAACGAAAGACGGGAAATATTCAAGTAGAGCGTAAGGCTCTTTTTTGAATTTGAAAGGAAGTAAGCTATATGACCAAAATCATTATGTTAGGTACAGGAAATGGCGGAACAATGGATTTATATAATACCTGTTTTGTAATTCAAACAGGAGGGACAATAATTTTCTAGTTGATACAGGTGGGAGCGTAGAAATAATTAGAAGACTAAAACTAGCCAATATTCAATTAAAAGATATCAAACATATTTTTATTTCTCATAGTCATACGGACCATATTTTAGGACTTATTTGGATGTTTAAAAAAATGAGTAGAATGGCTATGCATGGAGAAATAAAAGAAAAAATCAATATTTATTGTAATGAAGTAGTTTATGAAGCAATTCAAGGAGTTTCTAAATACGTGCTTCCTAATAAACTAATGAATGCGATTTATAGTATAACAAATTTTATTGTGTTAAAAGATAAAGAAAAATATACTATTCATGGTGTGGAGTATGAATTCTTTGATATTTTAGCAAAAGGAACAAAACAATTTGGCTTTGATTGCAGGTTAGAAGAAAATCGATTTATGTTTTTGGGAGATGAAACTTTAAATCCAAATTTATATGATAAAATAAGAAAAGTTGATTATGTAACGCATGAAGCATTTTGTTTAGACAAAGAAGAGAATATTTTTCACGCTTATGAAAAGAATCATTCTACTGCTTTAAGTACTCCAAGAATAATGAATGAATTGGAAGTTAAGAATTTAATACTTTATCACACAGAAGAAAGTCATGGTTTAGAACGTAAGAGATTGTATACAGAAGAATCCCAAAGTGTATTTAAAGGGAATGTACTAGTTCTTGATGATTTAGAAGAAATAATTTTAACTAAAGAAAAAAGAAAAATGAGGTTTTGTGATAACTTCATTTTTGTTTTGGGATAGAAACTTTTGCTAAGTTTTGTCGAAATGCTTGCAAACTTAGCATTACACTTTATAATAGCAACTCATGTTACTGATTTAGCAGATGCCTTGTGGATTTTGTCCTTTTGATGGGGGTTTTGGGTTTCCGATTCATGATTTGAAAGGGGAAAGGAAGTAAGGCTATGAAACAAGAAATCTATTTTCTTAAAGTAGTAATAATATTGTTAATTGTGATTATTTTGCTTTTGGCAATAAAAATGACGCTAGTATAGCGCCGAAAAACTTATAATAGGCGTTACTTAATCAGTAACACTTACATTATTATCATACACAATATTGTGTTTTAATACAACTATTTTTCAATTTTTTTGAATTGGAAATTGTAAACTTAAAAGCAACTCTTATAAAAAGAATAGAGTTGTTTTTTTATGTCAATTTTTTAAAAAGTTTTGGAAAAACTATTTACATTTGTGGTACGTTCGTGTAATATAATGGTAGACAGTGGTACATTGTGGTAGAAAGTGGGGGATGTAAATGTTCATGGGCGAATATCATCATAATATTGATGATAAATCAAGACTCGTGCTTCCCTCTAAGTTTCGGAACGGCTTAGGAGAGCGTTTTATCGTTGCACGTGGTTTTGAAAAGTGCTTGTATGTCTATCCTATGAAAGAATGGGAAAGACTAGAAGCACAATTAAAAACTCTACCTTTCACAAAAAAAGACGCCCGTACATTTATTAGAACCTTCTTCTCCGGTGCTACTGAATGCGAGTTCGATCGCCAAGGAAGAACTTGCCTTACCTCCCCACTAGTTAGTTACGCCGGTTTAACAAAAGAATGTGTAGTAATCGGCGCTAACGACCGTGTTGAAATATGGGATAAACTAGCTTGGGATGAATTTATGAATATGAACAGTGAAAAATTATCGGATATCGCCGAAAACTTATTTATGGATGTGAATTTATAATGAAACATTATAGTGTACTAGCTTCGGAAGCAATAGATAATTTAAACCTAAAGGAAGATGGTATCTATGTAGATGCCACCTTAGGTTATGCTGGACATAGTAAATGTATTCTAAAGAATATAAATGCGGGTTTCTTATTCGCCTTTGATGTTGATGAAGAAGCAATCTCGTATTCCGAAAAAGAGTTAAAAACGATTGGAAATAACTTTAAAATCTTTCATAGCAATTTTTTGGATATGAAAGCATGCTTACAACAAGAAAATGTCGAAAAAGTAGATGGTATTTTATTTGATTTAGGGGTATCAAGTCCTCAAATTGATGAAAAGGAGAGAGGTTTTTCTTTTATGCAAGATGGACCGCTTGATATGCGTATGGACAGGACCCAAAGTTTTAGTGCCAAAACAATTGTAAACGAATACGATAGTAAAGATTTACTTTCTATGTTTTATTCTTATGGAGAAGAACCAAAAAGTAAGAAAATCGTTGAAGAAATTCTAAAGGTTCGCAAGACAAAAGAAATTACGACGACAAAGGAACTTATTACTATTATTGAAAACGCTGTAGGGGCGAAATATTTTTACGAAAAACACCCAGAAAGACAAATATTCCAAGCTATTCGAATTGAAGTGAATAACGAACTACATGTACTTGAAAGTGTACTACCCGATGCCATTTCTTTACTTAAAAAAGGTGGAAGAATAGTTGTCATTACGTTTCATTCTTTAGAAGATAGAATTGTAAAAAGAATATTTAAGAATTTTAGTGAAGTAAATGAAATGGTAAAAGGACTACCAGAAATTCCTGTAGAATATCAGCCGTCCATTAAAATAATAAATAAAAAGCCCATCGTGGCAAGTAAGAAAGAAATAGAAGAAAATACTAGAAGTAAAAGTGCAAAACTTCGTGTAATAGAAAAGGTGATTTAAATGAAAAAAAATAATAAAGGAAAAAAATTTAGAATTGTAAGAGGAGAAAAATTATTATATAGCTTACTATTTTTATTGGCAGTAGCTGTACCAATTTCTAATGTATTTACAAAAGCACTTTTATCAGAATCAAATATTGAAGTGGAACAATTAAAAAATAAAATTGCAACCCAAGAAAACTTAAATGAAAGTTTAAGCATGCAGATTAACGAACTTGCTTCATTAGATAAAATTCAAGAAGTTGCAAAAGAGAGCGGATTGTCTTATAATTATGATAACTTAAAAATTGTAAACAATAATCGCTAGAAGGAGACTTGTTATGAAAAGAAACAATAGTTTGAAATTTAATGTAAAAATTACAATGCTACTTGTTTCTTTTTTGTTTGTTTTAATAAGTGTAAAACTCATTTACGTAGCCATTTCAACAGATGTTGATGGAATTGATTTGACTGCATTTGCAAGCAATCGAAATACGGAAAAACGTACTACATATGCTTCACGTGGAGCTATTTATTATAGTAATGGAGAAGAACTTGCAATTGATATGAATTCCTATACAGTGATTGCTTATTTATCGGAAAGCCGTACGACAGATAAAGAAAACCCGCAACACGTCATAGACAAAGAAAGAACAGCCAAAGAACTTTCTCCAATTTTAGAAGTAGCAGAAGACACGATTTTAGAACGCTTAAATCGTGAAAACTTATATCAAGTGGAATTAAAAAGAGGGGTTACAGAATCAGAAAAGAATAGAATTGTAGCCTTAGGTTTGCCAGGGATTGATTTTGCAAAAAGCATTAAACGCTATTATCCAAATGGAAGATATGCTTCCTTTATTTTGGGTTATGCCAAACCGGATGATTATGGAGAAGTTAATGGCGAAATGGGGCTTGAACTCTATTTTAACGATACTTTAAAAGGAAAAAATGGTTCGATTGAATACCAAAAAGATGCTTATGGCTATCAAATTCCTAATACTCCTGTCATGGAAGAAAAGAGTGTAAGTGGAAAAAGTATGTATTTAACTTTAAATGAAGAAATACAACATTTACTTGAAAATGCTATTATGAATTTAGAAGATAATTATACTTTTGATTGGGCTAGTTTAACGGTCATGAATGCCAAAACAGGAGCAATCCTTGGAAGTGCAAGTTCTCCAAATTTTGATTTGAATAAGCGTGATGATTTAACAAGTTATTTAAATCCTTTAATCAGTTATCAATATGAACCGGGTTCTGTTATGAAAATATTTTCTTTTATGAGTGCGATTGAAAATGGAAAATATGACGGAGGACAGATTTATAAATCAGGTTCTATTAACTTAAAAGATGGAACTGTAATAAGTGATGTTAATAAGACTTGGGGAGACATTGATTTTGATACAGGTTTTGCTCGTTCTAGTAATGTAGCGGCGACTCTTTTATCGCAAGCGTTAGGAGCAGATAAGTTAAGAAGTTTTTATGATACATTAGGATTTGGAAAAACAACCGAGATTGAACTTCCAAACGAAGCAGAAGGAAAAATAACATTTAAATATGAAAGTGAAGTGGCAACAGCTTCTTTTGGACAGGGAATTACAGTAACACCTATTCAAATGTTACAAGCCTTAACGACACTTGCTAATGATGGTGTGATGGTAAAACCTTATATAGTGTCTAAAATTGTAGATGAAAATGGTAATGTTGTCAATGAATATGAGAGAACAGAAGTAGCGAAAGTAGCAAGCAAAGAAACAATTGCTAAAATGAAAGAACTTATGTATAAAGTGGTTTATGGGGTAGAGTCTAATAAAGCTTTTGCTCCTGATAATGTAACTTTAATTGGTAAAACAGGTACAGCCCAAATTGCAAGTCCAAAGGGAGGTTACTTAACTGGAGATTATGACTATATCAAAAGTTTTGCCGGACTTTTTCCTTATGAAGACCCAAAATACATTGTATATATTTCCATTAAACAAATTGTTGGGGGAACAAAAGATGTTGCCCAAATTGTCCATAATGTAGTAGAAGAATCTGCAAAGGCCTTAAATATTGTAGAAACAGCAAGTGATGCAGATGAAAGTAAAATTGTAGCTTTATCCAACCTTATCTCTAAAGAAGTGGTAACTACGGTAGACAAACTAAAAAATAGAGGTTTGGAGCCTATCATAATTGGGGAAGGAAAATATGTCGTGAATCAATATCCTTTAAACAATGAAAAAGTACTTGTTGGAACAAAAGTCTTTTTACTTACGAATGATACCGCCTATAAAATGCCAAATGTCATTGGATGGAGTACCAATGAAATTGTAACGTTTTGTAACTTAATTGGTCTTCCTTATGAACTAAATGGCTATGGAAAAGTGAAAACAATTAGTGTAATACCAGGAGATGTAATTGTTAAAACCACTCCTTTAATTATTACAGGTGAATTTGGAAACTGATTGCAGTTTTAAAAAAACTCAAGTATAATAAGAATAAAAGAGGAAGTGTTTTATTATGAATAAAGACATTTATAATCCTAGAGTTGCTAATTTAGAACAAGAAATTTCTAAGTTAGAAAAAGAAATTTTAGATGGAACCTATAAAATGGAGACTACTTTTCATTTGGATTTATTAGTAGAAAAAATAGATTCTATTTGGAAAGAGTATGAAAGTATTTACAATGGAATTGAAAATCCTATATCTAAAAAGCAACTATTAGAAAATTTAGCAAGAGAAACTGAATTCTTAAAACTATTAGCCTCTTTAGTAAAAAATTTGAGAACTGGTTTGAAACATTATACACAAGTTGTAGGAGATTTTATCGAACCCTCTGTATTCATGAATTCTTGGAACGATGTTAAATTGGTTTTAGAGTGCAATAATAAGTTAAGACATTACTATAAAAGTATGGAGAGTTTATTTGAAAAAATGACAGATATTAGAAATAATCATGCTATACTTTATAATCAGGAATTTGTATGGTTTAATGACAATATTCATAAAATAGAAAAAGAAGCAAGCGATGCAATGAATCGTATTGAAGAGTTGGGAAATTCTACAGATAGAATTGTAGAGCAAAAAACTTATCAACAAGATAATGAAAAAATCAAAACCGTTTCAAAAGAAATGAAAAAATCAATTAAAGAAGCTATTCCAGCCATAACTCGCCTTTATGCGGTAGCTGATGATAAAATGATTGATTATGAAGTGGATGCAGAAGACTTTAAAGAAGAAAATAGAAAGAATATTACCATTGATGAGGAGTATTTAAATACGCTTTCTTTAGTAGAACGAATGGAATATATTAAGTTAGTTATGCAAAACATAATTAATTCTAGAGGACAAAAGAGAAGAGTAAAATATAACGGAGAAATCGTTTCTATTCCAGAAAAACATTATGGTAAATGGATTAAGTGTCAAACTAAGATGAAAGAATGTATGAGACAATACGAAAAAGAGATTGTTAATCCATTATTAGAAGAACAAAATGAAAAAAAATACAAAGAAGAATATGCTAATTTGTATAGCGAATTTCAACAAGTAAACGATCGCTTATTAAGTTTAACAGAGAATGCCAAAGGATATATGAATACCAATCAAGTAGTAGCTGTTGCCTCTTTAAATAAAGAGCCGCTTTATGTACTAAAAACAAGCTTAAATCGTTTTAATACCTATTTTATTGAATATAAACGATTGCAAAAAGAACTTCTTCGTTTTGGTGAAAGAAATAATTTAAAAGTTCCTTCTATTGAAAGTATAGAAAATGTAGAAATAGCAGAAAAAGATCTTTATAGTCAAATTTATATTTTAAAAGAAGAAAACTATAAACGAGCCAAATCTGGAGAAGATACTAGTACTGTAGAGACTAAAATAAAAGAACTACAAGCTAAATTGTTTCAAATGAATCAAGGAAAGAAATTTGCTGTTTTTGCTAATTTGAAAGTTTTATTTAGAAGCACTTTACCTGCAAAAGATATTAGTACTTTTTATGCAGGAGTGACAGAAAAACCAGAAAGATTATTAAAATCAAAAGAATATACAGATAAAGAAAAAGAAAGTATTTTGAAAGATATTTTGGAGAAAATAACTCGCTCCTTTTCTAATGCAAAAGGGCAAACTGATAAAAAAAATACGTTAAAAGAAAAGAAAGAAAATAGTGCACTTGTTAAAAACGTTTTATTAGAACAGGTAAGTAAAGTCAAAAGAGGGATCAATTTACTTCCGAGATTTAAGGAAAAAGTCTTTAAAATTGGAAGTATTCGTGAAGCAAGAAATGAAAAGCGTTTAGCAGTTGCCGTTTCATCCGTGGCTGTTGTTTCTGCAGCGTTTGTAGGAATTCAAGGATTATCAAACTTGCAAACTTCAAAAGAAGTAATTAATACTAAAAATATTGAAACAAATAAGGAAGATTATTTAATGCTCTCTAATACTACAACCGCAAGTCTTTTAAAAGAAATGGAAGTATCTTCTAAAACAAGTAGTATGTCATTAGAAAACGATTATTTAAGTCATGCAGAAACAAATAAACTAAATGCCCTTTTCAAAGAACAAGAAGATACGAAAAAGAATGTTGTTTCTCCTAAAGAGGAACCACCAAAAGAAGTACAAGCCGTAAGTCATGCGGAAATTATAACTCCTAAAGAAGCTAAAGAACTTGAAAATAAAGTTGAAGATGATTATGTAGATTTTGGGGATACTTTTACCATAAAAGATAAAGAAATCTATCAAAATTATCTAGATGCTGCTAATAAAGAAAATGTCTTGAAAGCTTCTAATTCAGTAGATAACGTAAGAATGGTTGATGGTATTACTTATGAATATAATGGAGCATATATTTTTATAAGCAATACCCAAGAAGATGCAGAAGCTAAAAAAGCAGCTTTAGAAAATAATGGAGCCAAACAAGTAAATTATCGTGGAGTAAATGAAAATGGTTGGGAAGGTTATTTTGTAGATGAAAATGTAACCTTTACAATGGAAGGAAGAGGAAGATAGTGGAAAAATTAGAATTATATAAGATATTAACCATAGAAGAAGAAAATGGTGATAAAGATTATACGATTGCCAATATGGTAGATTATAATGAAACAACTTATCTTTATTTAATTGAAGTGGATAAAGAAGAGAATTTAATTGAAAGCAATCAAATGATTGCTAGGCTTGTTATAAAAGATGGCGATGAAGCTATAGAAAAGGTAACAGAAGAAAAAGAGCTTAAAGAAGTAGCAAGAATGTTTTTTGAACTATTTAAAGATATGTCAGAAGAAGCGATTGGTGAAGACTAATCGTTTTTTGTCATTAGAGAGGAAAAGTATGAAAAATATAGAAAACAAACTAAAAATAATCTTATCTGGAATGATGTTACTTACGATATTTATTGGAATAGAAATGAAAATACACCGAGAAAAACCAAAAGAAAAAATAGATATAAATGTTAATTTATCTTTAGAAGATAAAATAAATGATAATTCAATATGGTGTGGAACTTTTAATTTAATTTGGAACGATTTAAAAACATTAGCAGGTGGAGATATTGTATTTCAAAACCAATTAGAAATTGTAGACAATTTAAATAGAGGTACCTTTACGACACAAGAGTTAAATGAAAATAGTTATTACAAAGTTATTGACACTCCAAGCCTTGATTTAAAACACAAAATTGAAGAAGCAATTAAAGAAAAATTTAATGAAACTAGTGATATACTAGAGGATTTCAACTGGAAAAATTATGGTTCTGAAGATTATTTTTTATACACGATGTTAAAAAAGGAATTTGAATTTGAGCAGGAATTTACTGAATTAAAAAAGGATAAATTTAAAGATACAAAAGAGATTCATTATTTTGGAATTGACTCTACAACCTCTGAAAGTGTTCGTAAACAAGTAGAAGTATTGTACTATAAAGACCAAGACCATTTTGCTATAAAATTAAACACCAAAACCGAAGATGAAATTATCCTTGCAAGAGGAGCCAAGGAAACTTCTTTTCAAGAAATCTATAATTCTATTTTAAAAGAGAGCGAGAATGATAAAGGAAGTAAAACATTTGGAGAAAAAGATACTCTAAAAATACCGAATTTGAATTTTAAAGTGAAACAGCAATTTACAGAATTAGAAAATAAAGAGTTTACTTTTACAAATGGTAAAAACTACTACGTAGAAAAAGCACTACAAACCATTCAATTTTCATTAAATGAAAAGGGTGGAAAAGTAAAGAGTGAGGCAGGAATGGGTGTAAAAAACTTCTCTTTAAGAGACAATGAAAATCCAAGATATTTTCATTTTGATAATACGTTTACTTTATTTTTAAAAGAAAAGGAAAGTATTCTTCCTTATCTTGCCATTCAAATCGAGGATATAAATAAATTTGTATAAGAGGAAAAGAAATGAAGAAAGAGAATATTAAAAAGATTGCGAAAGAAAAAGCAAAAGTAGTTATGGAAACGCTTGAACTCATACTTACAGATTCTATACCTGTTGAAGGGAATTTGGAGTTTGATTCTATTAAAAGGGAAAAAGAGCAAGTTTGTACTTTGGAAATCTATGTTCCAAAAAGAGGGTATGAAAGACACTGGCTAATGGATATTTCTACTACCTATAGTGCTATATTTTATGAACAAATCATAAGGGATTTATTAAAAAACTTTGGAAATTTAGAAAAAATAAAATTAAGTGCATTTTATGAAGACAATCAGAAAAACTGCTATGCTATAAAATTAGAAAATAGTTTAGGAAGTGTTGTCACTTTAAATTTTATTTGGCAAGGAGAACAGTTTAATGAAGTATTGGAATTATATGAAAAAGAGAGAAAAAATAAAGGATGATAATATTTTTACTAAAAGAAGAGGGCTATCGTTTATAAAATAAAAAAATATTAGCAGAAATATAGAATAAAATCTATATTTTTTTGTGGTATACTTTAAATAGAGAATAGGTGGATTATGAGTTACGAAATAGAAGAATTAAAAAGTATTATCAAAAATAGTGGTGCTATTGTTTTCTTTGGCGGTGCAGGTGTATCAACAGAGTCCGGAATACCGGATTTTAGAAGCAAAGATGGATTATATAATCAAAAATTTAAGTTTCCACCGGAAGAGATATTAAGCCATACTTTTTTTATGAATCATACGGAAGATTTTTTCGAATTTTATAAAGATAAAATGAACTCTTTAAAGTATCAACCAAATATCACGCATAAAAAATTAACAGAATTAGAACAAATTGGTAAACTAAAAGCAATTATTACGCAAAACATTGATGGATTACATCAAAAAAGTGGAAGTAAAAATGTATTGGAACTACATGGGAGTATCTTAAGAAATTATTGTATGAATTGTCATACATTTTATGAAGCAAGTTATATATTTGCAAGTAAAGACATTCCCAAATGTAATTGTGGAGGAATGATAAAACCGGATGTAGTTCTTTATGAAGAATCTTTAGAAGAAACAACATTAAAAAGTGCAATTGATTTTATAGAAAAAGCGGAAGTTTTAATTGTAGCAGGTACAAGTTTAACTGTCTATCCCGCAAGTGGATTAATTCGATATTTTAAAGGAAAATATTTAGTTTTAATTAATAAGGACGAAACACCATATGATGGTACGGCAAATCTAGTAATACATGATAGTCTAGGCCATGTTTTTGAAAATCTGTAAGGAGGTATGTAGATGGCAAAAAGAAAAAAACAAAATCCTAAAAGTTTAATTGCAACACTTATAGTTTTAGTATGCATTGGTGGATATGGTATTTATGAAGAAAATAAAAAAAAGATAGAGATTCCTTCCTATAATATAGAAGAGATTCCTTCCTATAGCGGAAACGATTTTATTATCATTAATAACAATAAGCCTTTTTTTGAAGAAAGTGATTATACAGCGACTTCTTATGAAAATTATAGTACACTAGACGATTTTGGAAGGTGTGGGGTAGCCACTGCAAATATCGGAGTAGATTTAATGCCAATAGAAGAACGTGGAAGCATCGGTATGGTAAAACCTAGTGGATGGCATACAATAAAATACGATATTGTAGAGGGAAAATACTTATACAATCGATGTCACCTGATTGGATATCAATTAACCGGAGAAAACGCAAACGTTCAAAACTTAATTACTTGTACAAGACAAATGAACACCAAAGGAATGCTCAATTTTGAAAATCAAGTAGCTGAATATATTAAGAAAACGAATAACCATGTTTTGTATCGTGTAACGCCTATATTTGGAGGAGAAAATTTAGTAGCAAGTGGGGTAGAAATGGAAGCACATTCGGTAGAAGACAATGGAGATGGAATAGAGTTTCATGTTTTTGTCTACAACGTACAAGAAGGAATAGATATAGATTATAAAACGGGGGAAAGCAAACTAAAAGAATAAATTTTTTCTTGACGATAAAAAGTGATTTTACTATAATAAATGGCACAGAAAGTTAGTGAAAATAATGTTAACATTTGAAGAATATAAAGAAATATTAAAAGAAATAAAAATGCGAGTGCAAGAAGAAAAATACGAAGAAGCATTAGCACTATGTAAAGACGAGTATTGTAAACAAAATATAGCTATTCAAAAGCAAAAAATAAATATCTTATTCAAATTAGGAAACAGCCAAGAAGAAATTATAGAAGAATGTGATAAGGCATATCAAATATGGCAAGATAAAGGATTTATTAAATCAAAATTAATAGCAATCAGTCAAATTATAAAAAGATTAATATGTGAAGAAAAATACGAAGAAGCATTAGCACTATGTAAAGACGAGTATTGTAAACAAAATATAGCTATTCAAAAGCAAAAAATAAATATCTTATTCAAATTAGGAAACAGCCAAGAAGAAATTATAGAAGAATGTGATAAGGCATATCAAATATGGCAAGATAAAGGATTTATTAAATCAAAATTAATAGCAATCAGTCAAATTATAAAAAGATTAATATGTGAAGAAAAATACGAAGAAGCATTAGCACTATGTAAAGACGAGTATTGTAAACAAAATATAGCTATTCAAAAGCAAAAAATAAATATCTTATTCAAATTAGGAAACAGCCAAGAAGAAATTATAGAAGAATGTGATAAGGCATATCAAATATGGCAAGATAAAGGATTTATTAAATCAAAATTAATAGCAATCAGTCAAATTATAAAAAGATTAATATGTGAAGAAAAATACGAAGAAGCATTAGCACTATGTAAAGACGAGTATTGTAAACAAAATATAGCTATTCAAAAGCAAAAAATAAATATCTTATTCAAATTAGGAAACAGCCAAGAAGAAATTATAGAAGAATGTGATAAGGCATATCAAATATGGCAAGATAAAGGATTTATTAAATCAAAATTAATAGCAATCAGTCAAATTATAAAAAGATTAATATGTGAAGAAAAATACGAAGAAGCATTAGCACTATGTAAAGAAGAGTATTGTAAACAAGATATAGTTATTCAAAAGCAAAAAATAAGTATTTTGTTTCTAAATAACAATCTATTATTCTCTAATGAAGAAAATCAAAAATTAAATATGATTTTTACTGAGAATACTAAAAATAATATTTTAACTAAAATCTATTTTAACGATATAGTAATAGAAGAATTAAACAATCTATCGATGGATTTATGGGAAAAGCTGGTTTTACGTATTGCTTATTATGAAAAACATTGTAAAAAAAGAGGATTACAATTGATAAAACAAGCTATCTTACAAATGGAATTAACTCAAGAACAAAAGATGATTTTAAATAAGTTACGAGAAAGATTATCTAGCAAGAAAATGATATTTTTTGATTGTGGATTATATTGTGATATTTTAAATTGTTCTATAAATGGGCAGTATATGCCTAATTCCATAAAGGAGAAAAACTTAAGTGAGAATACAACAGTAGGTAAAGAAAGCAAACAAGTTTCTTTTATTAAAAAGGAAGAACCTCCTAAAAAAGAAAACAAACCAAAAATGATAGGGCAAGAAGGAAGAAGTCGAAATCGATACAATACTAATATAGAGAATAACTTTAAACCAAAAGGTAAGCAAAAGAAACAAGTTTTGTTTATAAAAGATGTTTTTGCAAAAGAACTATTAGAAATAAAAAAATATGTTTATTGGGAGATGAATTGGGGAACAAATCGTCTAGGAGCTACTCGCATTTGGGATACATTGGAGTTTTTAGAAGAAAAAGATGTCAAAGATGAAGTAGCTTATAATAAAATGTTACGCATTATTGCTATATGTGTTAGGAATAATGTTATGAAATTAGAAACACAAAATACTAGAAAATTAGAAAATAAGAGAATCGGAGTTTGAAAATACGATTCTTTTTTGACAACAAAGCGTAAACGAAAGTGTAAATCCTATAAAGGGAATGAATTTTATGTTAAAATCTACTTATAGTAGAAAAGGAGTTAGTATATATGGATATAAATGTAAAATTTTCTTTGGCAGACGCCTCTAAAATACGAGGTATTGTAGATTTATGTAATGAAGTTTTTGAAGAACACACAGATTATGAAGAAGCACTTAAAGTATTTAATGAAAATAGAACAGATCGTAATCAAATCTATATTATCGGAGAATATGAAGGAAAAGTAATAGCACACACTCGTATTGCGATTGTACCGACTATGTTTAAAGAAATGGGAACATTTGCAATTTTAAATCACGTTTGTGTAAAACCGGAATTTCGTAAACATCATATTGCAACCAAAATGTTAGAAACTGTACGTACAGTGTGTAAAAATCATGAGTGTATAGCTATAAAATTATGGAGTAGAAATTTTAGAGTTCCCGCACACACATGTTATAAAAATTTCGGCTTTAAAGCAGATGATGCAACTTTTTTTAGCATAGACATTTAAATTAGAAAGTAGTGAGTTTTATGAAAATTACGAATGTATATATCGGTGGTTGGTTCCAAAGAACTATGTTACAATTAACAGAAATTTATGATTTTTTAAGAGAATGCAAAACACAACTAAAATTAGATACAGAAAAATTACAAGAGTATCGTAAAGCTTTAGCTATTGGAAAAATAGATTATGGAGTGGATGGCGAAGAGTATATAAGATTTACCACGGCTTATGATATAACGGTTAAAATTTATGAAGATGGTTTGATTTGTTTAAATAACAAAAATGTAAGTGAAGATACTTTATTTGCAGATTTAGATAAAGTAACTGACTATTATGAAAATAAATTATCTCCTGCAATCAGTTATCTATTTAGTTTAGGAGCACCAGTTCCAAAAGAACTTGCCAATATTGAAACAGTATACCCATATTTTATTGTATTTGATAAAGCCACTAAAGAACAAATAGCAGATCTATTATCTAGAACAGAAAAGCAAAAATATTTTGAATTTACAAATGAACGATATGATGTCGTTAGAGGAGACAAATATTATTTTATTAATAATAAGAAACAATCCTTAGAAAAAATTGAAAAATATATTGAAGAACAAGTTTTTATTCGTGAATTTAAAGGACAGTTACATCGTTATTTAAACTTGCATCGTATTATTTGGGAGAAAATTGATAACGTAAAAGAAAATGCTAAAGTTAAGGGAGCAGATATTGTTAAATTTAGTAGTAAGTTAGAAGGATACTCTAAAACTGTAAATTTAATTGACGGACGTATTAACCAAATGGGAACTTATATTTCTACTCGCGAAAAGATTGCGAAAAGTGATGCGGAATTAACAGAATTTTTGGCCATTTCAGGGTATCGCTTTGAAACACTACGTGATACTTTGGATTATATTAAATATTTATGGGATATGACCCAAACATATGTTAGTTCTGCCCAAAAATTGTTTTCTAGTTTAAAAAGTGATGTAACAAGTAAGTCGATTAATAGTTTAACGATTGTCACTAGTATGAGTGCTGGAGCATCTATCATTAGTTTGATTACGAAGTCAGAACCAAAATTTACGATTTTTGGAGTCATTTACTTCTTTGTTCTAGCCTTCATTGGTTGGGGTTCTACAAGACTGTTAAGCTTTATTTCTAAAAATCGTCGATATGAAGTTGCGGATGAGGCATACGACAAAAATATAGATAAAGAATAGTGGGAAAATTAAATGGAAAAAGATTATTATGAAATCTTAGGAGTTTCAAAGAATGCTGATGAAGAAATCGTTAAAGCCGCTTATCGAGACTTATCAAAAAAATATCATCCTGATATGAATGTAAATAAAACGCAAGAAGAAAAATTAGAATTAGAGGCTAAATTTAAAGAAGTAAGTGAAGCTTATGCTATTTTATTTGACCCAATTAAACGTAAAGAATATGATGAAACTAGAAAATCCAAGGTTGGTGGTCAGAATGCTAATTCAACTGTTAATGATTTTGTAAATCAAGTTGTGGATGAATTTGTAAATTCATTTCAAAATTACTTTTACGGGAAGCCAAGTTCTTCTCAAAATAGAAGTGAAAAAACAGCAGAAGAACCAAAAGAAATTGATTTTTCAGAAATTGCAGAAATAGATCGACAGATTGTGGAATGCGAAGAAGTAATGAAAAATCTAAAATTGGAAGAGGAACAAATTGAAAATAAAATAAAAGTAGAAAAAGAAAATATTAACAATATTGTAAAAGAAGTAAAAACAAGTAAAACAAGTGATGAAGGGTATGTAAATGCCTTAAATTATATAGAAAAATTCAAAAAAAGAGATTCCAATCGATTGCTTAGTTTAACAATAACGGAAAAACAATACAATTTATATCGAAATTGTGTAGAATTAGTTGAAGAAGTTGAAAAACAATTGACTAATTTAAAAATAACTTTAGAAAAGGAAAGAATAGAGCCTTTAGAAAAAGAACGAGAAGAGAAAGATAAAGCGTATTGGAATATTCATAGAAAAAAATCTTCCTTAAATAGATCCTATTACAATCATCAATTAAGACGTAAATATGAGGATTTTAAAAAAATGCAAGTAAAAGAGGAAAGCGATGAGAGAACAATTTAAATTCTCTTTTTTCTTTTGTGCTATAATAAATAAAGAAGAAGTGGTGTTATGAAAAAGGAATTGTTATCTCCTGTTGGCAATAAAGAAAGCTTACTGGCTGCTATTCATAATGGTTGTGATGCTGTTTATTTAGGTGGTAAGAAATTTGGCGCAAGAGCCTACGCTGATAACTTTAATGAAAGTGAAATGGTGAAAGCTATTAAGTATTGTCATTTATATGGGGTTAAAATCTATGTAACAATCAATACGATGATTTATGAAACAGAACTAGAAGGGTGTTTAGAGTATATTCGTTTTTTACATCAAAACAATGTGGATGCTGTGATTATGCAAGATTTAGGATTAATAAAATTAGTTCGTGATAAATATCCAAACCTAGAAATTCATGCATCTACTCAAATGCATAACCATAACATGGAACAACTAAAAATGCTAGAACATCTTGGAATCAAAAGAGTAGTACTAGCAAGAGAACTTTCTTTGGAAGAGATAAACAATTTTGATACGTCTATGGAAATAGAAGCCTTCATTCATGGAGCTTTATGTATTTCGTATTCAGGGCAATGTCTGTTTAGCAGCTTACTTATGGATAGAAGTGGAAATCGCGGTTCTTGTGCAGGAATTTGTCGTCTTCCTTTTACACTTATAAAAAATGATAGGGTTGTGCCTACAAAAGGAAAATATTTATTAAGTCCAAAAGAGTTTAGTACTTTAGAACATTTTAAAGAAATTATGGAATCCAATATCTATTCTTTAAAAATAGAAGGTAGAATGAAAAGTCCAAGTTATGTAGGATTTGTAACAAGATTATATCGAAATTTAATAGATAATTATAACGAAAATAAGTCTTTAGAAATAAGCGAAGAAGAAATAAATAAACTAAAAGTATTATTTAATCGTGGATTTACTAAAGGGCATTTATTTAAAGATACAAATGAGGATTTAATGAATATCGAAACTCCTAATCATCAAGGGATTTTTCTAGGCAATGTTTTAGAGATAAACAAGGATAAAATTAAAATAAAACTTGAATGCGATTTGCATCAAGAAGATGGTATTCGTTTTGTAAACGACGATAAAGGTTGCATGGTAAATTTTCTATACAATGAAAGTGGTTTTTTAGTGAATCATGCTAGGAGTGGAGATATTGTTTTTGTTACTAATAAAATCAATTTAAAAAAGAAAGGAAAAGTTTTAAAAACCATTGATTCTGTACTTACAAAAGAATTGGAAAACATCCGTTATAAAAAAATACCAATTCTATGTGAATTAACAGCGAAAAAGGGTATACCTTTATCTATAAAATTTAGTGATGGCGAAAATGTAGTAGTAGAAAAGGGAAATAGAGTAGAAGAATCACTAAAAAATTCAACGAGCAATGAAGTAATTGAAGAAAAAATAGGTGGTTTAGGAAATAGTCCTTTTGTATTACAAGATATTCAAATTATAAGAGATAAAGAGATTTTTATTCCCATGAGTGAATTAAAAAGTTTACGAAGAAATTTAGAAGAAAAGTTAACAGAAATAAGAGAAAATAAAGTACCTAATGTTTTTTTAGAAAAAGAAGTAACATTTAAGAAAGAACCGATTTTAAAACCAACTGCAAAGAAAAACATAAATGTTTTAGTTCGTAATGAAGAACAACTCAATATATGTTTATCTAAAAATGTTCATGCCATTTATGTAACGGATAGCAGTTTATATCACAAATACAAGAATAAAGGAAATGTTTATTTGAGGCTTAGCCGTGTAAAAAATGACTTTTTGCATTTAGTTGGAGAAAAATTATTAGTAGGGGAAACGGGTTCTTTATACAAGTATAGAAAAGAAAATGAAGTTGTTGCAGATTATTTTTTCAATATTGCCAATTCTTCAAGTGTTCGGTTTTTAGAGAGCTTAGGTATTTCACGTATTACGTTATCAATCGAAAATGATATGGAACAAATAAAAGAATTATGTAAGTATGTAAATAAGAAAGAAAAAATAGAAGTATTTGTTTATGGGAAGCCTGAAATAATGGTAATGAGGCATTGTCCTTTAAATATGTTAGTAAATCAAGAAAAAAATTGTACGATTTGCCAAGAAAAAGATAAATACTATTTAAAAGATTGTCATGATAAATTATACCGAATCTTACCTGAAATAACGGAAAATCACTTAACACATTTGTTTTATTATAAGAATATGGATTTAAGTGAACAAATAAAAGAATTGCAAAAAATAGGGATTGAAAACTATCGAATAGAATTATTAGAAGAAACAAAAGAAGAAATAGAGTCAATTTTTTGTAAAATGTCGTGATGTAAAATTTTAGTCAATAAAAGTAAAAGTAGAGTAAATTTATTTATAACTTTACTTTTTTTTGATATACTACAAATAGAATAATAAGGAGTGATTGTTGTGAAGGCACCAAAAGTTTTAGAGCATATAAAACCTGCACATATAGCGTGTACGGCGAGTGATATTGCACCTATTGTCGTCATGCCGGGAGACCCATTACGTGCAAAATATATTGCGGAGAACTTCTTAAGTGAAGCAAAACTTGTGAGTGATACAAGAAATATGTTTGTCTATACAGGAGAGTATAAAGGAACGAGAGTAACGGTTATGGGACATGGTATGGGAATGCCAAGTATGAGTATCTACGCATTTGAATTATTTTACTTCTTTAACGTTGAAAAAATCATTCGTGTAGGAACTTGTGGAGGTTTAATTCCAGAATTAAATGTTCCAGATTTGGTAGTAGTAGATTGTGCTTATAATGAAGGGAATTTTGCTTATTCTTACAATGGAGACCCAACGCATTTAGCTTATCCAAGTAAAAATTTGAATTCTACTATTAATGAAGTAGCAAATAGCTTGAATTTACACGTTTATAATGGTACAGCTATGAGTACAGAACAATTTGGATTTTATAGTGATAATGAGCATGTACTTGCAAGAGTTCCTAAAAATATTCAAATTGTAGCAGAAGAAATGGAAGCTTTTGCTCTATTTCATATCGCCGATTCCTTTGACAAACAAGCCGCTTGTATCTTAACAGTTGTGGATAGTAAGTTTAGTGAAGTATTCATGAGTCAAGAAGATCGTGAAAAATCATTAAATGAATCTATTACACTTGCCTTAGAATCAATCATAAAATAAAAGAACCTATTTTTTAAAGGTTCTTTTATTTTGCTGTATAAAAAAGAATTTATAGATAATTATTTATAATTTCCATAAATTCTTTTTTTAGTTCTTCTAAATATTCTTCTGTTTTAGCTTCAAAACGGATGGTTAGATTTGGGCCTGTATTACTTGCTCGAACAAGTGCCCATCCATTGTTAAATGAAACTCGAATACCATCAATATCATTATAATTGTAGTTTTTATTCTTCACATATTCTAAAACTTTATCGACGATTTCAAACTTTTTTTCATTGGTTGTGGCTATTTTAATTTCTGGAGTAGAGTAGTATTTCGTTGTATCTTCTAACATTTCACTTAAAGTTTTATCTGTTTTTGATAAAATTTCTATAAGTCTAAGTCCCGCATAAATACCACTGCCTAAAGCATAATCACGATCATTAAAGAAAACGTGTCCTGAAAATTCTCCTCCAAAAGATAAACCTAATTCTTTTGTCTTGGCTTCTGTGTAACTTGTTCCTGTGCGATAACAATAAGGTGTACCATCAAACTTTTTAATTTCATCTTCTAAAGATTTAGAACATTTGACATCATAGAGTATTGTTTTATTTTCAATCTTAGGAAGTAAGTCTTTGCAAATTAAAATCATGTATTGGTCTGCGGAAATATACTCTCCATTTTCTAAAACGATTCCAATTCTATCTCCATCTCCATCATAGGCAATACCAACATCGGCATGGACTTCTAGTACTTTTTGCTTCAACATTTCCATATTGTCTTCAACAGCAGGGTCTGGATGGTGATTAGGAAAACTTCCATCATTTGCATCACAGATATAGGTAATGTCTAAATTGGAAAATAAGTTATGAACGTCTTTGGCAATACAAGTAGTGGCACCGTTTCCTAAATCAATGACCGCTTTTACACGTTTTTCCCCCATTTCTATGTTTCGTTTCATATAATCTAAATATGCATTTTTAATATCTTTGGAAATTACTTTTCCGTGTCCTTCTAAAAAGTTGCCTGTCATGACATAATCACGAAATTCGTAAATCATTTCTCCACGAGCATTGGCAAGTTTATCAAACGAAAACTTAAAACCATTGTCTTCTTTTGGATTGTGACTAGCAGTAACCATAATGCCATATAAGTTATTTATATGCCTTGTTAAATAGTGCATAGGAGTCGTAATTTGACCATAATTGATACAATCACATCCACTGTCCGTAATGCCTTCTATTAAAGCATTACTCAATGACAGACTAGATAAACGATTGTCTCTTCCTACCACACAAGAATTTTGGTTTAGCTTTTCTCTTAAATAACTTCCATAACCACGTCCAATTAAATAGGCAATGTCTTCCGTTATATTCTCTTTATAAGTACCACGTATATCGTATTCTTTAAAAATAGTTCTATCTATATTCATATTAAAACCTCTTTCTATAATATATATGATACCATATTAAGAAAGAGAAAATTATACTTTGTAAAGTGATTTACTTTATATTGACAATAATAAGTAAATAAGAGTATAGTTAAAATAGAAAGTTGGTGCTTGAAATGGATGAATTTAGTAAATACTTAGAAGATATGAGAAAAGCCAATCAGCAAATGAATGACCAAATCGAAAAGGGTCTTCGTGTTATGTATACTCATTTAGAAGGACAATTAAACCAATTAAACCAAGAGATAGAAGTGATTAAGAATTCTTATAAAGTAGTTGGAAATACTATGGATAGTATAGATAATTGGCAAACAGAACAAAATTTACAATCTTCTATGGAAGGGGTTGATGTTTCTGTTATTAATCAAGAAACAGTAAAAGCTATAGAGTCAGAATATCAAAATCAAATGGAACAAGAAATGAGTGCTGAAGAGATTAGTGGAGTTATTGATGAAGAGCAGAATTATTCAGAAAAAATGAATGCACAAGAAGAACCTAATATGCAAAAACAAGCTTTTTTATCTTTGGTAAAAGAGTGTAAAAGTGGCACTATGTTAGAAATAGATAAACAAGTTATTGAAAAATGTATAGAAAAAAGTGTAAAACCGGGAGTTAAAGTAAAAAATAAACAAAAAGCGAAAAAAATGGATGAAAATAAGTTCAAAAAAAACGTACTGAAGTTTGTTGGTGCTTGTGCAGTATTAACGAGTGTATTAATGGTTGGTTCAACATATGCTGATGATATTTATGCATATCATTTAAGAAGTGAAGCACTAGAAACATATACAGAAACGATTTATGAACCTAATACGAATAAAGAATGGGTTCATAGTGATAAGGGAAATAGACAAATTTATGTACATGATTGGAAAAAGCTTATGGAACAAACTCATGAGACTTATGAAAATCCTATCGTTGGTTTTTATATGTTATACACAAAGTTAGATAAGGAAAGTAAGAATAATTATATGAATACCATTATGGCAGAATTTAATTTATACTATGGAACAGATTATAAAGATGTAGAAGATATTTTAAAAAAGAACAACTTTAAAGAGTTTAAAGATTTGTCTAAATATGTCAGTTTTGAAATTTATAGAATGGGAGCAGAGGAGGTAAGTGTTTATGATGAAGGTCAAGACAGTACAGTTAGAAGATAACGAAGAATATGTAATAGTAGATACTATTCTTATTGAAGATACAAAATATATTTATTTGAGTTTACCAAATGAAATAGAAAGTGAAGAAATAGAGATGCCTGAAATTATCATAAGAAAATATGATAAAAAAGAAAAATATATTTTAGGGTTGGATACTGAGGAAGAGTATAACAAAGCTTTAAAAGTATTTGTAAATAAATGGAAAAAGCTTAGACATTAAATTATGATAATTTAAGTAGATATAGGAATAACTTAGGAGAATACTAAAAATACATAGTGGTATTTAGGAGCATCTAGTGTATCGAGGTATCAAAAATGAATGATGTGGAAATAATAACAATTTATTGATCATTCAATGTTTGGGATTTAGTATAAATAAAGGATATCCATTTCTAAAACAAAATTTTGCTAGTCTTGTTAACTATGTAGAACGTTCAAGGTTTAATAGAACAATAAATTCTTTGATGACCGTTATAAGAGCAATAAGAAGAAATTTTATGAAATTTCAACATTCTATTTATAAAATTGTAGACAGTTTCCCATTAACGACAAGTAAATTTGGAAGAGCTTTCTTTTCAAAGTTATTCAAAGGTATTGCGACGTATGGTTATTGTGCAAGCAAAAAGGAGAAATATTTTGGTTTTAAAGTACATGTTATAACAGATTTAGATGGTAATCCATATGACTATGTACTAACACCTGCTAATATTGATGATAGAGATGCAGTATTTGAATTAGCTGACCTTGTTGATATTAATATTTTATTTGGAGATAAAGGATATGTAGGAAAATTTGTAGAGGAAATAAAACAAAAATATCAAATTATATGCATTAAAAAGAAGTAATAGTAAATATAACAACTTTGGCAAAATTAAACAGAGTTTCCGAACAACTCTGATGCAAATTCTTGTATATGTAGAAATTGCTATGAACATTTTATATTTTTATATAGTGATAATCCAGGTACTAATCCGCCTAAAAATTGGTCAAATAACTCAAACAGAGTTATAAGTTATATTTATATTGTTATTCATGATAATCGTACTTTTGGGATAAGACCTGTTTTTAATTTAGTCTCAAATGCTTTATATAAAGCGGAAACGTTGTAAAGAGAATCCATATTAATGAATTAAATTGAATTTAAAAGCTAAAAAGGAAATTGAATTACATATAAATAGACAAAAACATAAAAATATCTTAAAAAAGTAGAATTTAAGATGTTTTTTTCTTTTTTTATCAAAAAATTTGCCTCAAAAAAAGGAAATTCCCAATTTACGGTGTATATATAAGAATGAGGAGGCAAAAATGAAAAAAAATATAATCGTAAGACAACAGGATTTAAAAGATTGTGGAGTATGTTCATTACTTTCCATAATTAAATACTATGGCGGATATATCCCACTTGAAAAATTAAGACAAGATACGCATACGTCTTTGGAGGGGACAACAGCCTATCATCTTGTGAAAACAGCTCGTAATTATGGATTTGATGCTTACGGTATGAAGTTAGAGAAAGTAAGTGATTTAGAAAATAACATACTTCCCATTATTGCACATGTCGAAATAAATCATTATAATCACTTCTTAGTAGTTTATAAAGTAAGTGCAAACGACATGATTGTTATGGATCCTGCAAAAGGAAAAATAAAAATTTCTAAAAATGATTTTGAGTCCATTTGGTCAGGAAACATCATCACTCTTTATCCGAAACATCAGCTACCTAAAATTATAAACGAAAACCATTTGTTAGAACTCATTAAAGAAGTTTTTAAAAAAGAAAAAAAGATTGTACTTAAAATACTATTCTTAACGTCTTTGTTAACTTTTGTTACTATCATTACTGGATTTTATTTTAAAGTAGGTATGAATTTTATTACGGATAACGAAGAGAAAACAATAATCACCACTCTTATATTCTTTTTTATGATTCTGTATGCAATCAAAGAACTCTTATACTATCTTCGTAATCATTTTAAAAATGTACTTAATAAAAATCTAGATGGGTATTTGTATAACGATTTTCTGCATCATTTGTTTTTGCTTCCCAATTATTTTATGAAAGATAGAACAACGGGAGAAATCATGGTAAGAATAAAAGAACTTGCAAATATTAAAGAAGTATTTAGTGAGATTTTCATTACTATTCTTTTAGATTCTATCTTGGCTTTTAGTGTCGGAATTATTCTATTTCAAATTCACAAAACACTTTTTTTCCTTCTTTGTTTATTTGTGTTTACTTATGTGTTATTTGGAATAATATTCGGCAAAATCATTTATAAAAAGGCTTTAAGTGTGAATGAAACTGATGTGGATTTTGAATCCATTGTAGTAGAGAATATTGATTCTTTTATCTCACTTAAAAATCTAAATCTTGTCAAAAAAATGTTACAAAAAATGGAAGTGTATCTTTTTAAGTACTTAGAAAAATCTTACGACTTAAAAAAGATCGGAATGCAAACCAATTCTATCGCTGTTTTTTTGGAAGAATTTATGCATTTTGTTGTCATTTCTTTTGGTCTTTATGAAATACTAAAGCAAAATTGTAGTTTAATCAATTTGATTACGTTTGAAAGTTTAATTAGTTTCTTTTTCACCCCTTTTAAAACAATTATAAACTTAATCCCTAACTATAATTATGTAAAAGTAGGCATTGAAAAAATAAATGATTTTTATAACGTTAGAGAAGAGCAAGACGATGTTGGATTAAAGGAATTTCAAAATGGCGATATTGTGGTAGAAGATTTAAACTTTTCCTATAACGATTTTTCGAAATTATTTACAAATTTTCATTTGGAAATCAAAGAAAAATCTTGTGTTATGTTTAAGGGAAATAGTGGTTGTGGAAAATCAACATTGTGTCAAATGTTAAGTCGTTTATTAGAAGTAAAAAATAATAATATAAAAATAGGGAATGTGAGTATAAACGATTATAGTTTGGATACAATTCGAAAAAATATCACTTATGTAAGCCAAAAAGAAAATTTAATGCAAGATACGATTAAAAATAACATTTTATTAGGTCGTGAGATACTTGAAGAGAAATACTTAGATATTTTGAGTATTTGTGAAATCGAAAGTATCGTTTTAAAAAAGCCGCTTCGTTATGAAACCTTTTTACCAAAAGATTCGATTAATATTTCGGGAGGAGAAAAACAAAGAATTATTTTAGCAAGAGCCTTATTAAATGATTTTCAAATTCTTATTTTGGATGAAGCCTTAAGTGAAGTGAATAGTGAGTTAGAGATTAGCATTATAAAAAAATTAAAAGCCTATTTCAAAGATAAAACTATTATTTATGTTAGTCATAAAAACCATGGCAGGTACTTTGATACTGTCTATGATTTTGGAGAGTTACTATGCAAGAATATTTAAAATACAATTTAAATAGTTATTTACGTAAGGATAGAAAAAAATATATATTTTTTTATTTCGTTCCTGTCATTATCATTTTCTTTCTTATTCTTTATTCGTATAAAAAAGAGGCGTATAACGTATATGAAACGAATGCTGAGACTTTATGCCATGATGTATGTACATTAACTTTTTATTATCCTTATAGAGAAGGATTTACCTATGACTTTATTAAAATTAATGGAAATAAATATGAAATAGAAGAAACGTTTTTTGATGATGTAGTGTTAGATAGTTCCAATGAGGGCATCCAAAGTATTACACTAAAAGCAAAAGAATATGAAGGGAAAAATAAAGAATTTGTAAAACTACAGATTTATAAAAACAAAGAAAAATTAATTAAGAAAATCATCAAAATAATGAAAGAGAGGTAAATATGATTTTAAAAGAACAAGAACTTCAAAATATTACAGGAGGAGGAATTAGTTATTCCATTTTAGGAATTATTGGAGCAATCGGTGTATTTATCGCCGGAGTTGTGGATGGAATACTTCGTCCTTTAAAATGCAATTAGGGAGGTACTTATGAAGTTAGAAGAAGTAGAATTATATGAAATAAGAGGAGGAGCTATTACAGCAACCTTGTTTAATTCCATTGCAAGACTTATAAATACAGTGTTGGATTTAGGAAGAACAGTAGGCTCTTCTATTAGAAGAATTTATTCTAAAAATTATTGTTAAGACTTCTTGCTTAAAAATAGCAATTAGGATATAATTGTAAGTAAGAATAAAGGAGGAATATATATGAAATTAAACAATAAAGGTTTTATTGCGATTTCTTTAATATATTCCTTTTTTTTAGTTTTTTTAATTACATTACTTGCTGTTGTAAGCGATTATGCTCATAATCGAGTGTTATTAAATGATGTAAAAAAAGAAACACAAGAATATTTAAATGGTTTAGCGGCGTTTAATCCTGTATATTTAAAATATAAAAAGAATGATAGAGGAGAGAACATTAATTATGAGCCACTTGATGAGGTGACCTTTGGGGCAGATATTTGGCAAGTTGTTAAAGACGATGGTGAAAATGTCACATTACTATTAAAACGTACTTTAACAAAGGAAGAGATTGAAACTTCTTTAAGTAATGTTGGAATTACAAATGCGAGTAATGAAGATAAAACATTAATGTGTTTGAATAGGTATAATCCTGCTGTTTGTAATTACGAAAATTCCGTTGTTTTTAATTATTATTCTTGGAATATTAGTATTGTGAAAAGAATAGTAGACGATTTTCTTTTTAATGATGCTAATTTACAAAAAGCAATTTCTGTTGGAAGCATGCAAAATATGACGTATTCTGATACCATCCGAAATTATACGACTTATATTCGAATTCCGCTTTCTTCTGAATTTGACATTATAAGGGATAATGCGTCTTGGTATTTGACCCTTGCTTCAAGAACGAATGGAATGAGTACAATTGGATATGGTTCCAATTTGGTAACAGCACATAACACTTATAAAAATATAAGACCTATCATTATGGTAAAGAAATCTACTTAATCAGGTTTAACAATTGACAAATGATAAAACTAATAAGAAGTACAATACTGTAAGGAATAATAGTATGACAATTTAAAGCACCAAGTGGAAGTAAAATAAGGGCACTCATTAAAACCATTCCTAAAACAAAACTCATAAATAATTTACGATATTTTTTTAAGAAATAAAGAGAAACTTTACTTCCTAAATAGAATCCAAAGATATCTCCTAAAAAATAGCATAGTAAGGGAATAAGAAAAACAAGATTTTGAATACTTATATTGGCTAAATAGGATTTATACAAAAAATAAGGACCTAAAATCATCATGACCATCGAGCCAGAAACCCCAGGTAATATTGTAAAAAATCCATCTACCATGCCACTTAGAGTAAAGAAAATTAAAAAGAGGATGGTAATCTTTGGATATTCTAAAACAACAGGATTAGTAGCAGTACTTAAAGTAGATAAAAAATAAATGACGATCGTTCCTAAGACAAACCAAAATAGACTTGGTTTTATTTTTTCCGTTTTCATAAAATTTGGTATTGAAAACAGGATAAAACCACTAAATAAAATAAACATGCAATTAGGAGCAAAATAAAAGAAAAGTTCTATAATTCGAGCAAAAGTAATGGTTCCTAAAATAATTCCCAAAACAAGAAAGAAAAGAAATAGTTTGTTTTCTTTTTGTTTAAAATGAGCAATTGCATTCGATACTTCATCGTATTTTTTCATCAGGACTAAAATTGTACCACCACTAATACCTGGTATTAAACTTGCAACTCCAATTAAAAACCCCGTAAAAAATGTCATAGACTTCACCAATTCATTTTATGTTTTATTGTGAAATTTTAAAACATATGATAAAATAGAAACATAAGGAGGAGATACAAAAATGTGGATATGGATACTACTCGCTATTATTGTTTTACTTATTCTTTATATTGTAGCAACTTATAATAAATTAGTTGTATTAAGAAATCGTGTAAGGGATCAATGGGCACAAATCGATGTGCAATTAAAAAGAAGATTTGATTTAATTCCGAATTTAGTAGAAACTATTAAAGGATATACAAAACATGAAAGTGAAACGTTAGAAAATGTTATTAAAGCAAGAAATACGTTCTTAAGCGCTGCAACACCAGAAGAGGAAATGAAAGCGGATGGAGAACTTACTAAAGCAATGACAAAATTATTTGCTTTATCGGAAAGTTATCCAGATTTGAAAGCGAATACGAATTTTTTAGATTTACAAGAAGAATTACAACAAACTGAAAGTAAAATTGCAAGTGCTAGACAATTCTATAACGATACCGTTTTAACTTACAACAATAAGATAGAAGTTGTACCTAGCAATATCGTTGCTTCGTTGTTTAAGTTTAAAAAAGAAGCTTTCTTTGAAGCAAATGAAACAGAAAGAGAAAACGTACAAGTGAAATTTTAAGCTTTTTGCTTAAAATTTTCTTTTATGGGAGTGAATTTTATGAAAAAAATAATAGGAATCTTATTGTCTTTGTTCTTATTTTTTCCACTAGGAGTAGAGGCTAGTGATGTAGATTACACCATCAAAAATTATTACATCGATGCTAGTATTTTAGAAGATGGAAATTTAGAAGTAACAGAACTTATCGTTTTAAAAGGAAGTTTTAATGGTTACATAAGAGACATTGTGTATCAAAATAACAAACTTGGAAATAGTGGGTATGAAAACAATCGTATTTACAATGCTAGTGACATTCAAATGGTAGATGTTTCTGCAAAAAAAGAAAACAATGTTTCTTTTGATACGTTATATGATACTGATTTTATAAGTTTAACAAAAGGAAAAGCAAATAATTTAGGCTATTTAGAAAGTAATATAACAAGTGGAAAAAGATATAAAATGTATTTTAAATCCAATAATGATACCATTGCTTTTAAATTAAAATACATTGTAAAAGATGCTTTAGTGTTACACAAAGATGTAGCGGAGCTTTATTGGACGTTCATTGGTAGTGATTATGAAGATGACATTAAAGATTTACAAATCAAAGTAAATTTACCACAAAAAGATACTTCTTCTCATTTTCGCGTTTGGGCACATGGAGAGATGGCTGGAGAAATTTACCCTTACGATGATGAGTATGTTCTTGCAACCGTAAAAAGGCTAGAAGCTTATAATCCAGTAGATATTCGTCTTACGTTTTCACCTACATTATTAAATTCTAGTTTAGTCAGTAAAAAGACAAATGAAAATGCTTTAGAAGGCATAATAGAAGTAGAGCAAAAAAGAGCTGATGAACAAAACCAAAAAAGAGCTGAATTGAAAAGACTTTTCTATGTGTTTTTAGGATTTTCTATTTTGCATTTCCTTGCTCTTATAATTGCATGGATTTATGTCTATATTAAATTTGATAAAGAATACAAAAGTGAATTTAAAAACGAATACAATCGTGATTTTATTGATGACTATAATGTTGAAGTTGTAGATTACTTAATGAATAAAAATATAACTCCTAATGCTATGAGTGCTTCCATTATGAATTTAATTTACAAAAAAACAATTGCAGTAGAAGAAATTCCTTTAGAGAAAAAGAAAAAAGAGTATACCTTTATCTTAAAAAAGGAAGAAAATATAAATGAAACCGAAAAATATTTAGTAGACTTTTTATTTAAGAAAGTAGGTAGTGATGGAAAATTCACAACGAAAGACTTAAAAAATTATGCCAAAGGAACCAAAACTTGTGAAAAATTTTCCACTTCTTATATGACTTGGAAAAACAAAGTAATTAAAGATGGAAAAGCACAAAATTTCTTTGAAAAGAATGCCAAGCCTATAATCATTAGTGTTTTGTTTTTGGTTATGAGCTTTATCTTAGCCATTTTAATAGGAATCTTTTCCGTTGTCTTGCCGCTCATTTTCTTAAATGTTTTCCTATCTATTCTTTTCTTAATCTATACTTGTTGTTTCTTTAAAAGAACGAAAAAAGGAAATGAAGATTATGCCAAATGGATGGCATTTAAAAAGTTTTTGAATGATTTTGGTACCTTTGATACAAAAGAACTTCCCGAAATTGTTTTATGGGAACGCTATATGGTTTATGCAACTGTATTTGGCTTAGCCGAAAAAGTATCAAAATGTATGAATGTAAAAATAAAAGAATTAGAAACGCAAGGTATTTATATGGGAGGCTATACGCCAACATTTAGCGACTGGTATGTCTTTCATTCTATTCATAATAGCATTACTTCTTCTGTACAATCTAATATTACAGCTGTTACAGCTGCCCGTGCCAATTCAGCAAGTTCAAGTGGTTCAGGATTTGGTGGCGGATTTTCTGGAGGTGGCGGCTTCGGCGGAGGCGGAGGCGGAGGCCACGGATTTTAAAGTATTCTATTTTTGAATACTTTTTTTCGTCTCTTTCTTATGCTAAAATAAGAAGTAGGTGGTAGCATGCAAACGATGATTGATGGAAATGCTGTAGAAGTAGTTATTGTTTATAAAAACAATAAAAATATTTACTTACGCTTTAAAGAAGATAAAAAGTTATATGCTACTTGTAATCGCTATGTAAAATGGAAAGACATTGAAAAATTAATTGAGGAAAATAGTGATAAAATTACTAAAATGTATAGAGAAATTTGTAAAACTAAAGAAAACGATTTATTTTTCAATTACTTAGGAAAGCAATACACCATTTGCTATAATGAAAGTGTTCGAACTCCTTATTTTGATGGAGATGTACTCTTTATAAAAGATGAAAAAAACTTACAAAAATTTTATAAAAAGGAAGTGGAACGAATTTTCACAAATGAAGTCGAAAGAATTACTTCCTGTTTTAAAGACATCCCTAAATTTACTTTAAAGTTTCGAAATATGAAAACGAGATGGGGAGTAAACAATAGAGGAAGTAACACAATTACATTAAATACTGAACTATTAAAAAAGGAAATAGATTTACTTGATTATGTTATTATTCATGAGCTTTGTCATTTTTACGAACCAAACCATAGTCCAAGGTTCTGGGCACATGTGGAAAAATATTATCCCAAATACAAAGAAGCAAGAAAAAGATTAAGGAGCTAAGAAATGAAAATAGAATCATTACAAAATACCAATGTTAAAGAATGGTGCAAATTAAAAAACAAAAAAGATAGAGACCAATCCGGACTTTTTCTAATAGAAGGAGAACATCTAATAGAGGAAGCTCAAAAACAAAATCTTATCAAAGAAATCATTTCTTGTGAGGATACACTAGATGCCGATTTTTATGTTACAAAAGACATTATGAGAAAAATATCTAGTCAAGTCAGTATTTCTTCTCGTGTTGCTATTTGTTATAAAAAGAAAGAGGAAGAAATCCAAAATAAAATTTTAATTTTAGATAACATTCAAGATCCTGGGAATTTTGGGACTATGATTCGTAGTGCCATTGCTTTTGGATTTACAGATATTGTTGCTAGCTTTGATACTGTTGACTTATATAACGAAAAAGTAGTGCGTGCATCAGAGGGGATGTTGTTTCATGTAAATGTGGTAAGAAAAGAACTCCTTACATTTTTAGAAGAAATCCAAAATGACTATCAAATCTTACTCACGGATGTCAAAAAAGGAAAAAATATAAAAGAAATAACCTTACAAGACAAAATTGCCATCGTAATTGGAAATGAAGGTCAAGGAGTTAGAGAAGAAATCAAAAACATGGCTAGCCAATTTATAAAAATTCCCATACAAAAAACGTGTGAATCTTTAAATGCAGGAGTGGCTGCTAGTATACTCATGTATGAAGTGGCGGTGAGAAAATGAACGAATTTGTTTTTATAGGAAAAATAGTAAATACCCATGGAATTAAAGGAGAATTAAGAATTTTAAGTGATTTTGAAAAAAAAGAACGTGTTTTTAAACCAAATACTTCTCTATATATTGGAAAGAGTAAAGAAAAAGAAGAAATAGAGACTTATCGTAGACACAAACGATTTGATATGATTACTTTAAAAGGATATACCAATATCAATGAAGTTTTAAAGTACAAAGGACAAAACGTGTATGTAGAAAGGAGTACCTTAAATTTACAAAATGGGGAATACCTTTACGAAGATTTGCCAGGTATGGAAGTTATTGAAAATCAAAAAGTACTAGGTAAAATTAAAGATATCGTGTATAATAAGTCCAATATATTATTATTTATTGAAGGAGAAAAGAACTTTTACATTCCGCTAAACGTTGAATACATTAAAAAAGTGGATGTAGAAAAAAGGATTGTGGAAACCAAAGGGGGCGAAAGTTTAATCTTATGAGAATTGATATTTTAACCCTATTTCCTAAGATGTTTGAAGGTTTTGTAAATGAATCGATTATCAAAAGAGCCATTGAAAAAAAAGCTGTGGAAATCCATATTATAAATTTTAGGGAGTTTTCTAAATTAAATAATAGCCAAGTGGATGATACTCCTTATGGGGGAGGCAGTGGAATGGTTTTAATGGTAGAGCCGATTGTAGAGGCAATCGAATCCGTAAAACAGGAAAATTCTAAAGTGATTTTGCTCACTCCTCAAGGAAGTCCTTACAAACAAGAGAAAGCAAAAGAACTAAAAGAAGAAAAACATTTGATTTTGGTTTGTGGACATTACGAAGGCTTTGATGAGAGGATACGCTCCTTTGTTGATGAAGAAGTGAGTATTGGAGATTATATTCTAACTGGCGGAGAAATTCCTGCCATGGCCATTTGTGATAGTGTAATAAGATTAATAGATGGGGTAATTAAAAAAGAATCCTACGAGGAAGAATCTTTTACCAACAATTTACTTGATTATCCTACTTATACAAAACCTAGAGAGTTTAGAGGGCTACAAGTACCGGATGTTCTTTTAAGTGGAGACCACGAAAAAATAAAAGAATGGCGAAAGAAAGAACAAATAAAAAAAACCGAAGAAAAAAGAAAAGATTTATTGAGTTAAGGTGAAGTTATGAAAAAATATGTAATAAAGAAAAAAAATAAAAACAGAAAACTAAATAAATTTAATTTTGAAGAAGAAGGATATGTTTTTAAGCCCAATATCGCAAGCCCCAATTTAGTATCGATTAGTAGTTTATCAATCACCAATCCTGAAATTACGAATAGTATTTTAACAAAAAAGTTAGATAAATCTTTTCGTAAACTAGCTTCCCTTATTTTAAGAGTTTTAAAAGAAGAGGATGCCGATAGTGGAAGTGTAGTGATTGCTTTAAATGAACTTACAAAAGAAAAAAATATTATTCAAAGAAAATACAAAGAATATTTAAAAAAGGAAGAAAAAGAAAAGTACCTAAAACGTTTAAAAGTTTTAGAAGGACAATTAAAAGAAAAGTTATTTTACTTGAATTTAAGACAAGAACAAGTTTTAAAAAGTGAATTAGAAAAAGGACATAGTAGATAATGAACACAGAATATAATAAATTAGTAAGAGATAATATTCCTGAGATTATTAAAAAGCGTGGAGCAGAACCTATTACACGTACATTAACAAAGGAAGAATATAAAATAGAATTAGAGAACAAATTGCTAGAAGAATACCAAGAGGTCTTAGAATCGAGTGGAAGAGAGCGTTTAGAAGAACTTGCAGATATGTTAGAAGTAATAAAATACTTAGCTAAAGTAGAGGAATCATCTTTAGCTGATGTTATGATTATGGCTGAAAAAAAGAATGGTCAAAAAGGCTCATTTAAAAAACGAGTTTTTTTAGAAAGCGTTAGAGAAGAAGAGGAAACGGAAAAACTTTGTAGATAAAAAATTTGCATATTTCTAATATTTTTGTTATAATGAATCTGCTTTTTAAGCATGTAATCCGCTGAAGCTACATATATTTATGATTACAGAAGATAAATTTTTATAGAAAGGATGTATACGTATGGCTAATCTAGTCGACAAAATTAACAAAAAGCATATGAAACCAAACATTCCTGAATTCCGTGTAGGAGATATCGTAAGAGTAGATGTTTGGGTAAAAGAAGGAAAAAAAGAAAGAATTCAAGCATTCGAAGGAATTGTTATTGCAAAAAAAGGTTCTGGAGTATCTGAAACTTTTTCTGTTCGTAAAAAAAGCGGTAGTGTAGGAGTAGTAAGAGTATTCCCAGTAAATGCACCTACTATTGACAAAATTACGGTTGTGAAAAAAGGTATGGTACGTCGTGCTAAACTTAACTTTATTAAAAATATGCGTAAAGAATATAAAGTTAAAGAAAGAAATAGCAGTATGAAAGAAGCAGCTTAATGCTTCTTTTTTAGTTTTATAAACTCTTATTCTGTTGTATAATAAATAACGAAAGGATTTGACTTATGAAAGAGAAAATAATCAAAAATAGTAAAGAATTACTACCATATATTATTATTTTAATTGTTGTTTTACTAGTTAGAACGTTTATTGTAACCCCTATAAAAGTAAATGGAAACTCTATGTATAAAACATTAGATGGCACGGAATTTATGATATTAAATAAACTTTCTAAAATAGAAAGGTATGACATTGTAGTAGTCGATACAAAGAGTGATGAATTAATCAAAAGGGTATATGGACTTCCCGGAGAAAAAATTTCAATAGAAAACAATTCTATTTATATTAACGATAAAAAAATAGAAGATGTTTATGCTTATGGAGAAACTTCAAATTATGAAAGTATTACTTTAGGAAGTGATGAGTACTTTATTTTAGGAGACAATCGAGTTGTTTCTTTAGATAGTAGAACAATTGGACCTGTTAAAAAAAGTCAAATCAAAGGAACAACTAATTTTATTCTTTATCCTTTTAATCGTGTTGGAAAAGTAGAAAAGTAAATTTTAAAGAGGTAGTTAGTATGATTAAAATAGAACAAAATAATGATGAAAAAGCAAAAAAATTTGTGTTTGAAGGAATTAAGAAGAACAATAGAAAAAAGTGTCAGTGGCTTAGAGAAGAAGAAAGAGAATATGATTACAATTTTTTGGTTTATGATGGAGACACACTAGTAGGTGGAGCCATTGGCTATGTTTTATTCAATTGGTATTTTTTAGATTTATTATGGTTAGAAAAAACTTATAGAGGGCAAGATATTGGAACCAATTTAATTAAAAGAATAGAAGAACATGCCTTAAAAGAAAACTTAACAGGGGTGAGAATGGAAACATGGAATTTTCAAGCGAAAGGTTTTTACGAAAAACTAGGTTATAAAGTTTATGCTACGATTGAAGATTGTCCTCCAGGAACAATCAATTACTTTTTTATGAAAAGATTAAAATAAAAATATAAATAAAGAAAAAGAGGATTAAAATATGAAAAATGAATTAATAATAAAAAAATGTTTAAAATGTGGAGCTATTGTAAAAGTAATAGAAGATTGCTATTGTGAAGATTGTGGGATTATGTGTTGCAATGAACAAATGCAAATGATAAAAGCAAATTCAGTAGATGCGGCAATAGAAAAACATATACCCACCTATGTAGTAGAAGAAGATAAAGTAAAAGTTAGAGTGAACCATGTGATGGAAGAAGACCATTATATTGAATGGATTTGTTTAAAAACTAAAGAAAAAGAAGAATATGTTTATTTACAACCAAATGAAGATGCTGTTGCCATTTTTGATAATGTAAAATCAGGTATTTTATATGCTTATTGTAATAAGCATGGATTATGGAAAGTAGATATTGAGAAATAACAAATACTATTAAAAAATTTTACAGAAAAGAGCGAATGTATGTCTAACAAAATAATTAAAGTCCAAGATATAAGTATAAATATAAATGAAAAAGATTATATTTGTATTTCTGATTGTACAAAATTTAAAGAGGGAAAATCTACATCAGATGATGTTATAAGAAATTGGCTAAGAAATAGAATCACTTTGGAATTTTTGGGGACTTGGGAATCAATATATAATCCAAATTTTAATTCCGTCGAATTCGACGGGTTTAGGAGTGAAGCAGGACTTCATACATTACGTTAAGTGTTACAGAATGGTGTAATAAAACAAACGCGATTGGTATATATTCGAAGCGTGGTAAATATGGAACATATATGCATATAAAGATATTGCGTTTGAATTTGCTTCTTCTATTAGTCTTGAAATAATTATCTTAACCATACAGATGCAATTAAAAATTATATATTACCAGTTAATAATTATTATAAAGATAAAGAATTAAATGAAATTTCAGTTACCGAGGAATCCTCGATAATTGCGTCTGATGGAAAAAATATAAAACTAAAATATATAATTTGGATGCAAATAATAGCAATCGGATATAGAATTAACTCTAAAAAAACAACAGAATTTAGAATATGGGCAACGAAAATATTAAGAGAATATATGACTAAGGTTTTGTTTTAAATGACGAAAGATTTATCAAAGTTAATAAATATGATATGAAATACTTTCATTAATTATTAGAAATCAAAAAATTGGCAGTACTTTGATAAAAGAAGTATTAGAAGAAAACAAAGTCGTCTACTTATGGGTATATAAAAAGAATGAAATAGCCTTTCATTTGCACAAAAAGTTAGGGTTTAAAATAAAAGAAGAAACAGATACGAGATATTTTATGGTTTATAAAAAATAACAGGATTGTCTTTAAAAAATATTGACAATCCATTTTTATTATCTGAAAATAAAGGCAATGATGAAAAAGAAAGCACATGAGGTAAAGATAAAATTAGAAAGTTTGCAAGTTGACTTGGTAGATTTACTAATCTAGCCATTATAGAGTAGTAAGAAATAGGTTTTTTTGTTATTATATTCGTATAAGGAGTTATTTTTATGCGTTTAGAAAAAAATTTTACTAATGTTATTAATCATGAGGATGTTGCCTTAGAGGCTAAATTAGTTTGTGATTGTGAAAATGATATCTTTAATATTTATCATACTGGTATTTTAAAGAAAGGACTATTTGGAATTAATTTAACAAAGAATCAAAAACAAATAGTGATTAAAGCAAAATGTCCTAGTTGTTTAAAGGAATACATTCTTTATGATAGTACTATCGATGGATCACGTCCTAAAGGAGTGAGACTTGATGATTATAAGTTGTTTAACTATAAGGATGAAAATTCGTTTAAAATAACAATGAAATATAATTTTTATGAAGAAAATTTTAATACTGATAAATTTGAGATGATTTTTATTGAAGGAAATAATGCTAATTTAAAGAAGACCATTTTAATTTATGAAGAATAATAAAAAAAGAGTTATTCACGTAGATAATAAAGATGCTTGGAATACAAGAAAAGATGTTAATACTTTTACAATTAAAACTGCAAAAAACATTTAGACAAATATACAATACTCAAATTTGATGAAATAGAATATACGAGAGAATCTGATAATAAAAAATGGCATTTTTATAATATAATAGCCAAAAAAAAGAAGCAGTAAATGGTAAGCTAGTTAGAATTAGGTTTTCAGAAAACAGCAATTTAACAGCAGAAGATTGCCTTACAAATGTATTAAAGAATTTATACAGGTAAATGAAAATAGAAATGGAGGAAAATTATGCAATATAAAAATATAAGTGTCCAATTGGATATGCTGATTTATATATTAAAAAAAACAAAGAATTAATGGAAATTCTAGATTATATATCTGAATTAAATCTACCTAATTTCTATATAGCAGCAGGTTCTATTTTTCAAACAATTTGGAATTATTACGATAGTAGAGAATTAAATTTTGGCATTAAGGATTTAGATGTTATTTATTTTAATAATAATGATTTAAGGGTAGAAAAAGATTTAGAATACTATAATAGTATTAATAAATATGCTAGGTTCAAGGGATTTAATTATGAAATAGATGTTTCGAATGAAGCAAGAATGCATTTGTGGAAAATGGAACATAACCAAGGAGTAAAAGTTGAACCATATAAAAATTCAGAAGATGCAATAAGTAAGTGGATTGCTACTGTACACGCTATTGGAATCACTAAGGAAAATAATCAAATTAAAGTTTATGCACCTTATGGGCTAAGTGATATATTTAGTAAAACAATTCGTCCTATTCAACACGATAGAAATTCTAAGGAACTATATGATAAAAAAGCTGCAGGTTGGGCAAAAAGATTTAATAATTTAACTATTATTGAATGGTAAATAATATATATAACAAGGAAGTGAAATAAATGGAAAATAATCGACAAAATTCGACAAATATAAACTGGTACCCAGGTCACATGGCCAAAACAAGAAGACTAATAAGTGAAAAATATTCTTTAATCGATGTTGTTTATGAACTTGTAGATGCAAGAATACCATATTCTTCTAAAATAAAGGATATCTATGATTTAATACGAAATAAACCGAAACTTATGATAATGACCAAAAAAGATTTATGTGATGTGAAAGCAACGCAAAAATGGATTCAATATTATGAAAATTTAGGAACAAAAGTACTTTTGGTAGATTTAAATAATGATAATGACTATAAAAAAATTATGGAAGAAACTTACAAACTTATGAATGAAACGCAATTGAAACGAGAAAACAAAGGAATGAAAGAAAAAGAAATTCATGCTTTAGTAGTAGGAATCCCCAATGTAGGAAAAAGTACACTTATTAATAAAATGGCCAATCGCAAAGTTGCAGATGTTGGAAACAATCCAGGTGTAACCAAGCAAGTCAAATGGTTAAAAACGCCATACAACATTTCTCTTTTAGATACACCAGGTATATTATGGCCAAAAATTAGTGAAGAAAAAGTAGGTCTAAATCTAGCGGCGATGACGAGTATCAAACAAGAAATTCTTCCGATTGATGAGGTGGCAGTCTATATTTTAAAAACACTATCCGAATACTATCCTGATATTTTAAAAGAAAGATACAAAATAACAAACGTAGAAGATATAGAAAGTGCTTATGAAAGTATTGGAAAAAATATGGGAGCCATGAAAAACGGAGAAGTGGATTATAATCGTGTGAGTACGAAAATACTAAATGACGTAAAAATGGAATATATTAAAGGAATTACTTTTGATAGATAAAAGTAATTTTTTTGATAACCATTTTTTAATATTGTGATAAAATGTGTAATGAGGTGTACGTAAGTGGTAAAAGAGGAAGTTGATTTATTAAAATATGAAAAAGAATTATACAAACAGAATATAACTTTAATAGCAGGAGTAGATGAAGTAGGACGTGGGCCATTAGTTGGACCTGTTGTCGCTGCTGCCGTCATTCTTCCTACAAATTATCACTTAGAAGGTTTAGATGATTCTAAAAAATTAAGTGAGAAAAAACGCAATATATTTTACGAAATACTAAAACGAGATGCCCTAGCCATTGGAGTAGGTGTAATCTCTGCTAAAAAAATCGACGAAGTAAACATTTACGAAGCAAGTAAACTAGCTATGTTAGAAGCATTAAAGAATTTAAGCGTAACACCAGAACATGTTCTAATTGATGCCATGAAACTAGAATTAGATATTCCTAGTACGAGTATTATTCATGGAGATGCATTATCCCTATCCATTGCTGCAGCAAGTGTCATTGCTAAAGTAACAAGAGATGAGATGATGTATGAACTTCATAAAAAATATCCAGAATACCATTTTGATAAACACAAAGGGTATCCTACCAAACTGCATTTAGAATGTTTAGAAAAATTTGGCCCACTTGAAAATTATCGATTTACATATAAGCCAGTTCGTGATTTAATAGAGAAAGGTGAAAAAGTTTATGAAGAAGTTAGGGAAAAACAAACTAATTAAAAACTATGTATCATTTTTAATTCCTTTATTTATAATAGAGATTATGTTTCGTAGTTTTGAAGAAATGGCCATTTTTGATTGGGCTGTATTCCGAATATTTATTGGATGCAATATTTTTGCTTTGCTTGTTAGTAGTATCACTTGTTTTATGAAAGAAAGCATTGGTAGGATAGTAAGCATTCTTGTTTTACTTGTGGCTACTATTTATGCCATTTTACAAGCTGGATTTGAAAACTTTTTGGGAGTGTATATTTCAATTGGAACAAGTAGTCAACTAGGAGCAGTAACAGAATATATTCAAGACTATTTCGCTTCTTTTAATCCAAGTTTTTGGTGGATGTTACTTCCTTTTGTTTTGTTTGTTCTTTATAAATGTTTTTTAGAAAAAAAGATATTTGTAAATTTATATAAAGAAGAGGAAAGTATATTTACCAAAAGGGCAAGTCGCAGAAGTGCCGGAATTGCAATTGTATGTGCCATTTTGCTATTTGCTTTTTATTACCAAACTTTAAGTATCAAATTTATGCAAAACGAATTACAACTAGAAAGTACAAAATCTTTATTTAAAAATCCAACCAATTTAAACATTAGTGTGAATCAATTTGGAACTAGTATGTTTGGGATTTTAGATGTAAAATCCACTTTATTTAAAACAGAAGATAATGAAATGATAGACTTTGGAAGTGGTTCTAAAAGACCTACTGAAGTTACAGATTATACAAGAATGATAGACGATACAGCATGGGAGACTTTACAAAGTGAAACAACGAATTCCAATTATAAAACACTAAATAGTTATTTTATGAGCCGTACTATTGCAGATAAAAATGAATATACCGGAATGTTTGAAGATAAAAACTTAATTGTTATCATGATGGAAAGCGTGAACGAAGTCTTTATTAACCCAGAATATTATCCAACCTTCTATAAAATGTATACCGAAGGATTTAGTTGGGAAAACAATTATTCTCCAAGAAATTCATGTGCCACTGGTAATAACGAAATGAGTGGTATGGTCAGTTTATTTAGTATCAATCGTATTTGTACCGCAAATCAATATAAAAATAATAAGTATAACGAAAGCATTTTTGGACTATTTAACAAAGCCGGATATACAACTTCTTCTTACCATAACTATGATGAAACCTATTATTTCCGTTCTACTATTCATAAAAATATGGGAAGTAGTGCTTTCTATGGCGTGAAAGACTTAAAAATTCCTTATACTTCGGAATACAAAGAATGGCCAAGTGATATCTTGTTAATGGAGCATTCTATGGAACATATTGATACCACAAAACCATTTATGGCTTGGATGACTAGCGTTACTTCTCACCAACCATATTATGTCTCAAGTGAATATGGGGATAAATATGTAAGTATGTTTAAAAATACAGGCTATTCAAACGGAACAAAACGTTATATGTCTAAATTAAAAGAACTTGATTTAGCTCTTGCTAGACTTTTAGAACTACTAGAAGAAAAAGGAGTATTAGAAGATACGGTAATTGTCCTTTATGGAGACCATTATCCTTATGGACTTAAAGATAATGATGTAGCAAGTGTTTTACCAGATGCTTTAGAACGTAATAATATTGAACAAACCCCATTTGTGATTTACAATAGCGAAATGGAAGGGAAACATTTTAATGAGTATACCTCATACTTAAATATTTTACCAACCATCGCCAATTTGTTTAATTTAGAGTATGACCCACGTTTGTATATGGGAGAAGATATTCTAGCAAGTGATTATGCAACTTCTTATAAAAATAGAGTTGTATTTGCAGATGGTTCATGGGAAAATGAAATTGGATACTATAACTCTACAACCGGTAAAATGAATTACTTTGGGGAAACCAAATATACAAACGAAGAAATTATTAAATTTAATAAAGAAATTAGTAACATGATAAAAATGAGTAATCTAGCTATTACTTCTAATTATTTTAAATATTTAAGTGAAGGATTAGAAAAATACCAACCTATAGTAGAACCAGAAGAAACCAACGAAACAGAAAATTAGAAAGGATGCTTATGAAAAAATTAGTCATTGTAGAATCTCCTGCAAAAAGCAAGACAATTGAAAAGTATTTAGGTAGTGATTACAAAGTAGTATCAAGTAAAGGTCACATTCGTGATTTAGCAACAAGTGGAAAGTTTGGACTAGGAGTAGATGTTGAGCATAACTTTGAGCCAAATTATATTCCAATTAAAGGAAAGAAAAAAGATATTAATGCCTTAAAAAAAGATGTGGATACGAGTAGTTTTGTCTATCTTGCTACCGACCCGGATCGTGAAGGGGAAGCTATTTCTTGGCATTTAAAAGATGCTTTGGAGATAAATGATAACTATAGCCGTGTTGTATTTAATGAGATTACAAAAGATGTTGTCATTGATGCGATTAATCACCCACGTAAAATTGACGAAAATCTTGTAAAAAGTCAAGAAACAAGAAGAATTCTAGACCGTATTATTGGATTTCGTTTGAGTAAATTGATGCAATCGAAAACAGGAGGAAAAAGTGCAGGTAGAGTCCAAAGCGTTGCTTTAAAATTAATTGTAGATCGTGAACGTGAAATAGAAGCATTCATTCCTGTTGAATATTGGACCATTCATGCAGATTTCAAAGACTTCACTGCTGATTTAGAAAAATATCATGGAAAAAAGGTCGAAATTGGGAGTGAAGTAGAAGCCCAAGAAATCTTAGAACAGTTATCGAATGCTTTTAAAATAGAAGATGTCAAACAAAGCGAAACAAACAAAAGTGCAAAACCCGTATTTAAAACTTCAACCTTACAAAGAATGGCTGCTAATCGTATAAACTTTGCACCATCTAAAACCATGCGTGTTGCTCAAAAACTATATGAAGGAATTGATATTGGAAGTGAAACAGTCGGTCTTATTACCTATATGCGTACCGATTCAGAACGTGTTTCTCCAACATTTGTTGCTGAAACATATGAGTATATCAAGAAAAACTTTGGGGCTAATTATATTGGAAGTGTAAAAGCAGGGAAGAAAGACAAAAACATGCAAGATGCTCATGAGGGTATAAGACCTACTAGCATTTTGCGTACACCAGAATCTATGAAAAAATATCTAACTCCTGATGAATACAAATTATATAATTTAATTTATGTTCGTGCTTTATCTTCTTTAATGGCAAATGCAGCCTTCTTAACAACTTCTGTTATTTTGGAAAACAATGGTTATACGTTTAAAACCACAGGTAGTGTTTTAAAATTTGATGGATACTTAAAAGTTTATGCGGCTTATGAAGAACAAAAAGATACACTTTTACCTGATTTTAAAAACTACAAAAGCAATACCATCATTGCAAACGAAATCATAAAAGAACAACATTTTACCAAACCACTTCCAAGATACACCGAAAGTAGTTTAATTAAAGAAATGGAAAATTTGGGAATTGGTAGACCTAGTACGTATGCTACTATTGTGACAACCATTAAAGAACGTGGGTATGTGGTGGTAGAAGATAAAAAAATGATACCAACAGAAATTGGAATCGAAACAACAGACAAATTACAAGAATTCTTTAGTGACATCGTTAATGTAGAATATACAAGTGCTATGGAAACGGATTTAGATAAAATTGCGGATAGTGAAGCTGACAATGTAAAAGTATTACGTGAATTCTACGATAAATTTGAACCTTGCGTAGAAGAAGCGTTTGATAAAATGGAGAAAAAAGAAGCAGAAAAAACAGGAGAAACTTGTCCTGAATGCGGAAGTGACCTAGTGATTCGTAACGGAAGATATGGTAAGTTTACAGCGTGCTCTAACTATCCAACTTGTAAATACATAAAAAAAGAAGAAAGAGTAGTAGAAGAACTTGCTGATTGCCCAAAATGTGATGGTAAGATTGTAGCAAAAAGAACACGTAAAGGCAAATTTTTCTATGGATGTACGAATTATCCAAAATGTGATTTTGCCTCTTGGTACAAACCAACAGGAGAAAAATGTCCGAAATGCGATAGTTTATTAGTAGAGAAAAAAGAAAAAGTCGTTTGTTCAAATTGTGAATATGAAAAGGAAGAGTAAAGTCTCTTGCTTTTTTTATAATTTTAGAACATAATAAATGTATAAGGTGGGTGTCAAATTATGCGATACTATGAACAAGAAAGTTACGATAGAGAAGATATTGAACAAAATAGACAAAAAAGCACTGTAAGTAAACAAGAAAATTTACTAACAAAAGAGGAATTAATCAATTCTATAATGAAAGAAGATCCCATGCGAGATAGAAGTGTTTTGGAAAGCTTTTCTGAAGTTTATTTGAAAAAAACTTTACAGCAAGTTTTAAAGACCAAAAAAAGAGGATTAGAAACAGCCAAAAAGAAAAGTTACGTAAATCCTTTTGAAAAATATGATAGAATGCAAGACGAAAGAGAAGGACGTTCCTTTTAATGGAAGTAGACATTCATAATTATTTAGAATACTTACAAGTAGAACTGAATTATAGTGATAACACCATTAAGTCTTATGAAATAGAACTATATAAGTATCAAAAATTTTTAGATACTCATAAAATCTCTTACTTAAAAATCACGAAAGAAGAAGTAAGAGAATATTTAAAATATTTAGATAAAATGCAATATAAAAATAGAAGTATTGCTAAAAATATAAGTTCTATACGAAGTTTTTATCGTTATTTAGTAAGTAAGGGAGTATTAGAAAAAAATATATTTGCAAGTATAAGAAACCCAAAACTAGAGCATAAACTTCCCAATTATGTAAGTGAAATTGATATGGAAACTATTTTAAATTTTCCAAACCAAGAGGAGTATAAAAAAACAATTTATACTACACGAGATTTACTTATCATTGAACTACTTTATGATACGGGATGTCGTGTAGAAGAATTAGTAACCATCAAATTAAAAAATATAAATGAATTAGAAAAAAGTATTAAAGTACTAGGAAAAGGGGCAAAAGAAAGAATTGTTTTTTATGGAGAATATACGATAGATACATTACATGAATATTTAAAAGATAGAGAAATAATTTTAGATGGCAAATCAAGCGAATATCTATTTGTTTCTAAAGAAAGTGGTAAATTAACAACCCGACGTATTTCGCAAATACTAGATAATATTATGAAACTAGTTGCTATTAAAAATAATGTAACCCCCCATACATTGAGGCACACTTTTGCGACACATCTTTTAAACCACGGAGCAGATTTACGAAGTGTGCAAGAATTACTTGGTCATTCTAGTTTATCTACGACTCAAATTTATACCCATGTTTCAAATGAAAGACTAAGGCAAGTTTATTTAGAAACACATCAAGATAATCGTAAGTAAAATGTACATTTTTTGTCAAAAATACGGCGATACGTTGTCGTATTTTTTTTCTGTTGCTATAATAAAATAAACCATTAAAAGGAGGAGAAGAGATGGCAAAATATGTTTATTTGTTCCAAGAAGGAAATGCAAATATGCGTGAACTACTTGGAGGGAAGGGTGCTAATTTAGCAGAAATGGCTAATTTAGGATTACCAGTTCCGAATGGATTTACCGTTACAACAGAGGCTTGTACAGCGTATTACAATGATGGCAAAGAAATTAGTGAAGAAATTCAAAACCAAATTTTTGAAGCTTTAAAAAAATTAGAAGAATTACAAGGAAAGAAGTTTGGGGATAATAGTGACCCGTTACTTGTATCAGTAAGAAGTGGTGCTCGTGCTTCAATGCCAGGTATGATGGATACCATTTTAAATTTAGGGTTAAATGATGTTTCTGTAGAAGGATTTGCTACCAAAACAAACAACCCAAGATTTGCATATGATTCTTATCGCAGATTTATCCAAATGTATTCGGATGTTGTAATGGAAGTTCCAAAAAGTTATTTTGAAAAAATTATCGATGAAGTAAAAGAAGCAAAAGGAATTCATTACGATACAGAACTTACGAGTGATGATTTAAAAGAGTTGATTGTAAAGTTTAAAAATGTATATAAAGAGAATATGAATGGAGAAGAGTTTCCACAAAATCCCGTAGAACAATTAATGGGAGCTGTAAAAGCCGTATTTCGTTCTTGGGACAATCCAAGAGCCATTGTGTATCGTAGAATGAACGATATTCCAGGAGATTGGGGAACAGCCGTAAATGTTCAATCTATGGTATTTGGAAATATGGGAGATACTTCTGGAACAGGTGTTGCATTTACGAGAAATCCAAGTACAGGAGAAAAAGGAATTTATGGAGAATATTTAATCAATGCCCAAGGAGAAGATGTTGTAGCAGGTGTTAGAACTCCTCAACCGATTAGTAAGTTAGAAAGTGATTTACCAGATTGTTATAAGCAGTTTATGAGCCTTGCTGAAAAACTAGAAAATCATTATCGTGATATGCAAGATATGGAATTTACAATTCAAGAAGGAAAATTGTATTTCTTACAAACTAGAAATGGTAAACGTACTGCTTCTGCTGCTATTAAAATTGCATGTGACCTAGTAGATGAAGGCATGATTACAGAAAGTGAAGCCGTAATGCGAATTGAGGCAAAATCTCTAGATCAATTGTTACATCCTACTTTTAATCAAGAAAGCCTAAAAAATGGCGAAGTGGTTGGAAGTGGACTACCTGCAAGTCCAGGTGCAGCAGCAGGATATGTGGTATTCACCGCCGAAGAAGCAAAAAAACGTGGGTTAGGTGGTCTTGGAGATAGAGTTATATTAGTAAGACTTGAAACAACTCCAGAAGACATAGAAGGAATGGTAGCAAGCCAAGGAATTCTAACTGTACGTGGAGGTATGACAAGCCATGCTGCAGTTGTTGCTCGTGGTATGGGAACTTGTTGTGTATCTGGTTGTGGAGATATTAAAATTAACGAAGAAGAAAAATACTTTGAACTAGGAGGAAATACCTTCCATGAAGGAGATTATATTTCCCTAGATGGTTCAACAGGTAAAATTTATAAAGGCGATATTGAAACCGAAGAAGCAACTGTATCAGGAAACTTTGGACGTATTATGGCATGGGCAGATGAAGCACGTACCCTAGGGGTAAGAACAAATGCTGATAACCCCAGAGATACAAAAAAAGCAGTAGAACTTGGTGCAGAAGGAATAGGCCTTTGTCGTACAGAGCACATGTTCTTTGACGAAGAAAGAATTCCAGCGATACGCCAAATGATTCTTTCTGAAACCGTAGAAGAAAGAGAAAAAGCCTTAGAAAAATTAATTCCATTCCAAAAAGGGGACTTTAAAGCCATGTATAAAGAACTAAAAGGACTTCCTATGACTGTTCGTTATTTAGATCCACCTTTACATGAATTTTTACCTACAGAAGAAAAAGATATTATTGCGTTAGCAAATGAAATGGGAGTAACTGTAGAACATTTAAAACAAAAATGTGATGAATTACATGAATTTAACCCAATGATGGGACATCGTGGATGTCGTCTTGCTGTAACTTACCCAGAAATTGCTAGAATGCAAACACGTGCCTTACTAGAAGCAGCAATTGAAGTTAAAGAAGAAGATGGATATGACATTATTCCTGAAATTATGATTCCACTTATTGGAGAAGAAAAGGAATTAAAATTCGTAAAAGATGTTGTTGTAGAAACGGCAGAAAAAGTAAAATCTGAAAAGAATTCTACTATTGAATACCATATTGGAACAATGATTGAAATTCCAAGAGCAGCCCTAACGGCAGACGCTATTGCCAAAGATGCTGAATTCTTCTCATTTGGTACAAACGACTTAACCCAAATGACGTTTGGTTTTTCAAGAGATGATGCAGGAAAATTTTTAGATTCTTATTACCAAAACAAAATTTATGAATCCGATCCATTTGCAAAATTAGACCAAACAGGTGTCGGAGAACTTGTTAAAATGGCAGTAGAAAAAGGAAGAAGTACCAATCCAAATATTAAATTAGGAATTTGTGGAGAACATGGTGGAGACCCTTCAAGTGTTGAATTCTGTCATAACCTTGGATTAAGTTATGTCTCATGTTCCCCATTTAGAGTACCAATTGCAAGACTTGCAGCAGCCCAAGCCGCAATCAAGTCTGAGATGCAGAATAAGAAATGATATTGAAGTATTCTTAACTTGCATAATTTATTACAAAAGATGATAGATTAAGATATGTAGAAAAAATACTTGAGTGTAAAAATGCTAAGTTAAAAGACCAAATTCATGTAGATATTTACATATAAAAAGACTTAGAGTGTTGAGTTTATCACACATCTAGGTCCTTTTTTGTGTGCAGCAGCGCATAGTTTATCACATCATTCATTCATTTATTTAAAATCATATCTTTTTTAACATATAGTATACAGAGAACTAAGGAATAATACTTGTTTAATTATATTTAAAAATTGCATAATTCTATTTTGGGCTAAATCAATAAATTACATTTATCGGATATAGAAGATTTGTCTTTTGATGTTATAATAGTAAATATAATAGAGTAAAAAGTACTAATATGTAAAGTAAGTAAAATATCTACTTAAAAAAATAAATTACAAATTGAAAAAAAGTATTGACTTAAAGTTTGCTTTAACTTGTATAATGGGAAACGAATGGAGAAAATAGTATGTCATATTCTATTAAAGAAATTGCTGATCGGATGAAAGTAACAACTGCAACCATAAGATATTGGGATAGTGAAGGCTTACTTCCAAACGTAAAAAGGGTGAATGGAATAAGAGTATTTGAAGATTAAGACTTTAAATGGCTCAGAGTATTAAATTGTATGAAAAATATTAACATGCCCATTAAAAAAATTAAAGAATATCTTGAATTAGCAAAAAAAGGGGATGCCACATTACAAGAAAGATATAAAATGATTTTGGAACAAAAGCAGGTAATTGAGAGTCAAATGAATGATTTCCGTAATTGCTTAAAAGAATTTGAATATAAAGAATGGTATTATAAAACAGCTATCGATGCAGGAACGGAAAAAGTAGTAGAAAATGTACCCTCTATTGCTCCTACGTTGGAAATTGATAAAATTCCAGAAAATTATAAGAAAGAGGAAAATAGAAATGAATGAAGCTTTAGAATTAGTAACGGAATGGGATAAAACATTCCCTAAATGTGAAAAAGTAGAGTCAAGAAAAGTAACATTCCATAATCGTTATGGAATAACACTTGTAGCCGATCTTTATGAGCCGAAAGATTATGAAGGTAAATTACCAGGAGTAGCAGTATGTGGACCTTTTGGAGCAGTAAAAGAACAAGCAAGCGGTTTATATGCCCAAGAAATAGCTAGTCGAGGATTTTTAACAATCGCGTTTGACCCCTCTTATACAGGAGAAAGTACTGGTACACCAAGGTATATGGCAAGTCCAGATATAAATACGGAAGATTATCAAGCAGCTGTAGACTTTCTATCCGTTCAAGAAAATGTTGATTCTGATTGTATTGGAATTATTGGAATTTGTGGATGGGGGTGGAATGGCTTTAAATGCATCCGCTCTTGATACAAGAATAAAAGCAACAATAGCACTCACAATGTATGACATGACGAGAGTGAATGCAAATGGCTATTTTGATGAAGAAGATAGAGAAGAAGCCAGATACAAGAATAAAGTAGCTTTAAATGCCCAAAGAATTATAGATTATAAAAAGGGGAGTTATGAGTTAAGGGGAGGATGTTTAGAACTTCCCGTGCCAGAAGATGCTCCATTCTATGTTAAAGACTATAGCGAATACTATAAAGGTAGAGCCTATCACAAAAGAAGTTTAAACTCGAATGGTGGATGGAATAAAATTGGCTGTATGTCATTCATGAATCAACCAATATTAAAGTATTCAAATGAAATTCGTTCCTCTGTATTAATTATTCATGGTGAGAAAGCGCACTCTTGTTACTTCAGTAAAGATGCTTATAAAGATATGACTACCAATAGCAAATATACTGATAACAAAGAACTAATGATAATTCCAAATGCAGTACATACGGACCTCTATGACAATATGGATATAATACCCTTTGATAAAATAGAAGAATTTCTAAAAGTTAATATGAAGTAAAAAATAAGTAAATTAAATCATGATAAAAAACAGGATTGGTATTAGTTGACAGGTGGAATATTTTTCTATTTCGATTATTATTAAGAGTTATAGTTATGAATAAAAAAATCATATTAATCTTAGGAATAGTAATCGTTGTAGTAGTAATGGGTGTTAGTGTATTTTTCTTCATAAATAATAAAAGTGATGAAAAACAATTGAATCCACCAAATGACATCATTGAAAACTATAATATAGATAACAATAATAATAAAAATGAAATAAATAATGGTGGTGAGAATATGGAAGAGAGAAAATTAGTATTAATGATTAACAATCAAAAACTAACAGCAACATTAAGTGATAATTCCTCTGTAGATGCTTTAGTAGATAAATTAAAACAAGGTGCAATAACAATCAAAATGAACGATTATGCGAATATGGAGAAAGTTGGAACACTCGGATTTCGTTTACCTAGAAATGATGAAAGTATTGCTACTGGAGCAGGGGATTTAATTCTATATCAAGGAAATTCCTTTGTAATCTATTACGATCATAATAATTGGAATCTTACCAAATTAGGAAAAATTGATAATGTATCACAAAGTGAACTGAAAAAGATTCTTGGAAATGGAAGTGTAACTGTAGTTCTTTCATTAGAATAATGTTAAAATAAATAAGTAGGAGAATGAATATGAGAAAGAGTATTAAAACAACAGAGGCAATATTCCCGATGCCAGTGTTAATGATTGCAACCTATAATGAAGATGGTACTATTAATGTAATGAATGCAGCATGGGGAACTATGCTAGAAAGAAATCAAGTAATCCTTAACTTAACAGAAACGCACAAGACTGTTGAAAATATAAAGATGCGAAAAGCATTTACTATATCTATTGCGGATAGTAGTCATGTTGTAGAAGCTGACTATTTTGGAGTGGTATCTGGAAATAATACGCCTAATAAATTTGAAAATAGTGGGTTAACAGCCGTAAAATCTGAAAATGTTGATGCTCCAATTATAAATGAATTTCCAATATGTTTAGAATGTGAATTTATAGAATATGGAAATTGTGGTGTAATAGGAAAAGTAATCAATGTAACAGCAGATGAAAAGGTAATGGATGGAGAAAATGTCGATATATCATTAGTGAATGCTATTGCATTTGATCCCTATACACATGGATATTATAAAGTTACTGAAAGAGTTGGGGATGCTTTTAAAGATGGCTTTCAACTAAAAAAATAGTAATTTAAACTAAGGAAAAGGCACTTTATTAGAAATTCTTTGTTTTCTGGATTATAAATATTTTCATAAATTACAATAGTGCCTAGATAGATAAGGGGTAATAATCTAGCAGGTGGAAATCCTATCTAGTAAAGTAGCCAACAACTAGTAGTGAGTCTTGAATTATAAATGGTAACATTTATGAGTAAGCGTAGACAACGAGGAAATAGGGCTAGTCTCTATGTGAAAAATGTATTCTTAATTCTAGCAACAATTCTATTAGGGATTAGACATATTGGAATACATTTAAATCATAGAAAAGAAGTTAGATACTTGTAATTTGTCTATAACTCAAGTTTTGTTTCGTGTTAAAAAGTACTTTTGCATTATAAAATCGATGTGAAAGGAGAAAAATTATGAATCAAGAAAAAATCGGAAAATTTATTGCTGAATGCAGAAAATCAAAACAAATTACTCAATCAGAATTAGCAGAACAATTAGGAGTTACTGATCGTTCTGTTAGTAATTGGGAAAATGGGAAAAATATGCCTGACTTATCTTTATTTAAACCTCTATGTGAAATACTTGCTATTACTATTAATGAGTTATTAAGTGGGGAGAAAATAAATAAAAATGACTATCAAGAAAAGTTGGAAGAAAATATAATCAACACTATAAATTATTCAAATAAAAAATTAGAACAAAAAAACCAACTTATTGGATTCATACTGTTGTTTTTTGGAATTGTAATTAGTTTATTAGGATTAATGGCTTTTCATCCTGATACGCATGCTTGTTCATTCTGTATCGTTATAGGTATAATGCTTTCTACAATAGGATTTTATAAATTGATAAAGTCTAAATCATACTTCAAAAATTTATTTTTATTAGTTTTATTCTTTGTAGGATATACGACAATGTTTTTGGTTTTTGATTATGTGGGAGTGAAATACAGTAAAAGACCACCAATATTTTCAACAACGATTACAACAATAGATGACACAATCTATTATGATACCTTTTTCTATGATGTTGTAAGATGCAACAAGAATGAGAAGCAGGAAACATTTAAAATAATTAAAAATCAAAAACATGATGATGAAACAATTCTAAATATTTGTGAATGAAAAATTATAATTTATAAAAAGTACTTGTTTAAATTAGTAGGTTTATAGGGAGATTATCATTGATAATTTTCCTTTTATTTTCTTGTAGGAAAGTTCATCCAAGAGTTAAAATCGAAAGTTTGCAAATAGAAAACGAGTTGTGCATGAAAAAATACGACTCGTTTTAGAGTCAAAAAATTTAATCTTCGAATTTATAAATTTTACCTTTAACTCCTATATAATATTTTGGAACCATCTTACCAGAACAATGTTCACAATCAAATCTAGGTGGAACAGAAGTATCTACATTTACTTGATCAGCACGATCAAGCATTTCCACAATTTCAGAAGGAATGAATTCAATAGTTTTACATTTAGGACAAATGAATTCAATTTCCTTAGGATTCTTTTCTTTCATAATAAACCTCATTTCTTTAAGAAAATCCATAATCGAAAATCATAGTAGAATTATACTTAGGATATAGTAAAGGATCAATATTAAAAGATGTAACAAGTAAGTTTCTCCAAGTATTCATGCTTTTCTTAAAAGCAAGTTTGAATTCTGGAATTAATTTTCTAGCAGAGTGGTATAACTTGTGTTTTTTAGAAGCATAAAAGCCATAATAACGAATCATTTTAAATTGGTCATCTGGGATATGTCTAATTAATCTAGCCATAAAATCAAAGATATGGATTTTTTCTACAACAAAGAAATCATCCTCATGTCTTTGGTACCAGAAAGAGATGAAGTCCTTGTTATCTATATCAATTATACGATACTCAGCAAAACAAGGCCTACCACAATATCTTAAAACATAAGAAATGGCTTTTTTAGAGTCAGGGAATTCATTTTTCTTAGCACGAACATAGAATCCATTTTGAGAGAGTGAGTAGACTTTATTTTTAATAGGTATGAATTTAGTTTTTCCAATGTCTTTTTCAAGTAAATCAAGTAAGATTTTTTGGAATCTTTTACGTAACATATAAAAAGGAATAAAATCCATTTTCTTTTCCATATTGTTCCCAAGAACTTTTTCGGAGAGAAGATAATGAATATGAACATTCCATTTGTCATCTCTCCCAAAGGTATGAAGAGTAAGAATAAAACCAGGAGTAAGTTTCAAATGTTTATATTGTTCGTGATACCAAGAAAGAAGAGTCTGACTTACTGCTTGAAACATAAAGTGAAGTCTGTTTCTATCTTCTAAAAACAAAGGCCATAAAAGATCAGAGATAGTAAAGACAAGATGTCTATGAGTACAATGGAGAAGTTTAGACTCAATAGAAAGAGCCCTTTGTTTAGAATATTTAATCCCACACGAATTGCAAAAACGAGATTTACAAGTATGATAAACAAATTTTTCTTCCCCACAATTAGGACATTTAAAAACAGAAGCACCTAAGGCTTTAGTTTTGCATTGAATCATACGAGAAACATCTCTTTTAACAACATTACGAATGGTAATCTTTTTCTTTTCAGCAAAATCCAAAAAATCAAACCAATAGTCATTAAAGATATCTTTAAGATACCAATGCAATTTTTTAGGATAAGTATTAAACAATTCTTTTTCTGTTTTAAATTCATTTATAATCATATTTCTATTATATCAAAAAAACAAACTCATAGAGTTTGGCGAATGAAATTTATTTCATTCTTTTTTTAATTATTCATATAATCTTAAATTTCAAATGGATTAAACATATTACTAAAAATTTAAAAAAAGTAAAAAGACAAATTAAAGTACTTTATATTGTAGATGTAATGGTTTTCGTAGTTTATTTTATTACTATTGGTTTAGGGCTTATTACTTCATCAATTTTTAATTTCAAAATAAGTTCGTCACTTAAAATGATGTTATCACATTATATATTTGGTAGACTTGCCCTTATTTTTATGCTAATTCATATAGGTTTTCATTTAAAAACATTAATAATTGGTTTACTTGTAGTTGGAACTTTTGTTTTAATTGTAATAGATGCTAATGAAAATGTTATGAAGTGGATATGGACATTACTTTTATCAATAGTATTTATTATAATGGGAATTATAGGAATCATTAGTTATAATAAAGATAAGAAAAATTAATAAATTACTATTTAGGAGTGTGATAATGAAATGACAAATAGTGATAAAAAACAAAAAAATAATAAAGAAATAAAAAATTATATGTCAGAAGGTTTATCCATAGGAATGTGTTTTGGAGTATTGTTAGGAACAATAATTGGTAATATCATTGATAATGTTTTAATATGTATGTGTTTTGGATTAAGTATAGGAATGTTATTAGGGGTATGTATAGGTTCACTAATAAAAAAACAAGATAAATAACAAATTATAAGTTAACCTAAATTGGAGATAATTATGAGAAAACATTATTTAGATAATTTAAGAACAATTATGATTCTACTTTTGTTTCCTGTTCATACTTTGATTATTTATATTCAATTTTGCCTTTAAAAATGAAACGAAGAGTAATATAATTGAAACTAGAGAGGAGAAAAAAGTGATGAAAAATAAAGTTGTAATTATGTGGGGAATTACTGCAATTTGTGCAATTTTAACCGTCGTTTTTTGGTTCTTAATGAATAAAGTAGAAGTGCAATATGAAGAAGTGAGTGCAATTGTTACTGATACTTCTAGTAAAGAGGTTGTAAATAAAAATACTCAAAATAGAACAACATTTTATGAAGTCAAAGTAGAATATAATGGAAAAGAATATAAATTACAAAATGTTCATGGACTCGCAGGATATTATAAAGGAAGAACGGTAAAAGCACTTTTGTCTAATGACAAGTTATATGCAAATGTTGAAGGAATAAAATCCACATCTCCTATGGCTATTATTTATTTTGGTTTTTTATTCGGAACTTTTGGAATGCTAATGGTATCAGCCACCTACATGTCAAAAACAAAGGCAAAAAACAAGAAAAATTAAATTAAATATTGAATAGAAAGTATAATAATAGGTAATGGAAATTAAATGCTAAAAATTGAATAGCTTTAAAATCTACAAGAGATGATGATAGTTTGCAAGCTACAATTGATAAGGAATCTATAAAAAATGATAATGTACAATTACCAACATCAGCAGAAATGAAAAAATATTAAAGAATGATTCCTTTACTTATAAAGAATTAGTGAAAAAAATTGGTGGAGTATAAGGTGCAATAGAGAGTAAGTTATCATCTGTAAGTTATATTTGGCCGGATAAAAATGGTCAAAGATTAGAAGCAACTTTTAACAATAAAAGTGGAAAATACACTATTGCAAGTTTTAGATAATTATAAAAATGATTGCAGATAAATATTTAAAAATACAAGTCAATTGTTAAAGGAGATAGATTGATGGCAAGAACATTAAAAAGTAAAGAATTAGTGAGAACGAGATTAGCAACGAATTATGGTGGATGGATGTATTGCGATAATTGTAATGAAAATATAGGGTATTTATGTTATGCAACTTATGACAGCTTAGAATTAAAATATAAATGTCACTGTGGTAACAAGGGCAGTGCATTATTGGATTTTATAGATAGTAAAGTAGGTCAGAATTGTAAGGATGAATTTATTATTATAAAAAATAGGTTTTGCTGTCCAAAAGATAATGAACCTTTAATTACTATATTAGAGAGAAAAGTAGAGAATTATTTCTTGAAAATTACCTGCAAAACTTGCGAAAGCGTTTATAAAAAAGTTAAATGAAAATTCCATTTTATCTAACCCAAACAGAGTATTGGGTTATTTTTAATGAGAATAAAATTATAATTTTTGCAAAGAAATAGAAAAAAATGTATTAAGTTAATAAAACGGGAAGAAATGTCAGTATGCATTTCTATATTGATGAAAACAATTTAGATTTTAATAGGGTAGTATTTTAGAGGAATGTATGGACAGAAAAGAACTCTTTAGGTTTACCATAACCGAAAATATAGACCTTTTTTTCTTCCGGTATTTATAGTATAATTTTAAACAGAATAGGGTGATAATAAATGAAAACATTAAGTGTTGGACGACTAGTATATGATATTAATATTATGATGGATGGCTATCCAGTAGAAGGTAGCGAAAACATTACCAAAGAAATGATTACATGTAGCGGAGGGGCAGCCAATATCATTGCGTACTCTCTTGGTAAATGGAATATGGAATCTTACATCTCTGGTGTGATTGGCTATGACGAAACCGGAACCACAATGAAAAAGAATATGGAAGAAAACAGAGTTAGAACAAACTTTTTGGAAACCAATTACGATATTAAAACGCCAACATCTTATATATTTTTAAATAAACAAAATAATTCTCGTACCGTTGTTTCTACAGCAATTAATGATTTTACGATAAAAAAATACGATTATGATACAAGTATGGATTGTGTAATTGTAGATGGATATGAGTACAATGCCTCTGTATATGCTTTTAATAAGTATAATAATGCAGTTACGATATTGAATGCAAAGACTCCTCATAATGGACTTTTGGATTTCTTTAAATATGCCAAATATGTTGTAGCCTCAAGCGAAGTAGCAGAGGCTATGACAGGGGTAAAAATAGATTATAACAATCCTATTACTATGACCAATATTTATAAAAAAATAGTTGATAAATATCCGCATATTACATTACTCATTACTATGGAAGGAAAAGGTACAATATATGTAGTGCAAAACGAAATAAAAGTTCTAGCAACGATTAATACCGAAATAGTAGATAAAACAGGAGCAAGAGATATTTTTGTTGCTATGATAGGATATGGAATTACAAATGGCTATGATTTGGAAACGACTATTCGCCTTGCTACAATTGCTGAATCGATGTCTAAAAAAACAATTGGTTCTACACTTTCTATCCCTTTAGTAAGTGACATCATAAAATATTATGAGAGTAAATTTGGGCCTTTAAATAAAACAAATGAAGAAGTAGAAGAACCTAAAGATGAAATGCCTAATGTAGAAGTTCAATCTTCTATAGAACCACAACAAACAACTATGTCAACACAAGAACCAATAGAAATTGTAAATTCGAGTTCCATTCCAAAAGAAGAAAAAGCAGATGAGCAAATCGTATCTCAAGTATTTGGAAGTATCCCTGAAGTAAGTGATAACCATAATGATACTACCGCTTAATCAATATCCAAACCTTGATGTCCATGGAGAAACTAGAGACATCATTTATACAGTATTAAAAGAATTTATAATGGATAACATAAAATTAAGTAATTCAGTTATAGTAATAGTACATGGAAAAGGACAAGGTATTTTAAAGCGGGAAGTTCATTATTATTTAAAACAAATGAAAGAAGTAAAAACCTACCATTTACATTATTGGAATCAAGGCGCAACAATTGTTGAATTAAATATTTGACAAATGAAAAAATGCGTGGTATAATCACAAAGCAATAAGGGAAGTATACATCAAGTTGACATTTTTTCTGTTTTGTGCTATACTAGATGCATAAAAAGAAATTGGGGGTAAAGTTATGAAAGGTTATGTTTTAGACTATATTGATGAAAATGAGTATCGTAAATTAGAAAGAGCTTTAAAAAAATACAATACGTTAGCATTCAAAAAATTAAATTTTGATTATTATCCATCATTAAGAAATGGTAAATTTGTAGGAGAAATGGTTTCACAAAATAAAAAAGCAGGAACAGAAACTTACGAATTAAAATTGCCAAGTGATAAAATGTTTGCCCAAGTGCATGGGGAAGTAAAATTAATTTATACAGTATATAAAAAAGAAGAAATTGTTATGCTAGATTCTATTGCACCTAAAGAGATTTTGCTAGAAGGACATATGTCTGAACTTGCTACTTATAAAGGAGTTATGATTTCTAAAGCAAACGCTTCTAAAGATAAATTTAAAATTGATTTATTAAATATGTTACAAGGTAAGTAATCTACTTATCTTTTTTTTGCACAAAACTACTTGCGTGGCATAAAATATTATGATATTATTAATTAGTCAGCGGACCTCTAGCTCAGTTGGTTAGAGCATCCGGCTCATAACCGGGCGGTCGTAGGTTCGAGTCCTACGAGGTCCACCATTTTAAATGCGGGTATGGCGGAATTGGTAGACGCACTAGACTTAGGATCTAGCGGAGAAATCCATGGGGGTTCAAGTCCCTTTACCCGCACCATTGAGGTTTGAAATGGCTTTGAAAAGTTGGAAAAAGAATATATAATGAAAATATATTCTAAAACTTGGAAGGAGTCATTTTTTTAATGAAAAAAACAATAAGAGAAAAACTACAAATTGTAAAGAACATATAGTATAAGCAATATCTTATTTTACCTAGGATAAGGTTCATAAGAGAGTTATTCCTCATTTTCCCCTTTAATCCAATAACCAAATCGTCCAATTAACTTAACAGGTTTTTCTAAAGGTTTAAAATTAAGATTTTTTGTATTTGATGCTTTTGCTCCTTCAGCTAGTGATACAGTAATATGAGTTTTTTTTAAAACTGTAGGATTTTGTTCATCATAATTTATATAATAATTTTTTTTTTCATCTGGTAATAATATTTCAAATCCACTGTTTTGTCCATCATTACCATAACCTATTAGATATATTTCAAGTGTTTTTCCGACTATATCATTAAAAATTTCATCATTTTTTGGATGGTATTTAAAAGTACAATGTATTTTATCATTAACTCTGATTAATTTTTCTGTTTCTAACGAATGTATCAAATCAACCACATCTGCTTCAAAAAATATTCCTTCATAACTTAACATATATATTTCTTCCTTCTAATCTATTAATAATATAGCATTATGTTTTTTAAACCATTTATGAACGTTTTTTTAAAACTTCATTGTCATTAGTAATAAATATAGCTCTCATTTTTTTAAGAACTAAAACTACATTAAATTATAACATATTATGCTCAATGTTTAAATAAATGCATATTTTTTGATATATATATAATGCTATACTTATTTTAGTTGATAGTTATTACTAAATAATTTTTTTGTCAATCATTTTTTCTTCTCTAATTGTATTTTGTATAGTATAATATTAAACTAAGAAAGAGGAAAAGATATGACAAATTTAGAAATTTTAGAAGATAAATATATTGAACTATTGCTAAAAAAATGTATTAACTTTAATAATTCCAAATCATTGTTTATTAATTTCGATAAAGTCAATAGAGCGTTTGTAGAAAAAGTAATTAGAAGAGCCAAAGAAATGGGTGTTAATGATATTGGTATCGATGAAGAAGATATATTTGAATTAAGAGATAAATTAAATTCTATTTCGTTAGAAAAAATAGAACATGACGAATATTTTGATAAAAGAAAATGGGATGAATATGCTTTAAAGAATGCTTCTTTTTTGATGTTTAAAACAGAATTTCCCCATGTTTTAGATGATGTGGAGGTAGAGAAAGTTGCAAGAGCAGAGTATATTAATAGAAAAACAAGAAGTATTTTTAGAAAAATGGAAACATGCTATGAAATTCCGTGGTGCATTGCAGCTCTTCCTAATGAAATTTGGGCCAAAAATGTTTTTCCAAATCTAGAAAGTGCCTATGAAGAACTATATTTTACTATTTTAAAATTTTGTATGGCAGATACAAAAAATCCTATCGAAAGTTGGAATACAACTTTGATCAATTTGGCCATTACGCAAGAAAAATTAACCCAATTAGAAATTAAAAAAATGTGGTATAAAAATAGTTTAGGAACAGATTTAACCATTGAACTTCCTGAAAATTGTGTATGGAATAGTGCAGCGAGTAAACAAGAAAAAGAAATGTTTGTGAATATGCCTAGTTTTGAAGAATTTACTTCTCCAAATTTTAGAAAAACAAATGGTATTGTTTATAGCACAAAACCTCTTATGTACAATGGTGGGCTTATCGATAAATTCTTTATTGAATTTAAAGAGGGAAAAGCGATTTCTTATTATGCTAGGACAGGTAGAAAAATTTTGGCAGAAATTTTTAAAAGTGATGAGAAAGCCTGTTATTTAGGAGAAGTAGCTTTAGTAGATAAAGATACGCCAATATGTCAATCAAATTTAACTTTAGGTAATACTTTACTTGATGAAAATTCATCTCCTCATTTAGCTTTAGGAAATGCTTTTGCTTCTTCTATTAAAGACTCAAAAAATTATACGGAAGAAGAGTTAATAGAAAAAGGACTAAACTTGAATGCTACTAGTCATATTGATTTTATGATAGGTTCATCTGACTTAAGTATTTTAGCTGATACGAAAGAAGGTCCTAAATTAATCTTTAAAAATGGGAAATTTAATTTATAAATATAATTGTTGATTATGAAAAGTGAAGAGGTTTTACAATGTTTAATGTAAATGATGTAATGGAAATTTTAGTTAATCAAGATCATTTGCCTACAAAAATAGTAAAGATCTTAAAAGAAAAACATTTTAGAAATGAAACAGAATTTTATCGTTTTTACGAAGAATTATTAATGAAATATACCAGTTCTTATTTGTTGCAATCGCAATGGATAGAATTTTATCCCATTATCAAAGAAAGAACTGCAAAAACAGATTTCTCTTGTTATCTATCAGGAACAAAGATAAAAAAAGGTGATTTTTATATTACCTATCATCCTTTTATAGAAGACTTAGAAACTAAAAAAGTATATGTTACGAAAAGAGAAATTAAATCTATTCCTGACTTTTTAGAATATTTTCCAACAGATATACTTTCTTATGAAGATTGGTATAGTAGATTGCAAAATAGTTATTCTTATGAAATTATGAACGTAGGGGGGGTTGATTTTTACAACCTAAGTATTGAAGGAGGAGAACATTGCTTAGATTTATACCCTCTCAATTTAAGTAAAACAAAGAAAAAAAGAAATTAATCTTTACAGTGATTTATTCTAAATTGATATAGATCTTTTGAAGTAATTTCTTTTAAGTTTGCTACTAATTCTTTTGTAATTGCTTCATTGTTTAATAAATGAATTGCCAAGGGTGCAATTTTTTTATGTCCATTTAAATACTATACTGGAAATAATGATATATTCTAAAACGTTATTAATAAATTCTAGTACTTTTAATCTTATCTTTATTTAAAATTTATTTTTCTTTTTGTTTTCATACTACTACCTCTACTACTATACAATTATTAGACATCTTGCGAAATTAAAATAAAGAAGAAAAAATGCTAAAATTATCTAAAAAGGTAATGATAGTAGTGAAAAAA
>CAJUKB010000004.1 GCA_910587325.1 uncultured Bacilli bacterium | reverse complement strand
TCGTGGGCGTAGGAAAATTGAGGAGAGCTGTTCCTAGTACGAGAGGACCGGAATGGACATACCAATGGTGTATCTGTTGTAACGCCAGTTGCAGTGCAGAGTAGCTATGTATGGACGGGATAACCGCTGAAAGCATCTAAGCGGGAAGCCTCCTCCAAGATGAATTTTCCCATTCTTCGTGAAGTAAGATCCGTTGTAGACTACAACGTTGATAGGCTAGAGGTGGAAGCGTAGTGATACGTTGAGCTGACTAGTACTAATAGATCGAGGATTTAACTTATTTATTTAATTAGATGAATACATTATCTTGTTTTTAAAGGACAAAATCCTTTATAGGTGACGATAGCTCAGTGGATACACCTCTTCCCATCCCGAACAGAGAAGTTAAGCACTGAAACGCCGACAATAGTGTAAGCGAAGATAGGAAGTTGCCTGTTTTTTTTTGCTTTAAAATAGTAATTATATAGAGAAGAAAAATTAAAATAATTATTGTACAAGGATACATCTTTCTATTTATCTTGCTAATTAATAGAATATAAGCTCTTTTTATTTGCTTTTTTATTAAAACAGATTATAATATTTTTTACAAGGATGTGTTTTATATGGCCAATATAACGAATTATTTAAAGTGGCGAGGAGATATAACTTTTAAAGAAAGTTCTTTTAATGAAATAGATAACTTAATATTTTCTGAACTAGCTTATATTGAAATTTCTAAAAAAGATACAGAAAAGAAAATAACAGTAAAAAATGCTATAAATAAATTTTTTAAAAAGTATGACGAAAAACAATTGGCTAAAAAATTTTCTTTATCTAAAAACCCCGTTTCTTTTTTAGAGGCTTTAGCAAATTCAAAACGTTTTGGAAATTTATTTATTACCAATTATATAAATAAAGTTTCTAAAAAGGAAGAGAAACAATTTTCTGCAATGGTCATTCATATAAACTTTAATACCATTTATATTGCATTTAAAGGAACTGACGAAACCATGGTAGGTTGGAAAGAAGATTTGAATATGAGCTTTCTAAGTGAAATTCCTTCTCAATTGGAGGCGGTAAATTACGTGAATAAAGTGGTTTCTTGGAACAAATGTCATATTTATCTAGGAGGACATTCTAAAGGTGGAAATTTAGCTGTCTATGCAGGAGTAAAATGTAAGAAGAAAATACAAAAAAGAATTAAGTTCATTTTTAATAATGATGGTCCGGGGTTTACAGAAGACTTTGTAATGTCTCAATCTTATTTAAATACGCTTCCTAAAATAAAAACGTTTCTTCCTGAGACTTCTATCATTGGAATGCTTTTAACTCAAAAAAGTGAATATAAAGTAATCAAAAGTGACTCGATTGGCATTTGGCAACATGATGCTTTAACTTGGCAAGTAGAAGGGACCAAATTTATTACTTTAAAAGAAGTAGATGAAACAAGTAATAAGTTAAGAACAACGGTATCAAGTTGGTTAGAAAAAATTGATAAAAAAGAAAGAGAAATATTCATTAATACGTTGTATCAGGTATTAGAAAAAAGTCATATTGAAACAGTAGAAGAACTTACAAAGTTAAAATTGAGAACGATACCAAGCATTCTTAAAAGTTTTACAAAACTAGAAGAAGAAACCCGTAAAATTGTAATTGATACCATAAAAGAACTTATGAAAGAAGCAAATAGAAACTTTAATCGTAAAACAATATTGCATGGGATAAGAATAATGAGTAAAAAAAGAAGTTAAGCAATGTCAATTAACGTGCAAAGGAATTGAATTAAATAAATTTCTTTTGTTATAATAGGAATAGGTGATAATAATGGATTACAAATATACTTCAAGAAACGAAAAAGATACTTTAGAACTAGCACAAAATTTAGAAAGTGAAAAGTTTCCTAATATGGTCATTTGCTTAGAAGGAGAACTAGGAAGTGGGAAAACCGTTTTTGTAAAAGGGTTTGCTGGAGCTTTAGGAATAGAAGAAAATGTCACTTCTCCAACGTTTAATTTAGTAAAAGAATATCCAAATGGAGAACTTCCTTTATATCATATGGACGTATATCGCTTAGAGGGAAGTCGCGAAAATGTGGGACTAGATGACTACTTTTCTAAAGGTGGGGTAACCATTATTGAATGGTCAGATTTAATTCGTGATTGTCTACCCGAAGAAAGACTAGATATTAAATTTAAAGTCATTGATGAAAATACAAGAGTATTAGTTGTTGAACCACATGGCAATATGTATGAAGATTTATGCCATAGTGTGTTATAATAGGGCTCGTGTACGAGTTTTTTTGTGCTTTGGAGAGGAAGTAAGTTTATGTATACATTGTTTATAGATACGCATAGTAATAAAATTACCATTGTATTATATAAAGAAAATAAAGTAATAATAAAAAAGGAAGTTGAAACTTTACAAAATCAAAGTATTACGACGATGCCTGTTTTGATAGAGGTTTTAAAGAAAGAAGGAATAGAAGTAGAAGAATTAAATGAAATACTAATTGTGAATGGACCTGGTTCTTTTACTGGAGTAAGAATTGGAGTTACCATTGCTAAAACCCTTGCTTATACTTTACAAATTCCGATTAAAACGTTATCAAGCCTTCTTATAAAAGCTGTTTCTTTTTCTCATGAAAAGGTAAGAATTGTGGAAAGAGAAAAAAATGGAGTTTTTCTAGGAACGTTTGATAAAGAGAATAACTTAGTGGATAACTACTCTTATGTAAGTAATAAAGAGTATGAAACTGACGAAAATGATGTAGAAGATATAGAAATAGATTATGAAAAAATTATAGAATTTTCTAAATCTTTAGAAGCAATAAATCCACATTCTGTAAAACCACTTTATGTCAAATTAATTGAGGTACAAAAATGATTCGTAAATTAAAAATAGAAGATATAGAGCAAGTAGAAGAACTAGGTAATCGTTTATCACCTAATTTTTCCAAAACCAACAACTTGAAAGAAATGGAAAATAATAAACTTATAAAAATATTGGTCTATGAAGCAGAAGGGAGTATTAAAGGATTTTTAATGTATACTGAATTAGAGGAAACCGTTGATATTGGAGATATTATTGTAAAAGAAGAAGAACGAAATAAAGGAATTGCTAGTTGTTTAATGGATTATATGTTAAGCGATATTAAGGAAAGTGTGAAGTTATTAACATTAGAAGTTCGAAAAAGCAATACTCCGGCGATTCAACTATACAAAAAATTTGGTTTTGAAGTTGTCTATATTAGAAAAAAGTATTATCTGGATGGTGAAGATGCTTATTTGATGGGAAGGAGACTAAGAGGATGAAAGATGTATATATTTTGGGTATTGAATCTTCATGTGATGAAACAAGTATGGCGATTGTTAAAAATGGTTCAGTAGTAGAATCTTTTGTAGTACTTACTCAAATGGATACCCATGCAGAGTATGGAGGAGTTGTTCCCGAAATTGCTTCTCGTATGCACACAGAGAATATTACTCTTGTTTTAGAAGAAACATTAAAAAAAAGTAGTATCAAGATAGAGGAAATTGATGCCATAGCTGTAACATATGCTCCCGGACTTTTAGGAAGTTTACTTGTTGGCGTTGAATTTGCTAAAACTTTATCTCTTGTTTATAAAAAGCCTTTAATTGCAGTTCATCATACGATTGGTCATATTTATGCAAATGCACTTGATAATAAACTTACATTTCCCCTTCTTGCCCTAGTAGTAAGCGGAGGACATACGGATTTAATTTTAATGGAAGATGATTACAAGTTTAAAATTTTAGGAAGTACTCTAGATGATGCCATTGGAGAAAGTTATGATAAAGTAGCACGCGTTCTAGGACTTAAATATCCGGGAGGACCTAATGTGGAAAAACTAGCTACCCTAGGAACACCAAGTTATCCAATGCCTAAACCTGTACAAGATGGTTCTTATCGCTTTAGTTTTAGTGGCTTAAAAAGTGCTGTGATTAATCTAGTGCATAACGAAACCCAAAGAGGAAACGAAATAAGAAAAGAGGATTTGGCTTGTAGTTTCCAAACGACTGCTATAGAGGAAGTCACAAGAAAAGTAGAACTTGCTTTAAAAAATATGGATGTAAAAGAGTTAATCATTGCAGGAGGAGTCGCTTCTAGTGGTTATTTACGTGAAAAAATCAAAAAGGTTGCTGATAAGTACCAAGTACATTTAAGTATTCCGGATAAAAAATATTGTACTGATAATGCCGCTATGATAGGAGCAGCTGCGTATCCTTTATTTAAACAAAATAAATTTGCTGATTTTACTCTTAATGCAAGTAGTCAATCTTCTATTGTGGAGTATCAATAATTATGTTAGTATGGAAGTAAGGGAGGTTTTTATGGCAAAAAGTTGGAAACATGTCTACCAAAAGAAAAATGGTATGTCTTATGAAGAAAAAGCAGAAGTAAGAAAAGACCAAAAGGAAAATAAAAAAAATTATACTAATTTTAATGTAGCAGGATTAGATAAGGAAACTTATTGCAATCCGATTTACTTTGGACTTATAGAAAATCTAGATGGAAGTATAAATGAAATTTATTTAACATTGAAAGAAGATATCCCTACTTATGTAATTGTAGGGACAAAAAAACCTATTGAAGAATATCCAAAAACTGAATTAGGATTTGTAACTATTCATCATGTAGAACATGTAATTAGTGCAGAAATTCCTAAAATGGATAATGCTACAATAGAGAATATGGACCAATTTGTATACATGACATTAAGAGACAAGAGTAAAAATTTAGAAGAAAAAGTAAATATAATTCAGTCTGAAATAAATGTTGATTATCAAGAAAAAAATAGAGAAAAAGAAGAATGGATAGAAGCAATAAAAAATCATTATACGAATTTTGGCATTTTAGATTTACCTATGAAAACGTATAGAGAACCTGTCTATTTTGGAAATTTTAAAAATTCAGATGGAAGTGTTAATAGTGCCTATTTAGTACTGAAAGAAAACAACCCTACTTACGTCATTTTAGGTGAAAAAACTTCTTTAAAAGGAAATAATAAAGAATATGTAATTAGTGCAGAAATTCCCAAAATGGATAATGCTACAATAGAAAATATGGATGAATTTGTATATGTGACTTTAAAAGATGGAAGTAAAACTTTAGAAGAGAAGATAAATATAATTCAACCTGAAATAAATGTAGGCTTAACGAGAAAGCTACAATAAATTTTCCTATTTAAAATACAAATAAAAATAACGAGATTTAACTCCCGTTATTTTTTTCTTTTTCAAAGTTTTCCCATAGTATATCAATAGGATACATACGATTACTTTTTAATCTTTTATTCACATAATCATCAAATGTACCAATCACTCTAGCTGGTACTCCTGCCACAACACTATTAGGAGGCACATCTTTAGTAACAACACTTCCTGCTGCAATAATTGCATTTGGTCCTATGCGAACGTTATAAAGAATGATACTATTACATCCAATAAACACATTATCCATAACTTCAATACAACCGGTTTTATAATAAAATTCCCCTTTTCCTAATTTATTAAGTCCTAAATGAAAAACGTCATGATTTACAAATGTAACGTTGCTTGTGACAATGTCATTATTATGGAATTTGATTAGTTTTGGCTCTGGTGGAATAATTCTTGGTTGAAAGAAAAAGTTTTCTCCCACACTCCTAAATATATTATGTTTAATAATATAACGATTTCTTTTATCGCTATTCAGTATTAGGGCAATACGTAAACGATGTAACTGATGTTTTGTCCAATCTTTCATATTTCATTCTTCCTTATTTTCTATTGATTAAAAAAACTTTTGTCCTATTTTGTCGAAACTATTGTAAATAAATTATAATACAAATTCGTGTTAGCAAAAAGTGGCGCCTTACTACTTTTTTCTTACATATACAAACATCAAGATTTTTTATAATCAAGGGGAGTTGTAGAGTAGGGGCGAGTAGTTATGAAAAAAGATTCAATGCTTTTATTAGTATTTGTACTTTTAATCATTATAATTATGTTAATAGTAGTTATACTACGTTTAATATAAAAAATAGACGCTAACCAAAACTTGCATAAATTATACGACGAATGGTATAGCGTCTTTCAACCAAAATTGTAAGGCGTTATCTACTTAGTAGCACTTACATTTATATTGTACACAATATTGTGTTTCGATACAACTCTTTTTTGGTTTTTTACCATGAAAAAAGAAGGTTAGTTTTCTTCTTCTCCTTCTGTAGGAAGCCCTGGAATGGTTGGGTCAGGCGTTTGGTTATTGTCTCCTTCGTTATTATCTCCACCACTTGGATTATCCCCATCAGGATTTGGCTCTGTTGGAACTCCCGGAATAGGGTCAATTAAACTAGGCGTGTCGTTATTGTTATTATTGTTATTATTGTTATTATTGTCTGTTGTATTGCCATCACTTGGAGTAGTGGTTCCATTACAAGCTTGATTAATATAAATAGTCATACTTGAAATACTCTTAACAGATGTCCCAATTCGAACGCTTTGATTTCCTATAATTCCAGGAATACCATCACTACAAACAAATTCAGTATGGATAGTAACATTATTATTTCTTCCCCAATCTTCGGCAGTTCTTAAGGTACTGCCAATTAAGTTTGGCACTGTTGCTTCTTTGGTACCACTTCGTACTCCTTTTCCAATTACAGGAGATTCGTACTCTTCATTATAATCATAGGAGAAGGTTTTAATCATTTCTTCTTCCTTTAATCCTAAATTAACATTCATAGCCTCTTTTATTTTTTCTAAACTATTTTCATAATAACCAAGAGCAGACAATTGCATACCACCTACCATGACAGGTAAGTTATAAACTTCTAAATAAGTTTTTTGAATCGTAATAAAGTCATTCCCTTTTAAACTTTGCATTAACATATTTTTTAATGTTTGATAAAAAGATAACATTTGGGAAGTAGAAAGGTTCGTTGCAATATTTTTTCCAACGACATCAAGTAAGTTTTCAAAATCACTAAAACTACTCACACTTAATAGCTTTTTCGATAACGCTTCTACAATTTGTTGTTGGTGTCTATTTCTTGCTAAATCACTTTCTAAGAATCCATGTCTATTTCTTGCATACGCAAGAGCTTGCTCTCCATTTAAATGTTGCATTCCGGTATCCATACATACTAAATCATTCATATTACGTAAGGAATTACTTTCGCATAACTTTCCTTCTCCATAACGTTTGACATAGACTTTATAATCCGGTTGTTCTACTTCTACATCAATTCCACCTAAAGCATTTACTAAGTCAATAACTCCATTAAAATTTATTTTAGCATAATAATCAATATCGACATCCACTAAATTTTTAACGGTATTAATAACACATTCTGTTCCGTAAGCAGCAGAGGAATTTATTTTATGATTTCTGTTATTGTTACAAGCAATAGGAACGTATGTATCTCTTGGAATACTTAACATTGTTGCATTTAAAGTATTAGGATTAAACGTAATGAGCATTAAGGTATCTCCATTAAACGCAGCATTGGCATTTAAACCATCTTTCTCTGAATCTACACCCATTAAAAGTACGGTAAAAGGTTCAGTTAGTTTTTTATTGGTATTGGTAATGGTTTTGGATTTCATTTGTTCACTATATTCGTATAAAACTTTGGTTTCTTCCCCTATATGTTCATAAACTTCTTCACTACTAAATAAAATAATATAGTTACTAGATACAAATGCTGCAGCAATTTCTTTATTATATAAAGCATTCAACATGGAATAGTAATCATCAAAGTATTCTACTTCATGACTCAAATTTTCTTTATTGATTAATGTATTGGCTAATATATAACCTTCTATGTCTTCATTGTTGCTAATCATTCCGATTTTGCTACTACCATTTAACTCGGTATCTTTAAGAGCAATTAAGTTTGTGGTATACAAAGTATAGTCTTGGTTACTAATCATTTCTAATTTACCATAAAGACGATGAATCACTAAGGATGCAAATAGCATAATACCTAAAAATAAAAGCTGGATAAAGGTCAGAACTAAAAATTTTTTTAGCTTTTTTGTGACTAATGTGGATAGTCCAAATAAGAAATAAATTAAAAACCAAATCACAAAGAAAACAAGTAAGGAAGCACGAATAACGGTTTCAATTCCTTCTAATTTAAATAAGGAAATTGCAAAGTAAATATAACTTGCAATAAACATTCCTATAGATAAAATATAAATAGCGAGTGCTATCTTGTTGGCACGCTTAATTTTTTTACAAAGTACTTTCATATTCAAATCCTCTCGTATTTTATAATTATACCCCAAAATGCTTATCATTTACAATAATCACTTACTTGACACTATGCTTACAAATCTAGACTTCGAAATCTTTAAAAAAAGAATGTAAAATGTTAAAATAGTATTAGAAAAAGGAGGGAAAGCTATGCCTAAAAAGGTAAAAAAGTTTTTTGCAAAAGTATTTTCAATAACCCTTATTTTTAGTATTACTTTTTCTTCTATCTTTTCTTTTCCTATTCAGGTAGAAGCAGAAGAATTAATACCAGGAAAGATTAAAAACGATACGCAAAAAATCAGAGTAAAACCAACGACAGATACTAAAAATAATCAAATTTTAGTGAATTTAAGTACTGATGATATTGTATTTCTTCATGGTCTTACCAAAACTGCTCCAACATCTGGTTGTTCTACTGGGTTTTATAAAGCTACTTATGGAGAGTACACCGGGTATGTATGTGCAGCAGGAGTTGTCATTGATGGTAGCGATGTTTACTTAAGGCCTTGGACTTCACCTAAAAAAGCCATTATAGGGGGAGCTATTTATATTAATGGTTCTTACATTGCGCAAGGACAATATACGATTTATTTAAAAAAATTCAATGTCAATCCAAACAGCAACTATAGTATGTATTCACACCAATACCAAACCAATATTGCGGCACCTTCTAATGAATCTTCTAAAACGTATAAAGCCTATGCAAATAGTAATTTTTTAGATTTACCATTTACATTTACCATTCCGGTTTATAATAATATGGCAAATGTTTATAATCGACCAGGAGGAAATAAAACAACGGTTCCAAGACAAGATACCATTACCGATGCGGCATTTGAAACAAAATTAAGCCAAGCAGGATTTCCTGATTCTTATAAGCCTTATTTACGTGCTTTACATACGAAACATCCAAGTTGGACTTTTGAAGCATTACAGACAAATGAAAATTTTGATACTGCATTAACTTATGAAAATGGGGTATCTGCTATTAATGGAAGTACAGCATATTATCTAATAGAAAACGGAAGTTATGTGCAAGCAGGAAATGATAAAGGATGGTACGTTCCAAATAGAGAAACACTTGCTTACTACATGGACCCAAGAAATTTTTTAAACGAAGAATATATCTTTCAATTTGAAAGTTTACGCTACAACTCTAGCCATACAGAAGCAATGATAGGGAGTATTATAAAGGGAAGTTTTATGGATGGAATTTCGATTCTTGACAATCAAAGTTATGCTTCTATCTTTATAGAAGCGGGAAAAACATCAGGAGTTAGTGCCGTTTATCTTGCTGCTTTAGCTTTACAAGAATCAGGAATGGGCGGAGGTGCAGCTACAACAGGAAATGCTTTTGAATATAAGGGAATCAATTATAGCGGACTTTATAATTTTTACAATTTAGGTGCATCAAGTGGAGCAGAATCTCCTTATAAAGCGGGATTAGTATTTGCAAGTGGTAGTGCTTGTACGATTTGTTCAAATAGTAGTAATGGAAGTAGTCCGAGTATACCTGTAACACTTACAACGAAGCTAGCTTCTGTTGGACTAAAAGTAGGTTCTGGTTTGGTGAAAGGATTTACTGTTGGAGAAAGTATTTCTACTTTGAAATCTAAATTACAAAATCAAGTAACAATTACTAGTAAAGCCGACAAAATTGGAACAGGTACCACATTCACTTATAACGGCGAAACCTATACAGCTGTTGTTTATGGCGATTTAAACGGAGATGGAACAATCAACTCCGCAGATTTACTTAAAATGCGTCAACACTTGATTGGATCATCGAAATTAAGCGGTGTTTATTTAGAAGCTGCAAAACTTGTAAATAGTAATATAAATTCCGCAGATTTATTGAGACTTAGACAATATCTTTTAGGAACACAAAATATTTCACAAAGATAGAATAGAGGGATGAAATGAAAAGAAAGTTAATTCGTTTGTTATGTTTGTTTAGTTTGTGCCCCTATATGGTGCATGCAGCAGCAACTTATTCTTTAAGCGCTCCAACAAGCGTAGAATTAGGAAGTACTGTAAAAGCAACATTAACATTAAAAGGAACGGCAGCTTGGAATGTAAAAATTGTTTCTGCCGGTTCCACAAGTGGGTGTACCCAAAGCTTTGCAGATTCTACAAGTAACGGAAATAATACAACTAAAACACTAACTGTGACATGTAAAGCTACGAGTTTAGGAATGATTTCCTTTACTGCTACTGGAGATATTACTAGTAAAGATGGAGCAACCACAAACGTATCTGCTTCTAAAAGAGTAACAGTGGTTCCTGTAAGAGAAAAAGCAACGGATGCAAATCTAGCCTCTTTATCTATTGAAGGATATGAACTTACTCCATCATTCAACAAAGATACCTTAGAATACTCTGTAACAGTTCCATCTACTGTCAATTCTGTTAAAATCGCCGCCAAAGCAAATGAATCACATGCAAGTGTTTCAGGAACAGGAGAAGTAGAAGTATCAGAAGGTATCAATACCTTTAATGTAGTGGTAACAGCAGAAAGTGGAGCTACGAAAACATATGTTATCAATGTGAACGTAGAAGATACGAATCCAATTGAAGTCAAGATAGGAGAAAAATCTTACACGATTATTAAAAATGGCAAAAGTTTACCACAGCTCAATATGTATGAAGAAAAAACAATAGAAATAAATGGATTTACCATTCCAGCTTTTTATAGTGAAACAACTGGATTTACTTTAGTGGGACTTAAGGATACAACAGGCAAAGTGATACTAGCTATCTACAATGAAGAGAATAATACTTACACTATTTATAACGAATTAAATGCGAATGCTTTGACTCTATACTTGACGGATTTTCCTAACGAACTTAAAAATTATACTAATGGAACAATAAGCATTAACGAAGTAGAAGTTCCTATATATCGTTTAAGTGAAAATAGTCGTTTTGTCATTTGCTATGGTATGAACATTGAAACAGGAAAATACGATTATTATAGTTATGATACAGAAGAAGGAACTTTCCAAGTATGGAATCAAGAGGAAGTGGAAAGTTTAACTAAAGATTTAAATACTTATATGTATATTTGTATTGCTTTTGGAGTTGGTTTAGTATTTGCCTTCTTATTGATTTTATGTCTATTAAAGAAAAAGAACAAACATAAGAAAAAAATAAATAGAAATTCAAAAGCGGATGTTAAAAAACTAGAAAAAGAAGAACTTGTGCAAGAAATAAAAATAGAACAAAATACAGAGAAAGAAACAAAAGAAACCCAAGACACTTCCTTAAAAGAAAAATTAGATAAATTTGATAATTTTGATTTTTGGGAAGATGAAAAAAGAAGAAAAAAGTGAGTATGCATTTTTCTTCATTTTTTTTTGGTATTACGTTATAATAAAGATGGAAGTGAAATTATGTATGTAAATGGTCATGACGTATTTGTAATCGTCTTTGTTACTTTTTTATGCAGTTTAATTGTAACGCCTATTGTAGAAAAAATTGCAAGACATGTAAAAGCACTTGATTATCCGAATGAAAGGCGCTTGAATAAAGTCCCTATGCCAACGCTTGGTGGACTAGCTATATTCTTCTCCTTTATGTTAGGATATATGTTGTATGCAAGAAGTAGTGTACAAATGTTATCTATTTTAATGGGTAGCTTTTTACTTATTTTCATGGGAATGATGGATGATATTAATCCTTTAAGAACAAGATATCAGTTACTTGTCCAAGTTATTGCGGCGTCGATTGTTGTGTTTTATGGACAAATTACGTTAGATTATATAAGTGTCCTAGGAATGAATTTTACATTTTCCTATCCTTGGAATTATATGATTACAATAGTACTCATCGTTTCTATTATCAATGCTATTAATCTTTCGGATGGTTTAGATGGTTTATGCTCGGGAATCAGTTCCATTTACTTTCTTACCATTTCGATTATTGCTTTTATTATGAATGCACAACAAGGCCTTGATACAACACTTGCTTTAATTATGTTAGGTTCTATTTTAGGATTCTTGGTTTATAATTTTCCACCCGCAAGAATTTATCTTGGAGATACTGGAAGCAATTTCTTAGGATTTATTATTGCGGTGACAACATTACTTGGATATAAAACAGCAACATTTACTTCTTTAATCATCCCTTTAATTATACTAGCCACTCCAATTATTGATGTTGTATTCTCGATTTTTAGAAGAGTTTTAAAAAAACAAAATCCATTTAGTACTCCCGATAAAGGTCATATCCATCACCAATTATTAAAAATGGAGTTTTCTACACGTACTTCCTTGCTTATTATTTATGCCATTGATATTTTATTTGCAGCGTTATCCATCTTTTACGCTTTAGGAGATACCTACTACGTTATTTTCATTTATGTAGGATTAATGATTATCTTCCTATTCATTGTCTTAAAAACAGATATTTTATTTAAACATAATAATGAAAAGAAGAAAAATAAGAAAGAAACAAAAAAAGGGAAGAAAAAGAAATAAGAAAAATATGGAAAGCAAATACTTTCTCTTTAAAAGAAGGTATTTTTTTTAATTATAAATGTTTTATCACCAAACACTTTTATAAGAATTTAATGAAAAGAATACTTTTTTTGATATAATATTAAAAAAGGAGAAGAAAAACTATGACAAAATTAAAAAAAATAGATGGACTATACCTACTTATATTTTTATTACCTTTTTTAGATGGTATATCTTTGATAAACACTACTACCTTTTTAATAACTTTGACTTTAAAAGGATTATTTCTATTGTATAGTGTTTATTATTTAGTAAAAAATACGAAACATAAAAAAATTTTTGCCCTTTTAGGAATATATTTTTTTATTTATCTTCTCCATGTATTTACAAACCATCTAAACCCTTGGTTTGAAATTACCAATCTACTTACTATTTTTTCTTTACCAACCTTCATTCTATTCTTTACTCAATATCAAAAAGAAACTATGACTAAAAAAACAATTACTATTTTATCTTTACTATATATTATAGTATTACTCATTTTCTCTTTATTTGGCTTTACCATAAATAATGAAATCTTAAATCTATTTCTTCTTCTTTTTGGTGTATCACTATTATATATAATAGAAAGCAATAGTTATTTATTAAAAGGATTATTTTTAATAGCATTTTGCCTTTTAACTCTATTCATAAACAATGAAATTTTCTTTATTAGTATTCTTATGTTAGTTCTCTTTTACCTTTTTGGTAACCTAAGAAAAATAGCAAAAACAATAAAAAAGAACCAACTAAAATCTCTTCTTCTTGTTTTAACATTATGTATAGGGCTTGCCGTTTATATACCTAAGATGGATTTAACAAAAGATAAAACATCTTTAGAACCATATAGTACGAAAGAGATTTTCATTAATGAAAGAATCGATTTATTAAAAAATGTTCAAAAAAGTTTTAAAGAAAGTAGTGGTATGGAAAAAGTATTAGGTATAGGATACGAAAAACTAAATTCCATTCATTATGTAGAAAGTGATATTTTTGATTTATTTTATAGCATTGGAATCTTAGGGCTATTCTTTTATTTTTTCTACTTTGCGTATGTATTTAAATTTAGTCATTTAAAAAAGAACTATACAATTATATTTGTCTTTCTACTTATTTTATCCAATTTGGGAAATGTTTTAATAAACCCATATTTAATTCCTTTTCTAAGTTTATTGTTCTTAATTTCAAAAAATGATAATGGTAAAATGAAAAAGGATATCTTATTTGTAAGCAATATGTATCCAAGTAAAGAATATCCTCATTATGGAATATTTGTGAAAAATACATATGATTTATTAGTAGAAGCAAATCATACAATAGATTTAGTTGTAATGTATAAAACAACAGGAAAAATAAAAAAATTATTTTCTTATATAAAAATGTGTGGTCTCTCTTTATTAAAAGCAGTTTTTAATAATTACGATTATATCTATGTTCATTTTGTTTCCCATACAACAGCAGGAGTATTTATTCCAGCCTTATGCGCAAAAAATACCAAACTAGTGTTAAATACCCATGGAAATGATATTGTAGCAGATACAAATGTGGACAAAGGGTATTTAGGACTCACTAGACTTTTCCTAAAAGGATCGGATATTGTAATTTCTCCCTCTAACTATTTTAAAAAAGTATTGATTAAAAATTATAAGGTTGCAAAAGAAAAAATAGTAATTTTCCCATCGGGTGGGGTCGATTTAGCAAAATTTAAAAAAATGAATAAAAAGACGGCATTAAAAAATGTAGAATTAGATAGTAAATATACATATTTTGCCTTTATTGCACGAATTGAAAAAGACAAAGGATATGATGTATATGTAAAAGCCATTCATGAATTCCGTAAAATAAACAAAAAAGAAGATGTGAAATTCTTGCTCGTTGGTAGTGGAAGTGAAGAACCTCAACTAAAAAAGTGGATACAGAAATATAAATTAGAAAAAGTGATCATAAGAAAACCATTAGTAAGCCAAGAAGAACTTGTAAGTATTTATAATGCCATAGACGCTTTTATTTATCCGACTAGAATGAAAAGTGAGTCATTGGGGCTAACGGGACTAGAAGCCATGGCCTGTGAAACATTCGTAATTGGTAGCAACAAATATGGTCCAAGTGACTATCTAATAGATGGTGAAAATAGTTTAACGTTTAATCCGAGTGATGATAAAGAATTAGCAAATAAAATGGATACGTTTTTAAATCTAAAAACAACGAAAAAAAATAAACTTATCAAAAATGCACGTAAAAAAAGTGAAGAGTATAGTAGTGAAAATACCAAAAAAGTGATTTTAGATGTGTTTAAAAATTGAAAACGAAAAAATAAGAAAGACAGTATCAAAATAAAAAAAGAAACTGTCTTTTTTAACAAAAAAATATCCATTTTCAATAAACAGATATTTACTTTTGCTTTGCATTAAAGTCAATTTGAATTATACCATGCCGATTTTCTCTTTGTCCCTCTGGAGGAGGCGTCATATAATCACCATAAAGATAGGTAAGATAAGTATCATAATCTTTAAGCCCCATTAGTGTTTTTCCTTCAAAAGAAACAGGAGCATATTCATTCATTACCTTTTTATCGTAAATCATTTTATTAAAAAGCACACTAGAATAATCTACTAGACTGTTTGTTTTCGTATTTTGATAACGCAATTGCATTTTTTGTAACTTTTTCTTTAAAGATTTTGCGGAAGTGAAGATAGCAAGAAACTTTAAGAAGGCTAAAATAACTCTTTTGCTAAACGAAGGTGTTTCTATAATATATCCTTTTTTTATTTGCAACATCAAACGATAAAGCACGGCCTTTTTTACCAATATTTTTTGTAAAAATACATTATCTGTAATCACATCATGAGGAAATATATCTATCCATATTCCTTGATGAACATCCACATTTTTTGCAACGTTTTCTAAATAAATAGTATTATTTTCTCTTATTTTTGCAAAAGTCATAGCATAATTAGGTTCTGTATCCCAAGTTTGTAAAAAATATTTGTCTCCTAATTCTTTTTGTGCTACTTCACAAAACTTTTCATAATCATGTCTTGGCATATCAATATCTAAATCATCATCCCAAGGAATAAAACCTTTATGACGAATAGCACCAAGAAGAGTACCACCATCAATGTTATACTTTAAATTGTATTTCTTACAGATACGGTCTACTTCCAAAGCCATTTCTAATTGATGTTTTTGTGCTTTATTCATTACTATCACCTACTAAAATTATAGCATAAGGAAAATATTTTATATAGAGAAAAAAATATGCTTTTTACTTCCCATTTAAAAGATAATATGATATTATGTTCATAAGAAAAGAGTATTTGATTTTCATGAACAAAATTATGTATGATATTATAATAACGATTTTTAATAATAAAAGGGAGTTAACTCAAAGAGAACTATCAAAAATAACCAAAACATCTTTGGGGGTAATAAATGTAAGTTTAAAAAAGTTAATAGAATATGGCTATTTAACAAATAATAAAGAATTAACAGAAAAAGCGATAAAAGAAATCCATTCTTCAAAAACTAGAAATGCCATTATTCTGGCAGCGGGATACGGAATGCGAATGGTTCCTATAAATACAGAAATACCAAAAGGACTTTTAGAAGTAAAAAATGAGGTTCTAATTGAACGTATTATAAAACAACTACAAGAAGTTGGCATTACGAATATCCAAATTATAGTAGGCTTTATGAAAGAAAAATACGAATACTTAATAGACAAATATAATGTTGAGTTAATAATAAATCCAAAATATAGTGAAAGAAACAATTTGTATTCCCTTAACTTAGCAAAAAAGAATATAGGAAACTCTTACATTATACCTTGTGACATTTATTGTAAGGAAAATCCCTTTCATACTGTTGAATTGTATTCTTGGTATATGCTAAATAATGAGAAAGATGAGGATAGTATTCTAAGAATTAACAAAAAATTTGAATTAACAAAAGTGAATACAAAAGAATATGGAAATAAAATGATAGGAATTGCCTATATTAGCGAAAAAGATAAAAAACTTTTTGTAAAAACCCTAGAAGAATGTAACAATTTGAAAAAATACAAGAATTCATATTGGGAAGATATTTTATTACAAGAGAATACTAAATATTTTAAACCGAATCTTGTTAATAATGAAGATTATATAGAAATAAATACCTATGAAGAATTAAGAGATTTTGATTTTAATTCTAATAGTTTAAATAATGATGCAATAGAAATTATAAAAGAAGTCTTTAAAGTAGATACGAAAGAAATTGTAAATATACAAATATTGAAAAAAGGTATGACCAATAAATCTTTTATATTTGAATGCCAAAATCAAAAATACATTATGCGTATTCCAGGAGAAGGAACAGACCAACTGATAAATAGAAAACAAGAAGCAGCAACTTACTTAAAAATAAAAAATCAAAACATTTGTGATGACATTTATTATATAAATCCTGAGAATGGTTATAAAATTACAAAATTTATAGAAGGAGCAAAAGTATGCAATCCACATAATCAAGAGGACATAAAAAAATGTATGAAAAAACTAAGAGATTTTCATAATTTAAAATTAAAAGTGGAACATAAATTTGATATTTTTAAACAAATCGATTATTTTGAGTTGCTATGGAATGGAAACGCCTCTGTTTATGAAGATTATGAAACAACTAAAAAAAATGTAAGAAAATTAAAACCTTTTATTGAAAAAAATGTAGAAAGTAGAAGTTTGACTCATATTGATGCAGTACCAGATAATTTTTTGATTACAAAAAATGAAATAAAATTAATTGACTGGGAATATGCAGGTATGCAAGATCCACATGTTGATATTGCTATGTTTTGTATATATTCATTATATGATAAGGAAGAAATTGATAATTTAATTTCTATCTATTTCAAAAACAAATGTAAAAAAATAACTCGTCTAAAAATCTATGCCTATATTTCGGCTTGCGGTTTGCTCTGGAGTAATTGGTGTGAATTCAAAAGAAACTTAGGTATAGAATTTGGAGAATACTCTATAAAACAATATAGGTATGCAAAAGATTTTTATAAAATAGTTGCCAAAGAATTGGAGGAAGAAATAAATGAATAAAATAAAAAGAGCCCTTATTTTAGCAGCGGGCAAGGGAAGCAGATTAAACCCTGTTACAATTGAAACGCCAAAACCATTAATAAGAGTAAATGGCGTAAGAATGATTGATACTATTATAAAGGGTTTATACCAAAATGGAATACAAGAAATATATATTGTTGTTGGATACCTAAAAGATAAATTTAATATTTTGTTAGAAGACTATCCGAATATAAAATTAATTGAAAATAAATATTATGAAGAAACCAACAATATTTCTTCTTTGTATGTTGCTAGAGAATTTTTAGAAGAAATTATTATTACAGACGCCGACTTAATAATTAAAAATCCAAGCATATTAAATCCATACTTTGAAAAATCTGGATATAGTTGTTCGTGGTGCAAAGAATATACAAATGAGTGGTTTTTGCAAACTGATAACTGTGGAAAAATTACAAATTGTAGTATTGAGGGTGGAAAAGATGGATACCGTTTGTGGAGCATTTCAAGATGGACAAAAGAAGATGGAAAAAAATTAAAAAAATATGTGGAAGAAGAGTTCATAAATAAAAACAATACTACCATTTATTGGGATAATATTGCAATGTTTTGTTATCCTGAAGAATTTGATTTACACGTTTATGAAATAGAAAAGGAAGATATAGTAGAAATAGATAATTATCAAGAATTAATTGCAATTGATAACAGTTACGCTAATTTTAAGAAAGCAGGCGAAAAAAATGAAAACAAAGAAAATTGATTGGCTAATCACTTTAATGCCACTTGTTTTAATTATTGCTCTATGCGTCCTATTTATTTTTCTACCTACAGAATCTAATCTAGTTTTAAGTAAAATTAGATTTATTTTTGGGGATACTTTTGGTGTATATTATTTGATAATGGGTTTAGGGATATTTATTTTGTCCTTAATTATTGCGTTTTCGAAGTATGGAAATATTGTATTAGGCAAAAAAAATGAAAAACCAAAATATTCCTTCTTTACTTGGGGGGCTATGATGTTTACGTGTGGACTTGCGGCAGACATCTTATTCTATTCATTTTCGGAATGGATTATGTATGCAGGAGAAAGTCATATTGCGCATTTAGGAAATATGGAAGATTGGGCAAGCGTATTTCCAATATTTCATTGGAGTTTTATTCCGTGGAGTTTTTATTTAGTTCTTGCAATTGCTTTTGGCTTTATGTTACATGTAAGAAAAAGAGAAAAACAAAAATATTCAGAAGCGTGTAGGCCTTTACTTGGAAAATTTACAGATAAATTACCAGGAAGAATAGTAGATTTGCTAGCAGTATTTGCATTACTTGCTGGAACTGCTACAACATTTAGCGTTGCTACTCCTTTAATGGCTGCAATTATTGGAGAAGTATTTCATATAACCATAAGCAGGACAGTAATTACCATAATTATTCTTTTAATAACTTGTATTGTATATACGTATACGCTTTTACATGGATTTAAAGGAATGAGTTTACTTGCAAAAATTTGTATTTATTTATTTTTTGGTATTTTATTATTTGTTTTATTTTTTGGAGGACAAGGGCGATTTATTATTGAAAATGGTTTCTCTTCATTAGGACGAATGATAGAAAATTTTATAGGATTATCGACGACAACAGATCCTTTAAGAGAAACAAGTTTTCCACAAAATTGGACAATTTATTATTGGGCTTATTGGATGGTTTGGTGTGTTGCTGCTCCCTTTTTTATTGGTAATATATCAAAAGGAAGAACTGTTAAACAAACGATTATTGGGGGATATATCTTTGGTGTAGGGTCTACAATTATTAGTTTTATAATATTAGGAAATCATTCTTTAGGCCTTCAAATGAGTGGGCAATTTGATTTTGTGGCAATGTATCAAAATGGTGGAGATATTTATAATATTATTATTTCTATAATTAAAACCATTCCATGTTTTCCGTTTATTTTAATATTATTATTAATTACAATGATTGCATTTTACGCAACTTCTTTCGATTCCATTGCTTATACGGCATCATGCTATAGTTATCACAAACTTGCTAAAGATGAAAAACCGCATAGAATGATGCAATTAATATGGTGCATCTTATTAATTTTATTACCAATCGCTTTGGTATTTTCACAAAGTTCTATGAATAATTTACAATCTGTGAGCATAGTCGCGGCTTTTCCAATAGGAATAGTGATAATTATGATTGTGATTAGTTTTATTAAAGACGCTAAACGGTATTTAGAAGAACCTACTAAAAACAACAAAAAAGAATAAACTCTTTATTGAAAAATCTGTAAAAAGAATATTTGCATAAGTTATGTGTTATCGAGAGTTAGATAACGCTCACCTTTTTACGCTACGTTTCTATGTTTTTGGCTCTAGATAATTTAGTGGGGATAAAAAAATCAGCATCAAGAAATTTTAGTGGGGACTTTTTGTATGATAACTAGAAAATTAGGTGAGGAGATAACGAATAAAGTTATCTCTTTTTTTTAATGTATCATATACAACAAATTACGAGTATGTAGAAATAGAATGAAGAGAATGGGCAGAAATAGTAAAAATTTATGAAATGGAGGAAATGATAGAAGCAAATAAAACAATAGAAAATTGGTTACCTTAAATAGTAAATTCATTTATAGATGAAAGACTTAGTAATGGATTTGCAGAAGGATTAAACAACAAAATAAAAGTAATCAAAAGAGTTGGAGTTGGATATCAAAATTTTGATTTTTTAGACTAAGGGTAATGTACATATTGAATGGAAAAATAAGTGGAATAACTAAAAAAGATAGAAAAGCAAAAAAATAAAGCGTATTCTCCATAAAAAAACAGGTGTTTTGAAATTAATCTAAAAAATACCTATTTTCCCTTTTATTTACTTAGAAATCTTTAATTTTAGATTCCCACTAAATTATCTAGAGCCATATTTTTTAGATATAATTACTAGTGCTTTTTTTATTTGAAGTATTAAAACAACAATTCTCTTTTGTCAAAACTTTCCTAGAAATTCATATTTCTAGGAAACAAATAGACAGATTTTTCTTCTTTTGATAAAATAATAAAGAGGGTAACAAAATATGAAAAATGGAATAGTTATACTAAATTATAATGATAGTGAAAATACAAAATTAATGTTAGAAGAAATCAAAAATTATAAAATACTAGATGTTATTATTATAGTAGATAATAAAAGCACTGATAATTCACTAAAAGAATTAAAACAATTTGAAAATCACAAAATTAAAATAGTGGAAGCAAAAGAAAATAAAGGATACGCTTCTGGAAATAATGTAGGAATTCAATATTTAATAAAAAATCATGATGTAGATAATATTATTATTTCCAATCCAGATATCATAGTAACAGAAAAAGAAATAAAGAATTTAGTTGAAAATTTAGAAAAAAACAACGTAGCAGTCATTGCTCCCAATATAAAAGAACCAACTGGTGTTTCTCGTGGTTGGAAATTACCCACATTTCTATCAGAACTTGTAGCCAATATTCCATTTTTTAGACGTTTTGAACTGTCTTTATTAACGTACAAAAATGAAGAATATAAAAAAGATTTAACCAAAGTAGATGTAGTAAAGGGATGTTTCTTCATTATAAAGAAAACGGTTTTAGAAGATATCGGCTATTTTGATGAAAATACCTTTTTATATTACGAAGAAATTATTATGGCAAAAAAATTAAAAGAAAAAGGATATGCGACTTATGTTGATAACAATGTGACAGTTATTCACGCTTTAAGTGCTTGTGTGGATAAAAATATTAATCGAATAGAAAAGTTTAAAATTTTAAAAAAAAGTCAATATTATTATGAAAAATATATAAATAAAATGAATATCTTCAAACTATTAATATTAAGAATTTTTTACTATATTTATTTACTTGGTTTAGAAATAGAAAAATGGATTAAGAGGTGAAAATATGAAAACTATGGTATATACAGCAATAACTGGAGATTATGATACCTTAAAAGAAATAAAGTATATAGATAAAGAAATAGATTATTATTGTTTTACAAATAACCCAAACATTAAAAGCAAAACTTGGAAAATTATGTCCTTAGATAATCCAGAACTCTTAGATTTCATTAGATTAGAAAGAAAAATCAAAATTCTTGGTTGTGAAGAAATCTTTAAAAATTATGATTTGGCCATTTATATGGACGCTAATATAGAATTAAGAAAACCAGTTAGTGAGTTTATTAAAAAAGAATGTGACCTTAAAAATTACGACTTTTTTTCTCTTATCCATTCCGATAGAGATTGTATTTATGAAGAGGCAATAGTATGTATTGATTGGAAAAAAGACGATAAAAAGATTATTGAGGAAGAAATGACATTTTTAAAAAAAGAAAATTTTCCCGAACATTATGGACTTACTGCTAATAATTTTTTTGCATTTAAAACTAATAATAGCAAAATTAAAAAAGTACAAAATTGTTGGTGGAATATGGTAAAACGATACAGTAGAAGAGATCAACTTTCCTTTATGTACTCCCTTTGGAAACACAAATACAAAAAAGTACAATTCATAAATGTTTTATGGTATAACAACGATTACTTTTTTATCCACGAACATAATAAAAGCAAAGAAGTTATCATAAAGGAACTAAATGAAAAAATAACGACACTAGAAAAAGATTTCAATAATATGAAAATGCAAAATCAAAAACAAGAAACAATAATAAAAAAATTAAATAATGAATTGACTAAATCTCATGATTCTTTAAAACAAATATTAAATAGCAAAAGTTGGACATACATTAGTAAAATTCGTAATCTCTATAACAAATTCAAACGGGGGGGGGGTATAAATTGCTTTAATAAAATAAAATGGAATTATTAAAGAGGAAAACTATGAAAAATATTATAATAATTGGAGCACGTGGATACAAATCTAATTACGGGGGTTGGGAAACCTTTGTAACCAATTTAATAGAAAACTATTGTGATAAAAATACCAAGTTTCATGTTCCAGAACTGACTCACAATAAAAAAGAGAATAAAAAAATAATCGAAAAAGATCAGGTTTCTTGTTTGCAAGTCTATTCCCCTAAAGTTGGATTTGTAACCATGTTTATCTATGCAATAGTAGCATTAAAACGAATGAAAAAATACATTAAAAAAAATAATTTAGAAAATTCAATGGTTTACGTACTGGGTTGTCGTATGGGGCCGTTTTATCCTTTTTTAGTACGTCCATTAAAAAAGAAAGGAATCAAAATTTATTTAAATCCTGATGGACTTGAATGGATGCGTGATAAATGGGCATGGTGGATAAAAAAGTGTTTTAAAATAAGTGAATACTGTATGGTTAAGCACAGTGATGGAATAATAAGTGATTCAAAAGCGATTAAAGAATACATAGATACAAAATATAAAAAGTTTCATAAACCATCTTATTTTATTCCTTACGGGGCCTATTTAAATGAAAAAGAGTGTAAAACAAATATTGTTAAAGAATTGTATAAAAAATATCAAATAAGTGAAAATAACTATTATCTAATTGTCGGGCGATTTGTACCAGAAAATAACTATGAACTTATGATAAAAGAGTTCATGAGTAGCGATACTAAAAGGGATTTAGTCATTGTATCCAATGTAGAAGAAAATAAGTTTTATAAAGAACTAGAAAAGAAAACGTGCTTTTCGAGTGATGCAAGAATTAAATTTATTGGTTCCGTTTACGATCATGCAACGCTTCTTTACATAAGACGAAATGCTTATGCTTATATTCATGGACATAGTGCAGGAGGAACAAATCCTTCTCTTTTAGAAGCACTAGCAAGCACAAAATTAAATATTTTATTTAATGCAATTTACAATGTAGAAGTTGGTATGATGTCTTCTTTCTATTTCAGCAAACAAAAAGGAGACTTAAAAAGACAGATTGAAAAAGTAGAAAAATTTGATGACAAAACAATCAAAAAATATGAGAATCTTGCCAAAGATAGAATAAAAAAAGAATATACATGGAAACTAGTAGTAGAGAGTTACAAAAAAATTTGGTAAATTAAAAAATTAATGGTATTCTTATATAGAAGAGTTAGGAGGTAAGGACATGCCTAAAAATGCAATTGTTGTAAAAGATGTAACAAAAAACTTTAAACTTTACTATGACAAACCAAGCACATTAAAAGAAAGACTTGTATTTTGGAATAAGAAAAAAGCGGATGTTCATACGGTATTAGAAAATGTTTCTTTAGATATCAAAAAAGGAGAAACAGTAGCCTTAATTGGCGTCAATGGTAGTGGAAAATCAACTCTTTTAAAACTAATGACGAAAATTATTTATCCTACAAGAGGAAAAATAACAACAGAAGGAAAGTTAACCTCTTTACTAGAATTAGGGGCAGGGTTTCATCCAGATTTTACAGGTCGTGAAAATATTTACTTTAATGCTGCTATATTTGGCTTAACGAAACAAGAAATAGACAAACGTTTAGAAGATATTATCGAATTTTCAGAACTTAAAGAATTTATTGATAGTCCTATTCGTACTTATTCATCAGGAATGTACATGCGACTTGCGTTTTCTGTTGCCATTAATGTAGATGCAGAAATACTTTTAATTGACGAAATCCTAGCCGTAGGAGATGCTCATTTTCAAGAAAAGTGTTTTTCTAAATTAGAAGAACTAAAAAATAGTAACAAAACAATTGTAATCGTAAGCCATAGTTTAGAGTCTATAAAAAAATTATGTACGCGTTTTGTATGGATTCATGAAGGAAAAATCAAAATGGATGGAAATGAAAACGTGATTGACGAATACATGAAGGTGTGTGGTTAAGATGATTAAAGAATTATATAACTATCGAGAACTTTTAAAAACAAACGTGAAAAAAGAAATTCGTGGCAAATACAAGGGTTCCTTTTTAGGAATTTTATGGTCTTTTGTAAACCCACTTTTAATGACACTTGTCTATGCAATTGTTTTCCCCTTTATTTTAAAAAGTACAGAGCCACACTATGTAACATTTATTATTATTGGAATTCTTCCCTGGACATGGTTTACAAATTCGATTGCCCTTGGAACAACAACCGTTTTAGGAAATGCGGGGATTATAAAAAAAGTATACTTTCCAAGAGAAATTCTACCTATTTCGGTAGTAACAAGTGGAATGATTAATTTCTTAATTTCTTGTTTAATTATTGGTATTTTTCTTATTTGCTCTGGTATAGGTTTTAGCCCTTACATTCTATTACTTCCTGTAGTTGTTCTTGCTCAATTTTTATTTTCTTTAGGAATTGTTTTTATTACAAGTGCCATTGATATTTATATAAGAGACTTAGAGTACATTATCAACTTTGTTGTAAATATGCTATTTTACGCAACTCCCATTTTATATTCTCCTGAAATGTTTGCAGGAACACCAATTGCTACCTTAATTAAATTAAATCCGATGGGGACGATTATAAATTCTTATCGAGATATCTTCTTTTATAAACAAATGCCTGATATAATATCGCTAGCGGTTTTAATAGGAGGTTGTCTTCTATTTTGTGTCATCGGGTATTTCATATTTAAAAAGTTATCGAAGGGGTTTGCAGAGGAGGTTTAATTTTGATAACATTTGTCATTTTACATTACAACAATCTTAGCGATACAAAAGAATGTATTGCTTCCATTAAAAAATTAAAAGGAAGAAAAAAAATTATTGTTGTGGATAACCATACTTTAAATGAAGAAGAATCCAAAAATTTAGAAAAAGAAGTCAATGATTTACTTTTACTAGAAGAAAATCTAGGTTTTGCCAAAGCAAACAATCAAGGAATTCTTCTTGCTAAAGAAAAATATGACGCCAAATTTGTGGTAGTTATCAACAACGATATCGTGATTAACCAAGAAAATTTTATTGACATTATAAAAGAAGATTACAAGAAATATCAATTTGATATGTTAGGAGGAAAAATTATTTCTCCAGGAGATTCTTGCAATCCATTTCCTGCTCTAGAAAGTAGAGAAGTGGTCTTAAAAGAAATCACCTACACTAGAAAACTAATCAAAATATATGAAAATGATTTATTAACTTCTCTTTTAAAAATGTATATTACACTAAAACATGTAATTAAAAAACCAGTGAAAATGACAAATGGGAAATATTTACAAGAACAAGTGCCTCTTCATGGTTGTGCTCTCATATTCTCAAAAAAATATTTAGAAAAATACAAAGAGCCTTTTTATAAAGAAACTTTCTTATACCATGAAGAAGATTTTTTATACGAGAGAATAAAAAAAGATAATTTAATCAGCGTTTATGATCCAAATTTAGAAGTTTATCATAAAGAAGGTGCTTCCCTAAAAGCAACGTTAAAAAGCAAACGTGAAAAAAAATTATTTCGTGAACAAGAAAGACTAAAATCGTTAATCCTATTAGAAAAATACATGAGAGAAGGAGAATAGAATGGAACGTCATAAAATTTCAATTATCATTTCGGTTTACAATACGGAAAAATATTTAGAAAAATGTTTGGATTCTGTAATAAACCAAACTTACCAAAATCTAGAAATTATTTTAGTAGACGATTGTTCTAAAGATGGTTCATTAAAAGTAATAGAAAAGTATGCGAAAAAAGATAAAAGAATTATAGTTTTAAAAAATGACCAAAACATTGGACTTGCCAGTTCTAGAAATAAAGCACTAGATTTAGCAACAGGAGACTATATAGGATTTATTGATAGTGACGATTATATAGATAAAGATTATTATAAAGTACTAGCGACTCATATAAAAGAATCAGATATAGTTGTATGTGATATCAACTTAGTTTATGAAAAAGGAAACAATTTAGTAAAATGTGGAACAAAAGACAATCAAATTATCAACATAATAAACAACGGGCTTGCGGCAAGTGCTTGCAATAAATTATTTAAAAAAGAATTATTTGGAAATATGCGTTATCCAAAAGATATTATTAATGAAGATGTCGCCGTAATTTTGCCACTACTTGCAAATGCAAAAAATGTCAAATACACAGATGAAGTTTATTATAATTACATGCAAAGGGAAAGTTCCATTCAGAATTCAAGTATTGAACGAAAAAGATTTGATATTTTTAAAACCGTTTCTCTAGCTTTCCAAAAAATAAAAAAGAAAGAATTTAGAGAAGTTATCATTTTTAATCAGATTATTTTGCTATTACTATTTGTTTTGTCAAAAGAAAAAAAGAGAATAAAACGTTATAAACTATTAAAAGAGTATTCACACTTAGCAAAACAATATGATATTGCAAACAATAAATACCTTTTAGAATTTATCAGTCTACAAGGATTCAAACATCAACTTTATTATAAGGCTTTAGTAAAAAGTACAAGTAGTGGCTTTATCTTCTTTGCTAACTTCTTGATTTCTTTTTATCAATTTTATAGAAACCATTTTACCAAAGAAGTAATTAAGGAAAATATAACAGAAAAAGACATAGAAGAATTAGCCAAAAGAAATGCAAGTAAACACTCTAAATTCAAAATAAGTGTTGTCATTCCAAACTATAATTATAGTAAATTTTTATTTCAAAGAATGTACAGTATATTAAACCAAACTTGTAAAATTCATGAAATTATTTTACTCGATGATTGTTCAAAAGATGATAGCGAAAAAACAATTAAAATCCTAGAAAAAATAATTTCGCCTTATATAAAAATGAAAACGGTTTTTAATGAGAAAAATAGTGGATCTGCTTTTAAACAATGGTATAAAGGTTTTAAAGAAGCAACAGGAGATTACGTCTGGATTGCAGAAGCAGACGATTATTGTAATAAAAAATTACTTCAATTTTTACAAAAAGGATTGACAAAAGACATTGTAATTTCATATGCAGATACTTCTTTTATAGATGTAGATGGAAAAGTCTATCAAGGAAGTGTAGTAAAAGAAATTGATATTCAGCATTCTGGTCATTTCAATAAAAGTTTTGTAAATGATGGCGTAAAAGAATTAGAAGATTATGCCTTTTTAAATACTACCATTGCCAATGTTTCTTCTTGTATTATAAGAAATGGTGATTATGATTTCTTTAAAGAAGCAAGCCAATACAAACAAGTAGGGGATTGGTACATTTATGCTAATTTAATGTTTCATGGTAGTGTTAAATATACTTATAAACAATTAAATTATTATCGAGTGCATGGAAGTAATGTTACGTCAACCACAAAAAAAGAACAACACTTAAAAGAAATTCAAAGTATGCATGAATATTTAGATAGCAAGATAAAATTTGACAAACACCAAAAGAAATTGATACAAGAGAGATATAAATTTCTAAAAAAAGTGTGGGATATAGAATGAGGAAATAATTAGATGATAAATATAAAGGAAGTGGTAGTGTGAAGAGTAATAAAAATATAAATTATTTAATGGCTATATCTGTTTTGATGATAGCAGTTTCCAATATATATAAAGTAACTCATATGGTTTTTAGCAATTTATATTTGACCAATTTTATTAAATTTGGAGAAGAATTAGGAACTACTATTTTCTTTTTTACATGTGGGTATGCCATTTATAAAAGTTTATCTAAAAAAGAAAATAATTATATAGATTACTTAAAAAAGCAGTTAAAAAAATTAGCCCCCCATTATTATATTTCTTTAATAATTTGTCTTTTGTTTACTTCCGCTACAATATATATAGGTAAAGACTATTTTTTGAATCTAATTTCTCATTTTTTCTTTTTTCATAACTTATTTTATACTTGCCATAGTTCTATAAATAGTATTTTGTGGATAATAGGGATAGTTTTTCAATTTTATTTGCTAGCCCCAATTTTAAAAAAAACAGTAGATAAATTTCCAATACTCTCATATATTTTCTCATTATTTATATCTTTAGGGCTAAAATGGTTACTATATTTTGTCATTTTGCCTCAAAATAATTTAGATACTTCCTACTATTTTATATATGGAAGACAGTTATTCACAACTCTAGATATTTTTATTTTGGGAATGCTGATTTCTAAATATGAACATAAAAACAAATTAAATAATTGTTGGAATATATTCTTATCGACTTTAATTTTAATGGGTATAGTTTTTATTATTTTTGTCGGAAGTAATAGTTTTGATTTTTGGAGTGCCCAAATCTATAGTATGTCTAAAAAAGGATTATTTTATTTTTACATTTTAGATATATTGGTGGCTTTATTTGTTTTCTTTATAAATAAAATCAATTTTAAATCAAAAAGAGTATCAAATGTTCTATCTTTTTTGGCAGAACATTCTTATGCATTATTAATATGGCATCTTTTAATTCTTAATAATCTTGTGAACAACAGCAGTCTAGTTTCTAACATAATCAAAAGTTCAAACTGGGTAGGATATCTTTTTCTTATAGTAATGTTAATTATCATTTCTTATATCATTGATGTGGTTATTAATCAAATCAACTTTACGAAAGTATATAATTTAATAAAAGAAGATTGGGCTAAAATAAAAAAAATTCCCGTTTATGTAAGCATATTGTTAATTTTCATTTTATCTGTTTCTTATATTCCAAAAATCTATAAAAACGTTGAAAATGGGGAGAAGTATATTCATCATTGCCAAGGAGCATGTAAAATTGCTAACAATGTTAAAGATAAAATGAAGTGTTTAAAAGATTCTTGTAAGTACATATACTTGGATACAGAAGATACAGGTTATTTATATTATAATCATTTAAGATATTATTTGTATCCTTTTACCACAAAATATTTTAACACTTATGTATATATTAATTATGTTACAGACGAAATTTTTATGGATTTTATAAAAAAACAAGAAACAGATTATATAATTGTAAGAAATAACGAAAAATTAATAACATATGGATATGACTTGGATCTAGAAAATGGAAAAATTTTCACTATAAATTATGAAGCAAAAGATATTTCAAATTTACTTGAGGAGGTTAAATAATGATAATAGTATACTTATTTATTTTAATTATTTTTGGTTTCTTTATTGAATCTATTTTGGAAAAAATAGGATTGATTAATAAATATAAAATAAATAAACTAGAACGAATTTCTTTTTCTTCATTATTAGGATTTCTTTGCTTTTCTTGGTATGTATTAATAATAGGAATGTTAAATATAAAACTTTCGTTTTCGCTTTTTTATCTTATAATATTATGCGATATTTTGTATGTTGTACATTTTCTTTTCAAGAAAAAAAATATAAGAATAAAAATAAACACCAAAAAGAAAATGGATTATAAGTTTCTCTTACTACTGATTAGTTTTATTCTTCTTTTTACCTATTTTATTACTTATGCTTATTTTCATAATATATTATACCCAGATGAATTTGCAGCATGGGCTTTAAATGCAAAAAGAATATTTTTAGAACAAAAATTAAATCTATTTCTTAATACAGGAATAGAGAAATATCCAGATTTTTTGCCTATAGTATATAGTTCTTTTTACTTATTTTCTGGAAAAATAGTTGAAAATGCAATAAGAATAATCCCAGGAATTATATTTTTATTTTTTATTATAAATCTGCTAGGTTTATTACAAAAACATAAAATAAATAAAACTAAATTTCTTTTTTTCATAATTTTAATAATGCTCACTTATAATAGTTTTGCTGATTATACTTTTTCAACATATGCTGATTTACCGTTTGCTGCGTTTTATACTTTAGGAATTCTTTATTTATTTGAGTGGATTTTATATGATGATTGTAAAACAAATATGTTTTTATCTATCCTATATATGAATGCAGCCTGTTGGACCAAAATTGATGGATTACCAATGGTAGTATTTAATTTTGGAATTTTAATTTTATATTATATAATAAAAAAATTCACTAATTTAAAGTTAAAAACAAATATCAACTGGAAAAAATGTTTGTGCTATAGTTTAGGAATAGTTTTTATAGGAATAATCTGGAAGTTATATTCCAATACATTTAGTTCAATACCGAATACTTCGAGCGATGGTGGGTCTGTCATTGTTTTTAATATTCAATGGTTAAATCCTTTATTAGTAAATATGTGGAATCAGCAGTTTTGTGATTGGACTTGGGCAATTTTAATTTCCATCCTCATTATTTCCTTATTTTTAAACTGGAATTCTTTTGATGATACCAAAAGAATATATATTGTTTTTGGAGTTTTAAGTATTTTATTTACGATACTGTTCTTAATTATTTGTTACTTGGTACAATTTGGAGCAGAAGCCATAATTGCACCATCATATTTAAGATATATGACGAGAGTTTTATTTATTATGTTAATTATTACTTTATTTTCTTCAGAAAAAGGTAAAATAAAAAATTAGGTGTCGCTTATAAAAATGCGCACTTTTTATTCAGGATAAAATCATCCGATAAGGGATTAGAGCAATTTAAGAAGTTGCTCTATTTCATTTTCAAAATCAATACTCAATTGAAAACGAATAGAATTCATGCTCATATTGTAATGAGATTTCACTATTTTTAATATTCCAAGACAAAATTTTCTCATTATATTTAAGTTTTTTTGACTATTCTCAATATAACATTTATTCTTATCTTCTAAAAATACCATGTCTAAATACCAATGTAACTTATTCTCTATGCTCCATTCATTTCTAATTATTTTAGATAATATTTCTATATGATTTGCCTTTATATTGCTTATGAAATATTTTCTTTCTTTTTCTTCTCCATTTATCTCTTTTATAAGTACACCTATACTTTTTAAATCTGACCATTTTTCTTTTTAGTATATCCAATCTATATCATTCGTAAATATATATGTTCTTTTTTCTGCTTGATTATGAGATTTTTCTATTTCTTCATACACTTTGGCATTTCCAACTTTTATTAAATATAAATCTTGAAAATATAGTTCCAAATCTTCCTTTAGTATGCTTTGATTATCTTTTATGGGTGCAACATAATATCCCTCATTTTTTACTATGTAATCTATTGTATCTTTTTGGGTGTTTAAAGCATCAAATGTGATTGCTACATCTTTGATATTTAACCTTTTTAATAATTTTGGACATGTTGGTATTTCATTTGTCTTTTCACTTATAAATTCTGTTGCTAAACATTTTTCATTAACAACAGAATAGGCACTCATCGCATTTGTTGGTTTTATATATCCTTCTATTGTGTTTCTTTTAGAATTATTTGCCGTTTTTCCATCTAAACTATTTATATCCATCAATTTTAATCCATTTTTTACATATATTGGTTTTTGAGTTACTTTTACAAAGTTTAAAAAAACATGATTACACATTTCCTCTAATTCTTTCGGATTCAATGCTGCTATTACTCTTTTAATTGTACAAATAGAAGGCAAACCATAAGAAAGTTCTAGATAATTCCTAAGCCATTCATAATGTTTTTTTGCAAATATTTCAATTTCTACAAAGGTGTTACTATTTGCAAATAATCCTAATATTACTATGATTACTATATCTTCTAAAGAGTGTTTTATATATTCTTCTTCTCGTTTATCCATTAAATAAGATGCTTCTTCATTTATCTCATTTGTTAGAATATGCAAATCATAATTTTCTATTTCTGTTTCTTCTATGTAATCTTCTATTTCTAAATTTTCTTTTAATTCTTTCAATGTTTTTGCAATTTTTGCCACTTTTTATCACCACTTTTATCATAATAAAAATTAGTACATTTTCATATTGGATTGGTTACAATAAATTAGACAAAAAAGAAAAGGACAGATTATAATATGAGAAGTAAGAAAGAAGGAAAAGAAAATGGAAAGTAACCGAAGAGAAAAAAGACAATATACAGAAGAATTTAAACAACAAGTAGTAAACTTATACAATAACGGAAAAAAACGATGTGAATTAATAAGAGAATATGAATTAACGCCATCAGCATTAAACAATTGGATAAAACAATTTAACACCACAGGATCCTTTAAAGCAAAAGATAATCGAACAGAAGAAGAGAATCGTTTGATAGAACTAGAGAAAGAAAATAAACGGTTGCGAATGGAGAATGATATTTTAAAGCAAGCAGCGCTGATAATGGGACGAAAATAAAAATAATAAAAGCCAATCGAGACAAGTATAGTATCAGTGCAATGTGTAAAACTCTAAAAGTGTCCAGAGCTCTTGTCTACTACGAAAGAAAAAACAAACGTGAAGATAAAGAACTAGAAGAATTAATCATAAAGATATTTAAAGAAAGTAGAAATAATTATGGCTCAAGAAAAATAAAAGTAAAATTGCAAGAATTAGGCTACCAAGTAAGTCTAAGAAGAATAAGAAAAATTATGGACTTAAATGGTTTAGTAAGTAACTATACAGTTAAACAATTTAAAGTACATAAAGCATCTTGCAATGAGGAAGAAGGAGAAAATATCTTAAATCGAGAATTTGAAAGAGAAAAACAATTAGATGTAGTCGTAAGTGATTTAACGTATGTAAATGTAGCAGGAAAATGGAATTACATCTGTTTAATACTCGATTTATGGAATCGAGAAATTATAGGGTATGCAGCAGGAATTCATAAGGATGCAAAACTAGTTATAAAGCATTCAGTAAAATTTCTTATGATTTAAGAAAGATAAATATATTTCATACAGACAGAGGAAATGAATTTAAAAATAAAATCATAGAGGAATTAATAGAAACATTTGGAATAAAGAGATCCCTATCTAAAAAAGGCTGTCCCTATGACAATGCGGTAGCAGAAGCGACATATAAAATCATAAAAACGGAGTTTGCTTATAACCGAAGATTTTCCTCATTTGAGGAGTTAGAGTGCGAGTTATTTGATTATGTAAACTGGTATAATAACATTCGCATTCATGGTTCCTTAGATTATAAAACTCCCGTTGTTTACAGACAGCAAATGTCCCTATAAAAATTGTCTAAAAAAATGTTGACAATCCATATACTAATTTTCTACTAATTTTCTACTAATTTTCACTTCTTGGCATTTTTGCCTTTTCGGATGATTTTATCCTGCTTTTTATTTTGCATGAATTTACATCTAAAGGTTTACATGATACAATTAACTAGTAATATTGATTATAATTTTTCGCAAACTAAATAATAAAGAAACTAGAAAGGTGAAAAAATGAAGATAAAAAATTATGAATTAGGAAATGCAGAAAAAAGTAAGTTGTTTTTAATAAAAGAGCAAAATAAATATGATTATAAATTAGAAGAATTTAAATTTGATAAAAATCGTAAAAATGACTCTCATATTTCCATAATTAATCTTGTACAAGAAAGAAGTACAGTTCTAGATATAGGCTGTGCAACAGGACTAATTGCCAATATATTGGTAAATGAAAAGCAATGTACAGTAGATGGTGTTGAATATGATGTAGAAGCATTTAACATATGTAAAAAAAGTCAGTTATTTAGGAATATATTCAATTTTTCCATAACAGATAAAGAAAACAAAAACTTTGAAATATTAAAAAAAAATAAATATGATTATATAATTTTAGCAGACATTTTAGAACATCTAATAAATCCTTGGGATGTTTTAATTAGTATACATGATCTTTTAAAAGATCATGGTCAAATTATTATTTCTCTTCCTAATATTGCACATATAGACATTATAAAAGGATTAATTAATGGCAACTTTAATTATAATAGTTTAGGTTTACTTGATACAACACATTTAAGATTTTTTACATTTAAATCTTTTTGCGATATGGTTTCTAATATAGCAACATCAGTCAATATTTTTTATAATATTGAATGTAAGGATAGAATTCTATCTATCCCACCTTATGTTACCAATGCAGAGGAGTATAATCTATATAATTTAAATAATTATCTTGAGGAATATTTTATTATGCAGAATATAATTGTACTTACAAAATCAAATGATGAAAAGGTTCATATAAAAGGAAAAAAAGAGATTAACACAAATCTTTTTGATAAAATGTTAGTTACTTTTAAAAATATAAAAGAAGAGAATATAGATTTAAACAATAAAATAACAGAGATAAAAAAAGAGAGTGTTAAAAAAGAAAAATCAGAAAAGAAAGGACAAGTAAAAACTGAAGAATTAAATGGAATATATAACAGTAAAAGGTGGAGAATCATGAATAAGATATGTAGTTTACTTACGATAAACAAGAAAAAATAATGGGATTGACTAAAGTATTATGACTTAAGAAAGCGCGGTGTAAAATGAAAAATTGTGATATTATTATTCCTATTTATAATGCCTATGAATGTGTAGAGGAATGTATAGAGAGTGTAATTAAAAATACAGATTTAAAAGAAAATAGAGTAATTGTAATTGATGACAAAAGTACAGATGAAAGAATACAGCCTTTATTAAAAAAGTATGCTAATAATAAAAGTATTTTATTTTTAAGTAATGAAGAAAATTTAGGATTTGTAAAAACTGTAAATAAAGGAATGCGACAATCTAAAGATAATGATGTACTACTTTTGAATTCTGATACAGAGGTTACAGAAGGCTGGTTAAAAAAAATACAAGAGTGTGCGTATTCGTCTGAAAATATAGCCACTGTAACTCCTTTATCAAATAATGCAACATTAGCAAGTGTTCCAAAAGCGTTTGAACCAAATGATATTCCAAATGGGTATACATTAGAACAAATGGCTGCGTTGGTAGAAGAGTGTTCACATAATTATTATCCAGAAATTCCCACTGGACATGGTTTTTGTTTATATATTAAAAGAGATGTGTTAAACAAAGTTGGTTACTTTGATGAAAAATCTTTTGGAAAAGGCTATGGAGAAGAAAATGACTTTTGCTTTAGATGTTATGAATTTGGATATAGACATATATTATGTGATAATACTTATATTCTTCATAAAGAATCAAAATCATTTTTAGAATCAAAAGAAGAATTAATAAAAGAAGGATTAAAAGTTTTAGAAGAAAAATATCCAGAGTATAGAAGAAAATTGGATATATGGCTAGCAGAAAGACCGCTCGATTATATTGCTCAAAATATCTCTTTTGCATTAGGCGATAGAGAAAATCACCCTAATATTTTATTTGTTATACATGATTGGCAAAATATTGAAGAAAACAGAGGTGGAACATCTCTTCATGCTTGGGATTTAATTCAAAATTTACGTAATCAATTTAATTTTCATGTTTTAGCGCCAGAAAATGGAGTTTTTAAAGTATATTCCTATTTTAAAGATTCTGAAATAGTGATTAATTATGATACTTTAAGAGTAGAAATGACAGACCTTAATTATTACAATAGTCACTATAAATTAATGTTAACAGAAATAGTAGAAAATTATAAAATCTCTTATGTTCATATTCATCATATGAAACGCCATTTTTTTGACATCGTAGATGTATTGAATAACCATAATATAAAATATATGATTACGCTACATGATTTTTATTCTCAATGCCCTTTTATTAATAAATTATTTGATAGCACAGAATACTGTGGGAATCCAAATAACGAAAAATGCAACCAATGTATTTTAAAATATTATGAAAGAGCAGGAAGTATTGAATTTTGGAGAGAATGTTGGGGAAAATTATTATTAAGTGCAGATAAAGTAATTGCACCTTCTTTAGCAACCAAAAATGAAACATTAGAAATATTTAATAGTCTTCAAATAGACGTCATAGAACATGGAATTGACATTGAAAAGACCACTTCAAATTTATCATTAGATAATAATGAAAATGACATTGCTTTTATAGGGGCTATTGGTGTACATAAAGGAAGTAAATATTTAAATGATTTTCTAGAGAAGAAAAGGATTAAAAATTGCAAAGTACATTTATTTGGAATTAGCGATAATCCAAATATAACAAGTAATCGACATTTTGAAAATCATGGTAGTTACAAGCGTGATGAATTAAAAGAGTTATTAATAAAAAATAAAATTAAATTGATTTGTTTATTTTCTATATGGCCTGAAACTTATTCCTATACAATGACAGAAGCCATTGCTTGTGGAATCCCAGTTGTTTCTTTTGATGTGGGAGCAATTGCTGAAAGAATAAAAAAATATAATCTAGGTTGGGTAATTGATAGCAAAAATGACACTAAAATAGTTGCCCAAGAAATCGAAAAAATACTATCTAACCAAGACGAATATCAAAAAGTAATAGAATCTATTAATAAATATAAAATTATCACTTCCAAAGATATGGCTAAAAATTATGAAAAAATATATTTAGAAAATTCGAAGAGTTTAGGAAATCTATCAAATGAAATAGAAAAAAATATGCTTAGAAATAGCAGGTTTGTAATTCCTGCCATAAATTATCCAGATTATTCTTGGATATTACAGACTTTAAAATGGAAAATTATATCTAGGCTGAAGTTTCCAAGACCATTAAAAAGAATTTTGAGAAAATTAAGAAGAAAGTAAAATTTTACTTCTAAAATCTTCTGTGTTAGAATGAATATAAGTGATGAAAATGAAGAGTAAAGATAAAGTTTTAATAGTTATCCCTGCTTATAATGAAGCAGAAAATATTTTAAAAGTCATCAAAGAAATAAAAAAGGATGTTCCAAAAAACTTTGATGTATTAGTGATTAATGATTGTTCTAAAGACAATACAGAAGAATTATTAATAAAAAATAAAATAAATTATTTGAATAATATCTATAATATGAAATATGCTATGTCAGTTCAAACGGGAATTAAGTATGCATATGAAAATGATTACGATTACGTAATTCAAATGGATGCAGATGGACAACATATTCCAAATGAAGCAGTCAAATTATTTGAAACAATGAAAAAAAAGAATTGTGATATTGTGATTGGATCTAGATATTTAAAAGATTTAGGGTATCCTTGTCCTTTTTTTAGAAGAGTTGGAACAAAGATATTTGAAATGATGATAAGGATTTTTTGTAATAAAAAAATAGTCGATCCATTATCAGGCTTCCAATGTTTAAATAAGAAAGTAATCCAAGAATATGCTAAAAAAGGGGCATATCCCGAATTTCCAGATGCTAATCTCGTAATTGAAATGCTCTATAAAGGATTCAAAATCGAAGAAGTGCCTGTTAAAATGAGAATACGCGAAAATGGTGAAAGTATGCATGGTGGTATTATTAAGCCAATTAAATATATGGTGCATATGTTTTATGCAATAGTACTAATTGTCATACAAAATATTGGAAGAAAGAAAGTGAAATAATGAAGAAAATCTATTTTATTGTAGGGACTTTAATAATAGGATTTTATATTCTAAACGAAGTAAGAAAGAAAAGATTTTCTATCAAAGAAAGTTTTTATTGGATACTAGGGGTTCTTTTAATGCTTCTACTTGCTATATTTCCACAATGTATCGATTTTTTAGCCACTTATTTAGGGGTTACGTATCCGCCGTCATTACTATTCGTTATCTGTATTTTATTTTTGGTATTGATGAATTTTAGAAATTCTAAAAGAATTACCAAACAACAAGAAGAAATTATAGAACTTGAGCAAAATTTAACTTTGTTAAAATGCAAGATAGAAAATAATCAAAAAAATTAGCCAAAATCATACGAAATGTATGATTTTTTATAAAACATCTAAATGTATGGTAGAACAGATAAAAATGAATTATCCTTCTTAAAAAGAAAGGATAAAAATTTTATAATTGCGATCATGTGAATTTTTAAGAATTGGTATCAAATTCCTTTATTTCAAAGATTGACTATTGTATAATATTATTAGAAAATAAATAAAGGAATGAGTTATGCTATGAAAGTTTTATTTATGACCAATATTCCGGCTCCATATAGAGTTACTTTTTTCAACCTATTAGCCAAAAGATGCGACTTAACGGTTTTATTTGAAGAAAGAAATAATTCCATTCGAAATGAAGAATGGTATAAAGATAATATCTATCACTTTAAATATTATGTTTTAAAAAAACATTTTTTTAAAGAATTAAATCAATTTTTAAAAGAGGACTATGATGTAATAATAATGGGAAACTATGCTTCTAAAGTTTCTGCCTTAGCCCGTTTTATTCTAAAGTCGAAGAAAAAGAAATACGTTATATCTGCAGATGGCGGTTTTGCTGAAGATAAATACATCTTTACCAAATGGATTAAAACATTTTTTATGAGTTCTGCTTCTTATTGGCTTTCAACTGGAAAAGGGACAAGTGAGTATTTAAAAGCCTATGGCGCAAAAGCAGAAAATATTTATACGTTTCATTTTACTTCTTTAAATAAGCAAGATATTCTTGCTTCTCCCATAACATATTCTAAAAAATTACAGTTAAGAAAAAAACTAGGATACAATTACAAAAGAATTTTTTTTAGTGTTGGGCAATTAGTATATCGAAAAGGATATGATATTTTTTTAGAAGCAATTAAGAATGTAAAATTAAAAGATACTGCATTTTTAATTGCAGGCATTGGAAATCAAATGGTAGAATATCAAAAATTTATTGATCATAATAAAATAGAGAATGTTTTTTTAATTGGATTTAAAGATAAAAAAGAAATCCTAGAACTTTACAAAATGTCTGATATTTTTTTCTTTCCCACTCGTTATGATATTTGGGGGCTTGTTGTTAACGAAGCCATGGCGAACGGTTTACCTATAATAGCAAGTGACAAAGCACTCGCTGCACTAGAATTATTGCCAAAAGAATATTTACTTGATATAAATAATCAAAATCAATTTATAACTCTATTAGAAAAATTTAACAAACTAAATGATAAAGAATTATATGAAATTGGAAAAAATAATCTGAATAAAATTAAAGACTATTATATTGAACAAATGGTAGAAGACCACATTCTTATATTTGAAGACATTATAAAAAAGGAAAAGATGAAATGAGAACAAAATTTTCAACATTAAATATTATAACCAATTTATTGGTTTTAGTTATCCAAACCATTTTATCTTTTGTTGTTCGAATTGTCTTTACAAAAATATTAGGACAGGACTACCTTGGAGTAGAAAGTGTCTTTGTCAATTTAATTTCAATGTTTTCTTTAGCAGAGTTAGGTATTACTTTATCAATAAGTTTTAGTTTATATAAACCTCTTGCTGAAAATAATGTAAAAAAAATAAGTTCCTTGATGACCCTATATAAAAAAATTTATCAAATAGTTGGAATTTTTATATTAATAATAGGCTTTCTCATTATGCCATTTTTAACCCATTTTATTGATAATACTAATATTGCCAACTTTTATATTATTTATATATTATACTTAATTGATTCTGCAATGACTTATCTTATTACATATAAGGAAGTCTTAATTATTGCAGACCAAAAAAATTATAAAATAAATAAATACAATATCATAGCCATTTTTAGTACCAATGTACTACAAATAATATTCTTATATTTAACCAAAAATTTTATGATATATATTTTAATCAAAATCTTAGTACAATCAATCCAAAGAATTATAATTAATAGATATATAAGTAAAGTTTATAAGGATATAGATTTTAACTCAAAAGAAAAATTAGAAACAAAAGAATTGAACGTGATTAAAAAAAATGTAAAAAGTATGTTCACCCAAAAAATAGGCAACTATTTGTTAAATGGAACAGATAGTATTATAATCTCTAAATTTGTAGGAATAGGTGTAGTAGGGATTTACTCTAATTTTCTATCTATAACCACAATTTTAAAAAGTATTGTAAATAGTATTACAAGTGGAATTACAGCCAGTTTTGGAAATCTAATCGCTAAAGGAGACAATAAAACACAAGAAAATGTTTTTAACATTATGAATTTTATTGTATTTGGCATAACGGCTTTTATGGTAGTAGAATTGTATTTTCTTTTAAATCCATTCATTGCCATGTGTTTTGGTGAAAATTATATGATAGATAACTATTGTATTGTAGTCATATGTATGAATTTCTATCTTGCGAGTATGTTACTTCCTTTAGATACAGTAAAAAGTGCAGCAGGTATTTATGAAAAAGACAAATATATTCCACTAATTCAAGCCATTATTAACTTAATGATTTCAATTGCTTTAGTAAAAAACATTGGCCTTTTAGGGGTGTTACTTGGAACCATGATTAGTTACCTTGTAAGTACCATATGGATTCGCCCTTTAATAATTTATAAAAATATTTTTAAAAGTTCTGTTAGTTCTTATTATATAAAATACATAATGAAATTATTATTTTTGATTGGTACAGGATTTTTATTAACACTTTTTCTTTCAAAGATTTATATTGAAAATAACATCTTTAATCTAATTACAAAAGGTATAATTATTGCAATTACCTACAGTATATTATTTGTAATATTCAATTTTAAAACAAAAGAATTTCAATATCTTAAGGAAGAAGTAAAAAAAATAATAAAAAAGATAAGAAAAGCGTGAGTAGGTGATAAAAATGCTCAAAAATAAAGAAAACATTTTTTATTATTTAAAAGCCTTTGCTATATTTAGCGTTATTTGTGCCCACATTACACCAATTACAGAAAATGCTTCTTTGATAAGTATCATAATTTCCAAATTTTATGATTATTTTGGTTGCTTAGGAGTAGGTATATTTTTTATCTTATCAGGATATTTCTTTTATAATAATAAGCATTCTTTTAAAGAATTTTGGAAATTAAAATTACGAAATATAAGTATTCCTTGGATGTTTATTGGAACAATTGTATATGTAAGTGTCTTTTATTTTAATGGAAATCTATCTTTAATAAATTATTTTCTATTTTTATTAGGATACGGATCTTATTTATATTACCTAACTGTTTTATTTTTACTATACTTATTATTTTTTCATAAGAATGCAAAAATCGAAGTGGTAGGGGTATTATTATCTCTCATAAGTAATATATTAACTATTGTATTTTATGAGAAATTGGCTAGTTTTTCCTATATCAATATTTTTAATTGGATTATATATTTTATGATTGGCATGTATATTAATCAATACAAACTATTACCTAGAATAAAAGAGAAAATAAAACTTCCTTATATTAGCATTATTGTTATTATTTTACTTCATTTAGTTTTTGATATAAAATTATCTTATTTTTCTTATTTTGGATTTATAACAGTCTTACTTTCCTTCTTAATTCTAGTAAGTAAACTATATGATAAAAAATTAGACAATAAAATGGTTCAATTCATAGGAAAAAATTCATTTTCAATTTACTTAATGCATATGCCAATCGCAGGAGTAGTCACTAGAATATGTAACTTATTTAACAATGGTTTCTTTTTATTCATACGTCCATTTATTACTTTAGGGATTACAGTTATGATAATTATCATCTATCAAAAAATAATAAAAAAATTAAAATTGCCTAGTATTTTTTATATACTACTTGGTTTAAGAAAAGAGGAAAAATAAAAATGAAAATAATATTTTGCGGGACCAATTTACCTGAAAGTTTAGATTTAGAATTACATGATTTATCTCTATCTGGAAATCGTTTTCAAAACAATATATATACATATCTAAAAAAGAATAATGAAGAGATAACTTCTTTGAATTATATAGGATATCCTATTGAGAATGAGAAAACAGAATTAGTAAAGAAAATGATTTCTTATGAAAAAGATAAAGATTATGTGTTTAAAAATGGTAATATTATAAAAAGCATGTTTATATATAGAAAAAAATTAAAAAAAGTATTAAAAGAAACAGATGCAGTTATCGCTTATAATGTCTGTTATCCTTGGTTACTATTACCATGTATGGCTTGCCATAGAAAATGTAAGTCTATTGTCATCTTAGCAGATTATAGTGGTACAGAAAGTTATAGTAGTTTATTTATGAAATTATTTGCTAAGGTATGTCTTTTTGATATGAGAAAATATGATTTAGTAGTAGGTTTATCAAGCAATATAAAAAATAAATTAAGAAAAAAACAAAAATTTATCTGCATAGAAGGTGGTATCAATTTAACGGACTTCTTAACAAAAAAATTCAAAGCATTACCACTTGTTAAAAATGAAAAATTGAGAGTAATGTATTCAGGGGCCTTAAAAGATGTCACAGGTGTAGATTTATTGTTAGAAGCCATAAAAAAGATAAAAAATCCAAATATAGAATTTATTTTTAGCGGTAAGGGGGTACTCGAAAATGAAATAATAGAGCAAGCAAAAAAAGACAAAAGAATTATTTTTAAAGGTAGTATGCCTTATGAGGAGTATTTAGATACTTTAGGAACTGCTCATATTTTAATAAATCCAAGAAATATGAATATGCCAGAAAATCAAAATAATTTTCCATCAAAATATATGGAGTATTTAGCCTCTGGAAGAGTACTTATTTCAACAAAATTTGCAGGATTTGAGAAATTTTTAGATACGGCTTTTTTCTGTGAAAGTACTTCTGAAGATTTAGCAAAAACAATAGAAGAAACTATAAATAAATATAACAATGTTTATCAAGATATTTTTACAAAAAATAGAGACATTGCACAAAACTATGATTTTAATGAACAAATGAAAAAAATTTTAAAAGAAATCCCAAAAATAAATTAATATCTAGTAAATTAAACTATGATATAATGAATGCATATAAAATAAAAATGGAGTAAAATTATGAAAATAACTATAATAACTGTATGCTTTAATGCTGAAAAAACAATAAAAGACACTCTAGAAAGTGTGCTATCGCAAAACTATGACAATTACGAATATTTGATTATAGATGGAAAAAGTAAAGACAGTACATTAAACATAGTAAAAGAATATGAAAAAAAATTTAATGGAAAATTAAAATGGGTTTCAGAAAGTGACAAAGGTCTTTTTGATGCTATGAACAAGGGAATAAAACTTGCAAATGGAAATATCATAGGAATTATTAATTCCGATGATATTTTAGCCCACCCAAACGTTTTCCAATCCGTAGTAGAGAATATCAAAAAAACAGATGGTGTTTATTCTAATCTTTTAATGCTAGATGAAAAATTAGAGAAACCATATCGTTTATTTAAGTCAAAAAAAATATCTAAAAAATTTGGTTGGCATATGCCACATCCAACGTTATATTTAAAAAAAGAAGTGTATGAGAAATATGGAAACTTTGATTTAAATTTTAGAGTTTCTGCGGATTTAGACTTTATGTTAAGATTAATAAAAAATAATGTGAATTTAAAATACATAAATGATTATTTTGTTTACATGCGTGCAGGAGGAGCCAGTACAAATGGTTTAAAAGGATACTATAATAATTTTAAAGAAAGCTATAAAGTATTAAAAAAGAATAAAGTATTACTTCCGTTTCTAACAAATATAAAAAGAACTTTTGGAATGTATCACCAAAGATTTGCTATCAATAACAAAAAAGAAATTAAACGTGCATTACAAGTAAAAAAAAAGCAACCAAAACTAATTCAAATTAATTCAGTATGCAATGGTTCAACTGGTAAAATTATGGGAGATATTGGAAGAAAAGCCAATAGCGAAGGCTATGAAACATTAGTAATATATGCTAGAAGAAAAGGATACAAAGATTTAAAGTGTATTAAAGTAGGAGGTTTTTTTTCCTTTTGGTTTCATGTTTTTATTACAACTGTTTTTGATTTGAATGGGCATGGCTCTTATTTCAAAACAAAAAAAATAGTACGAATTTTAAAAGAAGAAAATCCCGATATTATTCATCTTCATAATATTCATGGATATTATTTAAACTATAAAGTTTTATTTACGTATTTAAAAAATGAATTTAGTGGAAAATTATTTTGGACTTTCCATGATTGTTATCCTTTTACGGGACATTGCCCTCATTTTGTAGCAATAGATTGTAACAGATGGAAAGAACAATGTTTTAAATGTCCTAATAAAAAACAATATCCCATTAGTTTATTTTATGATCGTTCTAAAAAGAATTATATGGAGAAAAAAGAATTATTCACAAATATTTCAAATTTAACGATTATAACTCCATCTGATTGGTTAAAAAAATTAGTAGAACAATCCTTTTTTTCAAAGTACCCAATTATTACAGTTCATAATTGGATAAATTATGAACTATTTAAGCCAAGTGAAGATACCAATGTATTGTTCAAATATAATATACCAAACAACAAAAAAATAATCTTAGGTGTTGCAAGTGTCTGGGATGAGAGAAAAGGATTAAAAGTATTTAAAGAACTAGCAGAAAAAATCGATGATGAATATAAAATAGTTTTAGTAGGATTAAATAAAATACAATTAAAAAAGTTAAAACCGAATATGATTGGTATACAACGAACTGAAAATCAAGATGAATTAGCAGTTCTTTATACAAAAGCAAGCGTATTTATAAATCCTTCTAAAGAAGAAACTTTTTCGTTGACTACATTAGAGTCGGTAGCCTGTGGAACTCCAGTAATTGTATTAGGAACAAGTGCTGTAAAGGAACTAATAAATTCGGGAAATGGAATAGTGTTAAAAGGAGATACTTTAGAAAATTATCTAGAAGCCATTCATAAACTTGAAAATAAAAAAATAGTGAAAAGCAAAATGGAAGAGTATTTTCAAAAATATGATAAAAAAATACAAGTAGCCAAATATATAAAAATTTATGAAAAGAAATAAAAGTTATTTGAAACGATATAACTTTTTCTTTTGATCCAAATTTCCACTTATTTACAATTATTCCCAAAATACGTGCTATAATAAATATATAGGGTGGAGGATTTACATGGCAACTAAAAAAAGTAATATATTATATGTTGTAGTACCTTGCTACAACGAAAGTGAAGTACTAAAAGAAACAACCAAACGATTAACAGAAAAACTAACCCAAATGATTAAAGATAAACGCATTGATAAAAAAAGCAAAATCATGTATGTAAATGATGGCTCAAAGGATAACACTTGGGAATTAATTACAAAATTCAACCAAGAAAATAACTTAGTCACAGGTGTGAATTTATCAAAAAATAGGGGACACCAAAATGCTCTTTTAGCAGGACTTATGACAGCCAAAGAATACGCTGACATTGTGATTAGTATGGACGCCGATTTACAAGATGACATAGAGGTTATGGATCAAATGGTGAATGAATATCTAGAAGGTTCTGCCATTGTATATGGTGTTAGAAATAACCGTAAGAAAGATAGTTTTTTTAAAAAACACACAGCCCAAATGTTTTATAAATTTATGAAGTTTTTAGGAGTAGATGTTGTTTATAACCATGCTGATTATCGACTTATGAGTAAAAGAGCATTAGAAGAACTAGCAAATTATAAAGAAGTAAACTTATTTTTAAGAGGAATTATCCCTTTAATTGGATTTAAAACTTCTACTGTGTATTACGAAAGACAAGAAAGATTTGCGGGAGAAAGTAAATATCCTTTAAAAAAGATGTTGAATTTTGCCATAGAAGGAATTTTATCCTTTAGTGTAAAACCTTTAAGAATTATTACATTGTTTGGTCTATTTATATCTTTTATTAGTTTTATATTTCTACTTTATGTAGTAATTGGTCATTTTATAACAGGAAACGTAGAAGGATGGACTACCATTGTTACTTTAGTTAGTTTCTTTGGTGGGTTTCAAATTTTTTGTATTGGAATTATTGGAGAATATATTGGCAAAATTTATAGTGAAACAAAACAAAGACCAAGATATACGATTGAGGAGGTTTTAATAAATGATAAGAAATAGCTTTGAAAAGTTAGAAAATTTTTTACAAAGTAAAAAACAAAAAATTAACGATAACTTACATTATTTTCTTGTGTTTTTTGTCATTTTTGTTATTTTATTTGCTATGCACCATTTGCTAGCCATGTACTTTGATGACTTTGGAAATGCTTCTTTAAGCTATGGACAATCATCAGAGGATATTATAGGGACTAACTATAATTTCACCCAATTATGGGAATGGTGTAAGATGATTTATATGACTTGGGGAGGAAGAATACTATGGGCATCCGTATTTTTAATTCCTTTGTTAAAATTTGGCGCAGGTATTTATTTTGCTATTCAAAGCGTTGTGATTACTTTTATATTTTATTTTATATATAAAATAGTAGAACAAATTACAAAGCAGAAGCATTTATTAATTCCTATTGTTTTATTTATTTTGTATGGATTAATTCATATGACATTTTTAAGACATGGAATTTATTGGGCTTCAGCTTCCATTTTGTATATATGGCCATTACTTCCTATGTTTATTTTTATTTATTTATATATGAAATTAACAGAAAAAATAGAAAACAAAGAAAAAGTAAATTATTATCTTTATCTGCTAGTACTACTAGTATTAAATTTCTTTGCAACATTTTCTCAAGAACAAATTGGTGTTGCGATGTTCGCTTTTTTAACGTTATTTATAATCTTTAAACAAGGAAAGAATTTCAAAAAATTTAATTTATTAAATATTCCCAATGTTTTGGTTTGTATCATTAGTTTAGCTTTGCTTTTGTTAGCACCGGGAAATTTTGCTCGAATGGATACGAATGTTGAATTTGCTAGCTTAAGTCTTATCGGAAAAGTAATGAAAAATTTACCTTCTCTACTATTGGTAATATTTCGTTCGGAAATGACAATTTTTATGATGATATTAACGCTAGTATTTTTAGTTTGTTTAATAAAATATCGTCAGGATCTTACTATAAAAAATAGAACCATTTATTTATCGAATATTCTTTTTTTAATCCTAAGTGTTCTTTGTGTCTTACTACAAAAGCATTTTAAAATCATTGGAGTTGTGTATGGAATACTTTGGATTTTATATATAGGAATATGGATGATTATATATAGCTACCAAAAAAAGAAAATGGAAATTATTCCTATTGCCATTAGTGGTTGTGGCTCTATATTTTGCTTAGTGGTTTCTCCTGTGGTAGGAGGAAGAACGGCTTTACCATTTATCTTCTTCATTTTTGCCCTAATAGCAATATTTATTAATGAGTTATTAAAAGATAGTAAATTGTATTTTGTCTTAGCGATTGTTTTCACCATCTGTCCCTTTGCTCTTAAAAGTGCTTATAATTTTAGTATTGTTTATAATGGTTATCTAGCTAATTATGCTATTGAGAGATTAAACTATGACATTTTAAAAAATCATAATGGAACAACCGAAAAAGTAATTACTTTATACAAAAGCAAAGATACTTCTTTTGGAGTATCAAGAGCCTATGAAGAGCCCTCTATAAATTATTGGATGTTGGAATATTTTAATATACCACAAGATGTAGAATTTAATTGGGTTGATATATATGAGGAAGTTAGAAAATGAAAACAAAAGTAGAACAATTAGTAAAACAATTTGTTAAATTTGGCATAGTAGGGTGTATCAATACCTTTAGTTCTTGGATATTTTATTATAGTTTTTTGTTTTTAAATATCAATTATTTAATTGCAACTACCATTGCTTTTTTCCTAAGTTCTATTCTTGGTTTTCTTTTAAACAATGGATGGGTATTTAAGAAAAATGTTTATGATAATCGTTCTATTATGAAATATTATGTTGTGTATGGAAGTAGTTATTTTATCAATTTAGGATGTATGTATTTATTAGTAGATGTTCTAGGATTTTCAGAAATGTTGGCTCCTATTCTTACTCTTTGCGTTACTGTTCCTTATAACTTTTTGTTTAGTAGAATTTGGGTATTTAGTGGGAAAGAGAATAAGTATTTGAAACATCCAAAAAAGTATCATACCTTTGCCATTTGTGCCTATAAAGAATCGCCTTATTTAGAAGAATGTATAAAATCTTTAAAAACACAAAGTTTAAAATCTAATATTATTATAGTTTCTTCTACAAAGAATAAACATATTGATAATTTAGCAAAGAAACATAAACTAGATGTATATTATCGTAAAGGAGAAAGTGATATTCAAGAGGATTGGAATTATGGAGTAGAAATGTCTCATACTGAACTTGTAACTGTTGCTCATCAAGATGATGTTTATGATCCCTATTATTTAGAAAATATATTAAATAATTACACTGGCAAAGAATTAATGATTTCAACAGAAAATTATTTTCTGAAAGATGGAAAAAACATTGCAGATAAGAATTTAATTATTAAAAAACTGATTAAATCTCCATTACGTGTTCCTGGATTTGCAAATATAAGGTGGATTCGTAAATTAACTCTTGCTTTTGGGAATACCATAAATTGTCCTTCTGTAACGTATAATAAAAAGTTACTTGGAGAGCCTATATTTACGAGTGAATTAAAGTTTGCGCTTGATTGGGATACTTTTCATAAAATTTATTCTAAAAAGGGAAAAGTAAAATATATTCCTATGAAATTAATTTCATTTCGCATACATGAAGAAGCAACCACAGCCTCTTGGATTAAAAATAGTACAAGACAAATTGAAGATACGATTATGTTTCGTAAATTTTGGCCAAATTTTCTTGTGAAAATAATAATGAAATTTTATGTCAAATGTTATGAAGTATATGAGGAAGAGTAAGGAGTAGTTAAAATTGAAGCTAAAAACAATTTTAAATCATGAAAAAAAAGGAAAAGTAATTAGATTAGTAGCTATAGCAATTATTTTATTGACTGCTTTTCTTTTTTATTATAAAAATTTGCAAGCCGATTTATATGCAGATGCGCTAGACACAAAGTATTTAAACGGATATATCATTTTAGGGTTAATTACACTTGTTTTTACTTTAATTGCCACTTCTTTTATAGATACAACAAAAGTGAAAAAATTACATAAGCAATATTTCATTATTGCTATGCTACTAGGAATTTGTTATTTGTTTATAATGCCTCTTTTTACACAAAGCGATGAACCTGCGCATTATTTAAGAGCATATGAATTAAGTGAAGGCTACTTTACCACTCCCTATTATGAGAATAGTCGACAGAATAGCTTTGATAAAAGTGTTATTGATAGTATTTATAATAATGAAAAGCAAGCCGAATATAAAAAATACGAAGATATGTTAAAGATATCTAAAATTCAACTAAACCAAGGAGAAAAGGGAAATTTAAAAATCAGTGCAGCAAATTATTCGATTGTAAACTATATTCCTCATGTTTTAGGAATATTGCTTGGAAAATTATTTCATTTAAATCCATATTTTTGTGGCATAATTGGTCGTTTTTTAAGTTTACTATTTTGTGTATCTTTGGTATCTGTTGGAATTAAATTGCTTCCAAATGGAAAGTTTTTTGCTCTTATTTTAATGCTATCTCCTACCTTTTTATCTTATAGTGCTTCTTTTTCAGCAGATGGAACAACGATAGCTTATTCCTTCCTGTTTATAAGCTATATTTTAAGTAAAATAAAAGAGAAAAAAAGTTTCAAATGGCAAGACTATTTCCTTTTATTCTTACTAACAATTTGTGTATCTTTAGCCAAAGTAGTGTATTTGCCATTTGTCTTTCTAATTCTTCTATTACCACATGAATGTTTTAAAAGTAAAAAGCAAGAAATAATAGTAAAGATTATATATATAGCTATAGGAATTTCTATGAATTTAGGTTGGCAAGAACTATTAAAATGGACTGCCACATCTGAAGCTGCTATGGCTAGTAATACTGAAGCTCCAAATAATTGGATTATGCAACAGCCTATTCGCTATCTTATGGTAGTATTAAATACAATTGCTCAAAATGGTTATAATTATTTAGAAAATATTTTCGCTGGAGAATTTCTATGTCATTGGCAAGTAAGGCCTTTTCCTATTGTAAATTTTGGATTTATTATGGTTAATTTATTTGCTTTTCTTTCAGAAGAGAAAAATAGAGATAATGTTTGGAAAAAAACGATTTTCATAGTAGGAATTTTAGGTAGCATATTTGTGCTCATTTGTACTGCTTTATATTTATGTACTTATGAAGGAGCAAGAACTATTATAGGCATTCAGGGTAGATACTTTTTCCCAATAATTTGTGCTTTACTATTTTTTAAAGTGAAAAATCCTATAAAAATCAATAAATATATTCTTGCCTATATAACTATAGTTTTGAATTATATAGTTATGCTCGAAATGATAACAACATTTTTATATTAAAAGTAAGGAGTGAATAAAATTGAAAAAATTATGGAAAAAACCAATTTTTATAAAAAGCATTTTTTCTTTTGTCTTTTCTTTCATGTTAGTGCTTGATTCAAAATTAATATGCAATGAAGAAATAAATGTTTTTTCAGATGTTTCCTTTGCTTCCTTTCACGTTAAGGATTTTGGAAAAGAAATTATTTTCTTTTTCATTACTTATATTTTTATTACTTTTTTTCAAAAGATATATGAACATATAAATAAAAAAATGGAAAAAGCAAATACGAAAAAAATACCTCATCTGTTTTGGATTGCTTTTGGTGTATTACTACTTACGTGGCTTCCTTATTTTTTATCCTATTTTCCAGGAGGAATTTATTCGGATACTTATGCTTCTATCGTACAACTTTCCAATTTTAAAGTAAATGGAATTGGTCTTTTATCCAATAATAATCCAATTTTGTATACCATTACATTAAAAATCTTTACTTCATTAGGAAGTTCTATTTTAGGCAGTGGTTTAACAGGGGGAATTCTTCTTTTTGGGTTCTTTCAATATATCGGTTGTGCCTTAGCATTAAGTTATGTTATATATGTGATTCATAAGAAAAACTTGCCAAAAAGGGTGACTTTTTTAGTACTTGCTTTCTTTGCACTATTTCCGCTTATACCTTTATATGTTATTTCTATATGGAAAGATACTCCATTTAATTTTGTTTTAATCATTTATATTGCTTTTCTTTTTGATATTTTTACGAGTTCACGAGCAGATTTCAAAAATAAAAAAGACATAATTTTCTATTGCATATTATCTTTATTTGTTTGTTTCTTAAGGAATAATGGTTTTTTTGTAGTTTTAGGAACAACTCTTGTACTTATTATTTGTCACTATAGATGTAAAAAAAGTATAAATAAACAATTCTTACTATCGATTTTGAGTTTAATTTTAATTGTCGTTGCGATACAAGGACCTATTTATTCCTATTTGCATTTAAAAGGGGATAATTTCATTGAAAGTGTTTCTATTCCTTTCCAACAAATTTCTTATTCTGTTAAAAAAGATGCTTCTTTAGAAGAAAAAGATAAAGAATTTCTAAATCAAATTATTCCAATAGAGGTTTTGAAAACTGCTGCTAAACCCCTTAATTTTGATACAACAAAATGGAACAACGATTTTAATAAAGATTTTTTGAATTCTCACAAAATAGAGTTTTTTAACATTTGGTTTAGATTGTTACCCAAAAATTTTAACAACTATATAGAGGCTTATCTTTTACAAACACTTGGTTATTGGGATATTAAAAAAAATAGCAGTGTCGCCTATATCCAAACCTATACATGGCCTACACATACGGATTTAGTAGAGCAAAGAGATTTGCTACAGGAATTGTTTCATTTTTCTTTACGAAAAACAATAGATTCATTTCCAATTATTTCATCTGCATTCTTTATTTGGCTCTTCTTCTTAAGCATAACCATTACGTTTTTAACTAAAAAATATAGATATTTAATTTTATATATACCTGGATTATTTATTTGGATTCCCATTATGATAGGAGTGCCCATTGCTTTTAGTTTAAGGTATGTTTATATATTTGTATTAATGCTTCCTTTTGATTTTTTAATTCCTTTACTTTCTTATGAAAAATAAGTTTTATAGTATGATACTTAAAAGAAATCTTACAGCATATAATTTAGAAAAAATAACTCTTATTTAAAAAAGGTTATTTTTCTTTTGAATTCATAGCCCTAAATTGAACTCGATTGTATTTGTCTTTTTCATTGGGGGGGGGGTTATAATTATTAAAAAGGAGAAAATTATATGCACAAAAGAATACCAATTAAAATAGATAAATATTATTTTTTTATTTTTTTAATTTCAATCTTTCTACTTTTTCCACTATTAAGTAATAACTATTTTTATGGCCATGATACGGGTTTTCATGTAGCTAATGTTCTCTCTTTTATTAAAAATTTACAATGGTCCAATATAGCAAACTTAAAAATTCTTCCGTTCATTGCCAATAACTTTGGCTATGGAACCAATATTTTCTATCCCAATCTTCCTCATTTTATAACAGCACTTATTTATAAATATACCCCTGGAACTATTTTTACATCCATCAAAATAACCGATTTTTTACTGAACTTTTTATCGGGTATTACGATGTATACTTTTATGAAAACCATTACAAAACATAAGAACTTATCCTTTATTGCTACACTATTTTATATAACGGCACCTTATAAAATTTACGATTATTTATATCGTGATGCATTAGCGGAATCTTTTGTTTTTGTATTTTTACCTCTCATTTTTTTAGGTATTTATTATTTGTTCCACAATCAGTCTAAAAAATTTTATTTTTATTTTGTCTTAGGATACGTTGGACTACTGAACTCCCACTTAGTAATGAGTATTTACGTAACTCTTTTCTTAAGCATATTTCTTATTTTTCATTTTAAAAAAGTTTGGAATAAAAAAACTATTCTTCGTTTATTATGCGCAACCTTTTTAGTCATTTTAATCAGCCTTCCGTTTCTAATTCCACTATTTACTCATCTGTTAAATGGAAATTACGTTGCTTTTACAAAGGGCGAAATGTCTAATCGTTTTGGTGTGTATGGCAATGCTTTGTTCTTATTTCAATTCTTGCTTGGTGGCAAAAAAATAGGTTTTCACATGCTAAATTGGGTAGCTCTTGGTCTAGTCATTTATTTGCTTTATGAATTAAAGAAGAGACACAAATTTAAAGAAAAACTTCAGAATGATTTTTTATTTTGTTTGGGCGTTATTTGTACATGTCTAGGAATATGGTTTTCTTCCCATTTATTCCCGTGGTTTTTAATGCCAAACTTTTTACTGATGATTCAATTTCCTTATCGCTTAGGAGTACTTACATGTTTTGGATTAAGCATATTGTCTTACTATGCTCTAAACGAATTAAAATCAAAAAAAGTGCTCGCACTTTGTATTTTTTCTTGTTTTCTTTTTGCCATTCTTCCGATACTCATGCAAACGTATCATAAAGAAGATTTGAGCTATTACGATTTAAGTCAGGTTGGTATGGGGTACCAAGAAGAGTATCTGCCGATGAATGCAAAAAACCATATCGATTACTTTCACAATCGAAGTACAGAAATTTTAGTCGTCGATGGAAACGCCGATATAAGCATTATAGAAGACAGTACTCCTAATTTAAGATTTAAAATTACCAATACAAACTATGCAAAGCTAGAACTACCTAGATTATATTATTTGGGATATACCATAAAAATGATGGGTTATAACGGTGAAAGTACTTTTCTCAACTATAAAGAAAACCAGTATGGCTTTATCGAAATGGAAGCCAATCAAGAAGCAATCATCGAAGTAACTTATGAAAATACTACACTAGGTAGAGTAGGAAATAAAATAAGTTTATTCACTGTAGGTTTATTTGCAATCTATTTAATCATTAAAAAGGAGAAAACAAAATGAAAAAGGAAACCATAAGTATTGTAGTTGCTTGTTATAACGAAGAAGAGGCATTGCCACTCTTTTATCATGAAATCTTAAAAATCAAAAAAGAACTCAAAAAAACAGACGTTGAACTTATTCTTGTCAATGATGGTTCCAAAGACAATACCTTAAAAATAATGAAAGACTTATGTAAACGTAATTCAAGTATTCACTATCTTTCTTTATCAAGAAATTTTGGTAAAGAAGCGGCTATGTTAGCAGGTCTTACATATGCCAAAGGAGATTATGTTGCTTTAATGGATGCTGACTTACAAGACCCTCCTGAACTTCTCCTTGAAATGTTTGCCATTTTAAAAAGTGAAAAAGATGTAGATTGCGTTGCTACTAGAAGAGTTACCAGAATGGGAGAACCAAAAATTCGTAGTTTTTTTGCCAGAATGTTTTATAAATTGATAAACAAAATTAGCAACATTGAAGTTGTTGATGGAGCAAGAGATTATCGTTTAATGCGAAAGAATGTTAGAAATGCCATTTTAAGTTTAAAAGAATACAATCGTTTTTCTAAAGGATTATTTGGATTTGTAGGCTTTAATACGAAATGGCTCGAATATGAAAACAAAGAAAGAATTGCTGGAGAAACAAGTTGGTCTTTTTTTAGTCTTTTTAAATATGCCATTGAGGGAATAGTTTCGTTTTCAACAATGCCTTTAACAATTTCAGCGTTTATAGGTATTCTATTTTGTGTCATTTCTTTTATAATGATTTTAGTGATTGTTTTAAAAACCATTTTATTTGGAGACCCAACCAGTGGTTGGCCTTCTATGATTTGCATTTTATTTTTGGTTAGTGGCATTCAATTGTTTTGTTTAGGAATCATTGGAGAATATCTTTCTAAAACATATTTAGAAGCAAAGAAAAGACCTGTGTATATTATTAAAGAAATGGATAAGGAAAGAACAAAAAGAGAAAATTAGAATAAAAACAGTTTGGGTATTGACAAACGTTTTCGGGGGGGGGGTATAATAGCCTTAAGAATAGAGATATTCTAAGGAAGGGAAAGAAAAATTATGAAAAAAATAATTACTTACTTGGGGATATTTGCAACACTTTTATTTTTAGGAAGTGCAAATGTTTATGCGGATGGATACTGGGAAGAGTATTTTAAAGATAGAGCGCTTTCAAGAACTTATGGTGCTACAAAATGGGAAAACATGCAAATGGAATATAGCATTGCGCATAATGATGAAGGAGGACGAGGAAGTTGGGACCCTCACAAGCCTTTTCACAACAAACCTTACAATGAAAATATTCTTTTTGAGAATGTGTCTAATGTTTCTGCAGTTAGTAGTAACACAAACATTTTAGATGTAGAAGTAAAACCTTATGATTATGCCAATGAAAAACAAAATTGGGAAAGATACGTTGAAGATTTTAACAAGGCCACTTTTGAAGAGTTCTTAAAAAATTATGAATATTGTCAAGATGAAAACGGTAACTTCTCAAAGGATAGTGAATATTGCAAATCTACTTACACCTCAAAACCAACTTGGTGGGAATATACAAATGAATATGGGTTTAGTAACTATAAAAGTGAACCGAAAACTTGGTGGGAAGCTTATGGATATAGCAGTGAACCTACAGGAGTAGAAGTTGTAACCAAAGCAAAAGATTTAGGCAAATCTAGTATAACAGTAAGTGCTACTGGAAAACAAGATATAAAAATTGACTGGACAATATCTGCAAGAGATTTCGGTGAAATGGGTTCAAGTGCGGCAGGTTTAACTCAAATATTGAACCATTTGGATAAGTATCAAGAAGTGATGCCAGACTCTCCACATGACTGTATTTATGGCTATGGAAAATATAATTTTTCAGTTCGAAGTTCTAAAGAAGATATATCAGAAGTAATTAACGCTTTAAAAGGAAAAGACTTAACCGTTTTGTTTATTCAAGACACGAGTGTAGGAACTTCGACTTACTATTTAAATGGTAAAGATATAAAAAATACGGTGGAAAAAGGCTTTACTTATGAACATCAAATTTCAATGAAAACAAGCATTAACAAAGACAAAATTGCCAATTTAATGGATTTAAATGACGCTTTGTATATTGATTTTACCTACCATGGTAATTTACCAACGAATTATGAATTAAATGTGAATATTGAACAATATATTAGAAATTTATATTGGGAAAAATTAGATGAGAAATATCAATGTAGTCAATACGATTATAAGAAAGAGCCAGACAAATATAATGCTTGCTGGACAGTCCAAGAAAAAGAAGTAAATGAAAAAGTAAAGGACTATCTACAAAATAAAACTTTAACCCTATTATACCTTAATCCTGAAACAAACCAAATGGAAGTTGTAGCAGAAAATTTAAAAGCAACCGATGGCAATGTAAAATTAACATTTACTCATTTCTCAACCTATGTTTTGGTTCCAAGTGATGGATACCATAAAAAGAATAACAATGCGCAGACGGGTACTTTAAATGTTGTCTTGTATAGTGGACTTGCTGTTGTTTCTTTGTTAGGAATAGGGTACTTAATTATAAGTAAGAAAAAAGAACAATAAAACAAAAAGAGTTTTAAAATTGAAATATTTGGTTTTAAAACTTTTTTATTGACAATCTTTTTGCTTTAATCGTAAGATGGTTTATAAAGAATGGAAGGATAATACATGAATAAAAACAAAAAGAAAAACAATGATATTGCTCATGCTAATTTAAAAACTTCAAAAAATAAGCAAAAAATAAAATCAAAAAAGAAAGGAAAAAAATCAAAAAGAAAATTAAAATTGAAATATAAAAAAATAATTCGTTTGCTTTTACTTTTGTTTTTTATTAGTGTTTTCCTTTTTTCTATGTATCAATTAATTACGTTTAAAAAAGAGTTAAAAGAAAATCAAAATGAAATCGAAGAACTTTTAGATGAATTTATCGAACCACCAGAAGTTTATGAAGGAATTGAGGAAAAAGAAAACGTGGAAGAAATGAAAATTGATTTTTCTAAATTAAAACAAACGAATAATGATATTGTCGGATGGTTAGTATTAAACCATAAATACGTTAATAATCCCATCGTCCAAGCAAGTGATAATACTTACTATCTAAATCATTCTTTTAAGAAAAAAGAAAATTCAATTGGAAGTATCTTTATGGATTATCGAAATACTTCTTTAGAAGATGACAATGTGGTTTTATTTGGTCATCACACTCCTAATAATACAATGTTTGGTTCTTTAAGTGATATCTTTAAAAAAAATTACTTTGAAGAAGAAAATGCCGATATGATTTATTTATTTGATTTGGAACATACGTTACATAAATACCAAATCTTTAGTTATTATACAATTGAAATGGAAGAATACTATATTACAACTTCTTTTGAAAATAAAAATGCCTTTCAAGAATTTATAACGACCATAAAAAATAGAAGTTTTGGCTTTAGAGATGTAACTGTGAATACGAATGATAAAATCCTTACGCTTTCTACTTGCGCTGGTGCAAGAGGAACGACCAAAAGACGGGTAATTCATGCCAAACGAATAGATTAATTTTATACTCGAAAAACCTTGACAAAGCCTTCGGGTGGGGGTATAATGAGCTTATCATAGGAAAGGAAAGAAAAAATGAAAAAGAAAATAATAGGAATATTACTTGCATTATTTACTTTAAGTATTTCTGCAAATGTCCAAGCAGAAGAACAGACTTCTAACTTTATTGATTTAAACAATTTATGTGTAAAGAAAGAAGATAATAAATTAGGAGTTAAATTTAAATTACTTAAAAATATGACTTTAAATAATCAAACAGAGAGAATTAATCTTCTAATTAGAAATGTAAATAATGAACAATTTGGTGGAAGTTGTTCAGATGGCAAATGTGAAACAGATGGTTTAAAAATTGTTACTTCCACAACATGTAGTGCAAATAAAGAAGAAGGAACAATTGTAGATGAAAATACAGCGTTAACCTCTGGTATGACAATTGCTCAATTTTATGAAATGCAAAATGAAAGTTTTACAACTACAGACATTTTAGTAGAAATCTTTTTACAAGATAAGAATTATGACTATGAAACAATCATTTATAATACAAAAGAAAACAAAGTAGAAAGCATTGAAAAGGGTCATGATGTTCTTAACGAATTAATTGATAAAGTCATTCCTCAAAAATATCCTGATTGGCAAGCTTATGGTGGCGGAGGAGACGAAGAAGGCTTCTCTATGAGTTTTCGTAATATCAATTTTAAAGAAGTTGAAATTTTTAAAACTATTACAATAAAGGATTGGGATAAAAAAACACTTGAAGAAATGCTAGAAGAAGTAAAACCGGTTTTTGAGAACAATGAAGTAGAATTATACATAGGAGAAACAGGAGTAACAAAAGATACTTTAGAAGCGTTTAAACAAAGTGGTTATATAGCCAATATTTCTACATACAATGATGAAAATAAGCTTTTATATACTTGGACTTTTGATGGTAGCAAAATAGAAAATACCGATTTAAACATAAACTTAAATATAAATGTTGGTAAAAGTACTAACAAAGAGAAAATTGAAAATTTAATTTCTAAAAATCGCAAATCAGTAGTATTAGAATTTGCTTATCATGGAATTTTACCAACTGGAACAAAAGTAAAAGTAAATGTGGAAGAACAATTTAAAAACGGCAAAAAATTAACATTATATTATTATAATGAAAATGGTAAGTTAGAAGAAGCAGCTAAAAACTTAGAAGTAAAAAATGGTTTTGTAGAATTTGCTTTAGAACATTGCAGTGAATATGTCTTAGTAGAAAATACCAATAATGCTCAAACGGGTACCTTAAATGTTTTCTTACATAGTGGACTTGCTGTTGTCTCTCTTGTAGGAATTGGTTATTTATTCGTAAGTAAGAAAAAGAATATATAAAAAAAGTATGATTTCTAAATAAAAAGAACATACTTTTTTCATGCTTAAATATAACTTTTATCTTGTTATTGAACTATCAAAAACCTCCGATTGTGTATCATTTTGATGTGAAGGGGTATAAAAAGCTTCTCTTAATAATTGCACATCTTCCTCTGAAAGAGCTTTTACATAATCATTAGCATTTTCAACTTGTTCAACTTCTATCACTAATTTAAGTTGTTTTAGAGTTTTATCTATTTCTTCTCTATTTTTTAGCATATTATTTTGAACTGTTAATAAAAATTGTATCATTTCATGTCGTTCATCATCTGAGTTAATATTTTTAAAACCCCTATAACAAACATCTAAATCTTTTTGAACTTCAATTAAATCTGCTGATAAGTTATCTAATTTATTATTTAATATCTCTTTTAACATATTTTCCTCCTCTATTTCCTAATTTTATTATAAAGGAAAAAAAGAAAGTTATACAACATTTCTTGACACTAGTTTACACAATTAGACTTACAAATTATTTAGCTAAAAAATTCGGTTCTTCTTGTATAGATGAAAAACTTGAACGAAGGGAAGAAGATAAACCGTTGTCAAATTGAATTTGATTGGTTTTCTTAGTTAATTGTTCCACATCTTCGTGAATAGAGTTTACAATAGAAAACAATGTTTTTAATTCTTCTTTGCTTATTTCTTGTTTTCCATAGGGCGTTTCGATGATTTGGTACTCTAAACTAGAAGGAGAAGTAATCCATTCCTATTTTAATGCCATTATCCATTTAAAATCCATTTTAAATAATCTAATTTGTCATTTGTACTTCTAGCTACAGAGCACATGTTTTCATATAACTTTTGCATTTCTTCGTTCATATTTGTTTTCCTTCTTCTTAAGAAAATTATAGCGTACAAAAGAAATGAAAACAACGTATATTTATAAAAATCGTGATATAATATAAAAAAATAAAGGAAGTGTTTTAATGAAAAAAGTGATGGATGCCAATAAGATGTGCTCTAATATAGCTTATCTATTTAGTGAGGTAGCTTCAATTTACCCTATAACGCCTTCAAGTCCAATGGCTTCAAATATCGATTATTTGAATCATACTAGAAAAAGAAATCTTTTTAATAACAAAGTAGAACTTATTGAAATGCAAAGTGAAGCAGGTGCATCAGGTGCCATGCATGGGGCTTTAATTACTGGGTCACTTGCAACAACATTCACTGCAAGTCAAGGACTTTTGTTAATGCTTCCTAATATGTATAAAATGGCAGGAGAATGTTTACCGGGTGTTATACATGTTGCAAGTCGTACAATTGCAACACACGCTTTATCTATTTTTGGAGACCATAGTGATATCTATGCAGCAAGGGGAACTGGCTTTTGTATGTTAGCAAGCACAAATATAGAAGATGTACGCACTAATGCAGCGGTTGCTCATCTTTCTAGTATCGAAGGAAGTCTACCTTTTCTTCACTTCTTTGATGGATTTCGTACAAGTCATGAACTTCATTCTGTAGAAGAAATAGAAGATACCGAATTTTTAAAGTTAATCAATTACGACAAAATAAATGAATACAAACGTAAAATGTTGAATGTCGACAACAATATTGAAAAAGGACTTGCTTCCAATGAAGATATTTACTTTCAAAGTGTTGAAGCTAGAAATAAATATTACAACGCAATGCCAAATATTGTAAATCAGTATATGGAAAAAGTAAATGCAATTTGTGGTACACAAGTTAAACCTTTTAATTACTATGGAAGTGAGGACGCCGAAAACGTAATTATTGCCATGGGAAGTGTTGTAGATACCATTAAACTAGTAGTAGAAGAAGAAAACAAAAAAGGCGCTAAAATAGGGGTTGTAGAAGTGCATTTGTATCGTCCTTTTAGTGTGGAATACCTAAAAAAAGTTTTACCAAAGACCGTTAAAAAAATTGCCGTTTTAGATAGAACGAAAGAAGCAGGCAGTATAGGAGAACCTCTTTACTTGGATGTTTTATCTGCTTTAAAAAACGAACATATTCAAATTGTGGGAGGAAGATTCGGGCTTTCTAGCAAAAATACAACACCAAGTGACATTTACAGCGTATTTAAAATGCTTGACAACGAACTAAAAGATAACTTTACAATTGGTATTGCCGATGATGTGACCAATCTAAGTTTAGAAAAAAACGACTATTCTATTTCTTTAGATGTAAAAGAAATCCTAATCTATGGTTTTGGAAGCGATGGAATGGTAAGTGCAAGCAAAGATATTTTAAGCCTTGCTCTTTCGAAACTTGACAAGTTTGGAGATGGTTACTTCGAATACGATTCTAAAAAAAGTGGCGGCGTAACCGTTAGCAATTTACGAATAAAGAATCAAGAATTTTATTCTCCTTTTTATGTTACGAATCCTATGTTAGTTGTCGTGACAAAAGATGAATATTTTAAAAAATATAGTATGTTAAATACGATAAAAGAAAATGGAATTTTACTTGTTAATACCTCAAATGCTCATTTACTAGAAGAGAAAATTAGTAAAGAAGATAAAGAGATTATTAAAAAGAAACATATTAAAGTCCTAACCATTAATGCAAGTGAAATTGCTTTAGAAAACAAAATCAAAGGCAAAATCAATAAAATTATGGAAGTTGTCATTTTAAACCTTATAGGTATTCCTAATTCATTAGAGTTGGTAAGTAAAACGATTGAAGAACTTTTTAAAAACAAAGGTGAAGAAGTCATTTTAAATAATAAAAAAGCAATAGAAAGTGCTATAGATAGTGTGATAGAAATCACCTTAAAGGAAGATGGCTATACTAAAAATAATCCCCAAACCTTATTTGAATGTATTAATAGAAGAGAAGGCTACGATATTCCTGTTAGTGCACTTGAAAGTGTTTGCATCGGCTCGTTTGTTGGTGGAACTTCTAAATTAGAAAAGCGTAAAATTGCGGATAAGGTTGCAAAATGGATTCCCGAAAATTGTATAGAATGTGGACGTTGTAGCTTTGTTTGCCCTCATAGTGTCATTCGTTCTTTTAAAACGGAAGATAAAAGGTTTGGAAAACCAATGCTTGGAAGTGAAAAGTACAACTATCTTGTTAGCGTTAGTGAAGCTGATTGTACAAGTTGTGGCTTATGCATCAATATTTGCCCGGGATTAAAAGGAGAAAAAGCCCTTACTTTTGGAGAATATGAGGAAGAGAACCAAAAGATAAGTGATTACTATTTTAACCATTATGAGAATCCAGAAAGCGAGAAAAAAGATACAGTAAAAGATTTAAGTTTTGTACGTCCCTATTTTGAATTTTCAGGAGCTTGCGCCGGTTGTGGAGAAACATCTTATATAAGGCTTCTTACGCAACTTGTTGGTAAAAAGTTAGTTATTGCGAATGCTACTGGGTGTTCTAGTATTTATGGAGGAAGTATTCCCTCTACTCCGTATACGATTCCATGGGCAAATTCCTTATTTGAAGATAATGCTGAGTTTTCCTTTGGAATGCTTATGTCTTATAAACAAAAACGGAATCATATTGAATCCATTATGAAAACATCTCTACCTGCTGTAGAGGACGAATTAAAAGAAAAATTTGAATTGTGGCTAAAAAATAAAGAAGATTTTGAAATAACGTATACTTTAAAAGAAGAACTGGCCTCTTTACCAATTCCAAATGATTTAAAAGATTTACTAGATTATATTCCGGCTCGTAGTGTTTGGGCAATCGGTGGGGATGGTTGGGCTTATGATATTGGATTTGGAGGAATCGACCATGTTTTATCAAGCAATGAAAAAATAAAAGTACTTGTACTTGATACAGAGGTATACTCTAATACCGGAGGCCAAATGTCTAAATCATCTAAAGTAGGACAAGTGGCAGAATTTGCTGACTTTGGTAAAAAGAATGCCAAAAAAGATTTATTTAAAATTGCCATGTGTTACCCAAATTGCTATGTTGGTAGTATTTGTCTAGGGGCAGATTTTGCTCATACAATTAAAACTTTAAAAGAAGCAGAAGCACATGATGGCCCAAGTATCGTAATTGCTTATTCTCCATGTGTAGAACATGGTATAAAGGGAGGCCTATCTTGTACAAATCAAGAGCAAGCTTTAGCAGTAGAAGTCGGTTATCAACTTTTAATGCGTTACCATCCACAAGAAGAAAAATTGTATTTGGACTCTAAAGAACCGAATTTTGAGCTTTATGAAAGTTTTTTAGATAATGAAACAAGATACCATGCTTTAAAAATTAAAGATGAAAAATTAGCGAGCGAGCTATTAGAAATCAATAAACAAAATGCCATAAAACGTTACCAAGAATACAAAGAAAAAAGCACTAACAAATAAGTTTGTTAATGCTTTTTAATTTCCCAATTTGAAGCTGCCCCCTGAAGACAGCTTCTAAAAGAATAAAAAGGGGTTGACTAGTGTGATACTAGCACCAATTCGCCTTCTCAAGTGAATTGGTGATTTATATCCTAATCGAAAAGGCTTATTTTGTCAACACTTTTTTTCATTTTTTTTAAACTTTTTTTCACTTTTATTTTCAAACGTTTCCTATATGTAAAAAATAAAGAAATTTTTAATGAAAAGGTAAGTGGAATCTTATTGGTAAGAAGTAGAAAAAAGAAAGATTGCGTATTTTTGAATAAGAAATTATACTAAAAAAGAGGATGTCTTATTTATGAATGAAAATCAAATTAGAGAAAAAATTAAAATAGAAAGTTTAAAACATTTAAATAAAATCGCGCAAGTACCTAATAAAGAATATGATTGCTTTGATTGTGAGCAATTAATAAATACAATATATAGAGATTTATTTCATTTTTCTATTAGGCAAAATGGTTATGGAAAGAGTAGTACTACAAAGGTTATGACAAGCTCTATAGGTGATTTTTATAATTTTCGAAATTTAACAATAAAAGAGAAAAAAGAAAAAATTTTTAATATACAAATAGGAGATATCTTATTTTTTCATACCCAATCTTTAAGCGATTTTGAACCGACTAGAGAAAATTGGTATCCAGGGCATGTAGCTCTTTATTTAGGGGACAATCAATTTATTCATGCGAAATCGTCTTCAGGAAGAGTGTTAATCTCAAGCTTGGAAGAAGAAAATTATTTAGAAATATTAGTAGGGTATAAAGATTTCGTTTCTTATATAGTAAATGTTTATGAAACTAATGAAACGCATATCTTATAATTTTAAAACTATACATTTGTTTGTCTATACGCTATAATAAAACTATATAAGGTGATAATGTATGGAACTAACAGATGTAAAAGGAATTGGACCAAAATCGATAACACTTTTGAATAAACTAAACATTTATACGATTGAGGATTTACTAGAATTTTATCCATATCGCTACAATGTTTATAAACCAATTAATTTAGAGAATTGTGAAGAAAATACAAATGTAACAATAAATGCCACCATTGAATCTACACCGAGACTTTCTTATATAAGAAGAAATTTTAATCGTTTATCCTTTAAAGCACTAACGAACAATTTACTTATCAATGTTACGATTTTTAATCGTGCTTTCCTTTATAAAAATTTAGATGTTGGCAAAAACATTATGTTAGTAGGAAAGTATGATAAAAAGAAAAATACTTTTGTAGCAAGTGAAATCAAATTAGGATCACTTTATGAAACCAAAATAGAGCCAGTTTATCATACAATCAAGGGGCTTAAGAACAATCAAATTGGGAGTTATATTAATAGTGCTTTAGAAGAAATTTCTAACATAGAAGACTTTATCCCCGAATACTTAAAAGATAAATACCAATTTATAAGCAAAGAAGAGGCGATTAAAATCATACATACTCCTAAAAATATTGAAGAAGTTAAGAAAGCCAAACTACGTTTAATTTATGAAGAGTTTTTTATTTTTATGTTAAAAATCAATTATTTAAAAAACAAGAATAAAGAAGTACTTGGAACTGCCAAAACATTTGATGAAAAAAAAGTGAATACATTTATAAAGAATCTACCTTTTTCTTTAACGGAAGACCAAATAACAGCAGTGGAGGATTGTTTAAATGATTTAAAAAGCAGTAAGAAAATGAATCGTTTATTACAAGGGGATGTAGGAAGCGGGAAAACGATTGTAGCGACTACGATTATGTATGCAAATGCCTTAAGTGGCTACCAAAGTGCTTTGATGGCTCCAACTGAAATTTTAGCAAGACAACATTATGAAACAATAAAAAAATTAGTAGAACCTTATAGTATAAAAATAGAATTACTTGTGGGTAGTATGAAAAAAAGTAAACATAATAAAATGATAGAGAGACTTAAAAGTGGGGATATAGACATTTTAATTGGAACCCATGCGTTAATTAGTAAAGACGTAACGTTTCAAAATTTAGGACTTGTTATCACGGACGAACAGCATCGTTTTGGGGTAAACCAAAGAGGAAACTTACAAAACAAAGGACATATGCCTGATATCATTTATATGAGTGCTACTCCTATACCAAGAACCTATGCCTTAACTATTTACCAAGATATGGATACAAGTTTAATTAAAACTAAACCAAATGGCCGAAAAGAAATTCAAACTTTTGTAAAAAAAGAAAACGAATTGAAAAGAGTTCTTTTTCATATTTTAGAAGAAATAAAAAAAGGACATCAAGTGTATGTAGTTGCCCCTTCCATAGAAGAAAGTGAAGAACGAAATTTACATGATGTGCATAACTTAAAGACAAGTTTTCTGCAGGCCTTTCAAAACAAAGTAGAAATTGAAGTGCTACATGGAAAGATGAAAACAAGTGAAAAAGAAAACATTATGAAACGTTTTCAACAAGGAGATGTAAAAATACTCATTGCCACTACCGTAATTGAAGTGGGAGTAGATGTCAAAAATGCAACTACGATTGTAATTTTTAATGCTGAAATGTTTGGACTTGCTACGCTTCACCAATTACGAGGAAGAGTAGGAAGAAACGATTTAGAGAGTTATTGCTTTTTAATTAGTGATTATGATAGAGAAAGATTAAAAGTATTAGAAAGTAGTAACGATGGCTTTTATATTAGTGAACAAGACTTTTTAATGCGAAGAGAAGGAGATTTATTTGGAACAAAGCAAAGTGGAGATATGGATTTTAAAATTGCAAACTTAAAAAAAGATTTTAAAATTCTTTTGCAAGTCAAAGAAGATAGTAGTAAATTTTTAGATACTAATCAAAATTTAGAAGAAAAATACCTAAATATTTTAAAAAGTGTTACGAGCATTGATTAAAAATGGTTTCTAAAATATAATAGTATTAGGAGGAATTTATGAATCGAATTGAAATTAAAGAAAAAGCAAAAGAACTAGTCAAAGAAAATTTTAAAGACTTTTGGAAAGGGTATTTAATTGTCATTGCCATTTCTATTTTATGTAGTTTTGCAATAGAACTTCTATTTGAACGAGGAAGTATAATTTACAATTGCCTAACTTTAGTAGCATCGTTTTTCACATCTACTTTGTCTGTAGGATTTTACCTTTTTATTTTAAAGATGGTAAGAGGAAAAGATTATGTAAAGGAAGATATATTTAAATATATAGGAAATATTTTGCCGATTGCGGCGATTTCCATTCTAACCATGGTTTTTGTATTTTTATGGAGTATCTTACTTATTATTCCCGGTATTATTGCAGCACTAGGGTTTTCTATGGTCTTGTATATTTATGCCGATAATTCTGATCTTACTCCTATGGATTATTTGAGCCAAAGCAAAGAAATGATGCAAGGATATAAATGGGATTATTTTGTTTTTATGTTAAGTTTTATTGGTTGGATACTATTATGTGGAATTACCTTGGGTATAGCTTTAATTTGGGTAGTTCCTTATGTAAGTTTTGCCGAGACAATTTACTATGACGAACTTAAAAAAGTTAAAGAACTAGAAGCGAAAGAAAAAATTTAACCAACTTTGAACGAATTTGTTTGACAAAGAGGGGAATTCATTATATGATTTTAGTAGCATGATAGATACCTTATATCATGCTAACCTTTCGATCACTCTTATGATTTTGTGTGAGAGTGAATCAACCAAAACCCCCTGAAATCCCGTCAGAAATGGCGGGATACTTTGTTTATAAGGGCTTCAAGCCATTTTATATATGTATTAGGTACCCAAATAGGTACCCATTTTAATTTAAATTGTCGATAATATTTATTATTTCATTCATTTGATTTTTAAATAGATGGGAATATGTGTTTAATGTCTCATCTATTTTTGTATGCCCTAGATATTTTGCAACTACATTGATTGTAGCACCACTATTTATTAAGAGTGATGCACAACTATGCCTAAAATCGTGTATTCTAATTTGTTTTACTCCTGCTAACTTACAATTTTTATTTTTTCTAGTTCTTATTTTACCATTTGTGATAGGTTCAGTATCTCCAAATACATACCAACTATTATTAAATCCATAATGATTATTAGAAATTTTATACAATTCTTTTAAGTCATTTAATAGAACTTTAGGTATAGGAATATTTCTAACACTTGATTTTGTTTTAGGAGTAGTAACCATATAAGATTTATTCTCATCACCTCTAGTTGCTACCACATTTTTGTTTACACTTAAATAATTATTTCCAAAATCAATATCATTCCAAGTAAGTCCACGAAGTTCACCACGCCTTAACCCTCAATAATATAAAGTCTCATACATAGTTTTAAATAATATATTATCTTCCACTGAAATAAACTTTTTAAATTCATCATAAGTGAAAAATAACATTTCTTTTGGTATTTCATTTGGATTAGTAAAATTAGTCATTTTATTATAAGTTGCAGTAAAATTAAAATTGTACCATTTAGTAGCATAGTTTAATAATTCTTTAAAGAATTTAAATATATGATTCTTATGATTTGTTGTGTAACCATAAGAATTAATCTCTTTCTTCCATTTTTCAAAGTGCTCTATATTAAAATCTTTTAGTTTAACATTTTCTAGATTTTTAAAGAATTTTTGCCTATCTCTATAAGTCTTTAAAGTAGTAAATTTTACTTTATCTTCTTTATAAGCATAGAAGAGAGTATATAAATCTTTAAAAGTCATATTACGATCTTTATCCGCTCGTTCAGTATTTGTTGTTAGAAACTCTCTTTCGGCTTTTAATGCCTCTAATTTTGTAAAAAACTTCTTTGACTTATATTTCCTTCTAGTTCCATCTAAATTCTTTACATAGTCATAAAATATCCATTTGCGACCATCTTTAGTCCATTCAGACTTGTCTAATTGTTTAACTGCCATAATCATTCCTCCTCGAAACTATTGCTTTCAAGTATCGGTTCCTTATATATAGCAGTATAAATTCTATCTGTTGCAGTTCTTTTAGATTTAATAGTAAGTCCTAATTTTTCTAGTTCTTCTTTATTATTGGCAAGTAATTTACCAAATACAGGTGGTGTAATATTTAAATTTAATTTACTTACCATCTCAGATATTTTAAAGGTAAATTCTTCTTTTTTAATCGCATATTTTAAGAATTGTATTAAGTTATCATTTAACTTATCTTCAGTATCCTCATCAATAGAAAGTATTAGCTGATTATTTCTTTTCAAAATAAAGTCTTTGCTAGGATAATCTCTGCTTTCGTATTTTAAATGGAATGTGGATTTAATATTATCATCTTGTTTCAAAGCAATCTTACCATCAACACAAGTATCTATTGCTGTACTACCTAAAGATTTACCTTTACGATTTAAATGATGAACTAAAATAATTGAAACATTATATTTATTACATAGATTTCTAATTTGTGGAAATATATTTTGACTCATATCTTGATAATTATTTAAATCATAGTTATAACCAAAATTAATTCCATTAAACATATCTATAAATACAAGTCTTCCATTATGTTTTTCAGAAAAATTCATAATTTCTTTTTCAACTTTTATAATACTAAGTTGTGTAGAGTTTTCATCTGGATAAGTATAAAAGAAATCATTGCTATTTAATTTACAATTCATAAGATTTATACGACTTATTGTTTCAGTAGGATTCATCTCTGTACTTAAATAAAGTACTGGTGTTTTATTTGTTTTTAAATCTAGAAAAGAAATGCCATTACAAATAGAGTTTGCTATTTGAAGAGCCATAGCGGATTTACCAACTTTGGCTTCTCCAAGTAAGCAATATAAACCATTTTCACGAATCATATTTTCAATGATATAATTCATATCGACAATACTACTTCTTAATTCTTCAATTGTTTTCATATAATTCCTTTCTATAAATTTTCTTTCGCCATTTTTTCTAAATAATTAATATTTATTTTTAACTTATTAACGACTTCAATCATTGGTAATCTGTTATTGGGAAGAGTATAACCTTGATTTATTAAATCCTGTTTTATCTCTTTCCTAAGTTTAACTGCATTATTTTTACCTATTTCTGCAAGTAGCATTAAGTCATTAAGATTACACCATTGCTTTGAAATAAGTTTTAATGTTTCTCTAGCATCCATATTAAATGTTCCTCCTTTCATCTAGACTCTAGATATAAAAATATCTATGTATATGGATTACCAATAAAGAAAAGAATTATATATGTGAGTTATACTCACAATAATATATTATCATACAAATTTAATTTGAGTCAATACATTTTGTGATTAAAACTCACAAAAATATTGTTTGATAATCAAAATTGTGTTAAAATGGTAAAGATGAGTAAATGAGGTGTATAAAGTGGAAGATAAAACTTTAGCCAGTGTTGTGAAGAGTGCTAGAGAAAAAATAGGTATATCGCAAAGAGAATTATCAAGAAGAACTGGAATCGATAACAATACACTAGCAAAGATAGAAAAAGGTGAAAGAAAGAAACCTAATGTATTATCTTTAAGAAAATTATCTATGGTATTAGGTATTGATGTAAAAAAATTAATGAAATTATGTGATTATACTAAAGAAGAAATTGAAATAATTGATAATAAAATCTATACAAATATTGCAATTAAAAATGATGATTCATCAATTACGTTGATAGATGAATACATAAAAAATTTCAAATATGATATTCTTGCTAAAGAATTTTTGTTAGATTTTATAAACAATAATGATTATAAAAAGACAGAAAAATATGAAAAATTAAAACAAAATGAAAAAAATAAAATAGATAAAGCATATAAAAATATAGTCAAAACCATTAGTGAAGAAATAGAAAAAATGAAATATGCAATAGTACATATTGATGATAATAAGTCTAAAAAATAATTTTTTTCGGTAAGTAATGACAGTGTGACAGGAGATAAATACTCTAGGGTTGAGTCTACTACAAATGTCACTCTTGTCATCAAGCAGAAAATCGTGTCTTAGCCAGCACTGCGGATCTACTCCCGTCATTTCCAAAACATGGGATAAATCCCAAACCCTATAAAAAAGGAGGATTAAATAAAATGATTGATATAGAAACTATTAAAGAAAATGTAAGTCGCCTTTCTAAAAAACTTCCTAGTCTAGATATTGATAGTATTTTTTTAGAGCAAGATGGAAAACTAGATAAAGTTTTTTATAGTGAAGAATGCTTACATGAATTAAGAAGTTGTTCAAAACTATTAGTGGCAATGGCAATTGGAATAGCAATAGAAAAAAGTATGATAACACTTGATACATTTATCTATCCATCTATTAAAGATATTGTTAATATTAGAAATGAAAATAATTTAGAAAAAATTAAAAAGTGGAAAATAAGAGAATTATTAACTCATACTACAGGTTATGAATCTCAAATGATGTCTGAAAGGTATATAAAAGATATAGATGAAGATAAATTACTTGATTATGCACTTAACTATGATATTCCTTATGATGTAGGAACAAGATTTGCTTACAATAATGTGGAACCCTTTGTATTATCAGTATTTTTTCAAGAGACATTTGGAATAAATTTGGCTGATTTCATAAATGAAAATATATTTAAAAAATTAGATATTAAAGAATTTAAATGGAATAATTTTGGGAAGTATTGTCCTGGTTCAACTGGACTTTATCTTAAACATAGTGAATTTCATAAAATTGGGAAGTTATTATTAAATAGTGGGAGATATAATAATATTCAAGTAATACCAGAAAATTGGATAAATGAAATGTGCTCATTACAACTAGAAACACCTTCTGCGTTTAAACCAGAAAGAGTGTTTCCGAAGGTTGGAGTTGGGTATTATACATTTATTTCAACAAATGATTATGTTTTTAGAGATGGTGCAGATGGACAATATATTATATTAAATAAAGAGAGAAATCTTTTAATAACTATAATGTCAAGAGAAAAAGAAATGAAAAATGTGACAGAAATTTTAAGGAATTTAATATAGGAGGCAAGTTATGAGCAAGGAATATTTTGATGTATTAGATGAAAATGGAAATAAAACAGGAAAAATAAAATTAAGAAGTGAAGTACATAGAGATGGAGATTGGCATAAAGGTGTTCATATATGGATTATAAATGATAAAGGAGAAATTTTATTACAAAGAAGATGTGCAACAAAAGATAGCAATCCTAATATGTTAGATATATCTAGTGCAGGGCATTTAACTGCTGGAGATGAATCATTATCAGGTGCTATAAGAGAATTAAAAGAAGAGTTAAATTTAGATGTAAAACCAGAAGAATTACAGTTTATCAAAACTTTAAAAAGGAATTCTAAATATACTTCGACATTTATAAATAATGAATTTGATGACTTATATATTTTAAGAACAACAAAAAGTATAGATGATATGAAATATCAAGAAGAAGAGATATCAGAAATATTTTTTGTTCCATATAAAGAATTTAAAAACATGGTAGAAAATAAAAGAGAAGATTTATTAAGACACGAAGAAGAGTTTAAAATATTATTTAATCTTTTTGATGAGGAGTTTGATAAATAGAAAATAATCTTATAAAAAATAATGTGTTAGGAGATGGTAAAGTGTCAAAATGGTATGATAAACCTACTAAAATTTTATCAATGAGAAAAGATATTGACTATGTTATGTGTATTGATGAAAATGGTAGTAGCAGTAATTTAACTTATGTATTAAAGCAAATATCAAATGAAAAAGAAATATCTGAAGACGATAAATACTTTACCATTGCTGGATGTATCTTTACTAAAGAAGAATATATGAATTCAAAGAGAATAATAAATTCATTAAAAAACAAGTATTGGGAAAATGGTATGTTTTATGATAGTAAATTAAAACGAGAAAAGTGCGTTTGTTTCCATTCAAGAGATATAAGAAAGCACGATAATTGTTTTAATGATAGTGTTATAAATTATAATGAGTTTATGGTTGACTTAACAGATACTATGAAGAATATTAAGTGTAAGATTATTTCAATCAGTATAAATCTTTATGAATATTTAAAAAAGGGATATACTCACAATGTTTATAATGTAGCATTTGATTTTCTATTAGAAAGATATATCTATGCTACTGATAATAATAAAAAAGGTGTAATAATGCTTGAGGCAAGAGGTAAAGATGAAGATAATGAATTACTAGAACATATTAGTAAAGTTATTAATAAAACAGGCACTAAAAAAATCAGTTCTAAAGAACTAAAATCTAAAATAGAGGGAGTATATTTTAATCCAAAATGGAATGAAGAGTATAGTTCTACTTATGTAGGACTTGAAATAACAGATTTATTCTCATATCCAATTCATAAATATGTTAAAAGAAATACAAAAGATAAAGCCTTTCTAACATTTGAAGATAAAATAGTTGGGTATCCAAATTATAAGAATAAAGGAATAAAAACATTCCCTTAAAACAAAAAATAAGAACTGGATAACCCAGTTCTTACCGTCCGCGATACCACGAACCCCAAGCAAACTTAATTGCTTTTGACATACTTAATATAACAAATAAATGATTATTTGTCAATAACTATGTCTTTAATAGTATATATATAAATTGGTTAAAATATGCTAAAATATTAGATAATTTAAATTTGGAGGAAATATGAGTGAACAAGAAAGTAATTATAATATAAGGTATGCTGTAAGAGTTTTTGCATTTAAAGATAATAAAGTGGCATGCATCAAATATAAAAATATAAACAAAGACTATTTTGATATACCAGGTGGAAAAATTGAAGATGGTGAGACAGAAGTACAGACTTGTATAAGAGAATTTAAAGAAGAAACTGGAATGGATATTGATAATTTAAAATGTATTGGTAATATTGAGATTATGTATCCAAATAAAAGTAAGAAATTTATAATGAAGACTTATATTGCAAATAAGGTTAGTGGTGACCCACAGGAATTTGATGACAACTATTCCTACTGGTTACCAATTAAGCAATTAACTGAAAATGAAAAAAGATTTGCAATCACACATTTATTAGATGATGATATGATAAAATATTTTGAGTCGAATAATTTAAATATTTTGTTTACTTGCGATGACAATCATAATATAGTTGATATGAAAATTAAGTAATGGAGGTAGAAATTTATGTTGGCGTTTCAAACTGTAGAATACTATAATAAAACTTTAGATTTATTAAGAAAATTGGAGAGTACATTCTCATTTATAGAAGAAAGTATTCCGTACAATCAAAAGAAGTATATTTTAGAAAAAATATTAAATTCACGCAAAGCAAATGATGGTAATGATTATATATATCGAGTTGAAATAAAAAAATGTGATGAAGGGGGATTATTGGATTATTATCAAAATTGCTTTACAAATTTTAATAATGATTTTAAATTTTTTGAATTTTATAAGTTGGTTACTGAAGTAGAATTAGAATATAATAAAATTTGTCATGAGTATAATTATATTGATATGAGTGTAAATGACTTTATTTCCAAATTAAATAATCTTTCAAAATTACACGAAACTTTAGTAAGAGGCGGTAATAAAAATACGGATAAAGTTAATTTTTTTGAAGAAGCAGAAAAAGTAACTAGGGAATATTCATTTATTATGAAAAGCATTAATTGTTATATATCATCTATCACTAATGATGAAATTGTTGAGTATGAAAAAGGAGAAACAAATTTAAACATACAATTATTAAATATTAATTATAATGTTAAAGACTTTTATGAAATATTAGGCAATATAGATGACGCGTATAGTACTGTGGGTATGATTTTATCAGAAGGCGTAACGTCTTTAAAAATTAAAAAGATTGAGTCAGGTTCTTTGTTGGCTGACATTATTGGAAATCAAATAATAATTGGTGTAACTATATATTTATTAAAAAGAATAATTGATATTATATATAATAAATATTCTGATTCTGGTAAAGTAGATTTAATTGGAAAAGAAATTAAAACAATAGCAGATAGTGCCGAAACATTAAAAAAACTTGAAGAATTAGGGGTAAAAGTAACTAAAGATAGTAAAAAATCAATTAACGAATGTTTAGTTGTTGCTGTAAATAAATTACACAAAGTAGTAATTAAGGCTCCTAAAATTAAAATTAATGGTGAGTTGTATTCTGTTACTGATGCACAAAAATATTTAGAATATTCTAAAAAATTACTAGAAACAGAAATAATTGATGAGAAAAAATAAAGGGTATGGGATTTCCCATAATAGAAAACCTTGCGGGAGTAGGTTTTCAGTGCTGGCTAGGACAATATAGATATAAAAATAAGCACAATCTATTAGTTAGAAAGTGCTTATTTTTTACATATATTTTTCAATTTTCAATGGATTGTCATTTGCTATTTTGAGATTAAATTTAATTTTTAAAATTTGCTTAATTGGCGGTATCAAACTTTCAATATCACAGCTTACATTAAAAATATCTATTGCAGAATTAATATGATTATATAATGGGAAGTCCGATAAGCAATCTCTGCTATATCCATTTGCTAGATAAAATGCTATGGTATCTGGAATAACATAGTTAATCATGTATTCATTATAATTATCATAAAAAGGTAGAAGTACCTCTTCAAATTCTTTATCAGTTATATCTTTTTTATCCTTTATCATATTGAATCTCCATAGATAAGTTCCTTTAAAACTATTTCTTCAGCAACATTTTTACAGTTATTCATTTTTTGTACCCATAACATTTGATTAGTTGATTTCAATTCCCCGTTAATATAGTCATCTAATTTAATAAGTTCATTGATTAGATAATAAACTTTTTCTTCTGCTTCAATACTTACTGAAAAAAGATGATCATACAATTTATCTTGCATTAATAATTGTTGATATAAGGCAGATTTATTCTTTTTCAGATAGTCTAATCTCATTAATCCATATTTGTTTAGATTTTCTTGTTTTCTTGGCTTTAAAATTAGATTTGGTAATAAATAATCACCACATTTAGTATAAGTTATTTCCATAATATTTTTCCTTTCTATTTTAGGAAGAATATAAGTAGTAGTATTATCTCTTTTAGGTACCCAAATAGGTACTCAAACTATAAATATTGTTAATATATTTTAATTTTTATTAATCTAAAATGATTTAGAATTGCTTAAAATATAAGGAACTAATTAGCAATAATTAATTTTATATGCAATAAATTTTAGCCCCCTGAAGGAGCCTTATGGCTCCATTTTTGTGTGTTTCAGTTTATAATATTTTATTGTACAATTACTAAAATTTAAAGAAGTTTATATTAGTTTATAAAAAGTCTATAATTTTTGGTGGTTGAAATAAAATAAATTAAACTAATTTACCACATTCAATTGACTTGTGTGGTAAATTAGTTTAAAATTATGTATCGAGAGGTGATTCGATTGATATTACTTTATAAAGAACTTATTAAGCAATATAAAAGCGATTATGAAATAAAACAATTAATTAAAGAAGGTAAAATATTTAAAATTGAAAGGGGAGTTTATAGTGATAATAACAATGTAAATTATTTAGAAGTATTAACTAAAAAATATCCTAATGCAATTTTTACATTAGATAGTGCATTTTATTATCATAATTTGACAGATGTTATTCCCGAAAAGGAATGTCTTGCATTAAAAAGGAATAGTACCAAAATTAGTGATGATAGAGTTAAAGTCGTATACTATCAAGATAACCTTTTCGAACTTGGTAAATCTACTTTAAAAATAAATGGTGTCGATATTCAAATATATGATAAAGAGAGAATGTTAATAGAACTAATAAGGAATAGAAAAACATTAGGATTTGATTATTATAAAGAAATTATTGGAAACTATAGAGAAATAAAAGATTCTTTAAATACTAAAAAAATTGCTGAATATATAAGTAAATTTGCAATAGAAAATTATTTATATGATGTTATTATGAAAGAGGTGTTCTAATGAACTTAAACTCAATATTTAATGATTATATAAATAATGGTTATTCTAATGCAAATGCTATATCAAAAACTTGTCAAGATATTATATTATCAAAAATAAACAGCAAAGGTTTAAACAAAAATGTAACAATTAAAGGTGGGGTAGTAATGATGGCTATTTCTAAAGATGAAAGAAGAGCCACACAAGATTTAGATATTGATTTTATACGATATTCGTTAGATGATACGGCTATATCAGCCTTTATAGAAAAGTTAAATGATAAAGATATTAAAATAAAAATTACTTTGCCAATAAAAAAACTTCATCATCAAGACTATGATGGAAAAAGAGTATTTATTGAAATATCTGATAATTTTGGAAATGTTTTTCCTACAAAATTAGATATAGGTGTTCATAAAGATATGGATATAGATCAAGATGAATTGTGTTTTGATTTAGGTAACTATTCTAAAACTGTAATGTTACTTGCAAATTCTAAAGAACAGATATGTGTAGAAAAAATAAAATCTCTATTAAAGTTTGGTATCACGTCAACAAGATATAAAGATATTTTTGATATTTATTACTTATTCAATACTAATAATTTTAGTAATAATCGTTTTTTTAAATATTTAGATAAATTAGTATTTAAAGATACTTTAATAGATGAAAACAACATAATTGATCTAAAAAGCAGTCTAGAGTCTATCCTTTACAATAACAAATTCAAATCTATGATCAGTATGGCAAGAAATAATTGGCTTGAAATATCTATTGATGAAGCAATAACATCAATTTTAGAATTTGTTTCGTCATTGGAGTTAGTTGAGGTATAACCTATGAGTGATAATGAAATTATCAGATTAATAAATATAAAAGAGTTAGAAATAAGAAAACTTCAATGTGAAGTTGAATCATTGAAAAAGCAATTAAATAAGCCATCTATTAATAAAAATGAGTTATCGTTAAGTCGAGAAGAGAAAGTTCAAATCTTTTTGGGTTATTTTAAAGGTAGGGATGATGTTTACCCATATTTATCAATAGATAAAAATAATCCTAACATTAAATATTATATTCCGGCCTGCGCAAACGAATGGAAAAAAGGCATATGTAATAAAACAATGGGCAAAAAATGTAAGAATTGTCAATATAGAGAAAATAAACCTTTATCAAAGGAAGTTATTTATAAGCATATGTATGAAAATAATCCAATTGGAATTTATCCATTGTTAGAAAATGATACTTGTTATTTTCTTGTCTTAGATTTCGATAATAAAAATACAAATAATGATATTAAGAGTGATGTGTTAGCATTTGCTAATATCTGTGATAAGTATGAAATTCCGATCGCTATAGAACGAAGTAGATCTGGAAAGGGTTTACATATTTGGATTTTCTTTGATATAAATATTAAAGCAATAACTGCCAGAAAATTGGGAAGTCTATTGCTATCTAAGACTATGGAAATAAGCAATATTTCTATTTCATCATTTGATAGAATGTTTCCTAATCAAGACACGCTACCAAAGGGTGGATATGGTAATTTAATAGCCCTACCATTTCAAAATGAACCATCTAGATATGGAAACACAATATTTGTTGATAGAAATTTCATTCAAGTTAATGACGATCAAATACAATATTTAAATTCTATTCATAAATTAACAGAGACCGAAGTTTTTGAAAAAATTAAAAAACTATCAAATGAAACTATTGATATAGGTCATGAGATAGTCGATATGAAAAAAGAAGTAAATGATAAATGTAAAAATAATATAGAATATCCTAAAAGTATAAAGGTAATTTTAAATGATATGATTTATATCGATAAAGCTAATCTTAACTCAATTGTTAAAAATAGCTTTAGAAGACTTGCGACTTTTGCTAATCCTGAATTTTACAAAAATCAAAAATTAAGAATGTCTGTATATAATATTCCGATGGTTATCGATTGTAGTAAAGAAGACGACAAATATTTGAAATTGCCAAGAGGAACGTATGAATATTTAGAAAGTTTGTGTAAAACGAATAATATTAAAATAATTAAAATTGATAAACGTTTTAAAGGAAATAAAATTGATGTTACTTTTAACGGAAATTTAAGAGATGAGCAACAAAAGGCTCTTGATAACCTGCTAAAATATGATAATGGAATATTATGTGCACCGACAGGATTTGGTAAAACTGTTATAGGATGTAAAATAATAGAAGAGCGAAAAGTTAACACTTTAATTTTGGTAAATAAAATACAACTGCTTAATCAATGGAAAGATAGGATTAAAGAGTTCTTAAATATTAGTGAGGTTGGAGAAATAAGTGGTAAAAGGAAGAATATCACCAATATAATTGATGTTGTTAGTATAAAATCCATATGGAATAATGGTGAAGTGTTAGATATTGCAAAAAATTATGGAATGATTATTATTGATGAATGTCATCATACAGCAGCATATACTTTTGAACAAGCAATAAATACTGGAAATGCTAAATATGTTTATGGTATTTCTGCTACTCCTGAGCGAGAAAATGGACATACACCAATTATAAAAATGCAATGTGGTGATATTAGGTATAAAGTAGATAGTTTGAAATTCAATAAAGAATTGAATATTCCAATGAAAGTAATTGTAAAGAAAAGCCATTTAAATTTTACTAATCCTAATATTGATAATTATGAATTAAATGAAATTAATGACTTAATAGCAAAGGATATTATACGTAGTGGAAATATTATTAAGGATATAAAAAAAGAATATGAAAATGGAAAAAACATTTTAATTTTAACTGAACGATTAGAACTTATGAATTATATTTATGATAAACTTTCTAAATATACAAGTAATATTTTCAAATATTATGGTGGAATAGGTAAAAAGGTGCTTAAACATTATGAAGAACTAACGAATCAAATCAATAAGCTTGGCAGTAATAAAATTATAGTTGCTACAGGATCGTATATTGGTGAAGGATTCGATGATTCAAAACTTGACGTATTATTCTTAACTATGCCTATTTCTGGACAAACTAGGGTAACACAATATGCAGGAAGATTACATAGAAAAGATGACAACAAAAAAGAAATATTAATTTATGATTATGTTGATGATAATTTTGCCAAAACCCGTAATATGTTTTTAAGAAGAAAAAAGACATATGAAAAATTGGGATACGATATAGTAGATGATACTGAACAACAAATAATAAAGATATAATTAATATTCATAAAAAGGTAGTTAAGAATATATCAACTACCTTTTCAACTACCAAAATTTAAAAATTCATATAATACTTGTTAAATTTAAATATTTTTAAATCTATTAAAATAAAGGTAAAAGTACTTAAATAAACTTTGAAGTGCGTGAACTCTAACCGCCCCTGAAGAGTAGAACGATTTAAAGTTCTGCTCATTTTTTTGCTTATTTCATTTTCAATGGATTTATTATTAGAGTTTATAATAATTTAAACATGTCTTAATTAGTTTAGATATTTTTGGTAGTTGGAGAACAAAAAGTTAATCTAATTAGGAATATTAAATTCAATGCTTGCTCATTGTGAACGTGGCGTACGAAAAATTACACTAGAAATGTATTTGAAAATATTAAAAGTATGCCATTATAAAATGAAGATAGAAGATAAATAAATCTATTTTTTTTCTTTTGTATAAAAATAAGGAAATACTTTCATAATAAAAATGGAGGATATATCGATGAATAAAGATGAATACAAAAAATTAGTAGACCGTTTAACTCCTAAAGATAATAAAAGCAAAAATGCCATTATAGCATTTTTAGTAGGAGGACTTGTAGGGGTATTTGCAGAACTGATTGTTGTTGTGATTATGGAGTGTTTTGGAATAGCACGCGTAGAAGCGTACCAATGGACTTGCTTACTTGTCATTTTCTTTGCTTGTTTACTAACCGCAATTGGTTTCTTTGATAATTGGGTGACAAAAGCAAAAGCTGGTCTTATTTTGCCTACTACAGGATTTGCTCATTCAGTTATGTCATCAGCACTTGACTACAAAAAAGATGGATTTATTACTGGAATAGGGGCTAATTTTTTTAAATTAGCAGGCAGTGTTATTTTATATGGAATTGTAAGTGCTTTTTTCTTTGCTATACTAGGGGTGATTATTTATGGCTAGTCTAAAATTTAATACTGTGTATATTAAAGATGCTTTTACCATTGCAGGTCCCTTAGAAAGTGAAGGACAAATACGTAAGTTTGATTTATGTATGGACGATTATTATTATGGAGAGAAAACATTTATAGATACAGAAATCAAAATGCAAAGAGTTGTGATTGATAATTTGCTGTATAAAAATAAACTTGGAAAAAAGATTGATGTTCTAATTGGAGGAGATTTATCTAATCAACTTACCATTACCAACTTTGCTGCTAAAAACTTTGATATTCCTTTTCTAGGAGTTTATAGTGCTTGTGCTAGTTTTGCAGAAAGTATGTTAATTGCTAGTCAATTTATAGAAAATAATTCAATAAAATATGCGATTTGTATTACGAGTAGTCATAATTTAAATGCCGAAAGGCAATTCCGTTTTCCCATTGAGTATGGTGCCCCAAGAGCACGTACTACCACATTCACAGCTACAGGTTCAGTTGGAGCCATTTTGACAAGTGATAAAGGTTCTGTGCGTGTAGAATCTGCTACCATTGGAAGAGTGCAAGACTATAACCAAAAGGATGCAAGCCATATGGGGGCGGTTATGACACCCGCTGCTGCCTCTGTTTTAATGGAACATTTAAGCGATTTAAAACGGAATGTGGATTATTATGATTTAATTTTGACTGGTGATTTAGGGGAAATTGGAAGTAATATTTTAAAAGAGTTTTTAAAAGTAAATTATGGATTGAAACTAAAAAATCATATGGATGCTGGATGTGAAATATTTTTAAAAAGTCAAGAAGTGTATGCTGGCTCATCGGGACCTGTTACGTTACCACTGGTTTTGTTTAACAAAGTTTTAAAGAATAAAAAATTTAAAAAAATACTCATTATTGCAACGGGCTCATTGCATTCTAAAGATACAACAAATCAAAGTAAGACAATACCTAGTATTGCACACGCTATTAGTTTGGAGGTTTTATCATGAATTTTCTATGTGCTTTTCTATTTGCAGGAGTTGCTTGTTTTCTTGCACAACTTATACTTGATAATACAAAACTCACTCCCGGTCATGTTACAAGTTTCTTTACAGTCTTAGGTGCATTCTTTGCTTTTTTAGGCCTTTATGAAAAATTTATAGAGTTTGCTGGAGGAGGAGCCACCACGATTATTTCCAATTTTGGTTATATGCTTTATAAAGGAGCTTATCTAGGCTTTCAAGAAAATGGAATTCTTGGATTGTTTTCCGGGCTTTTGATGTATAGTTCTTGTGCTATTACAGGAGTTGTGTTCTTTGCCTTTATTTTAACTTTACTTTTTAAACCAAGAGATTAATAGAAAAAAGATTGCTAGATAGTAGTCTTTTTTTGTCTTATAGGAAAGTTCAACAAAAGGCTTGAATTGCAAACCTATGTATGATATATTAAGATTGCAATAAAACAATAGGAGTATTACAAAGCATATCAATAGTTTAGATTTAGAGAAGTATCAAAAACAATATCATAATATCCATATTTACATCCATACAACTTTCATGACCGTTTTATCATTTTAGATGATCATTGTGGCGCAAGTTTTAAAGGTTTAGGACGTAAATGTTTTGCTATTAACAAAATCGAAGATTATGAGTATTTAAAAGAACTAGTAAATCACTTAGATTCACTTAGGGCAACCGCATAAAAATAAATAAAAATTAGTATTCAGAAGGAATAACATTGA
>CAJUKB010000003.1 GCA_910587325.1 uncultured Bacilli bacterium | reverse complement strand
TCTTAAAAATTTCATTTACTAATTTTTGCGGGAACTTTCAATTGAATTCAAGCACCTAATTTACTTTTGTTAACGCATTTACTGCTTCTTCTAAAGTTTTTACTGGAACAACTTCTAATTTTAACTTCATTTTTTCTTTTACATTTCTAGCTTCTTCATAATTTTCCAAAGGACATAAAAAGAGGGACGCATGGGCTTTTTCTGCTCCTAACAATTTATATTTAATCCCACCAATTTCTCCAACATTGCCAAGGGCATCAATGGTTCCAGTGCCTACAATATTTCTATTTTTGGTAATATCTTCTTCTGTCAAAGCATTGTAAATAGATAAAGCCGTCATTAGCCCTCCACTAGAACCTGACTCACTTGTTTTAGTTTCAATAGAAATTTTTGGCTCTGTTTCATATTCATATTTATTTATAATGGAAATTCCCACCTTTAACATATTTTCTATTTCGTATATTTTAGCATAACATACTTCTTCTTTTTCACCACGTAACACTTGAAATGTAACTTCTTCCTCTTTCTTTAAAGAATTGATATAGCTTTGCAATTCTTTAAGTTCTGAAAATTCTTTTTTATTTACATTTAAGATGATATCTCCCACTTCTAAATCGGTTTGGGCCTCTTTTGTGATATAAGTAACTACATGATTGATTTTCTTGATTTTAATCTCAGCTCCTGCGAGCATATAAGCACTAATAGTTGCATTATCAAGGCCTTCTTCCAATAATAAATGATCTCTTTTAATGGATTCCTCCACACTTTCATCTTCATACGTAATACTTTCCGATTTCACTAAATCCCAATTAGGAAGTACAAAAGACAACAGAACAAATGGAATATTGCCTTTCATCATCGAAACGTAAGCCATTGATAAAGAACCATTAGTAGGATACCCATCTTCTACTATTACTCGTTCACTTAAATCAATCGTACCACCTGGTCTATAAACAACAAAAGGAAGCTCGTAGAAGAAAAATACAAATAATAGAATAATGGTTAATAAAAATTTATAATTTTCTTTTATGGTTTGTTTTATTTTTTCATATACTTTAGTAAACATAGTATCACCACCTTAATTATAGCAAAGGAAGGAAATTTTATGAAAGCTTTTTTAAAAAATAATTTTTATATTATCATTACTTTATTCTTTACCCTACTTTTGTTTCAAAATAATACTGTATTTAAACGTTGTATTTTAAATGGCTGTTTTCTTTTTTTTGAACAAGTTTTTCCTTCTTTATTTCCCATGTTTATCGTAAATGATATTTTAATGAATTATAACTTTTATTATATAATAGAGAAAACTATCAATAAAGCTTTTAAAAATATATTTGGTTTTTCTACAATGGCTTCTTATGTTTTTGTAATGTCTATGTTTTCTGGAACTCCCACAAATGCTTATATAGCTGCCAATTTGGTAAGGGAAGGAAGGCTTTCTAGTAAGGATGCTAGTATCATTCTCTCTTACTCTTGTTTTTTAAATCCCCTTTTTTTATACAATATGTTAAATACCATTTTTGCATATACTACCATAACTTTTAAATTAATTGTCATTCATTATCTTCTTAACTTTTTGATTGCTTTTTTTCATCGTAAATATCCTTATGAAAAAAAAGAATTTCAAAATGCAAAACCTTTATCCTTTTCCCTTACCATTACCAAAAGTCTTAAGAGAAGTATAGATACTTTATTTCTTGTTTTAGGCACCATTCTTTTTTATTTTATACTTTGTGAAAGTATTACTTTATTCTTTCCTTCTCCTATTTTAAGTTGCTTATTTAATGGAATTTTAGAAGCAACTGGTGGTCTTGCCAAACTAACTCTTTTACATATAAATAACCACCTAAAAGAAATAATGGCAAGTCTTTTTATCTCTTTTGGTGGTTTTAGTATCCATTCACAAATTAAAAATATTATAAGTGAAGTTGGTATTTCTTATAAATATTTCTTTTTTTCTAGGTGCATGCACGCTTTTTTATCCACATTGATTTGCATTATAATACCCTAAAGACCCTGCATTTGGAAATGCGGAATCTATGTTAACAAGGTCTTTCTTTTCCCCTAGATAAAAAAATTCTAAGTCATCAATATAGTTTTTCTTTCGAGCATTTACAATAACGGGAATCACAAGTTTCATATAGAAAAATTCTCCCTCTAAATTTAAAGGCAAACTTGTACTATAACTTACGCAGTTAATACCAAGTCTTGTTCCTTCCGTCTCACGCTCTAAATTCCATTTTTCTGTTCCTGTATTATTAGTATAGGTTATAGAATTTTCATCTACCATTAATCTTCCTGTTGTATGGTCTTGATAAGAAAACTCAACTACAAATTCTCCTTCGTTTTGACTTCTATCTACAAGCCCAATTAACTTTCTTTCTAAAAAATCTTCTTGAATTGTTTTTAAAATAATAGCTCTTGTTTGCTGATTAGCTCGATTAAAATCCGTACTATTTTCACTATATCTTATATCTACTAACAAACGAAATAAAAACATAATGACAATGGAAATTAAAGCAATACTAACGATAAGTTCTACTAAAGTAATCCCTTTGTTATTTAATTTCATTAGATTTCCCCCAAACTTAAGGTAGAATAATAATAAACGCAATCCTCTCCTACGCATCTTTCTCCGGATTTGTTTTCAGCATATTCAATAATAATCCGATAACCACTTGTACCTTCTCCACCTATTGTTTTTAAATAAGCCGCTGCTGTATCGTTTACTTGTACAAGTGCCTCACATACCCCACTCGTACTTTTACAATTTTGCAAGGCACTTAAATCATTATAAGTTAAATACATATTATGAATATGTAACTCTTCCACTAAATTCTCACATAAACCTTTATTATCCTCTTCATTTATAAAAATACTACTTGTACATCCAAAGCTTGTTAAAATAGAAAGCGGTTTAGTATTATCCTCTTTATTTAAACTCATACTTACCATATCCAAACGAAAATTACGAAAAAACTTTTCTAAATAATAAGTTCGATATAAATAAACAGAATCATTGTATTTAATTCTTGTCTTTTCTTTACGAATTAAAGCACTATACGTAGAATAAAGCATAAGCAAAGATGCTGTCAAAACAGCCACAACAATCAAAGTTTCCACAAAAACAAATCCCTTTTTTTTCTTCACTTGCGCCACATCCTATTGTATTCATTATAGTAAAATAAAGGGCTTTTGTAAAGTTTCATTTCAAAAGAGAAAACGACAAGAAAAATGTCGTTTTATATATTTTTAAATTCATATTGTTGTTCTTTAATTTGAATAAAACATTTACATTCGCAAACATTAAGCATTCTTATGAATATTTCTAACGGAATTTTATTTGTTCCTGTTTCATATCTTGAATACTGTTGTTGCGTTATTCCCATAGCCTCTGCTAAATCGCATTGTTTAAGACCGCATTTCTTTCTAATTGATTTTAAATTGATATTATTCATTATTAATTCTATATAGTTTCTCTAGATTTTATTATTGACTTATTGTCCAAAGATTTTTACCATTCTTTGTTCCTAATTCAGCACCTATTTTAGGAAGCAAAATCACTATTGGTCGAACAGAATGCCCCTGCGAGGCAAATCGCCATCCCGCGCTCGTTTTAATCAGCAATATAGTTGTAGCCAATTTATCTTTATTATTACTATAACCAAAAAAGCGTGCCATATGATCCCATCTCGGACTACCATAGTAATTGTCATAGTAATGATATGCTCGAGAGGCAACCCAATAGCTACCATAATCTCCCTCTGTCCCATCTGAATTTATTTTTTTAGCCATTAAGCTTGGACAGCTAACTTGTTGTTCACAACTTCCACTGCCTCCATATGCTATACTTACTAATTCTATATCTGTATTAAATCCGTAGTCTCCTCCACCCTGTATTTCTCTATCACTTCCTTTTGGACTATTAGTACTATTCGTGTTAGTTGTCCAAGGTGCGCTATTTGCCCAAAGATTTTTTATATTATTCAATGTTTCTGTTGCTTTTGTACTATCATATCCCATATGCCTTGAACCTTTTGTGATACCATCTGTTTCATAAGAGGCAGCTATTTGGTTTAATCCATATATAAAATTAACAAAGCTTTTTTGACCTTCGAAATATATATCGTTGCTCGATACATTTTCACTTACTATTTCTATTGTTCTATCACTATCATTCTTTCTTATTACTCGCCATAAATTGAGTTCACTTGGATTAATACTTTGATTTTGATTACACGTTAGATTATAGTCACCATTTTCTGGATTTTGTGTTCCACTACAGCCTGTCATTTCCTGGGTAACTAGAAAATTTTTTTTACTTGGTGTATATGCTACATAATCTCCTATTTGTACTGCATCATAATCTATTGGATTAGACGTTGCCATTTGATTTTGTCTTGCTTCTATCACTACTTTACTATAGAATTTCCCGTTTTGTGAGTCATTTCCTGCACTTTCATCTAACCAGATTCGCACCTCATGCTCTACGCTTTCATATGGTTTTATACTTCCACTATAGGTGGTATAACTCTCTACTGCTGTATAATCACTTTCTTGATACGTTGGGGTTGCTTCTGGATTGTTGCTTAAGATGCTTTTGGCATTTCCATCTACTTTTACTGCTATATTCTTTGCAGCTATTCTATTTTCTATTTCCATCACTTCTAAGTTGATGTTATAGTCTACTCCTACTCCGCAGGTATTGGTTAATTTAAAACGAAATGGTTTTAAATTACTTCCTACTTCATCTGTTATTGGGTATGCATTTGTTAAACGGATTTCGTTTGTTAGTTCTTCCATTGTAACATTAATACAATCGGTTTCAAGTACATTGATTCCTTCTTGTCTTGTTGTGTATGCTATATACGCATAACTTGCTCCTATTATTAATGTTAGTAATATGCCTACAGCACTTACAATTAGTATTTTCTTTTCAGTTCTCCCTAGGGTTTTCTTTTTATTTTCTAATAACCCTTCTCCCAGAATACTTCCTGAAGTTGGGAGGTCTTGTTTTTTCTTTTTCATACTTTTCCTCCATCTATTTTCTACTACAATTATAATGTAAAATAAGGCATTTAACAAGAAAAAAATTAAAACACATATGTTGTATAAGTTCCCTATTATAGAAAAAAACATATAATACCATAGGTGATTATATGTATAACAATAGACCTTGCCCTCCTCCGCCTTGTGGCAATCACAATCGTGGAGGTGGTTTCTTTACCATACTTGCTATTTTTGCTTTATGTATCTTAATTTTTTACCAACTTTTAATAACTTTAATCTTACCACTTCGTTTTAATATTTTTGTTTTGCTTTTAGAAATTTTTATCTTAATTTTTCTCTTGTACCGCGTAATATGGCCGCACTAATTCTTCGGTAATAAAGATGTAGTCTAAAGTCTCTCTTACTTTCTTACAATCTTTAAACTCATCCATAGTAAATTCTATTTTTGGAGGAATAGAAATCAAGATAAAAAATAGTTTCTTTTCATCTTCACTTAAATTTACTTTTTCTAAATATCTAGAGAATACCACATCAAAATGAATGGTAAAGTATTCCGCTTGGTAAAACGTAATCAAATCCATAATAGGAGTATCCGTCCGATAATTATCCCAACTAATTAAATAGTCATCATTGCTTTTAATAAAATGGTCTAAATTTAATTTATTATGAATTAAAGATACTCTTTTTTTTGATTGTTCTTTTACGAGTGTATACCAATCATCAAGTTCACGACTAGCAAAATCAAGTGCTGCAAACACTTTATAAATATTTCGAATTAATGAATAATGAGAAGGAGACATATATGTTTCCTTTTTTATTTCCTCATAAAGCCGATTATAATCCTGCACTAAATACACTATATTGTTTTTAATATTATCATAAATGGCTTTAAAATCATCTACAGTAACTGTTTTATAAAAAGTAGTCTTACTATGTAAATTAGCAATCACATCAATTAAATCCAACGCCTTTTGTTCCTTGGGCATTGAAACGCCTTCAATGTATTCATAGACATTTACATCACTTCTAGAATCCTCAATCAATTTAGGAAAAGAAGTAAAATTACGACTTTTTAAATACGCATATAACTCTTTTATATCTTTTTCCCGTTTTTCTTTAACTACAAAATCTCCAGAAGTTGTATTAAGGACAACGGCATTCCCTAAAATAGTATAGCGATATGGTTTGTATATTTTTTTTAGAACTTCAAGGGACTTATTCATCTAACCAAGGAATTATTAATTTATCTCCAATAGCAACACTTTCTAAATTATTGTATTCTTTTAAGGTAGTTACATCTGTACTATATTGTGCACAAATGGTTTCAATCGTATCTTCACTTCCCACAATATGAATATGATAAGTCGCAAATTCGCTTTCTTTTTCTTCCATAGAACTTAAAATAATATTTTCGCTATCTTCATCTAAACGTTGTTCTTCACTTAATTCTTCCGTATCCGGAAATAAACTATTAATTTCTTCTATTACGGATTCACGCACTTCTTCTCTTTCTGAAGATAAATCATCTGTTATTTCTTCCACTTCTTCTATTTTCTCTTCTTTTTCCATTTCATCTGCTGTAACACAAAACTCAATATTTACTCTTAAAGATGTATCATCAATAACTTCATAGGTAAAGTCTGTAATTTCAAAATCAATCGAATCACACACAATATCTTCTGTTACTTCCAATGCAAAAGGAAGTTTATACTCGAACTTTTCTTTGTTAACACTTACTTCATGGCTCTTATACTCTCCAGAAATAATAAAATTTCCTTCTACTTCTGTTTCCGTAATATTTAGTTCATGTTCTAAAGAAATACTACAAATTTCTGCTATTCTTGTATTAAAAGTAATATCTTTTGTATATGGTACTATACTTTTCATCTAACCAACCCTTTCTTATTTTAAGTGTATGAAAAGGTTTCTTGTTTTATGAAATATTTTAAATAATAAATCTTTTCAATTTAACGTCCTTGTTGATTATCAAAATCTAAAGACTTCAAAATTCTTTCCCTTTTTAAGTTTTGTTCCTCCATAGATAAAGTATCTTTTATAGGATATTCTTTCAAATGTAAATTGTTTTTTCTTACATAAATATTAAAAATACGTTCTGCTAAAAAACCAAATACTCGTTTGTTATAAATAGAATACTGTAAATAAGGAATTTTTTGCTCTAAATTAAACAGAATGGGAAATAAAAAGTCTAAATATTCTTCTAGTATATCTCTTGAAGTTATAAACATATTGCCTATATAAAATTTATGTTGATTTAACGTTTGTTCTATTGCTTTTTTATACGTATTATCTCTTTTTAGTATTTCTTGGCAAGCCAATTCTAAATCCTTTACATAATGTACACTTTTATATTGTTCATAAATATTACAATCAAAAAGAATAGGTGTTGGAACAATCATGTCATATTTTTCTAGTAAAATATTGATTTCGCTTTTTGTTATATACTTGTCATCATAAAAATAACGATGAAAATGCATAAGACCAACATACTCGCTACAATCATTTTTCCATATCCAATAAAGGGCAGTTAATTCACAATAATATGGATTTTTTTCTGCAATATTTTTTCCATAATTGTCTTTTAAATAAGGGAGCCAATTTTGTTTTTTACCAATAGCTATTGGCTTATAACAGAAAATCTTTGGAGGAATAAATAATTTATGAGTTGCTATGTAAAGGGTTGTTTTCGACATAATAACACTTACTTTCTAAATAATTCACTATAAATTTCTTCGTAATTTTCTACTTCTACTATTTCAAGTTTTTCTAAAACTTCACTAGGAACGCTTACTAAATCATTATGGTTTTCTTTTGGAATAAAGACTTTTTTCATTCCTGCGTTAAAAGCACCAACTAGTTTATCTTTTATGCCCCCCACTCTTCTAACAAAACCATTTAAAGTAATTTCTCCACTCATAGCAATATCGCTTGAAACATAGTCGTTTCTTGCAAGACTAATAATCGCTGTTGTAATAGCAATTCCAGCACTCGGTCCATCTTTTTTAACTCCAGCATCCAAAAGATGGATATGTAAATCTTTCATTTTGAAATCATAATCATTCAACTGAAATTTATCTTTATTGCTTATGATATAACTTAAAGCAACACTAATACTTTCATCCATCACTTTTTCTGCAAGTCCAGTGACTTTTACTTTTCCGCATCCCTCATAAAAGCAAGTTTCAATGGGCATGACAATTCCACCACTTGCATGTATGGCAAGAGCATTTACAATTCCAGAAGTATTTTGATATAGCAAATTATTTTGTACATATTTACTAGGGCCAAGAAGTTCTAACAATATTTCCTGTGTTATTTTTTCATTGTCTAAAGCATTTTTGACAATCATTTTTCTAATAATACTTTGTAGCGTTCTTTCTAAGTCACGTACTCCTGCTTCTTTTGTATAATGAAGAATAATCTCTTTTAAAATACTCTCTGAAAATCTAATATTTTTAGAAGTTATATTATGCTCTACATAAAGTTTAGGAAGAATATATTTTTTGGCAATTCCCATTTTTTCCAAAAGCGTATAGCTAGAAAGTTGTACTACTTCTAATCTATCATAAAGTTCATAAGGAATTTCTTCTTTATAATTGGCGGTTAGAATAAATAAGACATCCGATAAGTCGAATTCCTCTTCTATGTAATTGTCTACAAACATTTTGTTTTGGGTTTTGTCTAAAATATCCAAAAGCGTACTCGCTGGGTCTCCTTTGTAATCTTTAACCATCTTATCTACTTCATCTATAAGGAAAACCGGATTTTTTGTACCACACTTTTTTAATCCTTCAATTATCTTACCAGGACTAGCCCCAAGATACGTTCTTCTGTGCCCATTTAAAACTGTACTATCATTAAGTCCTCCAACACTAATTTTATAAAATTCTTTGTTTAGACTTTGCGCAATTGATTTGGCAAGAGTTGTTTTTCCTACTCCTGAGGGTCCCACTAAACACAAAATAGGACTATTGACATTTTGGCATCTATTTTTAGCAGCAATGTATTCTAAAATTTTTTCTTTGACACTCTCCATTCCAAAATGGGTCTTATCTAAGCTTTTTTGAATAAGTATTAAATCTGTTTCTTCTTTCGAATAATGATTCCAAGGTAAAGCAAGCATCCAATCCAAATAATTACGAACACTTGCAATTTCAGGACTCACATCACTCATTAGTTTTAATTTTTTTATTTCGGACTTTATTTTTTGTGCTATATTCGAGTTTTCAATTTCTAAACTATCTAAAGTATTTTCATACTGATTGATTTCTTCATATTTAGAATGTACATCCCCTAGTTCTTCTTCTATTTCACGTAATTTTTCTTTTAAAATATATTCTTTTTGGCTTTCTTCTAAACTTAATTGTAACTTTTCTTCTAGTTTTTGGTCTAAACGGATAATTTCTAATTCTAATTGTAAATCAGCTATTAAATAATTTCCTCTTACAATAGGATTAATTTCTTCAATATAAGAAAGTTTGCGCGCAAAAGAAATTGGCAAAAATGTTGCAACCAAATCTGTTACTTTATTTAAGTCTTTTGCCTCTTTTACAACATTTAAAATACTATTCGAAATACCATCACTACTTACATATTCTTTTAGCATAGTTTCCACTTTTCTTTTAATCGCTAAGGCTTCGGTTTCAGAAAATTTTGGAATCATCATCTTTTCATATTGGCACTCTAAAATATCTTCTTTTTCTTGATTATTAGATAGTTTTTTTACATTTGCTCTAAAAAGTCCACGTAAAGTTACTCTTAAGTTTCCATTAGGTAAAGTGATTTTACTTTTTACTTTGGCAATAATAGCAACTTCAGGTAAATCACTTACCTCTGGCATTTCTTCCATTTGATCTTTTAGAGGCATAACAATAAGTTCATTATGATAAGTATTACTAGAAAGTAAGACAACTTCACGGCTTAAATCGTTTGTAAGCTCAAGTTTTACTTCTTGATTAGGGAGCAGAAGTAAGTTTTTAAGTAGTAGGACCGGCAAGGTATTTTTCATGTCTTCATCTCCCTTAAATTGATGTTCTTTATTATAACGATTTCCAAAAAAAAAGTAAATGTTCTTTACATTTTTTTACAACCAATTTTTGCTAATCTTTTTTAAGAATGATGTACATGAAATGTACTAGTAGAAGATAAACCATTATCACTTAAAGCGGTACAAGTAACATCATAAGTTCCATTCTTTTTACTAATCGTTGGATTACAACTGATTGTACCTTCAAAAATGCCAAATGAAGCATCTACGTTATTTTTAAAATCGTACGTTTCTGTACCTAATACTAAATTATCAGAACGATTCTGAATACTTGGAGGTACTAAATTTACAAGGTCTACTTTTTTTGTACTCATATTTTCAGACAAATTTCCTACTTTATCTTGCACACAAATATAATAAATTTTATTTGTAATAGGAACTTCAAAATAATTATCATCCAAATCAACATAATTTACATCTTTACAATTTGGATTTTCTCCAACGTAGTAACCTCCAATACCTGAACCGTTTGTATCAGAAACAGATACTTTTAAAATACTTTCTCTGTCCATTAGGTTACCTTTTAAAGAAACTTTAATTTCATCGTCATAAATAATTGGATTTTGTTTATCAATTTTTACTGTTGTTTTAGCATAATAAGTCGTTTTATCTTTTAAAATCACTTCTACATAATAAGTTGTATCTACAACTTGAGAAACATCTACAAAATATTTATTTTTGGTTCGAAAGTCATTTGCAACATCTCTTTCTTCTTTAAAAGCATTTGTTTCCCAAATGATTTTTTCAACGTCACTTTCTGCTACATCTAAATCTTTAAAATACACTTCGAGCGTAACATTTTCATTTGTCCATATATCATTAACTCTAAAAAAATCACTTTCTTTTATGACATTAATTCCTAAATGCATATTTGTTTGTAAAATATTATCATTATTGCATTCTTCTTCCTCTGTTAATGTTCCATATAAATTATCGTTTTCATTATGAATTTGTACAATAAAACAATTCATAGATTCTTTAGTCACAGGATTAACTACATTATCGTTTTTATCATCTGCAGAAAGATATCCTTCCTTAACCAGGTTGTCTACATTAGTGTATAAAAATCCTGTGTCGCTTGCATACTCTGCCGCTTTTAACTCAATGAAGCTTTTTTTATTTTCATAATTCGATTGTAAGATTCTTGCAGAAACAATATTGACACAAACTATTCCCAAAGTCATTATAATAGCTAAGATAGTAATGGATGCTAATAACTCTACAATTGTAAAACCATTTTTCTTCATATTACACTCTCTATTCTCTATTTAAAATTATAGTGCAAATTTTAAGAATTAACAAGAAAAAATTGCAGATAGCAAATTTCAAAAAAAAGAAAATACTCATTTTATACTATCTTCTTTTTCAATTATCATTTTATAATGACAAACTTTTAATAATTTTAAAAATGTTTCAAGTGGTATTTTATTGGTATTCGTTTCATATCTAGAATATTGCTGTTGACTAATTCCGATTAACTTAGCAAACTCTGTTTGATTTAGATTACAGCTTTTTCGTATTTCCTTTAATTCAACCTTATTCATTGACGCTAATACTGTATGGATTTTCTAAAGAACCATTTCCACTTTGATATAAAACATTTGCTTTCAATATTATAATCGGACGTAAATAATTACTATTCGAAAATTCACCATTTCTTGTATTATATAATCTAGTTTTATCTGAAAGTTTTAAAAAATCCCCTTCAATATCTATAGTAATTCCAGAGTACACTTGATAACTAGAATTTCCCCAATAGAAATGACGACGTCCATACCAATAATTAGCTGCTATATTTGTTCCTACCACATAAGCGACTCTATTTCCTAATATTTCGTTTATTAATTCCGAGTCAACAGACTTAGCAGGTTCGTCATCTCCACCATTAGGTTCAGTACAAGTTGGGTCTGAAGTACAAAAAGCATTTAAATATTCTGTTTGCCCATTATAATATCCTGTATATCTGGAACCATTAGTATATTTCCCATTTTCATATTGCTTAGCGATTGTATTTAACGCTCCTATATAATTTTTGTATCCTATTAAGCCATAAAAATAAACTACATTACTTGATACATATTCTGAAACCATTTCTAAAGTACCATCTTCATTTATCTTAATTATTCTCCATAAATTGAGTTCACTTGGATTAATACTTTGATCTGAACTATATCCGGTTAAACTTGATGATATTGTATATGATGTACTTGTTGGAGTCATTTCTACATAGTCTCCTAATTTCGCAATCTCTGCAAAGTTTTGCCCTACTACTTGATTTTGTCTTGCTTCTATCACTACTTTGCTATAGAATTTCCCGTTTTGTGAGTCATTTCCTGCACTTTCATCTAACCAGATTCGCACCTCATGCTCTACGCTTTCATATGGTTTTATACTTCCACTATAGGTGGTATAACTCTCTACTGCTGTATAATCACTTTCTTGATACGTTGGGGTTGCTTCTGGATTGTTGCTTAAGATGCTTTTGGCATTTCCATCTACTTTTACTGCTATATTCTTTGCAGCTATTCTATTTTCTATTTCCATCACTTCTAAGTTGATGTTATAGTCTACTCCTACTCCGCAGGTATTGGTTAATTTAAAACGAAATGGTTTTAAATTACTTCCTACTTCATCTGTTATTGGGTATGCATTTGTTAAACGGATTTCGTTTGTTAGTTCTTCCATTGTAACATTAATACAATCGGTTTCAAGTACATTGATTCCTTCTTGTCTTGTTGTGTATGCTATATACGCATAACTTGCTCCTATTATTAATGTTAGTAATATGCCTACAGCACTTACAATTAGTATTTTCTTTTCAGTTCTCCCTAGGGTTTTCTTTTTACTTTCTAATGTACCCCCCCCCCAGGATACTTCCTGAAGTTGAGAGGCTTTGTTTTTTCTTTTTCATTCTTTTCCTCCATCTATTGTTATTTCCATTATAAAATACTTTTTTCTCTTTTTCAAGCATGAAAAAAGAAGCCTTACGCTCCTTTAATTACTTCAATTGCATTACGCATTTTAATATCGTATTTTACAACTTCTAAACTTCCATAAGCTTTTAAAAGCTCTTCTTTAGATATCCCATAGTTTGCTGCCATTTCATCCGCTTGCTTATCAGCTTCTTTATCCGTCACTTCAATATTTTCTACTTCAGCCACTTTTTCAAGTAAATAACGATATTTAATACGTTTTGTTGCTTCTGGTTCCATTTGCTCATGCATTTTTTCATGCGTCATACCACTAAATTCATAATATTGCTCAATATTTAATCCTTGCATTTTTAATTGGTCTTCAAATTGATGAATCATACGATGAATTTCATCATCTAAAATTTCTTCGTTAATATCGACTTTCATATTTTCGCTTGCTTTAGATAGACAATCTTCAATATATTGGTCTTCAATTTCTGCTTCTTTGCGAGTTTTAATAGACTCCTCTACTTTACCTTCAAACTCTTCTTTTGTTTTAACATCTTCATAACCTAAATCAAGATAAAAGTCTTCATTAAGTTCGGGAAGGACTCTTGTTTTAATCTCGTTTACTTTGACCTCAAATTTAACATCTTTGTTTTTTAAATCTTCGGTATAATTTTCAGGGAATGTCAAATTAAGTTCTTTTTCGTCTCCAACTTTTAAACCAACCAATCCTTCTTCAAAACCAGGAATAAAAGTATGAGAACCAATTTCTAGTGGATAATTTTCTCCTGTTCCACCATCTAATACTTTTCCATCAACATAACCTTTAAAATCAATAATAGCAGTATCTCCAACTTCTACTTTGGCTTTATCGTCTTTTACTTTGATTTCAGCAAATTGATTACGAAGACGCTCTACTTCTTCTTTTATTTCTTCTTTTGTTACTTTAGCAGTAGGTTTTTTTATTTTTAAATTCTTGTATTCTCCTAAAGTAACTTCTGGCGCTGTAATAAAAGTAAATTCTAAAACACATTCTTTTTCATTAATCGTTTTGACATCTAATTTTGGTTCACAAACAGGTGTAATCTTTTCTTCTTCTAATAGTTTTTTATAAGCATTATCTACTGCACCATCAATTGCATCCATAAAAAGAGATTCAATTCCAAACTTTTTAATAAAAATATCTTTTGGAGCTGCGCCTTTTCTAAAACCATCTATTTTTACATCTTTATTTTTTTTCTTAAATGCTGCATCTAAACATTTTTCCCATTCTTTACCTTCTATTTTAATTTCTTTTGTAATTACGTTCTTTTTCATAACTTCTCGTCCTCTTTCTAACAAGACTTATTATACAGAAGGTATTAGAAAAAATCAATTCATTTTCACAAACTTAACTTGCTTTCAATTCTTCAATCTCTTTTATCGTTAAGTCTGTAAATTCTTGGATTTCTTCCAAATTTTTATTTTTAGCTAACAATTTTTTTGCCATATCCAATTTAGCTAGTTTAGAACCTTGCTCGATACCTTTTTTCAAACCTTCTTTTTTACCTTGTTCAATTCCTTCTTCTTTTGCTAGTTTTATGGCTTCTTCTCTTAATTCTTCTATTTCTGCTGCACGAAACTCATCATGATTGTAATAGAGTAAACTATCAAATTCTTTCATAAAGTTTTCCATTTTCTTTTCCACCTTATTCATCATCCTATTCTTATTATACAAATTATTTTTAAGTTTTTTATCTTGGCATACAAAAATATAAAGCAACCATTTTAAATCTTTTTCACTTAAATTTCTAATTTGATTATAATCCAATTCGGATAGAAAATCTAGATTGATATCGTATAAATCTATATTGCTATCTTGTCTTTTTAGGTGGTACTTTTCTTCCATCATGACACTATGATAAATAAATTCTTTTTTTTCATACAAATCAAAGCAATCCACATTAATTTGTACAATTGGCTTTATATCATATAATTTCCCCGGAAATGTTTGTCTAATGATTAACTGTGCCACATAAGAATTGTTTTTCATTCTACTTTGTTTGGTATTTAAAGTATTTATTTCAATATTGACAACCATATCCTCATTTTCCACAATAATATCTACTTCTTGGTCTTTCGTATGAATATTTTGATTTACCTCTGTATCTAATAATTTTAAGTTTGCAAGAACATACTCGGAGTCAATATTTAAAACAGCCCCGATAATACTTGCTAAATAATCACGACATTCTACATCTTTTAATAATTTTGTTATAAAGACATCTTTTAAAAACATTTTTTCTTTTACCATTTACTTTGTCCTTTCTTAAAAGTTTTTGTTTATTTTAAGTAAAAATGTTTTTTTATCAAGACTTTCGACAAAACTTGGCAAAATGTCTTCACAAAAAGAAAAAATTGTACTTTTCATACAATTTTTAGTTAATATCCGTTATGGTTACAGAAAAATTTCCATTTGGAGATTGTACCTCTACAGTTTCTCCTTTTTTATGCCCATTAATGGCTTTTCCAATTGGACTTTCATTGGAAATTTTATTTTCAAATGGATCGGCTTCTAAAGAACCTACAATTTTGTATTCTTCTGTTTCACCATCATCATATGTAATGGTTACGTTACTTCCAACTCCCACTGTACCATCACTTCCAGCATCGGCGATAGTACAATGTTCTAATTTATATTCTAGTTCTTTAATTCTTGCTTCTAATTGTGCTTGTTCATTTCTTGCAGCATCATAATCACTATTCTCAGATAAATCTCCTAAAGCCCTAGCTTCTTTTAACGCTTTAATAACTTCTGGTCTTTTTTCTGTTTTTAATACATTTAATTCTTGTTCTAATGCTAAATAACCATCTGCTGTTAGCATAATATTTTCACTTTTATTCATAATGTTTTTTCACCTTCTAAAAATTTTCAGTCTTAAGAATACTATAAATAATCTTGTTTGTCAAATACTTTTATGCGCATCATATCGTATTTCGATAATTTAGCATCTATCGGCAATTTTACAACCATTTTAGGGTGATTGGCAATTTCAATTTCTTGCCCATCTTCCCCATAAATTTTAGTCACCTCATAAGAAAATGTTTCGATATTTGGACCAAAGAATTCTACAATGTCTCCAATCTTAAAATAGTTTCGTTGTTCAAGAGTTACAAACTTGTTTTCTTCATCATAGTCTAAAACTAAGCCTAAAAAATCTTGATTAGACAATTCTTGTCTACCCAAAAAATATTGTTCCTCTTTCGTTGGAATTTCTTTAATAAATTGGGGCGTTGAATCCCTGTTGGCACAACGATTAAGAATATCTAAATAATATTGGATTTCTCCCCTACTTAAAGTATTTGTACCTATCTTATCTACTATTCTTCTATACACTAAAATAACCGTTGCAATATAGTAAATGCCTCGCATTCTTCCTTCTACTTTAAAGGAATTTACCCCGACGTTCACCATATCCACAATATATTCTATTAAATTTAAATCTTTTGGTGTCATGCTAAATACATCTTTTTTGTCCTCAATATTAAATACCCAACGACAGATTTGAGCGCACCCTCCTCGGTTAGCATCACGATTGGTACAATAGTTGGATAAAACACATCGCCCTGAAAAAGAAGTACACATCGCTCCATGGATAAAACACTCTAGTTCTAATCCTGTATTTTCTTTAATATCCTGAATGTCTTCTAAACTTGCTTCTCGTGCCAAGACTAAACGTGTAGCTCCTAAATCTTTATAAAAAAGTGCGGCTTCCCTATTTAAAATACTTGCTTGGGTAGAAACATGAAGTTCTAATTTTAAATTTAGTTCTTTTATTTTTTTCATTACCAAAATATCACTGGCAATAATGGCATCTACCCCAATTTGGCCTAATTCTTTTAAATATTCTTCTAGCCCCTCTAACTCTTTCTCATGAAAAATAATATTTATGGTTACATAAAGTTTTTTGTTTAAACGATGGGCATATTCTACAGCCTCTTTAAGCTCTTCCAGCGTAAAATTATTGGCATTGGCACGAAGTCCAAACTTTTTTCCTGCACAATAAACCGCATCTGCTCCATATAGGTAAGCAATTTTTAATTTTTCTAAATCCCCGGCGGGAGCAAGCAATTCCACTTTATTCATCACTCTTCCTCCTTCAAGCGATAATACGTTTTTTTATATAAAAATCCAGTATCACTAATAGAAGAAAAATCTTCACCATTTAAAACGCTTTCTATGGCATCTTTTGTTAATCCTAATGGATTAATATAACGATACATGATATTTTCATGTTCTATATTTCTATAATCAATAAATTTTTTTGCATATAAAATCGTTCCATAAGCATTTTCAATCGCTAAAAAGTCTTGATTCGATATTCCCTCATGCAAAATTTCTTCTTGTCTTTTAGAGTAGCCAAAATTCTCATTATAGTTGGAAAGAAGAGCACGCCTAGAATACATAACTTCTACCAAACTAAAATAAGGAATGATTAAAGGTTTGGTAGCAACATCTAAAATAGTTTTCATTTCTTTTTCTGTGATATCCGTACTGATTAAGACGCTATCCAAATATTCTAAATATGCATTAATAGAAAGAGCATTTGTCGTATTATGATTTTGCATATAAATCAGTTTTATTTGTAAATTAAGTTCTTTTACAATGCCCACAACCCCTAAATCTGTAAAACAAATTCCTTCTACACAAGAAGGTATTTTTTTCAAATCTTCTTTTAAGTTTTGGATTGCCTTTTTATCTAAAATACGATTGATATAAAGATAAGCATGTGGAGTTTGGATTTCTTCTAGTTTAAAAGTTTTTAAAAAACCAACTGAATAGTAAGTCACGGGAAAAAGAAAGCTAATGTTCTTAACTTTCAATTCTAATAAATCTTCATTTGTAACAACAATTAAATAATTATTTGTTTTCATCTTTTCTTCTACTTACACTGATGCCATCGCCAACATCAATGAATTCTGTATCAAATTCTTCATTGGTTTTCAAAAATTCTACATAACTTTCAATTTTATCGACAATGCCACGCAGATTTTTACTATCAATCGTTTCTTTTTTTCCAACATAGCCATGGAATTTCAAATTATCCGTAATAATTACTCCACCTGGTGCTAAGAAATATTTGAATTTCTCAAAAAACTTCTTGTATTGGCCTTTGGCAGCATCAATGAAGATTAAATCATAACTAACACCGGTTAAATTCACTTCTAAAGCATCTTGAAAAACCACATTCACTTCTTTATCAAAGCCACATTTTTTGACATTTTTCAAGCATTCCATATAACGAGATTCATCTCTTTCAATAGTAGTTACTTTTACCTCTTTACTAGAAGAAGCCATCAAAATAGCAGAGTAGCCAATAGCACTTCCAATTTCTAAAATATTTTTTATGCGATTTGCTTTAATGTATTTCATAATATAAGCAATCGAATCTTTTTCAATAATAGGAACATTTTTTTCTTTTGCATATTGTTCCATTTCTAAAATATATTGTTTCATTAACCTCATCCTACTTCTCTTTGTATGGCAATAAATTCCTCATACGTATTGGCAAAAAATACTTCATGAGTTCTTATATTGGCATAAAAATAAATATAATTAGTATCACTTGGATTTAACACAGCTTTAATGCTCATTAAAGAAGGGTTACATATAGGCCCAATAGGTAGTTTTCCTGCCATACTACTATTGGATTCACTCGTGTTATAAGGGTTTACTGTACGTAAATCACTCATCGTTAGGGTTTCTCCTAAAGCCTTTTTAACAGCATAATAAGTGGTTACATCCATTCCTAGTCCTTTCCCCATTCCTAACCTTTTATAAATCACTTGTGCAACACGTGCACGATCCGCCTCATTTACTGCCTCTAATTCAACAATAGAAGCCATAGAAAGAATTTGATGTATCGTATATTCGCTATTCTCTAAATCTAAACTTTCTAACTTTGCTTTGGTGTTATCTAAAATTTTGGTTAGTATTTCTTTTATGCTTGCATTTTCAGAAAATTCATATGTATCTGGAAATAGATAACCCTCGAGTGCATAATAAATATTACCATTTAAAACTTCATCTGTCAAAAAATCGTACTTTTCTACTAATTCTTCCATATATTCGCGAGAGGCTAAAACTTCTTTAATTTCGTTTTCTGTAAAGGGAAAATTTTCACTGATCAGTTTAATATAGTCATTCATATTTTTACCTTCTACAAAGGTTACTTTCACAGTATCCACTTTAACATTTCCACTACTAATCGTTTTTAAAATATCAGTAGCACTCATGTTACGATTTAAATCATATTTACCAGCTTGTAAATTGATATCATCATTAAAAAACAAATAAATAAGTAATGCTGTTTTACTACGGATGAGTCCTGCAGTTTTTAAGTCTTCTACAATTTCGATTTTACTTGTTCCACTTTGGATAGTAAAAAAAACAACTTCGTCATTTTGACTGACACTTCTCAAACTAAAACCATATAGGCCTATTCCTAAAAAGATTAAAACGAAAAAAAGGAGTAGTACAACAATTACTTTTTTCTTTAATCTAATTTTCTTCATGAACTTCCCTCTCTAACTTCGATAAAAATGCTTCTATGGTATTCCATTCTGCTTCTGTTTCAATAGGCAAAAGTTCTTTACTTCTGCCGGTTTTATCATAAATATTTGCATAAACTTTTAGTTTTCCTTTTTCTTTTGTATTATCGGTATAGACTACATAACTTTTTTTGGTTTCTTCTGAATCAAATTTAAATATAATTTCGTATGTTTTTTGTTCTCCTTGAACATTTTTAGCGGTAAAAACACTATTTTTTGTATCCACTTAAAATCCCTACTTTCTTTTTAAATATGTATCTAAAATAATAGCAGCAGCATAGCTATCAATAATTTTTTTTCTTTTTTTTCTTTTTGTATCGGTGCTAATCAGTATATTTTCGGCTTCTACAGTTGATAAGCGTTCATCAATTAAGACAATCGGCAAGGAAAAATTTTTTTCTAATATTGCTTTAAAACTTTCCGTTCTTTCTATGGCAGGACCTAAGGTATTATTCATATTTTTAGGATATCCTAAAATAAATGTACCTATATCTTTTTCCGTCACAATTTTTTTTAATTCTTCTACAAGTTCTTCATAGGCTTCAAAGCGCAAAGTTGTATACGGGGAAGAAATTGTATTTGTTTTATCACTTATGGCGATTCCTAATGTTTTGGTACCTAAATCAAGTCCTAAATATCTCATTTTAAATATTGTTCCAAAAGATAAGCTACAATAAGTTCCCTATCAATTTCTTGAATTCTTTCTCGTGCTCCATTGTAACTAGATATATAGCCTGGATCTCCGGAAATTAAATACCCTACAAGTTGATTTACAGGATCATATCCTCTATTCATTAACGTTTGGTAAACTTCTTTAATGGTATACTCTATTTGTGCTTGTTTAAATAAAGTAATATCAAAAAGACTTGTCTTATCATCCATATTACACCTCTTATACTACATTTATTTTAGCAAAATATTCTTTAGATTACAAGGAAAGAAAAAAGGATCCCCTTACAATGAGAAATCCATTATTTTTCTTCTATCTTCATTTTATAATTGCATGCTTCTAATATTTTTAAAAACATTTCTAGTGTGACTTTTCGTATTCCTGTTTCATAATGGGCAAGTGTACTATCTGCTATTCCGAGTTTGCTTGCAAGCTCTTTTTGTGTGTATCCACAATTTTTTCTAATTTCTTTTAGACTTCTCATATAGCTAGTACAATTCGAAAAGTAATCCATGTTCTTTCACTGCCATTATCGTTAACAAATCGAAAAATTCCAGCTTCAGTACCATAATCATATGCTCCACCTCTCCTAAACCAAGAAGCTTCTGTAGTAAGGTACCATGCATTATCTTTATACCATGAACTTATATGTCTATTTTCTATTCCGTATACAGCATTACCAAACGGCCCCATTTCTTTTGTAGCATCTCCTAATATTCCATAGTTATATACTGTTGAATCTAATGAATTTTTGTAAGTGTCATAGTATTTAGCATTTGGAAACACGGTTTCATTATTAAAACCACTTGAAGAACTTAAAAGTACATTATTTTCATCCAGTATTACCCCAAATACATACTCCATTGTTCCTCCACTCATATCATAAATACCTGTATAGTTTCCTGTTGTACTTGCAACTTGGGAAGCTGGATTTTTATAATTAATGGTATTTGTTCCGTCCATTTCGACAGCAGTATTTTCACAATCTTTATAATATCCCATTCCTACTGTTGGTTCCTTTACTGCTGCATACCCTGTTATATAGGCACTATTATTGTTTAGTCTTACACTTGTTGCACTTCCATACTTACTATGTTGTAAGTATGCTACTGCACCCCATTCGGTATTCTTCATCATATGGCTATCGTATTCTCGTATGTAATTGTAACTAGCAAGATGGGCATTCGATACTTGTATATTTCTCCAACTATATACATTTGGTTTGATTTGTACTTTACTGGAATCATTTGCATTTACTTCTGCTTCTGCTGTGCTTGTTGCTCCTTTGTATCCTGTTTCAAATTTGCCTACCCATAATCCATTCGTTCCCATACTGATAAATGCTGGTGGTGTCATATAGTCTCCTACCTTGCAATTTCCACTTTCTCCTGATAGTCCTTGCGTTCTTTCTTCATTCATTGGTGTCGTACATTCTCCTTCTACACTATCACTTGTATTATTTAAACCAAATTTGATTGGGATTTCATGTACTTTGCTTTCATCAATTTCTGTTAAACTTTCATATTCTCCTAAGTCCCAAATCTCGTAACTATACTTCGGTATCCATACAAAATAACTTTCTATGTTCTCTTCTGGGATTACTTCGTAGTCTTTATATTCAATTGTTTTATCAAGCAAGATGACTGCATTCGCCCATCTTTTTTCTTCATAGCTGTACCATTCGTTTTGGATATTCGCTTTTGTAACACGACCATCATTTCCTATCTCTACTGGTATTAATCCTTCCGCTAATACTGGGTCCGCTCCATTTAAGATACTTTCACTATATGCATCTACCACTTGATTTAAACTTGCATTGACTACTATCTTGCTTAAAAATTCTTTATTCATTGCATCATCTTCTGCTGTTACATGCTCATCCATCCATAGTTTCAAGGAATACGAAATACTTTCTTTTCCTTTTAAACTCCCACTTGCAAGTCCATAGCTTTCTACTCCATTTTCTAAACTTGGACTCGTACTTGGATATGCATTTAATAGTCTTTTTTTGTTTCCATTAAATGCGAGCGCTATATACTCGCTCTTTAATCTTTCCTCTGTTTCTAACACCTCTATATTTACATCATATACTATACTTGTATTGCATACATTTTCGATTGTAAATGTATAGGGTGTTAATTCTTCTGCTTCCTTATCTGTTAAGGGATATGCTTTTTCTAAACTTATTGGATTTTCATCTACTAGACTTAATTTTAAACAATCACTTTTTATGGTGTTTACTCCCTTTTGGGTTATTCTGGTATTCCACCATGCGTAACTTGCTCCTATTATTATTCCTACTGCTGCTATTATTCCTATTACCATTATTGTTATTTTCTTTTTGTTTTTCATATTTTTTCGCCTCTCTATTATATACGCGCAACATATATTCTTCTTGTATTATATACGTTTAACGTATATATGTCAATACGCAAGACGTATATAAGATACAATAAATTTAGTGATGAACCATGAATATAGAAAGATTAAAAGAGATAAGAGAAGACAAAGATATCAAGCAAATTGAGATTGCGAAATTATTAAAAATCACCCAAGCACAATATAGCCGTTATGAAATGGGAATTAATACAATTCCTTTAGAAAAAATAGAAAAATTGGCAGAATTTTATGAAACCAGCATCGACTATCTTTTATATAGAACTGATGAAAAAAAGCCATATTCACCAAGTATTATTAAAAATAAGTGCAAATAAAAAAGAAGGATGTTCCTTCCTTTTAATATATACCGTATCCGCTAAATCCTGCAAAAATAATCGCTAGTAAAATGAATAGAACGATGATGATTAAAGCAGAACTTACTCCTTGATTATTGTTACCAGAACAATTCTCTTGGTTTTTTTTACAGCAGTTCATCTAAATGAACACCTCCTTATTTAATTAAAGACTAAATGAAAGCCCCTACGATGATAATTAATAGGATAAAAAGTACAAGAATAATAGCAGGTCCTAGTCCGTTATTTCCACAACAATGATTCATAATTCATTCCTCCTTTATTTGTCTTTTCAATTATATTGTATGGTAAGTTTTAGAGTTGGTGAGTGTTCTTCTTGTATTTTTTTAATAAATTCGTTATAATAAATAATGTTTAAGGAGGATATTAATGAAGAAAAAATTAGTAATATTAGGGGTTTGTACTTTAATGGTATGTGGATGTGGAAAAACCATCCCTACTTTAGAAAATGGTGAACAAGCAGTTGTATCTTTTGAAAATGGAAGTATGATTAGTATTAATGAGCTTTATAATGATTTAAAAGAAAATTATGCACTTGATTCATTAATTAACTTAGTGGATAAAAAAATACTAGAAGATAAATATAAAGATAGTTTAGATAGTGCTAACGAATATGCAGATGCCACTATGAAATCATTAGAAGAAAATTATAAAGATCAATTGCTAAGTTTGATTCAATCACAAACACCATACCAAACAAAAGAAGCTTATCGAAATTTTGTTTATATTAATTATCTACAAAGCCAAGTAGTAGAAGAATATGCAAAAGAACAAGTGAGCGAAAAAGAAATGAAAAATTATTATGACAAAAACATCTATGGAGATATGTTGGTAAATCATATCTTAATCACTCCAAATGTAAGCGATGATGCAACTGATGATGAAAAAACAAAAGCACAAGACGAAGCAAAAGAAAAAGTTAATACTTTAATTGCAAAATTAAAAGAAAGTAATAATGTAAAAGAAACATTTACAGAACTTGCAAAAGAAAATTCAGAAGACGCATCTACAAAAGAAGATGGTGGTTCTCTTGGATACATTAATAACGGAACACTTTCAAGTAGCTATGATGAAATTGTAAAAAAAGCTTTTGAATTAAAAGATGGAGAATTCTCTACTGAAGTCATTACAACCGAACTTGGCTATCATGTTATTTTTAAAGAGGCTTCTAAAGAAAAGGCAAATTTTGATGAAGTAAAAGATAGTATTCGTGAAACTCTCGCTAATAACATAATGAGTGAAGATGCTGCTATTTACACAAAAGCATTGCAAGCATTACGTAAAAGTTATGGAATGGATATTGTAGATAGTGAAATTCAAAGTCAATATGCTACTTCTATTCAAAATGCTTTAGCACAAAGTCAAACAACAAAATAAGCAAATAAAAAACATCGTTATGATGCTTTTTTTATGTCCTCTACTACTCTATTAATTTCCTCAGCCGTAAAACCTTTTTGAAATAATTTTCCTTTCAATTGATAAGTAAGAGTACTACCACTATATTTTAATGCCAATTTTTTATATAATTTTTGAGCTTCTTTTTCTAAAGCCGAGGTATTTGTAGACATTTCTATACTCTCTAAAATATTTAAAATATCCTCTTTTCTAAATCCTTCCTTTATGCAACTATATAAAATTTTTTCTTTTAGTTTATTAACACCATCTTTTTTATTGGCTTTTATTTTTTTCTTAATAATATGCTCTAGTTTTTCTAGCCATACTTCCTTTAAAACTTTAGAAAGCTCTTCATTAATTTTTTCTGCTTGAAATCCTAAATCCATTAACTTTCTTGTTATTTTTTGGGGACCATTATATGTTAAATGAATTTGGTCATTAATAAACATTTGTAAATACACATCATCATTAATAAATTTCTTTTCTTCTAAAAGACGAAGGGTGTATTCTATATCTTGCATAGAATACTTTTGTTTTTTCAAGTACTCTTCCACTTCTTTTTTAGAACGACTTTTATACGTTAAATATTGAATAGCTTTATTAAAACAAGCAAACCGTTCATTTTCCTTTTGAATACTTTCTAATTCTTTTTTAGAAATTTCCTTCTTTAGCAAAAGATTATACTTTAAAATCACTTCATCGTATAATACTAATTCTTCTTTATTATCTTGAAATGTGATTTTGTAGCTATTGTTTTTACATTTTTTATAACTTTTTATTTTCATAACTAAAATTATAGTCTTTATTTTAAAAAAAGCCAAGAAAAAATTGATGAATAGTTTCACCAATTATTTTCTACTTCTTCTAGTACTTGTTTCAAAAATATCTTCAAGTCTTGCCATTTCATTTTGAATATCGTCTATATTTCCGCTATGCAAACTCATTTCAAAATATAAAATATCTTTAGTTAAAACTGTTTTACAAATTTCATCGGTAGTTACTTCTTCCAAAGCATATATTCTTCCTAATGTTGCATAGGCTCTTTGTAGAACGTCTTCTCTTTCTTCATCAAGTAAAAGTGCATTTATTTGATTTACTTTTTCTTCTCGAATTTTTTTATTTTTTAATTCTTTTTGATGCTTAATTTTATTATTTTGCATAAATAATCTTCTCACCTTTTTTGTTTGACGAAATATATCTTCTGGTTCTCCATGTTTCAATTCGTGATATAAAAAAGATAAATTTTGATTAAAAAAATTTTTATTTTCTGGCGCATTTAAAGATTCATCAATTTCTTTTTGTTCTAGTAATTGCTGAGCATATCTTTTTGTTTTTCTTGCCTCTTTTTTAATATACTCATCTATAAAAGTTCTATCTTTTATGCAATTTCTCATTTTTAAAGATAGTTGTGCAATTTTATCGTAATGAGAAGTATGATTAAGTCCATCCATTTTTCCTAAAGAAATAGGTAATACATTATTCTCAAAATATAACCATGGTGCTTCAGTACTATCTCTTTTAATAATTTTTAACATTTCCAATAAGCATAAAGACATTTGTTCAAAACTTCTTCTTGTTCTTCTATTCCAACAACTTTCTAAATATGAATTTTGGTGAAAAACAATAGCCATATCCTCAAATCGGTCCCAAGTCAAAAATTCTCTATCATAATATAGATTTGCTAAATAATGAAGCGCTACTTTTTTTATATCTCTTTTTGTATAGTTTTGCATTTTCAAAACCCCTTTCTTAAAATAACTCGCTTACTATATCATAAACTTTATACAAAGTCAAATTTTTGCATAGAAAAAAAGCCCTTTATTCTAAGCTTTCCTTATAATTTTTGCAAACTTTGTCTAAATCTTTTAATAAATTATTGATTTCACTTTCCGTTTTGCATCTCGCTCCACTAGCAAATTTGTGTCCTCCACCATTGTATTTTTCTGCCGTTTCATTAATAATTGGACCACGACTACGAATATTTACTTTGAATATTTCATGACTTTCATCATAAGTCACAAATATCCAAGCAAGTACCTCTTTAATATAATTAAAATCATTAATCATATTAGATGGGGTTCCATTGTCCACTCCGTACTCTTTTAAAATTTCAGGAGTTATTTTTACATAAGCTAGACCATTTTCGGTTAAATTCAAGTGTTCCGCTAAATACCCATGAAAACGAATCTCATTAATAGGTCTTTCGTACAAATTGTTATATAAAGGAGCAAAATCAAGTTGATAGTCATTTATTAACTTAGAAACAATTTGAAATGTCTTAGCTGTAGTATAAGAAAGTAAAAAGCGATCACTATCCGAAACAATTCCTAAAAACAAATTACTTGCTATTGCTTCATTCATTTTCATAGGAGTTTTAAAGATAAATTCTGCAACGATTTGACAAGCACTAGATGCTTTATCTTCTACGATTTCTAAATCTGCTACTTTTTCATCACATGGATGATGGTCAAGTTTAATTACTTCTTTATAAGACAATCCTTCTATACCATCTACTCTATCTAAAGTAGGAACATCCAAAATAATTAACAATGCATTTTCTATATTTTCATAATTTTCTTTATCTAAAGTACCAAAGTATTTAAATTTGGTAACGCTTGCTCCCACGGCTAATACTTTTTTTTGTGGAAAAGTAAAGCGAATAGCATCTCTTAAGGCAATTTGACTTGCAATGGCATCAGGATCAGGACCAACATGTCTTGCAACAACTATTGTGTCATATTTTTTTATTTTTTTATAAATAAGTTTTCCTATATCCATAGCCATCACACTCCTTTTATCCAATAATGTTATATGTATCAAGTGCAATCATCAACTCTTCATTTGTTGGAATTACATATACAGGAACACTAGATTCACTTGTAGAAATGATACCTTCACTCTTATCTAAATAGCCTGCAATTTTATTGTTTTCTTCTTTATCAATATAAATACCCAAAGAAGATAATTTTTCGATAATATTTTCTCTAAATTCGCGAGCATTCTCTCCAAGTCCTGCTGTAAAGACTAAAGCATCTACTTTACCATCAAGTTCAACAAAATATTTTGCAATATATCCAACAATACGATTTACATACATATCATTTGCTAAAGTACACATTTTGTCTCCTTCAGCCATACCATTTTCAATATCACGATGATCTGAATATTTTCCATTAATTCCAAGTAAACCACTTTTTTTATTTAAAATCGTATCCACTTCATTTATATTTTTACCTGTTTTATTCATATAAAATGGAATGATAGAATAATCGATATCTCCAGAACGAGTTCCCATCATTAATCCAGCATTTGGACTAAATCCCATCGTGGTATCAATACTTTTACTATCTTTTATACAACAAATGCTTCCACCACTACCGATATGACAATTGATAATGTTGATAGAATCTTTGCCAAGAATTTTTTGCATGGTTTTGGTTATAAACTTATGACTAGTTCCATGAAATCCATACTTACGAATTCCATATTCTTGATACCAAGAAAATGGTACAGAATATAAATAATTAATTTCCGGAATCGTTTGATGGAATGATGTATCAAACACCCCTACCATTGGAGTCGTTGGCATCTCACTTTGAAAAGCACGAATACAAGATAACATTGCTGGGTTATGAAGTGGCGCTAAATCATTAAATTTCTCACATTCTTGAATCACTTCTTCTGTTAATAAAACAGAATCTTTGAATTTATCTCCACCATGTACCAAACGATGTCCTACACCATCAATTTCTTCTAAAGAAGAAACAATTCCATTATTTAGTAATTCTTCTTTTAAATAACGAACGGCATCGTTATGATTGCTTAACTCTACTTCTTTTTTTGTTTTTTCTCCATTGATTTTGATATTATAGAAACTTCCATCCATTCCTATTTTTTCAAAATACCCACTAATTAATTCTTTTTCACTTGGAAGTTCAATACAATTAAATTTTAAAGAGGAACTTCCGGCATTTACTGTTAATATTTTCATTTCTTACACCTCTATAACATTATACAAAAAAAAAAGAAGATTTTCTATCTTTCTTTCGTATGAAATGAATTTTTGACGTTTTTATAATCGGTTTTACGTGCTAGTTCATCATAGTTAATACATCTTTTGCTATTTGTATCAAAATTATAACCATATTCATTAAAACGTTCGTTTACAATTCTATCGATATTACTTTCATTTTGTCTATCATAACATTTATAATGATAATCAATGTGTTTACGCATTACTCTTCACCTAATCTTAGTATGTATAGAATAGCTATTTTTTATTCATACTAAGAATGGTGAAGAAAGATGGACGAAATTTATTATAACCAATGCATTGCTTGTACAGTGAAAAATTGCAAATTTCATAATAAAGAGAATTATTGTACTCTAGGAAAAATTCTTGTATCCAATGAACATAAGGGTACGAACTGTGCTAGTTTCGAAAAAAAGGATTAGAAATTTTTATTTTCTAGTCCTTTTGTTATAAAGTTCTTTCACGAGTTAATTCGTTTTCTTCTAATTTAATAATAGTATTCATTTCTATAATATCATTGTGTTGTTGGCTACTTACCCAACTTAAAGCCCCTAGAATTGCTAAATTAATTGAAGTTATTATCCCGACAGAAGTTATGGCTACTTCTTTATTTAAAAAATCTACGATTGCATATCCCCCATATAATACAGGTGCAGAAATAGCTATTTGACCTACTCTTAAAATATATAAGTATTGTTTCATAGCTTTTAATTTTTTTCGTTGTTCCACAAGTGATAATGCTTTAAAATCACGGATTTCTTTTATTTTCAACTCAATCCCCTCCTTTTTGAATTGTTTATTATACTATCATAAACTTTATTAAAATGCAAATTTTTATTATCCCATCAAAAAAGCACATAGAGTGCTTGTTAAAAATGTATTATTGATTAAGAAGGGGTAATTATATATAAAAAGGAAATCAATATTTGAACGAAATAGAAACCTAATCAATAACACAAGTGGCTATTATATAGAAGAAAATAAAGATTTCAAGTTTTTCGACAAAAGAAGACAAAACTTTTTCTCTTTATTACAATAGACCACAAATTACCATTGATTTTCACTCGTTATTACTATACAATGGATTTAGAGGCACAAAGTTGGTGTTCTTCCTCAGTTCATTTATATTTAACTAAAATTACTTATACTTGAAAGTGAGGTGATGTCCATGAAACAAAATGATTTTATTCTGGAGGAACATGGAGTATCTAGTTATTCTTATTGTATTACTAGTGATTATTTCTCGCATAGACAACAACAAGAGATAATAAATAACCACGCCTAAAAGACGTGGTTTTCACATGGCCTATAAGGCCAAAATACCAACAAGCCCGCAAATGAAGGCTTGCTTTCACTTTGTTCAAGCCCTATGTAATGACTACTTCAGTTTACCCTTGAAAGGGTTTATGTATTCCTTTTTGGTTAATTTATCTTGTATCATATCTTCATTCTCTTGCTCTCTTATGTACTTTCTTATTGTTGCTTCATTTAATCCTACTGTACTTACATAATACCCTGTTGCCCAAAAGTTTCTGTTTCCAAACTTATATTTCAAATTTGTATGTTTTTCAAATACCATTAGACTACTTTTTCCTTTCAAATACCCCATAAAATACGATACGCTCATTTTTGGTGGTATTTCTACTAGTAAATGGACATGGTCTGGCATCATATGCCCTTCTATTATTTCTACTCCTTTCCACTTACATAAGTCTTGTATATATTTTTGTATATCTGCTCTTAACTTATTATAGATTACCTTTCTTCTAAATTTTGGTATAAACACAATGTGATTACTTGCACATATATTTTGTATGTGCTAAACTTTTAGCCATGACATCTCTCCTTTCATGCTTAATATTGGGCCTGAACAGCCATATTATAGCATGCGAGATGTCATTTTGCTGAAAGCACATTAACTCCACTAGCTTAGCTAGTGGTTTTTTGTGACTTGCTAAGGGCAAGTCACACCCTTAAAGGTTAATAAAAGAACACTTAACTTTTGTTGAGTGTTCCTTACCCAATTAATGGACTGAGGACACCGACAAAGTGCCTCTTTTTGCTTGTCCTAACCATATTATATACATAAAATAGATAAAAATGCAAATTTTTCTACAATATATCTTCAAAATTTTGTTGCTTTTCATCCTTTATTTTAATCACTTCATGATTTTTTATAGCATTGTAAATTAAATCCTTGTACGGAATTAACTTTTCGTATTCCTCACAAACTCTAGAATCCGGATTAATGACAGGATGTTTAGGCACAAAAATCGTACAGCAATCTTCAAATGGCAAAATACTTGTTTCATATGTATTTATTTTTTGAGCAATATTAATAATTTCCAATTTATCAAAGCAAGCAAGAGGTCTTATAACTGGAATACTCACTACTTCATTAATGGCTTTCATACTCGTTAAAGTTTGGCTAGCTACTTGTCCAATCGATTCCCCATTTACAAGAATTTTAGCATTGCATCTATTTGCAATAATCTCTGCAATTCTATACATCATACGACGCATGATGGTAATTAAGTACTCATGCGGAATATTTTTATAAATCGCTTCTTGTATTTCTGTAAAATGAATCACATGTACTTTAATTTCATTGTTGTATTTCGAAAGAACTTTAGCAAGTTCCATCACTTTGTTTTTGGCTTCTATACTTGTATGAGGTGGACTTTCAAAATAAAGTGCTTCTAACTTTACACCTCTTTTAATTGCCATATAGCCTGCAACAGGTGAATCAATTCCTCCACTAAGCATTAAAACACCTTTGCCAAGTGTACTAACAGGATACCCACCTAATCCTTCTACTCTTTCAAAATAAATATAACTTTCGGTATTTCTAAGTTCCAAATGTATCATAAGTTCAGGATTATGAACATCTACTTTTGTATTTTCTTTATTTTTAAGAATAAATCCTCCTACTTCTCTACTAATTTCTGTACTTATATGAGGTATTTTTTTATTACTTCTTTTCGTTTCTACTTTGAATGTTTTAAATTCTTTATTTTTTAGTAAAGTTAACAATTCTTTTTTAATCTCTTCTAAATCTAAAGATTTCAACTCATAACCTATCACAATTTCATGAATTCCAAATACTTCTTTTAATTTCTCTATAATCACATCAAAATTATCATTTAAAACGCGGATAAACATTCTCCCTTTATCAAAACGTATATCCACATTTTCATTCTTTAATTTTTCCTTAATATTTTGTTTTAACGTATTGATAAATAAATTGATATTTTCTTTTTTGGTCGTTAATTCCCCATATTTAATTATAATTAATTTTTCCATTTTTCTAACTCCTTAAAAAAGTCCCTTTTCTTGGGACACATTATAACAAATTATTTTTTATACAACAAGTGCATTCAATTTTTTATAAACAATATGAAAACAATTTAAGAAACGATTGATTTCTTCTGTTGTCGTTAAATAAGATAAACTAATTCTTATGGTAGATTTGGCTCTCTCTTCGTCTTTATAAACAGCCATAATGGTAGAAGATACATCTCCACTAGCACATGCTGTATTGGTTCCAAGAAAAATCTCATATTCTTCCATCGCATGAATAAAAGTTTCCGGTTTAATATTTTCTAAACTGATATTTAAAATATGGGGAATGGAATATTTTGTGCTATTGATTGTTATTCCTTCTAAATCTTGTAGTTCTTCCACTATTTTCTCGTTTAATTTTTTTATAAAGGTTTCTTTACGATCTAAATCTTGTATTCCTAAACGAATGGCTTTTGCGGATGCTGCGATTAGTGGAACCGGTGGTGTTCCCGGTCTTAAGCTACTTTCTTTACTACTTCCTTGAATTAAAGGAGAAATTCGTACTAAATTGCTTTTATAAAGTAAACCAATTCCTTTTGGACCATACACTTTATGGATAGAAAAACTTGCTAAATCAACATCTTTTACATTCACAGGAATTTTTCCTAAGGCTTGCGTCATATCGCTATGAAAAATCGTCTCTGGATTTTCTTTTTTTATGATTTGGCGAATCATTTTTAATGGTTCACGAATACCTAATTCACTATTAACCGCACAAATACTCACTAAAATCGTCTCCGGACGTATTTTGCTTCGTAAATCTTCAAAGTCCACTAGTCCGTCTTGGTCATTTTCTACATAGCTAATTTCAAAACCAAGCTCTTTTAAATAGTCACAAATCGCATAGATAGAAGGATGTTCTAACTTAGAAACAACGATATGATTTCCTCTTTTTCTATGTGCCATAGCGCTTCCAAGAAGAGCCATATTGTTGGATTCGGTAGCACCACTTGTATAAACAATTTCACTTTCACTTACCCCTAATAATTCACTAATTTGTTTTGTAGCACTACTAATCAATTCTTTTGACTTTACTCCTAAACTATGCAAAGAATTGGGATTCCCAATAAACTCTCTACTTGCTTTATCATAAGAATCCAAAACATCTAGTGACATGGGAGTTGTGGCACTATAGTCTAAATAAATCATAATCCTTCACCTCTGTTTCTATTATATAAAATTTTTTATAAATTTACTATGCTATCTTGATTTTGTTACATAAACATAATCATAATCGTATTCTTTGTCTACTTCTTCTTCATAAAAACCAGAATTTTTGGCTACTTTTCTACTTGCATAATTGCTTTTATCAATCACACCTCGTAACTTTTTTACTTCTTCATAACTTTCTAAAATATAATTGCTTACTGTTTCTACAATTATTTTTCCATATTTTTGGTTACGAAATTCAGGAGATACTGCCCATTCTATATTTAAAGTTCCATCCCACCTTTAAATGTAATACCATAAAGCTCTCCTATTGGTATTCTTCCATTAATCTTTTATGAATACCTGGCTCTACTATGTTGATAGCAACAATTGCTTGTTCTAAAGAATTTTTAAAATTCCCTTTATAGAATGCCATTTCCGCTTTGGTAAGACCTAAATCTACCTCTTTATTAATACGATAACGATTTCCATAAACAATCGCCATTTCTGCCATTTTTGCTGTTTTAATAATTTCTTTTGAAGTATTAAACACTTTAAATACTAAATCTCTTGCCGTATCGACACGAGTATTTAATACTTTAATGGAAATAGGGGTATTTTCTAATACTTTTATAATTTCTTCTATTCCTTCGCTTGCTTCTGATAATTCTACAAAGTAGTTTTCTGGAACTACTGGAAGTTTATAATCTCGAATTTGATTTTTGGCTTTTAATAAAATACTTTTTATTTCGTCAAGTTGCTCACGAGCACGAAGTTCATCCTCTTTTAAAGAGCCAATGGTTCTTAAGGCACGCTCTAACTTCTCTTCTGTTTTCGTAAGACGAACGTTTAAGTTTTCCATATCTTTTCCAAGTTTAACAAAATACGATTTCTTACTACGATGGAGTTCAATGATTTCATCATACTTTTCATGGATATTTGCAAGTTCTTCTGCTATTTCTCCAATGACAGCTACATCTTCGTTGGTTAAATCATAACTATATTTAATATCGTCAATCTTTTTGTACAAATCGTTATTGATTTTATTTAATTTGGTTACTTTGATTAAAATAGTTCTAGCATACTCTTCAAAAATTTTTTTAGCAATACGTTCTTTATCAAAATCATTATCACTAGATTCAAAGAAATCCAAAATGGTTTTGAGTTCAAAAATAGAGTCTTCTAAATTTAAAACATTTAATCTTTGGAAAATGTCAGTAAGTTTTTTATTGGCTTCCGTAATATTATAATCAATATTTAAGTATTCTAAATTATAGCCATCATGTTCCATTTTTTCTTTTGTTTTTTTAATACTATTAATTTTATTTGGAATTAATTTTTTGCCCATCAAAATAATACTTGGAGCTTCTTCCATAACTATTTTTAAGTTTCCCACAATATCATCAATGGCTTTAACAATTTTTCCAACTTCTTGGTAAGCATTTTTTTCCATAGAGGACTCAAAAGCACTAAATAGTTTATCTACGTTTTCAAATTGTAACTCAATTGGAGAAGCAATCATTTTGTATTCTTCACGATTGTTATTGTATCTCGTTAAGATTTCACGATAATTGGATTTTAATTTCGTAATTGTATCTCGATTTCTTTCTTCACTTAATGTTATTCCTTTAATTTCTTCTAATAAAAAGTTAGATTTTGTTTTCACAAAACAAATATCAATTTCTGTTTCCGCTATTTTCTTTTTTAATTCTTTATAATTTCGATCGTTAAATAATTCTTCTATTTCCAAAAGAGCATCCGTAATTTTGGGTACCTCTACATCCTTAATTTCTTTAAATCTTCTTTGCCAATTTTCATAGACTTCTTTAGAATCAGAGTTAGAAACTAAAGGCTCTACTTTGTTGAGTTCTGATAAAATACTAGCTGAAATAATTAAGTTTTTGTCACGTTCTAAACTGGCGATTGCTTCTTCATACTTTTTACGTTCTTTTTTATTGATAAGATTGAGTACAACAACAATCACTATAATAGATACTATATAGTAAGTAATTCCCATTAACATAAAAGAAGTTCTAGACATAATACCACTATCCCTATTCTTTTTTATTTTACCATAGTTTTTTGTCGATTTGGGAAAAACTAAAATTTTTTTAGAAATTTCTATAAAAAAAGAACTTTATTAGTCCTTTTTAGAATTTAAAATCGTAATTGCCATATTTTTCGTATCTATTTTTTTAATGACCTTGTTTACTTGTTCTAAGGTAATATTTTCTAAATGCTCTTTTTCGTTCTCCACAATTGTCCCAAATGTTAATATTTCCTCTTGCATTGTGTTATTGACACTCATAATATCGTCATACTTTAAAACTAAAGTGGCAATACTTGCATTTACTTTTCTTTTTAAATTTTCCTCTGTTATTTCTAATTTTTTTAGTTGTTCTTTCACTTCTTTAATCACTTCTTTCGGATATTTTGTATCCAATGTAATTGTCATAACTAGATAATCTTCAATAAAAGTTCTAGTAGCACTCATATAATTCATTAGTTCTTTTTCCATTAAGTATTCTTTTAAATCACTTGTGGGACCAAAATTACTAATTACAATCAAAGAAGTAATTAAACGAAGTTCTACAGGGTCTATATTCTTAAAATTGCTTAAAGAAGTTTTAAGAGAGATTTTTACCTTTGGATTTTCTACATTTCCATAGATTTCATTAGAAGAATTTACTATACTTGCCTCTTCTCGATATTTTTTTACCTTAGGATTCTTATAAGGAGATATTTTTTTCTTTTTTAAATTTTCTTCGGTAATTTTAAATACATCATAGGGATTTACATTTCCTGTCACAATTAAAAACATATTTTTAGGATGATAAAATGTGTCATATACAAGTTCAATATCTTCAATTTTCGTTGATTCTACATCCTCTTTTTTTCCCGTAATGGTTTCTTTGTATTTATACTTATGAAAAAGGTCCGCATAGTGGGTAAAATAAAGTTTTGTATCCGGAATATCTTCATCCATCAAAAGTTCTTCGATAATAATATTTTTTTCTTTATTGACCATTTTTTTATTAAAACTAGGAGTAAGCACAAAATCAAGTAAATGATTTAAATTGGCTTTAAATTCTTTGGTGCTATATAAGTGATAACATGTATAATCAAATGTTGTAAATGCATTCACTTCACTTCCATACTTCGCATAAAAGTCTGTTGCTGTAGTGCCATCTGGTTCATAAAAGTTTAAATGTTCAATAAAATGCGCAATTCCACTTGGGACTTGATAATATTTGTTTTTGCCATTGAGTTTAAATTCTTGATGAATAGAACCATAATTCACACATAAAGCACTAAAAACACCCTTTACTTTATCATTTTTCCACACATAAACGGGCATTCCACTTGTGCTTTTCTCGTAATAAACGGTTTCTTTTATTCCTTTTAATTCAATCTCTTTCATTCTTTCCCTCCTTTGCTTTGTAATTCATAAACAAAATTCAATTTTATTTTTTTACCAAGACTTTTTAAATCTTTACTACTTATCTTTTTATAAGATTCTTTTAAATCTTCAAATAAAGGAGTTCCAACAATTGTATGAAAGGTATAGTTATTGACTAAACTATTTTGATTGTCCATAACAACATCCAAAGAGGTTTCTAGCTGACGCTTTGCCATATCCATTTCTTCTTCCGTTATTTTGCCACTAGCCATGTCTTTTACGCATTTTTTAATTAATTTAATCGCAAGAGGAACGTTTTTCGAATCTAATCCTACATAAACATAATACATATTGTCGTATTTAGCGTTAATAGAAGAAACACTATAGCATAGTTGATTCTCCTCTCTTAAAAAATTATAAATTTTAGATTTTAATCCTCCACTACAAAGTACTTCGTCGAAAAAGTATAAGGTAGTAAACATTTCTTCTTTTGTTAATTTTTCTAAGTTAAAGCCAAGTACCAAATTACTTTGAGAAAAATTTCCTTCTTCTTTTACTATTAGCTCTTTTTTTCTTGTTTTATTCTCTACGAATGCTTCTACACGATGGTTCTTAAGACAATTATTATGGAAATTTTTATCAATTATTTTCACTACTTCTTCCATGTCCAAATCCCCTATGATATAAATATTGCATAAACTATTTTTATAAAATTTTTCATAATAAGAAAATAAACTTTCCGGAGTAATCGTTTCTACTTCTTCCTTCGTTCCTAGTACACTAGATGCAGTAATGGAGTCTTTGTCCATGTTAATTAAAGCTCTTCGAAAAGCATAATTAGAAGGATTTTCTTTTAAAGAATCTATATCTGCAAGAATTCGTTTTTTGATAATTTTAAAAGTTCTTTCGTCAAAGGAATTATTAGTAACGTTGGGATTTTCAATAATTTCAAAAGGAAGTTTTAGGGCATTTTGTAAAAATTTTTCATCATTCACATACTCTGGATTTAAAAAATCAAAAATAAAACTAGACATGACCATATTCCCTACTTTACTTGATACCCCATAAAAATAAGATTGATATAATTCTTCCAACTTAATGACAATGTCTTTTCTTTTTGCATATTTTTTAGACGAATGACAGAGCATATCCACTAAAAAATTACGTAAAGCAAGTTCTTCTTTTTTGGCATTATCGTAAAACGTAATTTCCATATGACAATTTTTAAATTTATTGGTTTTAATGGTATAAATGTTATAAGTATCCATTTCAAATTTTTGGTATTTCACTTTAGCACCTCTCTTCCTTTAGTATACACATAATTTAAGGTTTTATAAATAGAAAAAATATAGTTTACGAATAGCAAACCATATCCGATTTTAAAATAATTTATTCCTTAAGTTCTTGTATTTCTTTTTCAGACAAATTTGCACTTTTAGCAATAATGAAAACAGGAATACCTTCTACAAGTAAATTTTTAGCTACTTTTAAATTTGCTTCTTCTCTTATACGTTTCTTACTATATTCCAATTCTTGTTTATCTTGCCTTATCTTCTCTTCATATGAATAAAAACACTATTAATTCTTCGTCCATCGTTAAATCTTCTACTGTTCTTATGATTGCCATGTACTTCTCATCTCCACTAAATTCTTATGCTAGTTTTTCTAAATCTCTTTCTTTTAGAGATTTTGCAATTTTCTCTATCTCTTTGTCTATATTGTACTTAGTTTTTCCTATATTCGCAAGCACTAAATGAATGGTGTTAATTAGTTTATCGAAATCCCGTTTATATAAAAATTTCAATTTGGAAATCCCGAAATATAAAAAGACCTACATACAACCTTTATAGTACAATAATTTTTGTCTAGAAAATTATGAATGGAGGTATGTATATGGGTCGTAATTATTCTAACAAAAATTTATCAGAATTGGAAATGGGGAATATTGAGTTTTAAATGAAAACAAATCTCCTACTGATATAGCTAGGTTACTTTCTAAAGATCCTTCTGGTATTCGTAAAGAGATTAAAAGATATTCTTCTTATTTTGGAAGTGCCAGAAAATGTTCTAATTGTTTAAATAAAAATGTTTGTCATCAAAAATATTTATGCGACAAAATACTAGATAAAATTAAATGTTCTCAATGTAAATTTTGTATGAAAGCTGTTAAAATTTGTCCTAATTATAAGGTTATTATTGAATGTGAATTATTAAAGAGAAATCATCATGTTTGTAATGGCTGTGAGCTTTATTTCAAATGTAAGAAAGTAAAAATTAAATATCATGCTCAAACAGCTATAAAAATGCATAATGCTGTACAAAGAGTATCTAGAATTGATACTAAGTTAGATAAGTTTCCACAGGAATTTAAAGATTATCTTTCTAATTGTATTAAAAACGGCATTTCTCCTGATATTATCATGAATACTTTACCAAAAAAATATCAAATGTATAAATCTGCTACTTCTTCTTTTTATTCTTGGATTGATAAAGATACTTTTAGATTATTGTAACTTGGATTTAAGAAATAAAGTTTCTAAAGTTAGATATGGAGAAAATACAGAAAAAAGAAATACTGTTAAAGGTCATCAATTAAATGGAAGAAGTATTGAAGATTTATCCCAAGAAGAAAGAGAATCTAGACCCCTGGGTATTGTAGAATTAGATACAGTTGAAGGTATCAAAGGTGGTGAACTATTATTCACTATTATGGTTCCTTGTTTTTCTTTAATGTTAGGTTTTAAAATTAAACAAAAAACTCAAGAAGAGATTGGAAAAATATTAGATGATTTAGAAGATAAACTAGATTCTTATTTTTATGTTATCTTTAGAAAATCTATCCCCGATAATGGTGTTGAGTTTTTAGATTTTGAGTTATTGGAAAGATCAATTCATGAAGGCTTAAATAAACGAATGGAAGTTCACTATACTCATACATATGCTCCTTATGAAAAGCCACATATTGAAAATAATCACATCTTACTTAGATGGTTAATTGAAAAAGGGTATGACATAAGTTTACTATCTGCTGATGATATACTAGATATTATTAATAGACTAAACAATTATCTAGACCTAAAAAAGGATATAAAACACCATTACAACTTTTAGAAGATGAACTTGGAGATTATATTTTAGATTTATTAAATCTTCATCACATTCCAATTGAAGAATTAAACATGAAGGATATGATAATAAAAAATCAAGAGCGAACAAAGTGAGTTCATTTTACTCTTGATTTTTTATTATCATATTTTACAATACTGTTTCCAACAAAGTGCACCTTTGTTGTTACCTATTTGCAAAAACGGGATTTCCATTCGGGATTTCCTAATCAAAATTCACCCACTAAATGAATGGATTCATACATCTCATTTTCTATATGACCTTCTTCATCTCTTATTTTAAATCTTAAGATTGGTTTATCCGGTTGAAAGCAATTAAAGTTATCTATATTGATTACTATTACTTTAGGATACTGTTTCCTACTAGTATGACTTAATTCTACTATCACCGAAAAAGCATATAATCCATTTTTATTAAAAACACTTTCATCCTTACTTTGGTTCATTTCAATAATAATCTTCTGCTTATTTTCTATATTTACAGTAAAGTCTGTCATTTGTTTCTTCGTAAATATTCTTCTTTTGGGTATTTCCTCTCCTCCTATAAAAAACCACTCTTTAATATTTCTTTTTTTCCTTTCTGTAGGCATAGTAACAGAAAGAAAAAACAATTTCAAATGGCTAATTTCCTGAATTAAAGAAACAAAAATGGAAATTGTAGTTCTAATTTACCAAAAGAAAAGTTCAATTTACCAAATTGAACTTAATTTTAACAAAATTAGTGAAATTTAAAAAAAGAGAATTTATTCCTCAATTAGTACTGCTTTAATTCTTCTTACTCCGGCACTACTTGCTTCTTCTTTTTTGATTTTAAATGTTCCAAGTTCGCTTGTATTTTTGACATGTGGTCCACCACATAACTCTTTTGAAACATCTCCAATCGAATAAACAGTGACAACATCTGGATATTTCTCGATAAACATACATTCAGCTCCAGAAGCAATTGCATCACTCTTAGACATTTCTTCAACTATTACTTCTAATCCTTCCTTAATCCAATTATTTACTAACTCTTCACATTTTTGTTTTTCTTCCTCACTTAATTTATGGTCACAACTAAAATCAAAACGCATTCTCTCTTCCGTAATATTACTCCCCTTTTGATGCACATCAGGACCTACTACTATTTTTAAAGCTGCATTTAATAAATGAGTTGCAGTATGATACTTCGTTTCTACTTCACTATTTCCAGCAAGTCCTCCTTTAAATTTTCCTTGTGAAGCTGTTCTAGAAAGTTCTTGATGCTCTTTAAACTTTTCTTGAAAACCGGCTTCATCAACACTCAAATTTCTTTCGCTTGCTAGTTCTATGGTTAACTCAATTGGAAAACCATATGTATCGTAAAGATGAAAAGCATCAATTCCTGTAATATCTTGTCCATCCTTTGTCACCTTTTCAAATTCTTTTAACCCTTTTTCTAAAGTACGATTAAATTTTTCTTTTTCTGTTTTTAAGACTTCTAAAACAACATTTGCATTTTCTTCTAATTCTTTATAATATTTTTTATACTTGTCTAAAATAAGCATAGCAATTTTTTGTTCCCAATCACTATTGATATCGATATTTAAATTTCTAGCATGGCGAATAGCACGACGAATAAGTCTTCTTAAAATATACCCTTGATCCGTGTTGCTTGGTTTTATTCCAGCAGGGTCTGCACTAATGAATACTGCGGTTCTTAAGTGGTCTGCAATTATTCTCATACTTTTTTCATTCCCTTTATAAGGAAGTCCGGAAATCGTAGAAATCAAATCAATAACATCTTTCCAAATACTAGAAGTATAGTTATCATTCACTCCTTCTAATATTGCTGTTGTTCTCTCTACTCCCATTCCGGTATCGACATTTTTCTTAGGTAGTTCCGTAACTCCACCTTCACTATCTTTATAGTATTGCATGAACACATTATTCCATATTTCTACCCAACGAACATCTTCTGGGTCAAAAGATTCTGGAACCTCACTTTCATCTCTCCAATAGAATATTTCCGTATCGGGTCCACATGGTCCAGACTCTCCTGCTATCCAAAAGTTATCTTCCAAAGTTTTTGCAATTCGCCCTTCCGGTATCCCTAAACTTATCCATTTGTTATAGCTTTCACTATCAAAAGGAATAGTTGCACTTCCTGCATAAACAGTAACAGCTAATTTTTCTTTTGGAATATGTAAAACTTTCGTTAGAAATTCAAAACTCCAAGAGATACTATCCTCTTTAAAATAATCCCCTAAACTCCAATTTCCAAGCATTTCAAAGAATGTATGATGCGTTGTATCCCCCACTTCATCTAAATCATTTGTACGAATACACTTTTGATAATCACAAAGTCTTGTCCCATAAGGATGACTTTGTCCCATTAAATAGGGAATTAAAGGTTGCATTCCCGCTGTATTAAAAAGTACCGATGGATCATTTTCTGGTACAACTGGTGACGATGGTATTTGTTTGTGTCCCTTACTTACAAAAAAATCAATATATAAATCTTTTAAATTCATTTTATCTCCTCCAATATTGTCTTTGCCGCGTTTTCCAAAACGCCTTTTTCTTCATTATTTACAACATAATCATAGTCTAAATATTTTCTAAATTCATGTTCTGTTACATGATTTTTTTCTTCTTCTGTTAATACTCTTTGCGGTTTCTCATTATTTACAAGCACTGTTGTTACATCATATGGACTTTCAATCAAATCTTCTATCTCTAGAAGCAACCTTACATCTGAAATCACAATAATATCAAAATACTCTTCATAAATACGAAAATCTTCTAACATTCTTCTTATAAAAAACTTTCTATCTTGTAATTCTTCTCTAATAAAACTGCCTGTATTTTGTAAAAAGGCTCGAGGTTTATTTTCGCTATTTCCATCATAACCTAAAATTTCACTCGCATACATTTTAATGTATTTACTATATTCGGTTTGTAACGCCCGCAAATCCTTTGCTGTTGCTAACTCTACTATCTTTTTGCCTAAATACGTTTTACCACTTCCAGCACTTCCTGCAATTAAAATAACCTGCATTTTCTCCTCCTTAATAAAAAAGAACCACAAAACTTACGCCTCAAGGAGCAAATTTTTGCGGTACCATCCTTTATTTTACTTAATTTAAGATAACGGAGCCTGTTACCCCGATTAATCTAGAAAAAGTAGCCCATTTATTTTCTTCTTTGTTTACTTTCCACCTTGCATAAACTCTCTATAAAATACTAAAAATAAACTCTCTTTTCTTAAAACGATTAATTATTTTGTAAAATTTGATATTTATTTTGGATAAATTCCCAAATCACTTTTAATAAAGCAATACATGGAGTTGCTAAAATCATACCTATAATACCAAAGAAATTGTTAAAAATCAATAGTCCTATCATAATGGTAACAGGATGTAACTTCATGGTTTTACTCATAACAACTGGTTGTAAGATAAAGTTTTCCACACACTGAACAACTACACAAATAATTAAAGTCATAACCCCAATAAAAGTACTTTGGGAAAAACCGATTACGACAGCAACGGCACCTCCTATATAAGGACCAATATAGGGAATTAAATCCGTAATTCCACAAAATAAACCAAAGAGTACTGGTGCTTGTAACCCAATAATCCAAAAACCAATCGAATCACAAACAAAGACCATAACGGCAACTAACATGGTTCCATTGACACTTTTTCTTACCTCTCCCCCAATATTATTAAGAAGAACTTGCGCTTCAAATCTTTTTCTTTCTGGAAGAAGGTTTAAGAAATGACGTGAAATAGAATCAAAATCAAATAACATATAAAGTCCTATAAATAAACCTAGTCCAATCGTAACCAAACTAGAGAAAAATTTCACAATAATATCCAAAAGCATTGTTGGGAAAGTGGTTGTAAATTCTGTCAACTTTATTTCCATTGTTGTCATGACATTGTTGCGAATAGACTCAATATCCAATCCCTCTACATGAGAAAATTTCATAAAAATTTCGTTTACACTATTTTTGACTTCATTAAAAATAGCGGGTAAATTTTTAATAAGTTCATTCACTTGCATATAAACTGTTGGTACTAAAAATCTTAAAAATACCGCAATAATAATTAAAAACACAGCGTAAACAAGGATAGAACCAAACATTCGTGGAACTCCTTTATTTTCTAACTTTTTGACTAAAGGATTAAATAACCATGCAATTACAAATCCAATAAAGAGCGGAGATAATACTTTTAAAAATGTAAAAATAAACTTTAATATTCCCCATTCTTTTACTAAAATCGTCACAATTAAAACACAAGCGATAATCATAGCCACATACAAAATATGAAGAATTTTACTAGACAAACTGACAACTTCATTGACATTCTCAATATTGATTTCACTTTTTTTCTTTTTCTCCATTATATGGAAACACCTTCTTTCACAATTTCGCCATCAAGACTAAAACTTTTGGCTTCTTTTATTTTAATAGGAACAATTTTTCCAATTAAATCGCATCCACCCTCAATATTTACAAGTTTCATAGTATCAGTATACCCATAAATACGTGTTTTATCTTTTTCATTTTCTCCAAGAATTAAAACTGGCACAATATTTTCTACTAAACGTTGATTTGCCTCTAAAGAATATGCATTTACAAGCGTATTTAGTCTTTGTAAACGTTCTTCTTTCTCTTCCATTGTAACATTATCTTTTATAAGGCTTGCAGGAGTACCAACTCTCGGACTGTAAATAAATGTAAAGGCAGAATCAAATTTACAAGTATTCACAACATCTAACGTTTCTAAAAAATCTTCTTCCGTTTCATTGGGAAATCCGACAATAATATCGGTAGTAATAGAAACATTCGGAATTTTTTCTTTAATCTGATTATACAAATGCAAATATTCTTCTTTCGTATAACGGCGTCCCATTAATTTTAAAATCCCATCACTTCCACTTTGTAAAGGCAAATGAATATAAGGCATAATATTATCATATTTTGCAATTACATCGATCATTTCGCTTGTAAAATTCCAAGGATGACTCGTTACAAAACGTATTCTGTCAATTCCCGTTTGGGCTACTTTCTCTAGTAAATCTTTAAAGTCATACCCCATATTTAAATCTCTTCCATAGGCATTGACGTTTTGCCCAAGCAAAGTTACTTCTTTATAGCCATTTTGTTTTAGTTCTTCTACTTCCGCAATAATGTTCTCTAACTTTCGACTGCGTTCTTTTCCTCTTGTATAAGGAACAATACAATAGGTACAAAACTTATCACAACCATACATAATGTCTACCCATGCCGTAATTTTAGAATCCCTTTTGTACTGAATTCCTTCGTAAACATCGCCCTCTATACTATAGACTTCAATAGTTTGTTTTGCTTTATTTTCTAATAATAATTTTGGAAGTTCATTAATATTATGGGTACCAAACACAATGTCTACATAAGGATGTTTCGTTTTGATTTCACAAACCACATTCTCCTCTTGACTCATACATCCCCCAATCGCAATTAAAAGGTCCGGTTTTTCTCGTTTTAAGTGTTTACAACGTCCTAGATACCCAAATACTTTATCATGGGCATTTTCTCTTATTGCACAAGTATTTAAAACAACCAAATCACTTTCTTCTAAAACAGTGGTTTCTGAAAATCCTAAAATTTCTAAGTACTTTCTAATTTCCTCAGAATCATGCACATTCATTTGACATCCATAGGTTCTTAAAAAATATTTTTTATTAACAAAAGCCTTAGGATAATTATATTCTACTTGTTTTTCTACTACTTCATTATCTGTTCTTTTTTTTGCTTGTTTTAAATCAGGTAAATTCATAAAAACACTTCCTCTTGTAGGCATATTATAGCACGTATTTTCCTATTTAGTGAAATTATTGTTTTTTAATAATTTCTTTTTTTAAAACATCACTATTATTAACAAGGAAAGAAATTTCATCAAATATTTCTTTTTGATTTTTATCTAATGAGACTGTTTTATAACTATTTAATAAATCCATGGCCACTTTTTTATCCGAAATAGAATAGTAAAGCGATGTTAAATACATTATAATTCCTATTTTAGTAAAGGGTTCTTCTAAAAAATAAAAACCTGCATATTGTTCATCTTTTTCAAAATAATCAAATTCTTCTTCACTTTCATCTTGCTTATCATCTTCATTCTTGTCTTGTAAAAGGGATACTACACCATGGCTATCAATTACATCTTGATTATCTTCTTGCTCTATTATTTCTTCCTCATATAAATCTTTATCTTCGTCCATTGTAACCGCTAAAAGATCGGAACAAAACATTTGAATCTCAGCTATAAAATCCTTATCAAGCTCAGAATATACATTAGAAAATCCACTAAATTTAAATAACCATTCTTTATCATAATAAATATTATTTTTAAAATAGATGGCTTCTGCATAGGGAGAATGATATAAAACACTCATAAACGAAACATTAAAATCAAGTTCATATTTTTCATACTTTTTCAGAAAGGTAGCATAAAATAGAAGCAAATTGTTAAAACGTTCATTTTCATATACATATTGCCATCGATACTCTTCTGCTACTATATTTGTATCACAAAACATACTCGCTTTAGATTCTAGATATAAAAACTTCCAAATAATTCGAATTTTGGGTTGAAAATCATCTGTTAAAGTAATAAAGGATACATAGTCATAAGGATCTCGTTCTAGAAACTCTAAGAAATAATCTAAATAGCTTGGATATTCTTCTAAAGGAATTAAATTATAAATCGCTTCTTCTTCTTTTACTAATGAATAAAGTTGATTTTTTAATTCGGTATTTATCCCCCCTAACCCAATTTCTTTATAGACATCTTTTATTTTCTCGGCTTGCTTTGTTAAACTTGTTACAAGATCATATTTAATCATACTCTTCTCCTACTTTTTTAAACGTTTTTGCATTTCTAAGTCAATAAATTTTCCTTTTGCATTCAATTCCCATTGGCATTCTTCTAAAATCATTTTATATTTGTTTAAAAGTTCATCTGTTAATCTTCCATTAACATTTAGCTTTAAAAGTTGAAGAATGTTGTAACCAATAAAACAAGTTGAGTCCATAACAATTTTACTTTCCTCTAATGAAACATTGGTATAAAATGAATTCTTCTTACATACATCTAAACAACTTAAAAATTGCTCTGTCTCTTTTTTGGGTATTTTACTTAAATAATAAGAAATATGTGTACGTATTTTATAGACTTCTAAAGGATTTAGTTCCTCCTCTACATAATAAAGTGCAGGCAAATTTTGTTTATAAAAATAAGATTTTAATTCAACGTTTATAATAAAATCAAGGATGTTTTCTATCTCATTTGGAAATATTAAAATTTCTTCTTTTCCGTAATCAGAAGCAACAAGTTTCAAACATCCAGCAAATCTTTTTAAATTTTCATCCTCTCTATAGGAGAACATATCTTGATTCGTAATGATTTTATCAATTTCTATACTACTATCAAACATTTTAAAAGAAGAAATAGAACCATTTTGTAAGATTTTATATTGAAATGTAAACGTTGGATAGACAATACCTGTTTTAAAATGACTTAGTTTTTTTAGATGTTTTTCTCCTACATCTTTTTCTTTTTGTAATTCTAAATACCAAGGACTATTTTCTGGAATAAAAGTAGTATCTAAAGCGTGAATACAAAAATAAGTATTAAAATGTTTATCAAAATCAAAACTAAAAGCATATTTTTGGTTTTGAAAAGCAAAGGTATTTCCACTAAACTTTGCAGTTTCTAAACCAGAAGGAGTATAAGACATTTCGGCTTTTAATCTACGATTTTTTATAGATAGTGCATCTAAACGATACCCCTCCCCAACTTCATTTGCTAAAGAAAATCCTTCTGTTTCTCTTTCTTTTGCATTGTTTTTTTCAAAAGATAGACTAGGTGCATCTTGCTTCATATTTTGAACCAAATCCATAAATCTTTTTTGTTCACAAATTGGCAAATTTATATTACAATCCAAAAATAGTTGTAATAAAGAAGCATAATAATGAGGATTTCTAGTTTTGGTTTCTTTTGACTTTTTATTAATACTCTCTACATATAAATTTAAAATTTCAAAAATAATAGATACTCCTTTATAAGTAGCATTTAAAAACATAGGATTATTTTGAATACATTCTGCTATTACATAATAATATTGGTCGCTTTTTAAAAGTTCTTTTAAAATCAGATAATAATAGCAATTTTCTTTTTCTACTTTAGGAACAAAACATTTTTTCTTATGCTTTAGATTTGCTTTTTTATTCTCAAGTGCAATTAAAAAAGTTTTACATCTTTCAATATAGCGTTTATAGTTATATATTTTTTGTTTATTTTCTTTGATTTTTTGCTCATTTTCATAATATCCTTTCGAACTATAAAAAGCTTCTAAGCATTCCTTTTTAGCAATGGAAAATCCCTTTATTTCTTCTTCATAAACTTCAATAATATATTGATATTCATTTATTTTTGCTTTTATCTTCTGCTTTTTCTCTTCATTCGAAATTGTCTCTTGATATATAGCGTTTAAAACTTCCATTTCTTCATCAAAAGTATAATTCACTTTTTTTATCGTTTTTATTTTTGGAACTTCTTTTAAAGAACACTTTTTAAAGCGAATTTGTTTTAACGCTTTTGTTATTTCTTTTTTAATGAAACGAACATCATTAACATTAACGCCATTTTGTTTTTTCAAATGGTTAATATATCCGTACAAATAATTCTCATGCTTCTTTCCTTTTTTCTCTAACTCTAGTAATTCTTCATAGGATGCATTTTCTATCTTTTCTTGTATTGTTTCTAAATACTTTTCTATTTCTTCTATTTTCAACTTAAAACCCTCCATTTCTGCTTATTTTAACATGTTTTATTATGTAAAAAAAGAGCCTTTTTTATTTAAGGCCTTGAATTTATTTATTGTTTATTTGGTATTAATTTTTCTTTTCCACCCATATAAGGCTGTAATACTTTAGGTATTAATACACTTCCATCACTTTCTAAGTTGTTTTCTAAAAATGCTATTAACATTCTTGGAGGAGCAATTACTGTATTGTTAAGAGTATGTGCATATACTTTTTCTCCATCACTCGTTTTATAACGTATACCTAGTCTTCTTGCTTGAGCATCAGTTAAGTTTGAACAAGAACACACTTCAAAATATTTTTGTTGTCTAGGACTCCATGCTTCTATATCACAAGAACGATATTTTAAATCAGCTAAATCTCCGCTACAACAAACCAATTTTCTTACTGGTATATCCAAAGTTCTAAAAAGTTCTACAGAATAATTCCACATCTTTTCGTACCAAGAATCACTTTCTGCTGGTTTACAAATCACCACCATTTCTTGTTTTTCAAATTGGTGAATGCGATATACTCCACGTTCTTCAATCCCATGTGCTCCTACTTCTTTACGAAAGCATGGTGAATAAGAAGTCATCATAATAGGAAGTTCACTTTCCTTTAGAATTTGATCTTTAAATTTAGCAATCATAGAGTGTTCACTTGTACCAATTAGGTATAAGTCTTCTCCTTCAATTTTATACATCATAGCATCTTTTTCTTCAAAAGACATAACGCCATTAACCGCATCTCCATGAATCATAAAAGGTGGAATACAATACGTAAAACCTTTTTCAATCATAAAGTCTCTTGCGTAAGCAAGTACAGCAGAATGTAGTCTAGCGATATCCCCCATTAAATAATAAAAGCCATTCCCGCTAACACGACCTGCAGCGTCTTTATCAAGTCCGTTAAAGGAAGCCATTATATCACTATGATAAGGGATTTCAAAATCGGGAACAATTGGTTCTCCAAAAACTTGTTCTTCTACGTTTTTTGTATCATCCTCCCCAATAGGTACATCATCGGCGATAATATTTGGAATCATCATCATTTTATTTTTAATTTCTTCACGTAAAGTAATTTCTTTTTCTTCTAAAGAGGCAATTTTTTCTTTCAAATCCGTTACTTTTTTCTTAAATGCTTCTGCTTCACTAGTCTTTTTTTCTTGCATAAGAACACCAATTTGTTTACTCATTTTATTGCATTCACTTTTTAAGCTATCATTCTCCGTTTGTGTCTCACGAAGCATAACATCCTTTTCTCGAATTTCATCTACCAAACTATTTTTATGTTCTTGAAATTTCTTTTTGTTATTCTCTTTTACTAGTTCTGGATTTTCTCTTATTAATTTAATATCTATCATTTTCTTAATCTCCTTTTTATTATTTCTTGTTCTTCCAACTCTTCTGCGCGTGCTTTTACTAAAGGGATATATGGTTTATATTTAGTAGAGGCCTTATGTCTTCTTTCTTCTGTTGGTAAATCTTTCACTCGCTCAGGACTTTGATTATGTTCCATATCGGCGAGTTTGAGTTTTTGCACTTCCAAAATATCAGAAGGCAAAATACGCTCCTTTATATAACTATCATATGTTGGATAAATGTCTTTATCTCTAGTAAGAACATCCACAATACAAACAGACTTTTCATTAAAGCGAAAAATATAAGCTAAACTACCTAAAGTAAGGTAATCATCTTCCACTACGTCATGTAAAAATCCTGCTACTTTTCCTTCATAAGTTTTTAAAGCATCACTAACTACAGATAAATGGATAGATTGTGGATTTCCTGACGAATCCATTCTTTCAGCATAAATTCTTCCCACAATCGTAATAGCCTTTACGTAATCATCTTCCATATTGGCAATAAACCCAAGTTCTTCTTCTGTAAACCAAATTCGCGCCGAGATTCTATCTACTACTTCATTAGAAAAGCCAAGAGTTTTCAATTCCTTAAATGGAATTTTAAATTTTTCATCTTTAAGATTTTCTTTAAAAAGCAAGGCTACAACTCTAATAGTGTCCTCTTCAGTAACAACACTTGCTTCTTGTAGTCTTTTTCGAATTGCTTCTTTTTCTACTTCATATGCCATTTTAATCCCCCATATACCTTAATGCTCATACTCTTTATAGCCAACTAAAGTATACCATATATTTTTATTTTTTCAAAATAATCGCTCTTTGATACTCTACTTTTGTTTTCGTATAACTCTTTATTTCTTTCTCTAGAAAATTAAAATCAAGAGGAATACTTTTACTTAATATAACTTCTTCTTTTGGTACTAAAGTATCTATGAGTCCCACTATATCTTCTTCAGAGAAATCAAAATCAAAGTCAAAATCCATACCATGTAATATTTCTAAACATAACATAAAAAGATTTCTTCTTGCTAAAGCATCATAAGAACAAGACGTTGTTAAATCGCCTGAATCAATATCTAATAATTTTATGTCATGTCCATAAACACAATTTTTAGAATGCCAATCAAAATAAACAATTTTATAAGAAAGTAATTCTTTATAAATTTGAATTAAAGATAAACAAATCTTTTTTCGTTCTTTTAACGAAATATTACTTTTCAATACATCGTATAACGTCTTATAATCCTCATAAAATTGCATAGAATAACCAAAAAAATAATGATTCTCATAATACAAATCATAAATATCTACCGGTAATGTATTTTCATTATCATGAAGCATTTCCATAATTCTTTTTTTCTTTTTTCTATAATTTTGTTCTATTATTTTATAAATTATTCCTTCTTTTGCTATCAGTTCACTTTCGCTATTTTGAAGTTCTGTTTTTAGATAATCTTCTAAGAGTACCCCCCCCCCATTCTTAATTTCCCATAAAGTTGTCTCTATTTTTGCCATATTTCCCCCTTTTTTGTAAACTATATTATAAACTTATTTTTTAATTTGTAAAGGTTTTAACTACTTTACTAAAAAAAAGAAAAATCCGCTATAGTAGCGAACTATTCTTATTTTCTATTCAAAATAACATCTTTTATAAATTTTACAAATTCACTCATAGAAACAGTTGTTGTGGCATCACTTCCATATTTACGATAAGAAATCGCTTTTTCATCCACTTCTTTTTGGCCTAACACTAGCGTAAATGGTATTTTTCTTATCACAGACTCACGCATACGATAGCCTACTTTCTCTTCTCTTTTATCCAGTTCTACACGCACATTGTTATCAAATAACTCTTGATAAATTTCTTCGGCATATTCTAAATGGTATTCATTATTGACAGGCAAGATGTTTACTTGTACTGGTGAAAGCCAAGTAGGAAGGGCACCTTTCGTTTCTTCTAAATAATAAGCAATAAATCGATCGATACTTCCTAGTATTGCTCTATGTAAAACGACTGGAGTTTTCTTCTCGCCATCTTTGTCTACATATTTTAAATCAAATTTCAGGGGAAGACAAAAATCAATTTGACAAGTCGATATTGTATATTCATTTCCAACAGCAGGTTTAACTTGTACATCGAGTTTTGGTCCATAGAATGCTGCTTCTCCAATTTTTTCTATATAAGGAATCCCTATTTCATCTAGTATTTCTCGTAGTTTATTTTCAGCATTATTCCACATCTCATCATCAGGATGGTATTTTTTCTTGTCTTCTGGATCTCTTAAAGACAATTCAAAATGGTAATCTTTTATTCCTAATTCTTGATACACTTCTAAAATTAAATCCACAACGGATTTAAATTCACTACCAATTTGCTCAGGTGTTACGAATAAATGCGCATCATTTTGGCAAAAAGCACGAACTCTTTCAATGCCTTTTAAAGCACCGCTTGCTTCAAACCGACAATCCCTAGCAATTTCCCCAATACGAAGTGGAAGATCACGATAAGAATGAATGTCATTTGCATAAATCATCATATGGTGAGGACAATTCATAGGGCGAAGAACAAATTCTTCTCCTTCTACTTCCATTTTGGGAAACATACTATCTTGATAGTGTTCCCAATGTCCACTTGTTTTATAAAGTTCTACGTTTCCTAAAGGCGGAGTCAAAACATGTTTGTAACCAAGTTTCTTTTCTTTTCCTTTAATATAGTTTTCAAACTCTTCCCAAATAATATAACCATTAGGTAAATACATAGGTAGCCCTTTTCCCACCAAATCACTTGTCATAAAAATACCTAAATCTTTCCCAAGTTTACGGTGATCACGATTTTTGGCTTCCTCAAGTTCTTCTAAGTAAGCATTTAACTCTTCTTCAGTCGGAAAGCAAACACCATAAATTCTTTGTAAAACTTTATTATTTACATCCCCCTTCCAGTATGCTCCACTAAATTTAATCAATTTAAAATATTTACATTCTTTAACACTTTCCACGTGTGGACCACGACAAAGATCCGTAAAATCTCCTTGTGTATAAGTAGAAATAGTTACTTCATTTTCATCCATTCTACTAATTAAATCAATTTTATAGGGATCGTCCTTGAACTGTTCTAAAGCTTCACCTTTACTAATTTCATTTCTAACAATTCTTTTTCCATCTTTGCTAATTTTCTTCATTTCCTTTGTTATGGCTTCAATATCACTATCCGTAATGACTTTGTCTCCTAAATCCACATCATAATAGAACCCTGTATCAATTACCGGACCTACCCAAAATTTAGCACTAGGCCATAAATGTTTAATCGCTTGTGCCATCATATGCGCACAACTATGGTTTAATTTGTTTAAATATTCATCTTCTTTAAAACTTATCATTTTTTTATTCCTTCTTTCTATATAATTTCTATTTTAATTTCTTTTTCTAATTCTTTTAAAGCACCTTCAATTTTATCAGCTTCTTTTTTATTGGAAATCGTTATTTTTCCAAAAGAACTAAATAACTCAAGTTCTTTAAATCCACCTTTAGGTCCGACTTTTTTTACAATTTTCTTAGCAGCTTTTAAAGATTTCAAAAAAGTTTCTTCACGCCTTTTTAAAAAATCTAAATATTCCTCATCGATAATATCCAATCTATCAAGTACAACTGTTGCAACACCATATCCTTCAAAATATACGTTAATAACTGCTGTATATGTATCACTTTTAAAAGCATTTCCCATTGTATAGCCCTCTAGTCCACTTGTTAAACCAGGAAAATAGTGACTCAAATCGGCATTCAAACGTACTTTAATGGGGACCAAAAATTCTCCAAACATTAAAAATTCCTCCTAAACAAAAAACGCAAGTTACTCCCTAAGGAGCAAAGACTTGCGGTACCATCCTTTATTTTACTTAATTTAAGATAACGGCTATTAACCGGGGAGTATTAATCCCTCTAGAAAGTAGTAATTCTAATCATTATTTATTCATTTCCACCAACCATGAACTCTCTTTCAAACAATTGAATAAAATCGTGTCTTTCATCAACAATTTCTACTTGAAAGTGTACCACTTTGCTTATTTAATGTCAATCGCGTTTTTTAACTGCTTAACTTCTTCTAAAAATAATTCTGTTGCTTTTGCAATTTGTTCAAGAGTGTTTATTCAAATTTTAATAAATTTTTAGCAAACTTCTACGGATGTTCGTTTAGTTCTCCTCTTCTTAGCGAGTACTATAGCAGAATTATAAATCATTTCCACATCTTTTTCATCCTTTCTTTTAAGCGAGACACTTCTATAAGTGCTTGCTTATTGGTTAGCACCATCTTAACAGATGGTGTTTTTTACCTTTCTCTATAACCAACCCCCCTATGAGCGAATCATCTAGTTAAATAGTATCAGAAGAATGATTAATACAATCAAGAGTAAAATAAGAAATTCTTTTTTATCCATCATGTAACCCACCTCCTCATCAAATGATTTAGTGGCAAACACACTTCTGTTTTTTACGCCTCGCAAGCACACTATAGAACAAACCAAAAACAAATGCAAATCGCGAATTTCCTAAATTGTAGTGTAAAAAAAGGAAATTAATGCTTTATTTTGGCAAAAGAAAAGTTCAATTTAATCAATTGAACTCACTTTTAACAAAATTAGTAAAAAATTATGTTTTATATATTTTCTTTCACTTTAATTTCAAATGCGTTACTTTTACACTCAATCACTAAAGTATCATTAAACTTCACTTTATCCTCTAAAATTAAGTTTGCAAGTAATGTTTCAATATTACGGGTGACATATCGTTTTATTGGACGTGCTCCATAATTCTTATCATAGGATTCTTCTATAATCTTTTCGCGAGCTTCCCTAGAAAGTTCTATATGAATATTACTTGGTACTAAACGTGCCTCAATTTCCAAAATAATTTTATCTAAAATAGCATAAATCACTTCTTTCGTTAAGGACTTAAAGACAATAATTTCATCTATACGATTGATAAATTCAGGTCTAAAAGTATTTTTTAGTTCATTCATAACGAAAGATTCGCTATTCTCAGTTTCATCTAGAATATATTCACTCCCTAAATTACTTGTCATAATGATAATGGTATTTTTAAAATCAATGGTTCTACCTTGGCTGTCCGTGATACGTCCATCATCAAGTATTTGTAAAAGGATATTAAATACATCCCGATGGGCCTTTTCAATTTCATCAAATAAAACAATGGAGAAAGGATTTCTTCGTACCGCTTCCGTTAATTGTCCTCCTTCGTCATAGCCAACGTATCCTGGAGGAGCTCCTACTAGGCGACTTACATTAAATGCTTCCATGTATTCAGAGCAATCAATCCGAATCATATGTCTTTCATCATCAAATAACGAATTAGCCAGGCTTTTGGCTACCTCAGTTTTCCCAACCCCTGTTGGTCCTAAAAAGATAAAGGAACCTATTGGACGATTTGGGTCTTTAATTCCACTTCTAGCGCGAATAATTGCTTCACTTACAAGTTTTAAAGCTGTATCTTGTCCTTTTACACGACTACGTAAATTCTCTTCTAAATGTAGTAATTTTTCTTTTTCTCCACTTACTAGTTTAGAAACCGGAATATTGGTCCATTTAGATACGACACTTGCAATATCTTCATCACTCACCCTATCCGAAAGCATAGAATTTTGATTATTGCTTTTTAATTCTGTTAATTCACGTTCAAGAGTTGGAATCACTCCGTGACGTAGCTTAGCACTCGTTTCTAAGTCATAGTTATTTTCTGCCATAGCAAGATTATGACGAGCACTTTCTAATTCCTCTTTTTTCTTTCCAATGGTTTCATTTATTTCTTTTTCTTTTTCCCAAGACGCACGCATGTCTTTTTCTTTTGTTTTTAATTCTTCTACTTCCTCTTTTATTTTTTCTAAACGACTACGCGATATTTCATCTTTTTCTTTTTTTAGAGCTTCTCTTTCAATTTCTAAGCGCATAATGTCACGTGTTAATGTATCAAGTTCTACAGGAACAGAATCCATTTGCATCTTTATTGTTGCACAAGCTTCATCTACTAAATCAATTGCTTTATCGGGTAAGAATCTATCTGTAATATATCTGTCACTAAGTGTTGCAGCAGCAACTAAAGCATTATCTTTAATACTTACTTTATGATAAACTTCAAACCTTTCTTTTAGACCACGTAATATTGTAATCGTATCCATGACATTTGGTTCACTCACTAATACTTTTTGAAGTCTTCTTTCCAAAGCTCCATCTTTCTCTATATACTTGCGATATTCATTTAAAGTAGTTGCCCCAATTAGTTTAATCTCACCACGAGCAAGCATCGGTTTTAACATATTGCCAGCGTCCATAGCACCCGTCTCTCCTGCCCCAACAATCATATGAATCTCATCAATAAACATAATAATGTCACCATTAGATTCTTTCACTTCTTTTAGGACTGCTTTTAATCGTTCTTCAAATTCACCACGATATTTAGCTCCTGCTACAAGTGCTCCCATATCTAGTTCCCAAATACGTTTATTTTTTAAACTATTGGGTACATCACCTGCTACAATGCGCTCAGCAAGACCTTCTACAATTGCTGTCTTTCCTACTCCTGGTTCTCCAATCAAAACAGGATTATTCTTGGTTTTTCTAGAAAGAATGCGAACGACATCCCGTATTTCCTCATCTCTACCAATTACCGGGTCGATTTTATTATCTATAACACTTGCCACAATATCGCGACCATATTTTTCTAATACATTTTCTTTTTCTTCGGCATTGTTGTACATAGTATCCCTCTTTTCTAAAAAGTACTATACTGCTAAAATTAGCACTTGTCAATAATAAGTGCTAATTTGTGTTTGAAAGTCTATTACTATTTTGGATTCTTTTCCTTAAAATATGAAAAAATAAGGATTTACTCCTTATTCACCACTTTAAGTAAATGCGATTTATCAGCATATTCTTGATAAAGCAACACTTTTGTTTTTTCTTCTAATGTTTCACGAACCTTTTTAACATCTTTATTTTCATAACTAGAACGATTCTTTAGACTTGCATCATTCTCATATAAGCTTTTGCTTCTAGCCTCTATTGTACTTGCTACTCTTTGCATTGGTAAAATTGGTTGTCCTCCACCTCCAATACAGCCGGTAGGACAAGTCATCACTTCTACAAAAGTATATTCACTTAAAGATTCATATATTTTTTCTATATTGGATATACCATATACAACGGCAACTTTGATTTTAAGAGTTCCTAAATCCACATTGGCTTCTTTAATAGGAGCATTTCCCCTAATACTTTTTAACTCAAAGAAATCCTTTGGAGCACTCTTTTTATTAAGCAAATAATAGGCTGTACGTAATGCGGCTTCCATAACTCCACCACTAGTTCCAAAAATGACCCCTGCTCCACTTCCCTTTCCAAGTAAGGAATCAAATTCTTTTTCTTCACACATTTTAAAATCAATTTCTTGTTCCCTTATTAACATAGCAAGCTCACTCGTTGTTATTACATAGTCATTATTGGAATCATTCTTTATTTCACTTTTTTTAGAAACACATGGAGCAAGAGAAACTGTCACAATATCAAATGGATTTAAATTTTTCATCTTTGCAAAATAACTTTTAATAATTGCTCCTTGCATACCAATTGGACTTTTACAAGTGGATAAATGATTTAAATCTTCGGGATGGTATTTTTCCATATAGAAAACCCATGAAGGACAGCAACTTGTAAACATAGGTAAATTTTCATTTCTTTTTATTCTATTCACAAGTTCTGTTGCTTCTTCCATAATGGTTAAATCCGCTCCAAAAGTCGTATCCAACACATAATCAAAGCCAAGATTCTTTAATACTCCTACTAATTTTCTTTCTAAAAACTCTCCTGGTGCAAACCCAAACTCATCTCCAATAGCTACACGTACAGCAGGACTAATACTAACTACTGTAATTTTTTCTTCATCATAAATATTGGCAAAAACTTCTTTGTAATTGTATTTTGGAACTAACGCGCCCATGGGACAAGTCATAATACATTGCCCACAATTTATACAATCTTCACTTACTAAATGATTTTTACTTTTACAAGTTTCTAAACATTGCCCACAATCAATACATTTTTCGCTAATTCTTTGTAAAGAGGCGTTATCTTCTCCAATTGTTACTTTTGTCATTTGCTAGTCCCTTCTATTTTCACTTACAAGTTCCATATCCACGCTTAATTGTTTAATTCTTTCAATAATTCTTCTAGATTTTACCTTATCTACACTATTATTTGCAATGGATAAATTGGTTTCTAATTCTTTTATGGTTAAATTAGATGTAAAAAATGTTGTTTTATTTTTTTCCATTCTATGTTGTAAAATGGTTCCTAACACTTCATCACGCCCCCACTCCGTTACCTTTTCAGCTCCAATATCATCCAAAAGTAAAATATCAACATTCATAAACCTTTGCATTTTGTACCCAAAAGCATCAAAATCTTCTTTTATAGAACGAAGTACTTCCGGAAAATAAACCATTTCGACTGACACATGTTTGGTGATTTCTAATTCATTTAATAATGCAGTTAAAAGGTAAGTTTTTCCTGAACCAAAACTGCCATGTAAATACAAACCCTTACTATTTTTCGCTAAATCATAATTTTCATAAAAGCTATCCATCCATTTTATAATGCTTAGTTGTTTTTTATCTTTTGTATCAATATCTTTCATACGTACTTTGCGTTCATTTTGCTTGTTTTTTTCTAGTATTTGCTCTTCATATTTACAAGGCATATAAGTAAAGTAAATTCTATTTTCTTTTTTAGTAGGAATTAATACATGTCCGTTATAAGCATTTTTACACATAAACGTTCCCTTACAATTCTTACAATGACTTTTTTCTTCTAAAGTTTCTTGTAACTTAATAGTCTTCTTCATAGCAGAAGTTTTATCCAATTTTAAAGACTTTACTAACATCACAAATTCTTTTGAAAGGCAAGCTTCTTCAAAGTTTTTTTCTAATTCTAATTTATTACTTTTTAATTCCATTCCACTTACTAAAGGCATAGATTTCACTTCCTATATATCAATTTTAACGAAACTTAACCATGTTTACAAGAAGAAAAGTTAGGATAATTCATGTTTGTATAAATTTTTATAATATTTGTTCTTTTTTATTAATTCTTCATGACTTCCAATTCCAACTACTTTTCCTTCATCTAGAACAATAATATAATCACAATCTTTAACCGTGGATAAACGATGGGCAATAATGAGAATTGTATAATTCTTACTTATTTTTTCTATTGAATTTTTGATAAAATCTTGCGTTTCATTATCTAAAGAACTTGTGGCCTCATCAAGAAGAATAATTTCACTTTTTTTCATAAGGGCTCTAGCAATAGCAAGTCGTTGGCGTAATCCCCCGGATAAAATCACTCCCCCTTCTCCAATGAATGTATCATATCCATCAGGCAAACTCTCTACGTAATCATGAAAAGCACATAGTTTACAATTTTTTATCATTTCTTCCTCTGTTGTGTTTGGATTTACAATTTTTAAATTCTCACGAATGCTCATATTAAAAAGATAGGGATTCTGCGTAATCACGGAAATATTTTCACGAATGGTTTGTTCACTTAACTCATAGATAGAAGTTCCATCTAATAAAATATTTCCTTCGCTGCAACTATATAGTTTTGGAATAAGACCAAAAATTGTTGATTTTCCTGCTCCACTTTTCCCAACAAAACCAACGGTATCATTAGGTTTGATATGAAACGAAACATCTTTTAAAACATGCTCTTCCTCACGATACCCAAAACTAACATTTTGAAATTCTATCTCTCCTTTTAAAGAAGACAAATACTTTGTTCCAAAACTTTCTTTTGTATAGGTATTCCCATCTACAAGTTCATACAAACGATTCACCGTATATTTTAAATCCATACTATCTTCTATTAGAAAACTAATATGGTCAAATAACCCAAAGGCTTGATTTTTATAGGTGTAAAGAACAATGAGATTAAGTCCTAAAAACTTATTTCGGGTAATTAAATATACAGCTAATACGTATACGCCAAAATCAATTACTTTACGAAGTATCCATTTTATCTCTTCATATTTATACATAACCTTACGATTTGTTTTATGCAATTCATTTATTTGTTTTTGGTCTTTTAATGTTTTATGTACCATTTCTTCTCTTAAATTTAGAACTTTAATATCCCGTATTCCTCTTATAATTTCTGTAAAAGTACTTGCATACCCCTCTTTTTTAGCATCCTCTTGTTTTCTTTGGGCTTGGCGTTTTTTTGAAGAGTAATAACGAACAAAAAATAAAATAAGAGAACTACATACAAGATAAATACCAATAGGTACACTCATGATAAAAATATAAATTAAAACTCCGCAAGATTCTAAAAGAGAAGTAATGCGATAAGTAAAACGAGACAAAAAGGATACAACGTTTCTTGTATCACCATTTACACGGGAAGAAAAAAAGTTACTTCCTTTTTCATCAAAATTCTTTTGTTCTAAAGAAAACAATTCTTTGGAGATTAAGGCTTGTAATTCTAAAGAAACTCCTTCTTCAAAAGAAATTTCTTTTTCTCTACGAAAAAAATACATTGTTTGTTGAATTAAATCTAGTATTAATAAAAGAAAAGCAAACTTTAAAACGGCATGCAAATCTACTATACTAATGGCTTGCATGAGTTTAGCGCTAAAATAAGGGAAAATCAATCCAAAAACAAAAGAACTAAATTCCAAAATAAGCAAAATCGTGATTTGGAATTTGCGTTTCTTAAAAGATGAAAAAATAGTTTTGTAAAATAAAGATTTCTTCATAAAACCACCCTACTTATACTTATCTAAAATACTTGCAAGTTCTTCTGTTTCTTCCTCACTCATCGCATCACTTTCTAGTTTTTCATTAAACCAAACCGGCTCTATAGTCTTATCTACTTTTGGATTTGTAATTTTCTTACTATATTTTTTATGTTCTTTTTCAGCAACATTCATAGCATCTTCTGCTGTTTCTATATTCATTCTTTTCCATTGCCCTGCTATAGTTTCTACAAATGCTTGGTTAAGTTTATTGTCATTCTTTTTTAGAACATAATCAATTAAAACATTTACAACGGCAGGCTTTAAGTTTAAATCAATTAAAAGCATCTCCAAAAGTTTTAAATCTCTACTTGTGGGATTTGCACCCTTATATTTACTTTTTAAAAAATCATAAGGACTTGTATTTTCAAACACGGCAATAATTTTTCCACGATTAGAATTGTCTCCTAAAGGATTTTTTAAATACTCCGGTTGCGTTCGATATACAAGAGTTGGCAATTTTCCATTGTTGTTGTATTGGTAATACTTCCTAGCCGTTTTTCGTAATTCTTCCTTATCTATATATCCTTTTTCATTAATTACTAAGCGAATCAATTCCGTCATTTTTAATGTATCTAAATTGTAAATAAATGCTAAGTTGTTAATTAGTTCTTTTAACTTTTTATTAATACTTCGTTCGTTTAATATACCCTTTGGAATAGAAGAAAAAAGCATATCAAAATCCACTTGGTCTTGTAAAGTTAGAGTATTTTCTATAGTTCCTACTGCATCAAAACTTACATTAGATGTTGCTTTATAGGTAGTATCTAAAGTCGCTGTAATATCTTGGTATTCTTTTAAATCAATCTTGTATTCTTGAAATTCTTTTTTTAATAATTCGTATTCGTATTTTCCTAAATTGTTATATAAAATGACACTAAAGATAGGATGGGCAAAAAATTCTTTTGGATTTAGCGGAGAATAAAGTTCATATACGTAACTATTTAAATCTCCTTGTTTTACATAGGTTTTAATTAACCCAACAGATTCCAAAGCCATCCTTGCATTTTTAATCGTTTCTAAATTACACTTTAATAAACTCATTAAATGATGATGCGTATAATCCATACTGACAAGTTCTAGCCTGTCTAAATCTCGCCATAAAGTTAAATACAAACTTACAGCAGCGTAGCCAATCACGGGTTCATATAAGCTAATCAAATTCTTACGTTCTTTATCTGTAAGGATGGTTTTGTTTACTACCATATATTTGTCGGCAGGAAGTAACGTAATCATTTTCATAGCATACACCTCAAATCTATATCTATTATAACTTATTTTCTATTTTTTCGTTTAAAAAAGTTCTTTCTTGTTTTTTTTAATATTAATTAGCTTTGTGTTTATTCCTTTAATATTAAATTTCTCTATCTTTAATTTAAATTAATCCCTGTTCATTAACAATATTAATTTTATTTTCCTCACAATACTCAGGAAAAGGTGTATATTTAAAATATTTTACACACATATCACTAGTTTTAAAATTAGGATTGCCAGCCCATTTATTTGGAAACCAAACACCAAAATTAATATTACCTTTAATAGTCGGAATATTAGTGGTACATATATTTACAAGTTTATCGTCATAATAAAACTCTACTTTTTTAGGTGTCGTATGCCAATCAAAGCGAAATTTATGATAATTTCCATCAAGCAAATTATCTATTTTTGTAAAATGTTTTTCATAATCATTTTCAGTAATCCATGTATTGTTACGCATCATTTCAAAAGATGGGATATCATCTAAACATCCAGGAATTTCTACATCTATTTCATGGTTAAGTACACCATCCCCATACCAAGTCCAAAATGCAGAACATACACCATAATTAAGGCAAGGTTTCATAAGGATTTCAAAACGTCCAGGTCCTAGAGTATTTCTACTCATTAATACAGCACCTGTTCTTTTACCATTATCAATTTTTACTTTATCATGATTAATTCCTTTTATTTGACCCGTGTATAAATCACCATTTGCCTTTAATATTAATCCTTCTTCATTTAGACTAAGATTTTCTGGTATACACCCACCATTATTTGTTCCCCATTGGTGATTCATAATTACCCAATCGTTAAAATTAATTCCTTCTTCAAAATTTGCTACTATCTTTTTACAATCATTCATTTTCATTATATCAACTCTATAAAAGTATACCATTAAACAAAAAACTTAACAATAAAACACGATTATAAAAATTTACGTATAAAAAATACTTATTTTACAAAAAAAGTAAATATCATTTTACATTTTAGGGAAATGTTTACTTTGCATTTTATTCACGAAAAAAAGAGTATACACTCTTTTAGCAAGCCTCATCGCAATCTACATCGTAAACTTTACGGACAAGTTCCATAAAACGATTTTGTAGTTCTTCTTGCTGTTCTTTCGTTAACTCATCATAACCACTTGCTTGGCTTTCGACTGTTCCTACATGGATATCTACTATTTTACCTTCTTTAACTGCCACAACTGTTGGAGCGTAAAGTCTTTTTTCTTTTGTATCAATTTTTTTACCATCTTCATTTGTTAAGTAATAAGGGTCTAAAACACTATCCATAAGCTCTAACAATCTATAGTATCCTTTTGTTCCTTCTTCCTTAACTTCCACTTTATTTTTTTCACCTAAGGCTAAAGTATCGCGAATGCTCTTTACATTCAAATAAGAAAGACGATCAATATTCATATTATCTAAAGTGGAAAGTAATATTGGTAACATACTTCTACACCAAGGACAATCCGGAAAACCAAAATAAAGTATTCCTGTTCCACTTTCAAGTAAAGCAATGGCTTCTTCTTCTGTTACAATATCCACAGGATTATTAGTAGATATAGAAATTTCTTTAATCGTTCTTCCATCTTTGTCACGAACAACATTGTTTAAGGATTCGTATTCGTTTTTAAAAGTAATCGCATCTGAATTTACGACACTTTCTTCTTTTTTATCACGAAAAGCGATAAAACCTATAAAAATCATAAATACAAATAAAAGTAATAATATACTTACCAACATTTTTTTATCTTTATCCATTTTAAACCACCACTACTAAAATTTTAACGTAGTTTTCTGAAAGTTTCAATCTTTTTTTATCGTTCTTTGTTTTCTCCATCCAAAGGCAGGTTATATTTTTGAATAACTTCAAACAAAAAAGTTTGAAATTTAGTTAATAGATTTTTTTCTGTTTCAACGGCTAGCAATTCATTTACTCCAAATACGGAAGAAAAGTTTTGTCCTTCCCCGTAACTATATATTCCTAATATAAACAATAACATCATTAATTCTATTCCAGAAAAATACGCAAAAGTAAATGTAATATCTTTTGAAAGATAAGAAACATAAACATTATTTGGTAACCCACTTATTATATTAGAAAATAATGTTTTATAAAGTACATCTTGACTACGTTCTTGTTTTTCTTCTGCTGTTTTTAATTGTTCAATATTACTTTTTACCTTTTCACTTAAAAAGTAATATTTATACTTTCCTTTGCATTTTTCCTCAATTAGATTTTCCTGAATTAATTTATTCAATATAGTCGTTATAGTCGTTAAATTGGGTGCTAATAAAGATAATACTTCACAAATTTCACTATGAAATAATCCTGGTCTTTCATATAATAAATTTAGGATATTCTCTCCATATTTCCTAGAAATTTTCTTTGCCTTTAATAAATAATCTTCCATAACCCCAAAACCTTTCTATTTCTTCAATAATTTTCTAAAAAAACAAATATACAAGATGAGAAGAAGAAACAAAATAAAAAGCATAACAACCCCACCTAATATTTCTTTTTTAGTAAACAATTTAATGCTTATTATAAGAAAAATTCCCAAAATTACAAGATATAACGCATTTATAAAGATAAATAAAGGATAACGTATCCATTTTGAAATGTTCTTATTCTTAATAATTTCAAATATTCCTTCAAAGAATATTTCTCCTAAAATTTCAAATAACAATTCCATAACTTTCCTACTTTCTTCTTACCTTTTCTATTTTAATCGTGTAGCCGATAGGACCTAATATTTCTAACAAACTTAAAATACTTGGAGAACTTATTCCCGCTTCAATTCGAGCAATCTTTACCCGTGAAACACTTGAAAACTTCGAGAGTAAATCTTGTGTTAGATTATTTTCTTTTCGAAATCTTATAAATTCTTTAATAAAAATTTCATTTAATTTTATTGGGTCATACGCCTCATCTATATAATTAACATCATAATCCATTTTCATCACCTGTATATATTGTAACATATTTGATACTAGATATGTAAAGTAATATTGTAATATTTAAAAAAACAATTTATATTAAAATTGTAGTAAATAAAATAAAGAATTGGAGAAAATATATGGAAAATAATAAAAAAATAAAAATTGTAAATCAATACACAAAGGAAGAAAAGGAAGTAACGATTCCAAATAATTCTAAGTATGATTTTCTATTAGAAAGAAATCAAAAATACATGAATTATAACGCTTTATCATTTAAAGGGAAAAAGGAAAAAATTACATATGAAGAACTTCATACAAGAATAGAAGAATATACTCGGGCTCTTTATAAGCAAGGGATAAGAAAGGATGATGTTATTGCTGTTTGTGGTGCTAATACTCCTGAATTTATTTATCTTTTATATGCTTTAGATATTATTGGAGCAACTGTGGTTGGATTAAGTCCATTAAACAATGAATACAAAATGAAACGTGATATTGAAATGGTTAAACCAACGCGCTTAATAACTATAGACATGATGTATGGAAAATGCAAAAATGCTTGTAAATCATTAAATGTATCTCCTATTTTATATTCTCCATTAGAATCAATGAATAGCCCATTCATGAAAATGATATACAATGTTAAGCAATTTCTAGACGGAAACAAGGTATTTGGTAAAAATCATAATTTAAGAAAAATTATACGAGAAGGAAAAAATGCTCCATTTGAAAGAGCGCCATTTGTTCCAAATCAAATAAATGATGTTTTATTCACAGGTGGTAGTACAGGAATTCATAAAGGAGTAGATTTATCGAGTAATGGGTTAAATAGTGTTGTAAAAGCATTAGATGAAGTATTAATTCTAGAACCAGGTATGACACATTTAGGAAATATTCCATTTGGACATATGTGTTTTGGTAGACTAGTTATGCACTATGCTCTATGTAAAAATTTAGAATTTGCTTTAACATTAGATGCACTACCAAATAAATTTTATGATGAACTTGTAAGAACACAAGCAGATGGTGCCATGGGTGGCCCCGTTCATTGGAATGCTATTGCACAAACTCCAAATATTAAACCAGGAAGTTTAAGTAATTTAAAACAAGGTTTATCTGGTGGTGAAATGTTTAAACCAGAAGATAAAAATTCAGATGAAAAAGCCTTAAAAGAAGGTGGATGTTACATTGAAATTGGTGATGGACTTGGTTTAACCGAAATGTGGGCACCTACTCACGTTAACATGGGAGGAAAAAATACTCCTGGAACAATCGGGTTTGCTATCCCATTTGTACGATCAAAAGTTGTTTCTTTAAAATTATTAGAAAACTTTGAACCTAATGTCTATCAAAAATTACCAGAAGTCCCTATTGGTGAAGTTGGTATACTTTTAGTAAGCGGTCCTGGAATGATGCTTGGATATCACAATAATATAATAGAAACAAACAAAGTATTCATTTACGATGAAAACGGAACAAAATGGTATATTACTGGAGACTTAGTTAGAAGATGTGGAATCGATAACAATGAATTCAAATTTGCTGGTAGACAAAAAAGAAACTTTGTTTGCGGTGTAGATAATATCTATCCTGAACAATTAGAAGCAAAATTATTGGAGTTACCTGAAATTAAAGAAGTTGTTGTTACAAAAGTTCCTGACGAAAAATATCAATTTTTGCCAAGTTATCACATTTGCCTAGCAAATGATCAAATAGATACAACAGTATTAAAAAATAAAATGGAAACCCTAATTGAAAGTACTCTAGGGGCTAGCGCTCTTCCAGGATATATTGAATACACCCTTGAACCACTTCAAAAAACAGACAATGGAAAATTAAATGCACCTTTTTATGAAGCACAAGATTTAAAGAAAAATTCACAAGAAAATGGACTTAATTTGGTTCGAAAGGTATACTAAAATGTATATCTTTTTAATTGAAAGAAGACTAAGTATATGGTAAAATTTAGATAGAATAGTAAGGACGTGATTTCATCATGGGATTATATTTCTCAATTAGCGGATTAATATTTATTATCATTATAATGTGTGTATTTTTTTCAAAAGAAAGAGTTAACAATATAGAAACAAAAATATATAAATATTTACTTATTTTAACTACAATAGGAATATCACTAGATATTACAACTTCCATCTTATACAATTGTGGATATAACTATACAAATATTGTTTATATGTTATTTTCAAAATTAGTATTTGTTTATTTTATTCTTTGGGTAATCTTATTTGCCTTCTATATAAAATCTATTAGTATTCCAGAAGAAAATAAAAAGAAAAAACTCTCTTCCTTTTTTTACAGATTTGCCCTTTTATTTATTTTTATAGCCCCTTTTATTTTAGCATTACCAGTTAATTATTCTGAAAATAACAATATAATTGTTCCAAAAGGTTTATCGGTAAATCTTACTTACTTAACATCATTCATTTTAATTTTATACTCCATCTATACTTCAATACGATATAGAAAAAATATCACTAAAAATAAAACAAAACCTCTATACATCTTCGTAATCTTGATGCTATTGAACTTTTTTATTCAAAATTTTTTCCCTGACTTATTTCTAATAAATTACTTATTGTGCATTGTTGTAATTATCATGTACTTTACCATCGAAAATCCCGATGTAAAATTAATTACTCAACTAGAAATTGCAAAAGAGCAAGCAGATAAAGCAAACCAAGCAAAAACTGAATTTTTATCTAGTATGTCACATGAAATTAGAACGCCACTAAACGCCATCGTTGGTTTTAGTGAATGTATGTTACCTTCTACTGATTTAGATGAAATTAAAGGTTTTGCCAAAGACATTGTTGATTCTTCTCATAACTTACTTGAAATTGTAAATGGAATACTTGATATTTCTAAGATAGAAGCAAATAAAATGGAAATTATTCCTAAAGAATACAATCCAAGAGAAGTATTTAATTCTCTTTGTAAATTAGTAAAACCTAGAATTGGAAATAAACCAATTGAATTTAAAGTAAATATTACCCCTGACCTTCCAGGTATCTTAAAAGGAGATATGGGAAAAGTTAAGCAAATCATATTAAACTTACTAACAAATGCTGCAAAATATACAGATGAAGGAGAAATTGAGTTCAATGTAACTTGCATTAATCGCCAAGATACAAAAAAATGTTTACTTTACATCGCTGTTAAAGATACAGGACGAGGAATTAAAAAAGAAGATATTAGTAAATTATTTAATAAATTTGAAAGAATTGATGAAGACAGGAATACCACAATTGAGGGTACTGGCCTTGGACTTGCCATTACCAAAAGCCTAGCAGAAATGATGGGTGGAAAAATTACAGTCGATAGTAAATTTGAAGAAGGTTCTATATTCAGAGTATACCTAGAACAAGAGATTATTAGCATGGAAATCCCTGAAAGCAATACAGAAGAAATAGAAATTGATTATAATGCAAATCCTGGTAAAAGAATTTTAATTGTAGATGATTCTAAAATCAATTTAAAAGTGGCAAACCAAATTTTAAAGCCTTATAACTTTAATGTAAAATTAGTAGAAAATGGTTATGAATGCTTAGAGGTTATGGAGACAAGTACTTATGACTTAATTCTAATGGATATTATGATGCCGAAAATGAATGGTGTTGAAACATTAAGAAGATTAAAAGAAATGGATGGTTTTGATATTCCTGTTGTTGCACTAACAGCAGATGCTATTGAAGGAACGGATGAAAAATATTTAAATGCTGGCTTTAATGCTTATTTATCTAAACCAATTGACAGATATGAACTTGATAGAATTTTAAATAAATATTTAGGAGGAAATGAAAATGACGAATAAAACGGATTTATTAAAAGCCTATAACGTAGATATTAAGGCTGCACTTGATTTATGGGGAGATATGGATTCTTATAACGAAAGTTTAAAAGAGTTCAAAGATACTTTGAACTCCAAACTATCTAGTTTGGAAAGTTTTAAAAACTCTTCCGATTGGCAAAATTATGCAATACTTGCACATAGTATCAAAAGTGAAGCCAAGTATTTAGGATTTATGAATGAAGCAGAAGTTTTTCTAGCTCATGAATTAAAAGGAAAAGAAGCAAATGCAGAATTTATCAATAATAACTTCAATACCTTAAGAGAAACTATACGCAAAATTGCTACTCTACTTAACAATTATTTTAACGATGAAGATACTTCAACAAAAAAGAATATCCTAATTGCAGATGATTCAAATATCATTTTAAATTATTTAGAAAAAAATATGGCAGAAGAATACAAAATTTTAAGAGCAAATGATGGAAGTGATGCTATCAATATTCTAAAAAATAATGAAGTTTATGCCATTTTACTTGATTTAAATATGCCAGGAATTGATGGTTTTGAAGTGTTAAAATATTTAAAAGAAAATGATTTAATAGATAAAATTCCTGTTGTTATCATTACTGGAGATGATACAGAAGAAACTATAAAAAAAGTATTTTCCTACCCTATTTTAGACGTCTTAAATAAACCATTCAATGATAAGAGCATTGATAAAATTTTGCTTTCAATTAAAAGCTTTTATGAAAATAAAAATATTTAGTGTATAAAAATAATTAAAGCTACATATATTACTAGTAGAGACAATGATTTATTTGTTGTTTCTATAAATAGAAAACACTTAGTTCCATGTTGAATTAAGTGTTTATTATTTTCATTGGACTAATCTATCCATTTAGATTAGTCTTTTTTATATTTATTTTCAATTAAATAATAAGGATATCCTCTTTTATCTATACAATCTAAATTAAGATTTAAATCTTTTGCAACTCGTAATAAAGCATCATATTCTTGCATAGGTTTTTTATCATATTTTTTTACTTCTATTTCTATAAAATATCCTAAGTCTTTGACAGAATCCAAAGCCACTTCGTACTTGTCTAAATAAAAATATGTTTTTCTTGTTTTTTCTACAACAACCAATTTTTCTATCTCTAATACTGTAAAAATTTTTTGCAAATTTTTATCATTATCTATCTCTACTTCATACTCATCACAATAATTATCATACCACTTCTTATAATTTAAAATAAGTGTATTTCCCCTCTTTCCTATTCTTAACCATTCACTTATCTTTTCTTGACTTTTTATTTTTTCTTCATTTACAAAATTACGATAAGTAGGTTGAAAATATGTATCTATTTGTTTATTTTCGTTCATAAATTTTGCTTCTTTTTGAAAAAATAAATTTAAATTTTTCCAATCTTTTTCTAGTAATTTAATTTTTATTTCCGTTTCAATATCATTTCTTACAGCATCTCCATACATAAGATAACTTATTGCACAAGAGAATATTTCACTCATTTTAGAAATCAACTCTAAACTAGGTTCGGTTCGATTTTTTTCCCAACTTGAAATTGTTTTATCACTTACAAAAAGTTGATTTGCTAATTCTTGTTGACTTAAATTTTTTGTTTTTCGCAAATTTGCTATTCTACTACCTATATTCATTTTTTCTTCACCTAAAACCATTTTAACATAACTTCATAAAACTCCTTCTCTACATTTTGTAGACACAGAAAAAGTAGAACTTTTCTTCTACTCATTTATAAAAAATTATTCTTCACAGGTAATTCCCATTTGACTATAAAGACTTTTAATAGTACCTAATTTTACTTTACCATCTCGAATTAAGGTTCCGTTTGCAGAATCTACTTCAATCAATTTAGAAGTATCAATTTTGGTATAGTCAATATTAGTAGTACTTATTAAAACATTTCCCTCAATGTTTACATTATACTCATAATGTTCAATATCTTTGTAAGATTCATACTGTTTTTCTACCATTATACGATACGTTTCTAATAGCTCAGCATCCTCACTTGTAACTTTTTCCGTAGATTTTACTACATCTACATTTTCATCGGTATACAAAACTTCATATTGTAAATCCATAGTGGCACCATTTTGATTCATAGTTCTAGAGCATTTCATTGTTTTTTGAACCTCACCACAACCGGTTAGTAACCTAAGGGATAAACAAGCAACTATACCTACCATTACCTTTTTCATTTCCTCACACTCCTTATACCATTACTATAACAAATTATTTTCTTAAAATAAAGAACTTCAACTTGCATTTTCTAATAACGCATCATAATCTTTTAGTAAACGTTCTAAATAAAGAAAGGCATCTACGTAAACTTCTTTTTTTGTTAAATCAATTCCTGCAATTGAAAGGGCTTCCAAAGTAGGTTTGCTTCCACCAACTTTTAAGAATTCGAAATAATCGTTAATCTTTCCCTCCTTTATATTTTTGTTAATCACAAGAGCAGTAATTTTTCCAACAGCATATTGGAAATTGTAGTATCTATGTACATCATAAAACATATGCAATCTTGTTTGCCATAAATATTTACTTTCTTCATCAATTGTCATAGAAGGATAGTATTCTTTTAATAAAGTCAAAAAGGTTTGATTGATTTCTTCAGCATTTACATATTCTCCTTTTTCTATTCGTTCACATAATGCTTTTTGAAATTCTAAAAGCATAGTTTGAAAGAAAATAGCAGTTATCGTTTTATCTAGAATTTGCTCTAAATGAATTATTTTATTTTCCTTTTCTGCCTGTTTGTACATGTATTCTTCTACTCTATCCTCATTTACAGTAGAAGGAATTTCCGATAAGAAAATCGAAAAATGAAAGTTTTGAAACTCCTGGTTATCGCGAATGAGAATACCATTTACAGCATGTCCAAGTTCATGTCCAATCGTAGCTACTTCTCTAAAATTTTCTTTGTAATTCATTAAAATCATAGGTTTTGTATAATTACGAAAGTGATATCCCCCACCAAATTTATGTTTATTTGGAAAAGCATCTATCATTCCACCTACTAACACTTGATTCAAAACGCTTTCATATTTACTTCCTAAATCTTTTAAGGCATTTTTTACAATTTCTATACCTTCGATAAATGAATATTTTGGATTATAATCACTATTAATATTTAAGTCATAAAAATGAAATTCCTCTACTCCTAATTTTTTCTTTTTTAAGTTTATATAATGCTCTAGTAGTGGAAGATTTTCATGTACAAAAGAAATTAAGTTTTCAAGTATTTTCATATCTAAATTGTCTTCCCCAATTACTTGGTCTAGTATACTCTTATATCCTTTTTCTTTCGCTATATCAAAACACAATTGATAACGCATATTAAAAAGACTACTAATACTTCCATTTACATTTTTTAAACTTTTCATATACGTTTTAAACACATTTTCTCTTAATGTTCTATCTTGATTAACAATATACTTATTATAAACACGACCATTTACTTTTATGAGACTACCCTCTATTTCCATCTCTTCGGTTGGCATTTCCACTGAAATAATGGTATTTTATAAACTATTTACGCGTTGAATTAAAAGGCTTTCATTTAGAATAACATTATTGTTTATCGTATGTTCTTTTAAGCGAAAAACCTCATAAAAATGCATATAAAAAGGTTTTGCTTTAGGATTATTCTTCATATATTCTTCTAAAGACAATTCTATTTTTAATATTTCTTCGTTTATGTTTCCTTTTATATTGTCTATCTTTGTTTTTTCAGTATACACTTCATTTTTATAACTTAAATACGTTTCGTTTTTTAAATCCAAGTCGGAGTGTAATTCGGAATACGATATCAATCTTTCTCCTAGTAAACTAAGAGCATAATATTTGCTTAGCTTTTCTTCTATAGAAAACTTTTCATAGTCTTCTTTAAACTCTACTATTTCTTTTTTTAAACGTTCAAAAGAATCTAAAAAATCCTCATCTGAAAGAAAAAAATCTTTAAAATCCCATTTGTATTGCACTTTCACTTTGTTCACCTCTATTAAAATTATAACAAAAAAAATAAGTTTTTAAAAACTATCTTCTTTTTTTTCATTCTCTTTTAATTTTTTCATTTTTTGATGTACTAAATCTTTTTCTATAAAAATGAAAGAGAAAATAAGTAAAAGAATAAGTGATAAATAATCCCAACTAGATAAGCCATTTTCAATAGAAAAACGAGTTAATATAATATGGATAAATAACTCCAAAGGAATCGCAAGTAAAAACGCAATTCCAACGACCATATAGGCTCTTTTCACTAATACTCTAAATAAAAAATAAATACTCCAAATGTACCATAATGACACTAAAGAAATACATGCCCCCATAAGAAATAAATTAGGAACAAGTAACAACTTTTCTAAAATATATAAAAAAGGTAAAAGTAAAATGGTAAATACAAGCAAACTCCAAGAAATCCCGTTTCTTCCTAATTTCATAATAGGAAAAAGGATTGCCCAAGCAAAAAGAATAGAAGCAACTGCAAGTAATGACCAAGTAAACATATTATGGATTGCTACATCACAAATCGAACAGACAATAATTGCAATTAAAAATAAACTTGATACTACTATAGAATATTCTTTCTTTTCCATGAACACCATTCCTATTCTTAGTATTACTATACCACATTTTTTATATAGATTTATAAAAAATAAAGAAGAAACGTAATTGTTTCACATTTCTTCCGTTTTTATAAGTTCTCTTGTATTTCCTTTTTTATCTTCAAATTTATTATAAAGTTCAATAAATCTATTATGAGACATAGAAAATAATATTTGACACAAATCTTTATCTGTTAATAACATTTTCATATATTCTAAATCTTCATGGGTCATAGAATTAATAATTTCTGTTTTTTTCTCTTTACAATATTCATCCCATTGTTCTTGAAAAAAACGGGTGTTTTTTAACTCTTTATGAAACTTTCTAAATATAGAAATAAAATATTGATTTAATAATTCTCCATGATTAGGATAATTACGAAATTGTAATTTTAATCCAATTTTATAACATCCCATTCCTTGCATATTTTCATCACACATACCTACATAAAATTCAATCAGAATCTCATTAGCATCCTTTTGGATATTTAAAATACTATCATGATCGTTTAATATAAATTGAATTAAAGAATAAATTGTCTCTTGATTCGCTAATCCATCCACATCAATAAAATTTTTCGTATTGCTTTTTGAAGACGAAGTTCCATCCATAAAATAGATGTGCGTATATTCCCTATTACTTTGATTTACATTTTTTACAAAATTTAATACTATATCTATACATCTATCTTCATCAAAAAGCATATCTATTCTATTTTCTAAAATTGGATAAAGTTTTAAAAGTATATTTTTAATAGCATCAACTATCTCCTCATCAGCATTACAATTTAATTCTAAATTTTCCATCTTCTTAAACCTCCATTCATAACAACAATATAACAAAAAAAGAGTGCTTTTTTACACCCTTTTTAATATTCACTTGGTAGCGCCGGGGAGATTCGAACTCTCGACCTACCGGGTATGAACCGGTTGCTCTAGCCAACTGAGCTACAGCGCCATAAGAACAATATAATAATATCATAGATTATGATGTCTTGCAACAGAAAAATTTTCAAGATTTGTTAGGTTTTAGTTCTCTTTTCATCCCACATTCTTCTTGTTTTTCTAGCTTTTCTTTTTTTAGTTCTTCTTCATTTTGATAGTACTCTATAGTTTCTGTTTCCATTATATTATTTTCTTTTAAACACTTTGCTATTTCTTCATTTATCTTACCAATTTGTTCGGTTAAATCATTGTTTTCTTCATAAAGAGATAAGTTCTTATCTTCTAACTTAAAAATTTCTTTAGAAAAACTTTCATTTTCTTTCTCTAAAGAAATAATAAGCTCTTCCGTTTTTTTGATTTCATATTCGCTATTAAAAATAGAATAGGTAGGAAAACCAAAAACATGTAATACACCACTTACTCGATTTAAAATACGATGCTTCCTTTTAAAACGAATATTTTTTTCATGTCTCTTTTTTAATTTGATTGCTTCTTGTATTTTTTCAACATTTCTTTTCATTTTATTTTGAAATTCTTCTATTTTTCTTCTATTTTCTTTGATTATTTCTAAATTTTGTTCTTGTTCATGTCTTAATTTTTCATTTTCTTTTCTTAAATTTGTTATTTTCTCTATATTCTTTTTTATCTTTTTATTATCCATAACACATCACTCTTAGCCTATTATACAATAAAAATTTATAAAAAAAAGAGTTTTTTAAACTCTAAATCCATCTTGAAATATAAATACTCCTTGTTGTATCTTCTTCATAATGATTAAAAATCGCAATAATGCTTTCAACTATAGTACGTAATTTATTTTTATATGCTCTTGTTACTTTTACATTAAAAATTTCTTTTTGCATTTTTCTTCTAAATAAATTATCATCGATGTATTTGCCTAAAACATAGTCAATTTTCTTAACCATTTTAGCATCTTCTTCTTTTTTGATATCTGCTTTAAAAATAAAATCTTCATATATTTTAATTAATTTTTCCGTAACCATATCTTCTTCAAAATATTCAAAATTGATAATACGATAGAAATTAGGACACATTTCTAAAACTTGCTTATTTTTGTTCATCCTTATTTTACGACCTCCTACTATCATATAAACATAATACTACATCTAATCCTCTTTGTAAATAGTTTCCTCTTATGTTATAATGGTGCCAATAATAGAAAGAAGGCTTTAAATGACGAAGTTAAAGTTAAAAAAGAAAGTAATTTATCAGGGTATTATTTTATTATTAATTCTTGTTGTAGGAAGTATTATTGGACTAAATTTTTATAATGATTACAAGTACAAACAAACCTATGAATATAAACTAATAGAACATGGATATAGTGTAGAAGAAGCCAAAAGTTTAGTAGACTATTTTAAAGAAAATGAAATCTTAGATTCTCTACTTGCAAAAGAAAAAAATGCAACGATTTTAGAACTCGTAAAAGAAAAATATTACATTCATAAGTATTTAGATCGCTATTTAGTGTATGCTGAAAAAAACAAAGACACAAGTATAAAAGATGTCGTTGCTATAGTAAATGTAAATCGCGACTATGACTTTTATGAACATGATATCAATACAGATATAGAAAAAGGAATTTTATTAAATGTAAATAAATATTATACACTTCCAAAGGATTTTGAACCAATGGATATCTCTGATATTAGTATTCGCTATTCTTATGCAGGAAATAAGATTACCAAAGAAGCAAACGATGCATATGTTTCCATGTGGAATGCTGCAAAAGCAGAAGGGCTTACCTTAATCGTTAATTCTAGTTATCGTGATTTTACTTCCCAAGAAAGAGTTTATAATAATATAAAAGCAAGTAGTGGCCAAAAAGAAGCAGATAAAGTAGCTGCAAGACCAGGACATTCCGAGCACCAAACTGGACTTGCTATTGATGTATTTGAAATAGGAAACCAAGCCACTTCTACATTTAAAGACTCTCCTGCCTATACATGGCTTAAAAATAATGCTCATTTATATGGTTATATAGAAAGGTATCCTGAAGACAAAGAATATTTAACAGGATATAGTTTTGAATCATGGCATTGGCGTTATGTTGGGGAAGAAGTTGCAACTATCATACATGACGAAGACATTACTTTTGATGAATACTATTCTTATTATATAGAAAACCAAGCTTAATTGCTTGGCTTTTTTAACTTCTTTAATACCTCTCTATTTCCACTATATACCCATACATGATGCTGTTCAACATAAGTAAATTCATTCATAAGACCTTGTTCAAAATCTAATATGTAATAAAGTTCACTTAAAGTAAAGGAAACATTTGGGTCAGTTAATAAAACATTTTGCACTCGCTCATCAAGATTTAATAATTGATAAGCAGAAATTCCAACACCTTCTAAAAATTCATAATATCTTAAATCTCTTTTAATATGTTCCATACGATTATAACTTACAATAAAACTTTCTAATTCCCTTTCCGTAACTTTATCTTGAATATCCATTCCTTTTAAAAATTCGTTTTGGTAAATCTTCCATAAATATTGAAATTTTCTTACATCATTTCCAAATGAAGAAAAAGTACGAGCAAACACTTCTTTTTCTATTGTTTCTTGGAAGTTATATCTTTTTCTCAACCAATAATTTAATTGATTGGAATCTAATCTGTATTTTTGAGCAATAGATTTTAATTGAATACTAAAATATTTAGCGCTTCTTCCTGCATATTCTTCCTTTACAATTAATGAATTTTTTATAGCATCATATAAATTCATTCCTTTTTGAATTCCCTTATAAATTACTCCCATATTTAATTGTTCACGATTACAAAAATCAGTCAAACTATTATATTCTAAAGGTAACCCAATTTTTCTTAAATACTCTAACGATTCAAACTCTTTTTCTTTCTTTTTCCGTAATGCTTCTTCTATCTCTTCTAATGATAGTCCTTTTCGAAAACCTCTTCCAATAGCTTTTTGAGATATTTCTTTTTCTTTGGCAAATTGTGCTATTGGTATCTTGTTTTTTAAATGTAAACAATACAAAAAAGCGTCTTGAGCTGACATTCCCTTTTTTCTTTGATTATAATAAACAGTTTGATTTAAATTTAGCTTTCTTATAATTTCTACAGCATTACATTCTTTTCCATCATGTACAATAGTATGATCATATTTCATAAAGTTACAACTCCCCTTTAAGAATTATCATTATTATACTCTATACTTTTAAAATGTCAAAAAAAATACCCTCTCGGATATTTATTTTAAGTTACTAATTAATTCCTCTTTTTTCATAGTAGAATAACCTTTAACACCTTGTTCTTTTGCTACTGCTTTTAATTCTGCTAAAGTCATTTTACTATAATCTTTATCCTCTTCCTTTTTAGAAGTTTCTTTTGCTTCTTCTTTTTTTTCCTCTTTTTTAGGTTGAGCTACTTTCTTTTCTTCTTTAACTACTGTTTTTTCTGCTGGTTTCTTACCACTTTTTAATGCTTCTTTTGCAACGTTTACTAAATTAGTAAAAGATGCAGCATCATCAATTGCAAGTTCTGATAACATCTTTCTATTCACTTCAATTCCTGCAATATTAAGTCCATTGATAAACTTAGAATAACTAATGTCATTTTCTCTACATCCTGCATTAATTCTTGTAATCCATAATTTTCTAAAGTTTCTTTTGTTTGCTCTTCTATCACGATAAGCATATTCTCCACTATGGAATACTTGTTCTTGTGCTGTTTTGAAAAGTCTATGTTTACTTCCAAAATAACCTTTGGCTTGTTTTAACACTTTTCTTCTTCTATTTTTTGCAACATTTCCGCCTTTAACTCTTGTCATTTATAACCCTCCTTACTAGATAACTGACTTAATTCTGTCAGTATCTCCTTTACTTAATGTTCCTTGTTTTCTTCTTTGTCTTACTTGTTTTGCGCTATCCTTATTGGTTTTATGGTTTCCTCCTGATTTTTTATAAGAAAGGGTTCCATTTGCGCGTTTTTTAAATACTTTGCTACTTGCTTTATGTGTTTTTTGTTTTGGTCCTTTTGCCATAATACACTTCCTTCTTTCTACATTATTTTTTAGGTGCTAAAAGGATATACATACTTCTACCTTCCATTTTCGGTTCGGCTTCAATATCTGCATATTCATTTAAGCTATCGGCAAATTTTACTAAGACATCACGCCCAAGTTCCGTATGAGCCATTTGTCTTCCTTTAAAACGAACTAAGCCTTTGATTTTATGTCCTTTTTCTAAATACTCACGAGCATTTTTACAACGAGTATCAAAATCATGGACATCAATCGTTACAGACAAACGATACTCTTTTACTTCTTTATTGGTTTCACGTTGTTTCTTTTGGGCTTCTTTTAGTTTTTTTTGCTTTTCGTATTTATACTTATTGTAGTCCATAACTTTTGCAACTGCAGGATTTCCTCCTGCATTCATTAAAACCAAATCAAGTCCTGCGTAATTTGCAAGTGTTAGAGCATCCTCTAATTTTTTTAAACCCATTTGTTCTCCATTAGGTCCAATTACCATTAATTCTGCAACATTGATTTGTTCATTAATTGGCAATTCGTTTTTATTATTTGCTATATAAATGCACCTCCATACATTATAAAAGGTAGATACACTTGTATCCACCTAAAAAAGCACAAATCACACTTACTTTGGCCTTTTACCTACTTACTAATTTATAAGTCAGGTGGACTATGGATATAAGTCTCTTTCCTTTTTTGTAACAACTAGATTATATAGTACATTGTATGCAAATGTCAAGTAGAAATTGCATTGCCAAAGCTCTATCATAAGATTAAAAATATTAAAAGAAGTACATAAAGTTTCAATTTATTCTATTTCTTTTAATAAATTATAAATGGCTTCTTGGTTCTTTTCTTGTTTGTATTTTCTAATTTTAGATAGAAGCATTGCTTCCTCTTTTTCTTCATAAATTGAATTCCGATGCAATCCATAAAAATCCATTACATCGTTAAGAGAGGCACCATGTTTAAGCCTAAAATATATTTCATCACAAGAAAACAAATTAGAATTACCAATTAAATAAGAAGACTTACATAAATAAAGATTTTTTTCAAAAAAAGTATCTTTTACTCTTCTTCCTATATCTGTTTCAACTAAAGAAGCAAAAAAATCGTCTTCTTTTAATTCAATATATTGATTTAATTCAGAAATATTATATTTCATAAAATCACATAATTCTTCTATTGTATAACAAGGATATTTTTCATATAAAGATAAAGAATGTTTCATAATTTCTAATTCTTTTTTAAAAACTTCTATAAATACTTTTTTCTTTTCCACATTAGATATTTCGTCTTGTACATATTTTCCGAATATTTTTTGAGGCAAACAAAATTCTATACAACGTTCATATTTTATATCACTTGAATATTTTCCTTCTCCTATATAAGGTACTATTACTTCTAGCGGAAAATCGTATTCTATGACTTGAAATAAATAGCCTATTCCATACTTACTTGTTAACAATTTTCTTCCATTTAAAAGGGCATGTTTAGGAAAAAGATAAAAAAACTTACAAAAATCGCTATCGAAAGAAAAAGTATTGCTAAGTTCATTTATAGCAGCTATATTAAGCATTTCTTCCGTTCTAAAAAAACTTGTATATCCTAAACTTGAATAAAGTCCTTCAAAAGCAGAACTTCTAAAATTGTAATTCTCAAAAGTAGCGGGAATAACTCTATATAATTTCATAAAAACCTCTTTTCTATGCCATTTTATTATAGATAAACAGAATAAAATGTCAACAGAAACTAACTTTATAGTTTCTACTTGATAAAGCAAATGAAAAAAATACAACTTTCAAAATATGCCGAACTTTGACGACTTCTTTTTCTTTATTTTTTATAAAAGAGTGCTTATGATAAATAACCAGAGCTTTAGCACTCTGATGTCTACCATTGTTATTCTTTTTACCTCCAAGTAGAAAGGAGAACTTATGGTTGTATTAAGAGAAATCTTAATTCATTTTGTTCAAGAGGTTTTGAGATTTATTCTCACTTCGAAAGGTCAAAAAAAACATCAACTATTATTGTTGTAAAAACAGTAATAGTAAATGTCACCAACAAATAGGTAGGCATTAGGAGTTTCTAAAACTCTACAAATTAAGTTTATCATAATTTTTTAGAAATACAAGTATTTTTAATCTTCACATCACATTTTTAGCATATTAGAAAATGCTTGACTATAGTAAAAAAAGCCTTATAATAAAGAGACAAAGAGGTGCTAAATATGGATAATATAGAAGAAATACAAAATCAAATTGAACATTTAAAAGATGTTATTAGAAGTAATTCTGATCAACTATTTGATGCAGAAGATCCTATGGAGCCGGATATTTTATTTCCAGAAGAAGAGAAAAGAATTAAAGATGAAATAATAAAGTGTGACAATAAAATTACAAATTTAGAAAGAAAACAAATGAATATTATTGTTCAATTATATCCTCAAATAAAAGAATCTACTTTGATAAACGAAATTGAATCTCATAAAATAAAATATTTAATCTATGTATTAGTATATAAATGTCCTAAACTATTACAAAATGAAAATAATATAAAAACCATTCTTTCTTATATTTTACAAAAAAATTCTGAATGTATATTTTATAGCACAAGAAAAGAAAAAATAAGTTTTATTCAAAGGTTATCTTCTTCTACATTAATAGATGAAAATCTTAACCTTTACCTTTCTTGTAAAAATTTGGACCAGTTTCAACAAGTTTTAACAAGTGATATTTTAATGCAAGATAAAGAATTTAAAAAATTATTAATAGCATACATAGAAAATAAATCTACTGATTATATATTTCATATCAAAACTATGGAAAATATATTAAAAAAATTTCCACACATTTCAAGAAAGTTCTTATTTTATCCTGAAAAATATTTACTTAAACATATAGAAGATTCTAAAATTTTAAGATATTTAAGTCTGATGAGAAAAATGTACTCTAACCAATCATTAACTTTAGAATGTGGTTCAATACTTAAAAGGATTTTTGACACTTATAATGGTGAATATTATTATATTAAGGATATTGATTTAAAGGAACTATTTATAAAATGTAATAATAAAATTGATAAACTAAAAATCTCTATCCTATTAAATTTAAGAGATAAAGATATCATTCAACATACAATTGATATCCTATATAATTTAGATTTTGAATGTCCATCTTATGAAGTAACCCCTACTTTAATTATTGCTTTATTAAAAGCTGCTAACATTCACAACCAGGACATACTTATAAATTTTTTAGATGAAGAAGAAATTAGAAGAACAATTTTAAATCAAAACAATTTTTATTATCATTTTTTAATTGAAAAAATAGACCAAGAAGAGTATGGAACTATAACTAGTATGTTTGATTTACAAGAAGACGATGCAAATATTATTGAAAAATTAAAATGTTATTTTGATCAATTAGAAACAAAGTATATTTATTTTACTATGTATGATAAAAAAACCCATAAAACCCCTCGTACTTTTTATCAACAATTTATAAAAAATGCACTTTCAAAAACAGAAAATTATTTATCTCAATGTTTAAATGAAAATCAACAAGAGAATTTTTTTTGTAATGGAAGAATAATTTTTGACATCATTGATAAAGAGTATATTTGTTTAGGAGAAGATATTTTAAAGTTTGGAATGGATAGACCATTAAATTACGATTTAAATGAAGAAATTTATTGGAATATGTTGTGTATTAATGCTTCAAAAGAAATAGAAAGAGAAGAATTATATCCTCCAAGTTATGAATTAATAAGAACTCTTTATTTAAAAGAAGAAAATAAAAAACATTGAATATTTAACCTCTTAAAGAGGTTTTTTCTTTGTAAAAATTAAAAAAGAAGTATTTCCCTCTTCCTTAAGCTTCATACTCTTCTAACACTTTTTTTATTCCTTTATAAGGCAAAGTTGCACATGTCTTACGATTTCCTTGTTTATAAATGGTATTGAATACAATTCCTTCGTTTAAAATTTCTTCGTTATATTCTCTTTCATTGACCATTGCATCAAAGTTATCAATATACTCTTTCGCTTCTTTAACCGTTTTTCCAATTAAATTCGTAATCATAATGGATGTAGAAGAAGTAGAAATCGCACAAGCTTCACCATCAAATTTAATATCTTTTATGGTTCCTTCTTCGATTAAGATGTATAAATTAATATTATCAATACAAGATTCGTTATTCGAATTCACTTTAATGTAACGCACATCTTCTATCGTTTCTTTATTCTTTGGATTTTGATAGTGATTCAAAATGATTTCTCTTCTTACATTTTCATCCATTTATAACATCTCCTTTAAAATTTTATCTTTATCGGCTAATAATTCTACTAACATATCTATTTCTTCTATAGTATTGTAAAAATACAAACTAACACGGATAGTATTATTTACTCCTACTTCTTTTTTCAAAATCTTGGCACAATGGTTTCCTGCACGAACACAAATGTTATATTTATTTAGATAATAAGCAATATCTTGACTAAAAATATCTGCTACATTAAAAGAAACAATGCCACTATCACTTTCTAAATTAATAATATCAATATGAGGAATAGTGATTAATTTATCTATTAAATATTTTCTCAAATTTTTTTCAATTGTTGCAATATTTTCTAAACCTATACTTTCTAAATATTCTATGGCACTACCTAAACCAATCACTCCTGCAATATTTGGAGTTCCCGCTTCTAGTCTTGTAGGTAAATTTTTATAATAAACTTCATGTTCATTATCAAAAGATTCATTCATTCCTCCACCAAGCAATAATGGCTCTACTTCTTCTAGTAATTCTTTTTTTCCATACAATACCCCTACACCTGTTGGTCCACACATTTTGTGAGCAGAAAAACTTAAGAAATCTACATCCAAATCTTGAACATCCGTTTTCACATGTCCAATACTTTGTGCAGCATCGACAACGACAAAAATATTATGTTGGTGGGCAAATTCTACAATCTCTTTAATAGGACGAATATCTCCAATTACATTCGTGATATAAGCAAGACTAATCACTTTGGTATTTGGTGTTATTGCTTTTTTTACGTTTTCTAAAGTAACGTAATGGTTATCATCCAACGGAATATAGCCTATTTTAATTCCATTTGTATTTGCTAGGCTAAACCAAGGAAGTACGTTAGATGCATGTTCTGATTTTGTAATTAACACCTCATCATTTGGTTCTAACAAATTTTTAAAAAAACCACTCACAATTAAGTTTAAACTTTCCGTTGCACCTGTCGTAAATATAATTTCTTCTAAATATTTAGCATTAATAAATTTTCGTACTAAATCACGAGTATTTTCATACTCTTGGTCTACCTTATACGCAATATCATAATCTCCTCTATGACTACTTGCACCATATTCGCTATAGTACTCTACCATTTTATCTATCACACATTTTGGTTTTAATGTAGTAGCGCCATTATCAAAATAAATGATGTCTTGATTAAGCATAGGAAAATCTTCTCTATTCATAAAATTTCACCTCCTAATTTTTTATTTCTTCTTTTTCTACAATTCCTTTTAAAAATCCTTCTTTAATTAAAGAAGTTGCACATTGTTTTTCTAATCCTTTACTCTCCAAATAAAAAAGCTCATTTTCCTCTATTGGACTAATTGTTGCATTGTGGACAGCTGTAACCGAATCTGTTTTTACAAGCAAATCTGGCATAATCTTTATACTATTATTGTTGTTTGTAATGGCTTTAATATCTTCTAAATAGGTATTATTTTTTGTTTTACTTTCAATACTACCTACTGCTTTTACTAAAAGAGTTCCCTCTTCTTCTACAGCTCGAATTAAAATTTTATTATCATTATTGGAAGTTGAGAAAATACTATCAACAATAAGCTCATTTTCACCCGTAAAAGTACAAGCATAGTGCAAATCTAACTTCGAATTTTCTTCATTATAAATCATAATTTTATTCTTGCTACTTAAAACACTTAGAAAAAATTCTATAGTGAAATGACTATTTTTTTCTAAATGAATGTTTAATTCTTTGTTTACAAATTCTTTAATACCACAATACACATTTCCTTTTATAAACAAATCTAATTTATTGGAAAGTAAATTTATTACTACTTCATCATCCTGTAAATACAATTCATTTTGTTCTACTATTATTTTATTCACAAGCATCACTCTTATCTATAATGCTTGCCCCAGAAAACCCTTCATTAAATATAGTTTCAGCAAGTTCAATTCCGCCATTTTGGACGATTTTCTTATTATCTAGGATATGTACAAACTTTGGTTTTACAATATCAAGTAACGCTTTTTGATGAGTGATAATGAAAATACTCGGTTTATATTTTTCATAGTACTCTTTAATAGAAAGTGCAACTAATTTCAAAGAATCCACATCTAAACCCGAATCAATTTCATCTAATATAATAAAGCTTGGTTCAAGCATCCACATATGAAGAAGTTCCATCTTCTTTTTTTCTCCACCACTCATGTTGTAGTTAATATCACGATGAATAAAATCTTTGGAAATAGAAAGTTTTTCACAAAGGCTTGTTAAATGACGATTAAATTCTAAAATATTTTCTGTTGCTTTTCCTTGGTCGTTGAGTGTAGTTCTTAGCATCTCCGCGTTACTTACACCTTTGATTTCAACAGGATTTTGTCCCACTAGAAATACACCTTCTCTTGCCACTTCTGTTGTGTTCATACTTAGTAAATCTTTTTCATTTAACGTAATGCTTCCCTTTGTAACCTCGTAATGCGTATCTCTTAATAAAACTTTCGAAACCGTGGATTTCCCTGCCCCATTTTGGCCCATCAACACATGGATTTCACCCGGTTTTATTTCCAAATTAAAATCTTCTAATATGGTTTTATCTAAAACTTTTACAGTCAAATCTTTTATTTTTAACATAGTAAACACCCGTAAGTATTGTATCAAATTCTTTAAATGAAGTCTATTTTTTACTTTAAATTATAAAAGAAAAAATCCTTATTTAATTCTATTCGACCTCATTTTTGACATACTTCAAACTTATAAATTGTCTTCCCATTGAATCAAAACTATTTTCTAATTGTTCTTTTGGCACCTTTATATTTTTTTCTTCTTTTAGCGGATCATTAATATAATAATAATTTTCATCCATTCCTGTTAAAACCACTGTATGCGAGTTTTTCGGATAAGTGTAAGTATACTTTCCATCATAGCTACGCCAATTATAAATAGTATTGGCTTCTTGATAATCAATCGTAACCCAAATAATAGCAGGATATCTTTTAGAGGCCAATAAATATAAAGGTTGTTTATCATATTCACTAAGTATTAAATAAATATCATTTTCTCTATGATAATCTTCTAATACTTTTGTAATTGCTTTAGCCATTACTGGTTCAAAAGCACCCCAACCTCTATTACTACTTGCTGGATCTCCTGCATATACTAGCGCTGGATTAGGACCATATCTTTCTCCATCACTCTCATAAACACTATCTTTCTCTAAATAATGATTAATAAAATTAGAAATGGTAATATCTATTCCCATATAATTCAAAAGCATAATAGTACTTGCTGATTCACAACCATTGGGATAAAGAGGATTTTGTAAAATAAGTGGCACGTCTTTTTTATTTGCATTTTCTTTCCTAAAAACAGCATACTCCTCTTTTGTATTAAAATATATATTATATGGAAATGTACTTCCTAGACTTAATTCCAAAATGGGATTAAGAAGATTTGTTTGATAATTTTCTTTTTGGATTAAATAATCGGTAATAACCTTCTGACTAGTATAATAATCATTCGTTAAAGATGGAATAACGGCATTTTTTAATCTATTTTGTTCTCTTAAATAAAGTTTTAAGAAAAATACATTAGAAATAAATAAAAATAGAATAACTAAACTTAAAAAGATGGTCTTTTTCTTTATTTTCATCAAATTCATAGCCTTTCTAATATGGTATCTAATTTAAGTATATCACTAAAAATAGCTTTATTAAACACCATCATGCAACTTGAAAAGACCAAATATTTCTTATTTGATTAGCAATTTTTTCATAGCTCCACAATTTACTACTTCTTTCTTTGCTGTTTGGATCCTTTACAATAAATTCTCCGTTTTTTACACCAACAATAGTAATTAAATGCCCTGTAGTTGTAAAATATCCTTTCCCCATACTGCAAATGATGGGATGTCCACTCTCTAATTCTGCCATCATCCTTGATTTCGATAAAGGCAATTCCGTTCCAATTACTCCATATTTTTTAATCCCTTTAACGAAAAAGCTCCAACTAGTACCTCCTTGATAATAACCATTATTAAAAGCATAATTCGCAATATCATAAGGCGTTATATCATTTCTTCCTGTAAGACCTGCAATGATAATTGCCATTGATGTTGGACCGCATCCATTAATTGCCATAACTTCATCCCCATAAATACCATATCCCCATTTTTTATCATATTGAAGTAATAAAGGGTATTCCCCCTTAGTTACATTACCAATTGTGTTATCAAACACTTGTCCCTTATTATCTAGATAATCATCCACATAATCTAACATATCAAGATTTCTTGATAACATTTCTAAAAGTACTTCAGGATAACTCTCTTTATTCTCCATAATTTTTTTTATTTTTGAATTTTTATTAGCTAAAGCTTCTAAATCACTTATTCCTACTTCCTTTTGAAGATAATCTATTTCACCAAAAGGAACTATTTCTTCTATAATCTTTTCCAATTTAAAATCATAATATTTATTTTTAATTATCCAGCCTATTCCCAAGAAAAATATAAAAACTAAAACTATTTTCTTTAAATTTCTTTTTATTTTTCTTTTTCTATTTCTATTCATAGATATACACTCCTAAAAAAAACAATTATTAAATCCATCATAACAAGATGAACATAATTGTTTTTTACTTTCTTCTTATAAAAACCTTAAAATTTTCTTAAGTTCTATCTAATGGTAATTCTACTATAAATATTGTTTCTTTTTCACTGCTTTGTGCCTTGATATTACCTCCATGAAGTTCCAAAATATCTTTAGCAATAGCAAGCCCTAAACCACTACCACCAGTTTTAGTATTTCTTGAAGTATCCAACCTATAAAATTTTTCAAATATCTTATCCAATTTTGCTTTCGGAATTTGTTTTCCCTTATTAATTACCTTAACAAGTACTTTATTATCTAATTTAGTTAAATCTATTTCTATATCACTATTTTCCTTGCTATAATAAATTGCATTTTTAAGTAAATTATTAAATACTCTACTCAATCTATTTGCATCAGCAAATAAAATAATACTTTCTTTCGAATTGAATTTTACTTTTTTATTTAATTCCTTAAGTATTGGATAGAAATCATCGATAATTTGTTCTAGCATCAAATTTAAGTTTAACTCTTCTTTTTCCAAAATTATTTTTTCTGAATTAAATCTTGCAGTATCGAATAATTCATTAATTAAATCTTCTAATTTATAAGACTTATCAAGAGCAATACTAATATATTTTTGGCGCTTTTGTTTTGGCATATCTTTTATCTCATCTAAAAGCGACAAATAACCAATCATAGAGGTTAAGGGAGTTTTCAAATCATGTGCCATATAAACAATTAATTCATCCTTTTTTTGTTCATTTTCGATAGCTAATCTTTCATTTTTAAGAGCTTCTCTCTTCAAATGATTTAATTTTCTTTCTAGTTGATTCAACTCTTCTGGAAGTACTATTTCCTCTTCATTTTTATCAAATAATCGATTTGCTGAATCTGCTAAAGCTGTTACAAACGAAAAAACTTTTTTCAGTAATTGATAAAGTAAAAACAAAAATCCTCCTACAATAACAAAAATTAATACAAAGATAAAATAACTACTTGAATAAACATTATAAAATAGTGCCTTCCAAAAAAAGTAAGCTTCTTCATTTTGGTCATACAACCATTGATAATCTCCTTTACTTCCTATCCAAATAGTAATTGCAAAGATTAAAATAACAACTACAAAATAAACTACAACTTTCATCAAAAAATCTGAAAAAATCTTTTTTAATAACTGATTATCACTACTTTTATTTTTCAATTTTATACCCCACTCCATATATTGTTTTAATGTATTTTGGATTCTTGCCATTATCACTCATTTTTTCTCTTAAATGTCTAATATGCACCATTATCGTATTATTATCTGTTTCATAATACTTTTCTTTCCATACTCTAAAAAACAAATCATCACTTTTAATCACATTGCCTCTATTTAAACATATCTCCCATAAAAGTGCAAACTCGGTTTTCGTAAGTATTACTTTTTTCTCATTAAAGAAAAACTCATGTGTATCATTATTTATCCTAATTCCTCTAAAATCTATTTCATTAGGACTTATCACTTGATTATATTTCTTATATCTTCGTAATTGAGCTTTTACTCTGGCTATAAGTTCTAAAGGTTCAAACGGCTTAGTTACATAATCATCTGCTCCAATACTTAACCCTTTTATTTTATCAATTTCTTCTACTTTCGCTGTTGCAAAAATAATGGGAAATGTATAATTTTCTCTAATTTTCTTACATAATTGAAAACCATCTATCTCAGGCATCATTACATCTAAAATAGCCAAATCAATTTCTAAATTATTTAAATTTGCTAAAACTTCCTTGCTTGAATAATACTTATAAACATTATAATCTTCATTAGTTAAATAAATTTCTAATAAATCAGCAATTTCTTTTTCATCATCAACAATTAATATGTTAGCCATTAAAAAGACCTCCCATTTAAATAAATTACTTTTATTTTATCATAATAAAGAAAGTCAATCTTTAATTTTTTCTTAAAAATTATCTTTCTTTCTAATTAAAACGAAAGGTGTTTTTTCTTTTAGTTGACTAGCAGGATTATCTTTTATAATTTTTTTTAGAATCCTATTAGTAAGTTTTAAATCTTTGGATTTTCCTAATATTACAACACCAAAATCATTAGCATCCACTATTATACAAGTAATGCCTAATTTATCTTTTATTGCATTACAAACCTGATTAGGATACAAAGGAATTTCTATGCCGATATCTCTGTACTCCTCCCAAGCCCCATCATAAAATCCATCTAAACCACTAACTTCCCTACCAACTATTTTATAAAATACTCCTTTTATTCCAATAATTTTCGTTAAACCTCCTAAAATACTAGCAATTAAAACTTTTCCTAAGCCTACTTTATTAATGGCATACTGCATATTAATTGCCATACCTACACCATAACCACCTCTATTTTTTTGATTTGCAAATTTTGATAAAAACTTAGCCCACTTCCCGATTTGAATATCTTCCCTTTTAATAATTCGATTTTGACATAAACTAATTATTTTTTCACTTATTGATAAAATATCATTTTCTTTATAAAAAGGTAATACAAATTCTTTTATTAACTGAATATAATCATCATTTGTTTTAACGAATCTTGTGTGTACTGCATAACGTAAATAAGTATCTTTATTTACCTAACTTTTTTCCTTCATTTACTACTAATTTCATTATTCCTCCTAAATTCATTTTCATAATATAATTTTTTTAGGAAAACTTTTTTAAAATTTAATTAAAAAAATATTAATCTTTTATTAAAAATACTTAAAACTTTATATTTAGCGTCATTCCTATATTCTCTAAATTTCACAAAAATTTATATACTTGAAGTTCGTGTTATCAGTCTATTCTAAGAATTGGCAAAAAATATTAACTAGTATAATATATCACCCTAATAAAGGAGGAAATGTTCTTATTAAGACCACTTGAAGAGGATGAGGAAAGTTATAAATTACTCTATACTTTCACTAAAAAAAATAATCTAAAATGGAAAGAAAACTATTTAATGAGTTTTTTAATTCAAGGAATTGAAGTAATAAAACAAGAAATAATGACTGATTATGATTTTTTTAAAACTTCAAAAAATAGAAAAACGTTACAAAATTATGCCTTCTAAAGAATATATGTTAATTCTAAATGGCTTACCAGTAGTTAGCATCTTTATCACAATGAGAAACAAGCATATTACATCTATTTCTTTTAGAACAGATAAAGACCATAGAAACAAATGATATGCAACACAAGCAGTCATAATGTTATAACAAATGCTATTTCAAAATTCCAACATTCAATTTACAACAATAATGAATTTAACTCCTAATAAAATAACAACCAAAATTGCGATAAAACTAGGATATACATTTGATGAAGAGACAAACTATTTTATCAAAGCAAATCCAAATATTAATTTAGAAGATTTAATCGAAAACAAAAGATAAAATTTTCCATAGAAAAAGTCCCTTTTTATAAGAGACCTTTTTTTATTTTTCTTTTACAGATTTAAATATTTTCTTCCATAAATCTTGACTAGAATAGTTAAGTATTCCTACTTTGTAAATACGTAGTCCAAAGTGGAACAATAAATACGTTACCACCCCACAAATAATTGTTGAAATAATAAGTTCTATTAAACTAATTTGTCCAAGTAAGAAAATTACTGGTGCGATTAAGAAAGATAACATTGGAATATAAGCAACTATTTTTACAAACAATGCTCCTTCAAAGGCAGAAGCCATAATCGCAATATAGTATCCAACAAGTAAGATAATCATAAGAGGTGTTTGTAATTGTTGATAATCTTCAATATTGGTTGTCATACTAGCAAGTACTCCTGCAACAATGGCATAAGCAAGGAAACTAAAGATAAAGAGTAGTAAAATAAATGGCAATCCTTGCAATAACAAATCAAGTACTCCTGTATTTTTTACCATAGTTAATGTTTCATTTACGAAACCACTAACTTCTCCAGGTACTGCTCCAATTAAAGACGATGTAAGAAGTTTACGTATGATTAAAGCAATAAGGGCATATCCAACTAACATAAGGGCTTGGATAATCACAAACAGTGTTGATGAAATAATCTTAGAAGCAAAGTGAATTTTTGGAGAAACATTGGAAATAATAATCTCCATACTTCTTGTTGATTTTTCATCGTTAATCTCTGCTCCAATCATTTGTGTTAGCATTGTAATAAGTAAAAAGAAAGGTACAATCATTACAATAATAAGACCACTTGATACAATATCATGTCCTTCAGAATTTTCATCTAACTCTGGATTGGTTACCTCTTTATTTATGTTTACACTACTTGTAAGAGCTGCTATTTCACTTTCTGATAAACCACTATTTTGTAAAACATAGGCAGATTTAACACTATTTAAACTTGTTCGTAAAAGTTGTTCTGTAATGGTTCCAATTGGGTCAAAACTAACTAAATTAGCCTCTATATATCCTTCATTTGAAGGAACAATATTAACAATAATATTATCACTATCTTTAATTTCTTCTTTTAATTCTTCAATCGGTTTTGTACTATTTTCAAGTTCATAATTTCCTAAGTCCTCTAAAGAATCTTTTAAAGCATTGAAATTAGTTTCTAATAGCGAATAAGAATTTGCTTCATCTACTACAAATATTTTGGTACTATTTTCAAAATCTCCACCAAAAAAACTAATCACTCTATCAATATTGACAATTCCAATAAGTAAAACCAAAATTAAGATATTGGCAACTTTAAACCATTTGGTTTTAATTTTCTTTTTTAAACTTTGTTTAATCAAAAATTTTAATTTAGTTTTCATAGGCTACCCCTACTTTCTCTAAGAAAATTTCATTTAAAGTGGCATCTTCTACTACAAATTTACTCACTTCTTTACACTTCTTTATGAAGTTAAAGACATCACTGACATTTTCATTGGATTTAATCTTTACAACTATTTCTGTTTCATTTACAATTACATCTATTACGCCCACCACTTTTTTTAAGGCTTCAATATCAACATCTTCTGCCACAATATGAATATTTTTCTTACGATACTCTTTTTTAATCTGTTTTAGTTCTCCTGCTAAAACGCTTTTTCCATGGACAAGAACCAATAACTTTTCACAAAACATCTCTACATGCTCCATACGATGTGAAGAAAAGATAATACTTGTTCCTTTTGCTTTCAAATCTCTTATAACATCCATAAACATTTGCACGTTGATGGGGTCTAGCCCTGAAAATGGTTCATCTAAGATTAATAATTTCGGCTCATTAATAATCGCTGTAATAAATTGAACCTTTTGTTGGTTTCCTTTTGATAACTCTTTTATCTTACGTTCTTTGTACTCCGAAATATGAAATCTATCTAACCAATAATCCAATCTTTCTAAAATGGTTTTCTCATCCATTCCTTTTAATATTCCATAATAAATAGCTTGTTCCTTCACGGTTAATTTTGTAAGTAGGCTTCTTTCTTCCGTTAAAAAACCGATTTTATCTGTTATTGTATAATCAATTGATTTTCCATTCAAAGTAATGCTTCCTTTTGTTTTATCAAGTAAACCATTAATCATACGAAAAGTGGTTGTTTTACCAGCACCATTTACACCCAAAAGTCCAAAGATTTCCCCTGGTTTTACTTCAAAAGTTAAATCGTCTACTGCTAAAAAGTCCCCATAATATTTTGTTACATTTTCTACTTTTAACATATAACTTCCTCCTAAAATTCATTATAACACTTCCTACTTCTTATAGAAACGTTTTTTTAATTATACCCCCCCCCCGAATGTGTTTGTCAATTTTTTTCTTTTCGTTTTCTCTTTTTTCGTATAAAACAAATACACACAATTACTAATAACAAAAGTATTCCAAACATAATTATTTTTGTATGTTTATACTTTACATGTTCATTTAAAAATACATCGAAGGTATACAAAATTGTATCTTTATTCTTTACCGCTATTTCTCCTAATTTATCTCCTATTTTCACTTTATAATTTAAAGAATCCAAACCATTATAAATATATTCTAGTTCACTTTCATTTTCCATATATAAACTTTTATCTTCATCACTTTTAATTTCATAATTTTTAAAAACTCCATCTTTAATTTCTAAAGTATGGATAATCTCATCCTTTTTTAAAATAGGTTGATAACTAAAATTTTCAAAGAAATAATTATAAATCGCCAAACTATCTACAATATGGTTAGGAAATCCACTTTCATAATGAGAGCCTGCTGTAATGAGCAAATACTGAACTCCATTAAATTCTGCAATACTAGAAAGACATAATCCTGCATTTTTAGTATAGCCTGATTTTGACCCTTTAATGTTCTCAATATTTAAGTTATATTTTGAAGAAGGTATTACAAGAGTACTTGAAAGTTCTAAATTATTTAAAGTAATATATTGCCTTGTCGTATAGATTTCATAAAAGACAGGGTTTTCTAAAGCATAAAATAGAAGTTTTGCTAAATCACTTAGTGTCGAATAGTTTTGTTCATGATCTCTTCCTACAGGATTTTCATAGTGTGTCGAATTCATTCCAAGACTACTCGCTTTTTCATTCATTTTTTCTACAAAAGAAGAAAGACTACCACTTGTTAAAATGGCTAGCGATTGTGCTGCGTCTGCTCCACTTGGAAGAAGTGTACCATAAAGTAAATCTTTAATGGTTACATGCTCTCCTACTTTAAAGCCTGCTTCTGCGTAGCCAGCTACATTATAAAATGCTCCACTTGGAACACTTACAACTTCATCTAAATTCTCAAGCGATTCTATTGCTACAACTGCCGTCATAATTTTCGTTAAACTTGCAATTGAAATTTTTTCTTTGCTATTTAACTCGTAAAGAATTTTATTATCGTTTACATTATAAAGTAAAATGTTCTTTGCTTGTACATCAGGTATATTTATATCTAAATAAGAATAGCCTGATTTAGCAAAACAATTTAGAATAAAAGTAAAAAACAAAAGAAAAGTACAAATAATTAGTTTTATCGTTTTCATAGCAATCCCTCTTTATATTCTTTATAGATTATAACACACTCTTTTTTAGAAAGAAAATTTTACTCTTTTTTTAATGAATTAATTTTTTCGATTGTCAAATCGGTTGCACTTGCAATTTATTCTACCGATAATACACGCATAGCGAGTAAATTTTTAGCTACTTCTAAATTTGCTTCTTCTCTTATACGTTCCTTACTATATTCCAATTCTTGTTTATCTTGCCTTATCTTCTCTTCATACGAATAAAATCCTATTAATTCTTCATCCATGGTTAAATCTTCTACTGTCCTTATGATTGCCATGTACTTCTCATCTCCCCTAAACTCTTCTGCTAGTTTTTCTAAATCTCTTTCTTTTAGAAAACTTGCAAACTTCTTGATTTCTTTATTTATATTGTACTTAGAATTGTTTATATTGGCAAGCACTAAATGGATGGATTCATACATTTCACTTTCAATATGACCTTCTTCATCTCTGATTTTAAAAGTTAATAGGGGTTTATCTGTTTCAAAGTAATTAAAGTTATCTAGATTGATTACTATCACTTTAGGATACTGTTTCATACTAGCATGACTTAATTCTACTATCACCGAAAAAGCATATAAATTATTCTTATCAAAGGTGCTTGTATCTTTTCTTTGATTCATCTCGATAATAATCCTCTGCTTGTTTTTCTATATTTACAGTAAAGTCTGTCATTTGTTTTTTCGTAAATATTCTTCTTTTGGGTATTTCCTCTCCTCCTATAAAAACACCACTCTTTAATATTTCTTTTTTTATTCTTGTTACTCCATGAATAAAATCGACTACCATTTCTCTACTATTTTCATGGCACATTATGGCTTTAAACAAGGCATCATTCATTAAATTTATATTTTTTAAATCCATAAAATTCTCCTTTCTGCTAACAAAATAACAGAAAGAAAAAGAGTATGCAAATTGCTAATTTCCTAAATTATAAGAGGAAAAAGAGAAATTGTAATTTCAATTTACCAAAAGAAAAGCTCAATTGCCCTAATTGAACTTAAACTTTCACAAAATTAGTAAAATTCTTAAAAATTTATTTAAAGAAAGATAATACTTCATCAAAATGCTTCACAGATTCATTCACTTTCTTACTAAAATTGCTTAATGAAATAATCTGTTCAGCTATACTTTTCGTTAATCCTTTTTCTAAAGTATTCTTTACAAAATTGGGTAAAAAAGTAATTCCGTCCTCTGTAATTTCTTTTACATCATTTATAGTTCTAGAAACATAAAAATCAACAATTTGTTGCATTAAAAGTTCTTCTGTACTTTTTATATTTTCTGTAAAAGTATTTATTCCAAAAAGAGCTACAAACGTTTTTGCCATTTTATAAAAAATAGGATCTGGTTCTAAGTTATATTTTGTATAAACAAACATCATATTCATAAAAAACTGTGGAACTGGGATATTTTTAAATTCCGAACAACATTTTTGAAAATCTTGCATTAAAGAGGTAACATCTACATCTTTTTGATTACTACCATCTATTAATAAATGGGTTAGTTCTTCTAAATTGCATGTATAAGCATCTAAAAATAATCTTCTAGTAAATTCTACTTCTTCTTTAGAAAAAGTAAATATAAGCCCCATATCCAAAAATCCTATATTCCCATTTTTATCAATATAAATATTTCCTCCATGTGGGTCCCCATGAAAAGTAACAGGCATATCATGAAATAAAGCATAGAAAGATAGCATAACGTAATCATTTAAGCTATTACGAATTAATTCTTTATTTTTTTGTGTTAACTTCATTTGGTTAATTGTTTTAGAAAAAATAAATTCCATCACAATAATATTTTGGGTACACATTTTTTTATAAACTTTAGGAACTAAGATATTTCTAGCTCCTGGAATTCTTCCATTCACTGATTTGGCAAAATAATAATATTTTGATATATTGTTTTTTTCAGTTTCAAAATTTGTTTCCTCTTTAATCCATTCTAAATATAAATCTAAAGCCAAATCACTCCCTAAATAATTTTTGAACTTAAAAAGTTTACCAAAACGATGCACAATCTTACGAATTTGTTTAATATCACGTTCTATTTTTCTTGTAACATCTTTTCTTTTTACTTTAATCGCTACAACATCGCCATTTTTTAAAATCGCTTTGTGTACTTGCGAAATAGAAGCTGATCCTACAGGTTCTTCGTACACTTTTTTAAACTTTTTTTCTAGAGAACAACCATATTCTTTTTCAATCTGTTTTTTTACTTTTTTAAAGGAAATAGGATTTATATGGTCACATATTCTTGATAATTTCACTCTATCTTCTTCTGCAAATAAATTCCCCACATTTTGCATAGCAAGCATTTGAGCAAATTTAATATACACAACACCCATCTTTTCTACAAAAGCACGAATACATTCTCCTGTATTCTTTCTTAAAATAAATTTTTCGCTGTGTCCTAGATTGTGCGTGATGGAATAAAATGATAACCAGAATAAACAAGA
>CAJUKB010000002.1 GCA_910587325.1 uncultured Bacilli bacterium | reverse complement strand
CTTATTTTTCTTCTTTTTAAAATTTTTATTGACTTTTTTTATGCGGTTGCCCTAATGTGAGTGTGTTAATCAATGACAAAAATTAACTTCCATGGTATAATGAATAGCGAATAGGAGGATGCAAAAAACATGAAAGTAATCCTTTTACAAGATGTAAAAAAGCAAGGGAAAAAAGACGATATACTAGATGTAAGTGATGGTTATGCCAATAACTTTTTAATTAAAAATAAACTAGCTGTGCCTTATTCCAAAAAAAGTAAAGAAGTTTTGGATACGGAATTAGAGACAAGAAAGATAGAAGAAGATAAAAAAATAGAAGAATGTAAAAAATTAGCAAATGAAATTGGGAAGAAAAAATTAATATTCACATTAAAATCCGGAAAAGCCGGAAAAACATTTGGTTCTATTTCTTCCAAACAAATTAATGAAGAATTAAAAAAACTCGGGTTTACCTTGGATAAAAAATGTATTCATGTAAGCAATGCTATTGATAGTTTGGGGTGCCATGAAGTAGAAATAGAACTTCATAAACAAGTGAAATTTAAAATTACAATTGAAATCAAAGAAAAATAGAAAGAAGGTGGGCGTATGGCAGTTAAACAAATGCCTCAAAACAAAGAAGCAGAAATGAGCGTTTTAGGCGTATGTTTTTTAAATAAATACGCCCTAGAAAAAGTAGTAGAAGAAGTAGAGGCGAGTATGTTTTATAACGATGCAAACCAAAAAATCTTCTCTGCTTTAGTAGAACTTCATAAAAATAGTACCCCGGTTGATATTACAACGGTTAAAAATGAACTAGATAAACAAAAAAGCTTAAATGCTATTGGTGGACTTGACTACATCAGTGAAGTGATTGACTCTGTTGCAACAACAGCGAATTTAGATTCATACATTAAAATTATTAAAGAAAAAGCCATTCGTAGAAGACTGATTGATACAGCGACCGATATCATTACAGATACATATGAAGAAGAAAAAGAACTTGCTGTGCTTTTAGATAATTCTGAAAAACGAATTAGTGATGTGGCGAAATCTAGAGCCTCTTCCGAATTAACTCCTATTTCAGAAGCCTTAAGACAAGCCCAAGCAAATTTGGAAATTCTAGCCCAAAACAAAAGTGAAATCACCGGACTTGCCACAGGTTTTTATGATTTAGATAAAGCAACTAGTGGCCTTCATGGTGGAGAACTTATTATTTTAGGAGCCCGTCCTGCAGTAGGTAAAACAGCCTTTGCTCTAAATATTGCAACTAATGCTGCTATGTCAACCGATAAAGCAGTAGCAATTTTTAATTTAGAAATGAACTCCGAACAACTTGTTAATCGAATGATTAGCGCCGTAGGAGGAATTGAAGGAGATAAACTAAAAACAGGATCCCTTAACCATAACGATTGGAAAAAATACAACGAGGCCATGAGCGAACTTGCGGATACGAACATTTATATTGAAGACGATGTATCCGTAACCGGACCAGAAATAAGAGCGAAATGTCGTCGCCTTGCCAATAGTGAAAAAGGCCTTGCTTTAGTCGTAATCGATTACTTGCAGTTAGTAACAACCGGTGGAAGAAGCGAATCTCGCCAAGTAGAAGTATCCGAGATTTCTCGTTCCTTAAAGAAAATGGCGATTGAACTTGATGTTCCGGTAATTGCACTTGCCCAATTAACTCGTGGAGCTGAACAAAGAAAAGAATCCAACCAACCAAGACTTGTGGATTTAAGAGAATCCGGTTCCATTGAACAAGATGCCGACTTAGTCTTATTTTTAAATCGTCAAGATTATTTTGAAGAAAAATCAGCAGAGAAAAAACAGACTATTGTTCCAACCGACTTAATTATTGCAAAACACCGTCGTGGTTCCACTGGTCTTATTGAGCTTCTATTTGAGCTAGATAAAAGTTGCTTTAAAAACTATCAACGTACACAAGTAGAAGAAGTATTTTAAAAAAGGGTGATAACAATTGAAAAAAAGTGAACTAACAAAAACTATTATAGTAACAACCATTATTGGTATTTTATTGCTTATTGTAGGTTTAACAAAACGTGATTTTGACTATGCAAAAAAAGTATACCAAGTATATTTGAATGGAAATAAATTAGGTTTAATTGAAAGTCAAAAAGAACTATATGACTTAATTAATGAAGAGCAAAAAGGAATTAAAGAAACGTATGAAGTAGAAAATGTATATCCTCCTAATGGATTTGTAGTAAAAGAATACAATACGTATGATAATGAAATTACAACAGCTAAAGAAATTTATGAAACGATTAAAGACAAAGACGATTTTACTGTGGAAGGCTATACGATTAAGATTAAATTTAACGATATAGAAGAAGATAAAAAAGATATAACTTTATATGTGCTTGATGAAAATGTCTTTAAAGATGCTTTAACCAACGTGGTTACTGCTTTCGTAGATAGTAATGAATTCTACGCTTATACACACAACGAACAAGAACCAATTGATGAAATTGGAGAAATCATAGAAGATATGTATTTTGAAGAAACGATTACCATTAAACCTTCTTTTATTAGCGTAAATGAAAAAATATATACTGATGCTCTTGAACTGACGCAATTTTTACTATTTGGAGAAAACGCTAAAAAAACAAGTTATAGTGTAAAAAAAGGAGATACCATTGCTTCTATTTCAGCAGAAAATGAATTGAACCCTCAAGAATTTTTAATTGCCAATCCAAAATACAAAAACGAAGATAGTATTTTGGCGATAGGGGATAAAGTTGATGTAACCTTAATAGAGCCCGTTCTTACTTTAGTAGAAAGCGTATATTCGATTTCTGATGAAGAACAAGATTATGAAAAAGAAATAGAGTATGATAATAAAAGAACAGCTGGGTTTAGTGAAATTACCCAAGTAGGAGTAACAGGAATTGAACGTATTACAAAAAGAACACAAGTAATCAATGGCGAACCAAGTCAAGGTGTGGAAACCCTTAATTCGGTTACCATTCGAGAAGTACAAAATGAAATCACAACCAAAGGTGGTTATAAACCAATTGGAAACTACAATGAAACCGGTAAACTTTGGGGATGGCCAACTAATCGTCCTTATACGATTACTTCAGGATTCCAATATCGTTGGGGAAAACATCATGATGCAATTGATATTTCGATTCACCCTATGGGTTCTCCTATTTATGCAACCCGTGATGGAGTGGTTACAGAAGTAGAAAAGGGTTGTGCAAATGTTGGAAGCTATCGTAATACTTGCGGTGGCACATATGGAAACCATGTTATTATTAATCACCAAGATGGATTCTATACGATGTATGCCCATTTAATGCAAAATGTGGAAGTAAATGTAGGAGATAGAGTGACACGTGGAGAAGTTATTGGATATATGGGAAGTAGTGGTTCCTCAACAGGAGTTCACTTACACTATGGAATATCTATTGGAGAGCCAAATAAAGGTGGCGTTTGGCAAAATCCAATGAAGTATTATAGATAATGAAAGTTGTTGTTTTAGCAAGTGGTTCTGAAGGAAATTCTACTTATATAGAAACCGATGAAACCAAACTGCTAATTGATTTAGGGAGAAATGCCAAATACATTAAAGAAAAACTTTTAGAAATTGGTACTTCTCCTGAAGAAATTGATTACATTGTGATTAGCCACACCCATAAAGACCACACAAGTGCTTTAAAAACATTTGTAAATCGTTACAAAACTACTGTTTTATTAAGTCAGCAAATGTTTTATGACTTGGAAGATATTAAAACTTATGAAAACATTATTATTTATGAAGATGACATATATCTAAAAGATATAAAAATTAAAAGCTTTAAATCATCTCATGATGCCCCCGATGCAAGAAACTTTATTGTAGAACATAAAGGAAAATCTGTTGTTTATGTAACCGATACTGGTTACGTAAATCGTAAATACTTTTCTCTACTAAAGGATAAAGAGATTTATTTGTTTGAAAGCAACCATGATATAGAAATGCTTCTAAATGGCCCCTATCCTAAATGGTTAAAAACAAGAGTAGTGGGTAGTTATGGACATTTATCCAATAAAGATTCTGCTTTCTATTTAAGTAAACTTATTGGACCTCATACCAAGAAAATTATTTTGATGCACTTAAGTCATATCAACAATACTGAAGAAAAAGCATTAGAAATGGTCCGCGAAACTTTTAAAGAATATGATATAAACTTTAAAGAAGTAACTTGTGCCAAACGCTCTAGTATAACGGAGGTTGTATGATTAAAATTATTTGCTTGGGAAAGTTAAAAGAAAAGTATTTAATAGAGTTAGTAAATGATTATGTAAAAAGAATTAATCGTTATCATAAACTAGAAATCATTGAATTAAAAGATGAAGATTCCTTAGAAAAAGAAGAGGAAAACATTTTAAAATACATAGAAGTAAAAGATTTTGTTATTACCTTAGAAATAGAAGGTAAAGAAATGACGAGTGAAGAGCTTGCAAGTGTAATAGACAAAACATTTATTACCCATAGCAATATTACCTTTGTAATAGGAAGTTCGCTAGGTTTATCTAAAAAAATTAAAAGCTTAAGCCAATGTGCACTCTCTTTTTCCAAAATGACATTTCCTCATGGATTATTCAGAGGGATATTACTTGAACAAATCTATCGTGCCTTTAAAATTAGAAACAATGAAAGTTATCATAAATAGTAGAAAATAAAAAATTTTAATGTTAAACTTTAAATAAGAGGGTTAGTGTATGGAATATAGTGAAGTGTTAAAGGAAGCAATTATACGTTGGCAACATGTATTTGTTTATGGAGAAGAACAAGAACGAATAAAATATTTAATGCATTTAGCAAATGAATATAAGTATGATAGGGATAAAGAACAACCTTTTATAATTTATACAGATTACGTTGGACTGCCTGATTATGAAAATACACCTTTAGATATAACAGCAGATTTATTAGAAAGAGACCATATTGAATTTGTACTTTCTTCTTTACTTTTTGAAAAACTAGCAAAAGATTTACCAAGTGAAGAATTAGAGAAGCTAGAAAATATGTTACCATTTTTATTAGGGGATGTTTTTACAACATTTGATAATGCCCAAAAAGTATTACAAAATTGCCAAGAAATTAGTAAAGATTTATATTTAGATTATATTGAAAATAGTGAAATCAATCAAAAATTAGTAAAAGAAATGGAAATAAGCAATGTTTTCTTAGAATATTACCTACCAGAGATAAAAACAATGATTCCAAATATTACAGATTTTACTTTTATTATAAATCAGACTGCTCCTTTTGGAGTAATTTATAAAAAAATAATCAATGAATATATTGATGGACGAGAACATGATATTTTAAATATAAAAGTAGGATGTAATGACTTAAAAGATTGGGGAGTATCTCAAACTCTTAATGGTCGTTTTATAGAGCAAACACATAGCTATAGTTATGTAACAATGAAAGATTACCAATTAACAAGAACAAAAAAGGAGCAGTAATATGTTAAATAATGATTGGGATGAAGTCCTAAAAATAGTATTTGAAAGTGAAGGATTTAAAAAGTTTTATAGTATTGTAGAAAATGAATACAATACAAAAACAATTTTTCCTCCAAAAGATTATATCTTTAATGCTTTAAAGTTAACACCATACAAAGATGTGAAAGTGGTAATTGTTGGACAAGACCCTTATCATGGCGAAGGAGAAGCTCATGGACTATCTTTCTCTGTTCAAAAAGGAATTAAAGTGCCGCCATCTCTTAAAAATATTTATAAAGAACTAGAAAGTGATTTGGGAATTACGCCTTATAATGAAGGAGATTTAACTTATTGGGCAAAACAAGGAGTGCTTTTATTAAATGCTGTACTAACGGTTGTAAAAGATACACCGGCAAGTCATAGAAAACTAGGGTGGGAGCGACTTACAGATTATATTATCAAATCATTAAATAATAATGAAGAACCGGTTGTTTTTATATTATGGGGTAATTTTGCGAAAGAAAAAAAAGTATTAATTACCAATCCAAAACATTTGGTATTAACCTCTGCACATCCAAGTCCTTATTCTGCAAGTTATGGTTTCTTTGGTAGTAGACCTTTTTCTAAAACAAATAACTTCTTAATAAAAAATAATATAACTCCTATTGATTGGGATTTAAAAAACAACCATTAAAATTGTAAAGGTTGTTTTTTATAGCTTAAAATCGTCATAAATTTCATCTGTCATATCTTTACCATCAAAGAAAGAACTGATTTTAAATTGATGAAATTTTGCAATAATATTAGAAGGGAATTTCCGTATATAGCCATTTAATAGATTAGTATTCTTATTATAATAGCTTGTAATAGCTGCTATTTTTTCGTCTGATTCTTTGATAGAAGTAAAGATTTCCTTTAGTTCTTTATGGCTCCCAAGTTCAGGATAATCGTCTTTAAATTTTTCAAGAGTATTGAAAGCTTCTTTTAATTTTCTGTCCATATCAAAGTTTGTGATTTTTTGCGTCTTTAACTGTATATACTCTTTAAAATATTCTTTTCCATCGTTTAAACTAGATTTTACAATACTATCGGCTCTTGCTAACATATCGTATCTTTTTCTTAACAATTCATCGATAATCCCTTCCGCATTTTCTAGTTTCGTTTTCAAGTATTGCATTTTATTAAAGTAAGAAATATAGACTATAGCAAGACTAGCAATTAATATAATAAAGATTAATAAAACAGTAAAAAAATTCATATACTTCACCTACATACTTCACTAATTCATTATACCATTAATTTCTAATTTATTTAATAAGAATGTTATAATAAAAAAAGAAAAGAGGAAATTCTATGCAAATCAAATGTATTCCTGTTGGAGCTTTGCAAGCAAATTGTTATATAGTAAGCAAGGAAAGTAAAGGGATTTTAATAGATCCCGGAGATGAATACGAAAAAATAGAAAATGAGTTAAAAGGCTTAGAGTTAGTTGGTATTTTTCTAACTCATAATCATTTTGACCATGTAGGATCTTTGTCCTATTTTGAAGAAAAATATGGCTTACAACATAATGGAAAGACAAAAGAGTTTTTCTATGAAGTAATAAAAACACCAGGACATTCAAAGGATTCTCTAACCTTTTATTTTCCACAAGAAAAAATAATGTTTACAGGAGACTTTTTATTTCAAGGAACTATTGGACGAATGGATTTACCTGGAGGAAGTGAAAAAGAAATGCAAGAGAGTTTAGAGAAAATAGAAAAATACGAAGATGATATAAAAATCTATCCGGGACATGGACCTTCTTCTATGTTAGGCAATGAAAAAAGATTATTTAAATATTATTTTTAATAAAATAAAAAAATAAGCAAAAATTAAAATTTTGCTAATTTTGTTAAAGTTATATTCAATTTTAATAAATTTAGCTTTTCTTTTGGGGAATTGAAGCTTCAATTTGTTATTTTGGAACTCCAATTTGGAAAATTAGTGATTTGCATTTCATTTTCTCATGTTATATAGTGTTCTTGCGAGATGCAAAAAACAGGTTGTGTTTGCTACTTTAAAAAATAATTTTACGGAGGTAGCGGCTAGACTCCCAAAAAAGAATTTCTTATTTTACTCTTGATTGTTATAATCATTCTCTTGATACTATTTAACTAGATGATTAAATTCAGACGGGTTTTGGTTCTTGAGAAACATTAAAAGACACCATCTGTTAAGATGGTGAATGTTCTAAATAGCAAGCACTATTTATGTGTCTCGCTTAAAATAAGTTTAATATACTTTTTTATAGAAGTAAAGAAAAACAAGAAACGCTGTTCTTGTCTAAAAAGTTTTTTCTGAATAAGCATGACTATAGTGAATACGTTCATCAAATTCAACATAATCTAAGTAAATCATACGAATTAAATACCATTTTCCTGTATTAGGATCACTAATAATTAAGTGGTCTTTTCCTGCTTCTTCAATAATGCCATTATAAACTCTATCACGCCATTCTACAGAATCCGGATAAGATACGTAAGCTCTAACTCTTTGCCCTTTATTTAGTCTTAAAATGTTTTCAATGTAACTTTGTTCCATATCTATATCAGGATTATAGCTTATATTTCCTGGAGGAGTACTCTGTGTTGTATAATTTCCGTTAAAACCTATATTGTCATTTGCTCCTGGAAATGTTGGATTTTGATAGTAACTACCATTCATTTAAAATTTCACCTCTAGTAATGTATATGGTTATGGTTTCAAATTATGATAAACTTTAGTATAATAGATATGGTGAATAATATGGATTTAAATTTTGATTTAAGAAGTATTAGAGAAGCTGTAACCAAAAAAAATTTTTATATTAGAAGTTTTATTCTTATTTTTAGTGTCGCTCTACTTGCTTTAAACTATAATTTATTTTTATCTCCGAACAATTTTGTTATTGGAGGAACAAGTGGACTTGCAATTATTTTAAAAGAGCTTTTTGGTTTAAACCCTGCTATTTTTATTGGTATTTCTAGTTTTATATTGATTTTACTTGCCTTTTTCTTTTTAGGTTGGAAAGAAACAAGACGTTGTATACTTGGTTCTATTTTGTATCCTGTTTTTGTTAGCATTACAGAGCCACTTGCTATTTATTTACTTCCTCATTTAGAATTTGATTCTACCATTATAGTTGCCTTAATCGGAGGCGTTTTATGTGGAGTTGCTAATGGCTTGATTTACAAAACCGGATTTAATACCGGAGGTAGTGATGTAGTAATGAAGATTGTCAATAAATACGGAAAATTACCAGAAGGAAAAGCTGTTTTTTCTATTAATATCGTTATTATGGTATTTGGCCTAATTATTTTCGGAGCCAATAAATTTATTTATTCTTTAATTGTTTTATTTTTAAATACCATGTTAATTGATAGAATTATTATCGGTATATCCAATAGCAAACTATTCTTTATCTACACCAAGGAAGAAGAAAAAGTAAAAGACTTTATCATGGACGAGTTAAAAACAGGGGTAACCATTTTTAATGCAAAAGGTGGATTTAGTGGAGAAGAAAATCATGTTTTAATGTGTGTAGTGCCGAATAAGGATTATTATTTATTTAAAGAAACCGTTTTAGAAATAGATAAAAATGCCTTCTTTGTCATTAACGATTGCTATGAAGTTACCGGTGGAGTTCAAAAGACACGAAAAATAATTGGAAGTATAAAAGGGGAGTAAGATGGAAGAACAAGCTCCAACTTTATAAACCGGAGAAATTTACCATTTATTAAATGTAAAAATAATGATATAATTACTTATAATATGAGGTGGAAATAGTAGTGAAGTTAATTGAAGTAAAAAATTGCTATAAAGTATATAACAATGGCGTTACAGCGATTGCAGATTTAAATTTATCTATTGAAAAAGGAGAATTCGTCTTTGTTATTGGAGCAAGTGGTAGTGGTAAATCTACATTTATTAAAATGTTATATCGTGAAGAAAAACCAACAAATGGTAGTGTTTTTGTTGGAGGTATTAACGTGGCGAAACTAAGAAATTCTAAAGTATTTAAATTAAGAAGAAAATTAGGAATCGTATTTCAAGATTTTAAGTTACTTCCTAAACTAACCGTGTATGAAAATGTTGCTTTTGCTCTAGAAGCAATTGGCATGCATAATAAAGATATAAGGCCAAAAGTTATTAAAGCCTTAGAAAACGTTGGTTTAAAAGATAAAATGCGTAGTTTTCCTAATCAATTATCTGGCGGAGAACAACAAAGAGTTTGTATTGCAAGAGCAATCGTAAATGAACCAAGGCTTTTAATTTGTGATGAACCAACAGGAAATTTAGACCCAGATATTTCAAGAGAAATAGTGGGAATATTAGATAAAATTAATCGTGAATTAGGAACGACTATTATTATGGCTACCCATGATAGAGACATTGTAAATAAAATGAAAAAAAGAGTACTTTTATTAGATAATGGTGTTTTAGCAGGAGATGATAAGAAAGGAAGTTATGTAGTACATGAAAGCAATTAGAATATTTACTCGCGGAATACGTGATTCCCTAAAAAGTGTTATTCGTAACTTTAGTTTATCTACAGCTGCTATTACTTGTAGCAGCATTACATTAATCTTAGTAGCTGTTGCTATGGTGATTTCTTACAATGTAAAAAATGTTACAAGTGACTTGGAACGTGAATTAACCATTGTTGTCTATATAAAAGACACAGGAACAGAAGAAAATATTAACGAATTAAAAACAAGCTTAGATAATATGAAAAACGTTGCTTCCTATAAATACAAAAGCAAAGACGAATGGAAACTAGAAATGAAAACGTATTCTGATACATTTAATACAGCCTTAGATTTTCTAGATACTAATCCTTTACTAAATTCCTTTACAGTAACGGTAAAAGATGTAACGCATCTCAAAGATACTACAGAGGAAATCAAAAAATACGACTATGTTGCTAGTGCTGATTACGGAGAAGGAATGGCAGAAAACTTAGTAAAAGCCTTTGATGTTATTGAAAAAGTAACGATTATCATTGTTTTAGCTTTAGTACTCGTTACCGCTTTTTTAATAGGTAATACCATTAAATTAACCATATTTTCTAGAAAAAGTGAAATTGAAATTATGCGTTTAGTGGGAGCTAGTAATGTTTCTATCCGTTTACCATTCCTTTTTGAAGGGCTCTTCTTAGGAATTCTTGGAAGTATTATTCCAATATTGGTAACTATTTATGGCTATGTTTTATTATTTGACCACTTTAACGGATACTTATTTACCCAAATTATACGTTTAGCAGAACCATTTAATTTCATTTTATATGTTTCGGGAATATTAGTGATTATTGGTGCGGTTATCGGTATGCTAGGTAGTTACAGAGCAGTAAGGAAGTATTTGAAGATATGATGAAGAAAAGGATGAAAAGAACATTTAGCATTATAATGTTGATTTCAGTTTTATTCACCTATACTTTTACACCTATTTCTGTAAAAGCAGCTGAGATTAAAGAACCACAAACAATTGGAGATTTACAACATAATTTAACGGAATTAAAAAAACAAAAAGCTGAAATTGATCGAAAACAACAAAGTGCTCAAAATGAAATTAAAAATAAGAAAAATGCCATAACGCAAGCGGAAGCCGACATAACCCAAGCAGAATCGGATATGGATGAAGCCGAAGCTAAGATTGAAGAATCCAACGAAAGAATAGAAGGATTAAAAGAACAAACCGAACAAATCTTAAAAGTACTACAACAATTACAAAGTCAGAATGTCTACTTAAAATACATCTCAGATTCTTCTTCGATTACTGACCTTGTCATGCGTATTGCAGCTGTAGAACAAATTACAGATTCTAATCAAAAAAATCTAGAAAATTTAAAAGTTTTAATTAAACAAAATGAACAACTAAAAATTGATTTAGCACAAAAACAAAAAGATTTAGAGCAAAAGATAGAGGATTATCAAAAAAAGATTGAAAGTTTATATGGAGATTTAGAATCTTATGATAAATTTGAACTCGATATAGACACTAAAATAAAATTAGCTGAAGCGAACTTGAAAGATTTGGAAAACAAATGTAAAGAAAAATATGGGAAAGTAGTAGCAACTGCCAAAATAGATGAATTTTTAGTATACAATGCCGGATGGTTAAAACCTTTAAATAAAGGTACAGTTACAAGTCCAGAAGGATATAGAACTCATCCCGTAACAGGTGTAAAATATAGTTTTCATAGTGGGATTGATATTGGCAAGAATGCCGAAGGAACTCCTATTTATGCCGCAGCAGCAGGAACTGTTTCTGGTGTTGTTAATCGTTATAGTTGCGGTGGAAATATGGTTTATATTACTGTGAATGTTGGTGGAGTAAAATACACAACCTATTATTATCATTTACTTAAAATCAATGTAAAAGTTGGACAAGTTGTTACCCAAAATACAATTATAGGAACTGTAGGGGGAGGCTCTACTGCCAAGAAAAATGGTGGATACGATAGCTGTACTACAGGGGCTCACTTGCATTTTGGAGTAGCAAAAGGATATTATTCCGGAAGTATACCAACTTCTAAAGTAATTGTTCCTCCAGGATTTAAAAATCAAAAAGGATATAGTTGGACTACTCGTACTGCTTATGCAAAATAAAGTGAGAAACTAAAAATAAGTTTCTTTTCTTTTGCAATTATTGATATAATAAACAAAAAGAAAGAAAGTGATAACTTTGACTTTTTCAACACGTTTAAAAGAAGAAATGACTGAATACAATAGTAACCTCATGGAAAAAAGAGCAGAACTTTCTGCCATCCTAAGATACGATGCTAAAATAGAAAAAGATAAAATTACTTTAACAAGTGAAAATGCTAAAATTGCACGTCGGATTTACTCTTATTTAAAAGAAGTATTTGGAATTAATATCAAGATTATCGTGCGTAATCAAAAAAGATTTCGCATAAAACAAATTTATATTTTAGAAATCAAAGAAAAAGTAAACTACATTTTAGAATCTCTATATATTTATGAAAATGGTAAAAAAATAAAAGCAAACGAAAATTATTTTGAAGCTTTTGAAGAAAAAGTATCTTATTTAAGAGGGACATTTTTAACAATTGGTTCCATAAATGATCCAAGTACTAGTGGATATCATTTAGAGTTTGTTTTTCTAACCAAAACTGATGCTGAGTTTATCAAGAATATCTTAAAAAGTTTTAAAATAGAGGCCAAGGTATTAAAAAGAAGCAATCGTTATATGACCTACATTAAAAGTGCGGAAGTGATTAGCGATATAATTAAAATGTTTCACGCAGTAAATTCTCTTTTCTACTTTGAAGATATAAGGATTTATCGAGACCACAAGAATATGGTCAATCGTCTTAACAATTGTGAAATTGCGAATCAAGAAAAAACAACTCAAACGGGTATAAAACAAATAGAAAGTATAAAATTTATGAAAGAAAATGACTTAATGTCTCTACTCGATGACCATACACAAATTGTTTTGGAATATCGTTATAAATATCCTGAATCTTCTTATGCAGAACTTGCTGAAATCATTTCTTTAGAAACGGATTATAAAATAGGGAAATCTGGTATTAATCATCATTTTATTAAAATGAAAAAACTAATTGAACAATATAAAGATAAATGTTAGAATAAACAAACAAGAAAGAAGGATTTATATGACAGAATTAGAGTTAAAACAAGCTAGAGAAACATATAAAATGCAATTAGAAGGACAAAGAATATTATTAGAAAGTGTAGCCAACAATGCTGTTTCTACATTTACAAGCCAATATTTTTCTAATGTGAATGAAGAAAATGTTAAGAAAATTACTAAAGAGGAAATATTAAGAAATGCCTTTTTATCCACTTTTCAATATACAAAAGAAAGCAGTCAAATTTTATTTTATATCAATTGCATTCAAAGAAAAGATGCCTGTATAAATGATGGACAACCTGAATTAACAAGCATTGATTGGTCTAAAGGGGTTTTGGGGATTCCTAAACCTTTAAAATTATACAATTTATATTGTGATTTAGAAACAAATCAGCCTAGACTAATAGAGTTATCAAGCAATAATAATAGTATTATATTTATGCCAAATCACTTTTTAGAATGCCCTTCAAAAGAAACTTATTTTTATTCTAGTAAAGGTATAGAGAAAATAACAAAAGGGTATGCAACAGAGCCTTTCAATCGCTTACAACTCTATTATTTTAAACAATTATTAGAAACTTCGCGTGATGAAGCAATAAAAAGAGTTAAAAGTTTAAACGATAAAGAAATAAACGCAATTTGTAATCCAAATAAAAAAGAACTATAGAATTTCATCTATAATTCCATACTCTAAAGCTTCTTTACTGTTCATATAAAAATCTCGTTCCATATCTGCTTCTAAAACAGAAGCTTTTTTCTTGGTTCTTTTTGCTAATATTTCAATTAATTTCTTCTTCGTTTTTAAAATATGGTCCGCAACAATCTTAATATCGGTTGCTTGCCCTTGTATACCACCAAGAGGTTGATGAATCATTACTTCGGCGTTTTTAAGAGCCGAGCGTTTATCGCCACAAGCAAGCAAGAATGCGGCCATACTTGCGGCCATACCTACAACAATTGTTCTTACATCACTTTTTATAAATTGTATAGTATCAAATATAGCAAATCCACTACATACTTCTCCACCAGGGCTATTGATATACAAACAGATTTCTTCGTGATTTAAAGAATCTAAATATAAAAGTTCACTGATAATAATATTTGCCGTAGCCATATTAATTTCTCCGGTTAAGAAAACAATTCTATCCTTTAATAGTCTAGAATACAAATCATATGCATATTCATGGTTACTACTCTTCTCTACTACTGTTGGTATAATATTCATTTTAAGTATCACCTACTACTATCATAGATAAAATATACATTTTTTATACGAGAAAAAGATGTCTAATTTTAGCTATAAGAAATACAAAACTTTTTACCCAAAACTCCTCAATTTGTGATAAAATGAATTAGAATACGAGGGGTAAGTATGCAAGAGATTACAATTACGTTTCCTGACGGAACAACGAAATCTTTTTCTTATGCAACACCACTTTATGAAATAGCAGAAAGTTATCAGCCTAAAATGAAACATAACATAATTGGTGTTAAAGTAAACAACGAAATTCTTCCTATGCACACGAAGTTAATCAAAAACGCGAGTGTATCTTTTTTAGATGTGACAAATCCTTATGGCTATCGTATGTACCAAGCAGCATTAAAATTTATATTTGAAGTGGCGGTAAAAGAAACCTACACAGGAGTTGAGGTGCATTTTTTACATAGTGTTCCTAAGGGAATCATGACGGAAATTGAAGGAAAAGATATTGAAAAAGAAGACATTAATAGAATAAAAGAAGCTATGGCTCGTATTATCCACAATGACGAAAAAATAATGAAATACAATGTTGAGAAAAAAGAGGCCATTCGTTATTTTGATGCACATAATCAGCATGAAAAAGCCAAGAATATTCATAATACCAACAATGACATTGTCAGTTTTTATAAATTAAAAAATATCTACAATTATTACTATACGGATATGCCTTATAATACAAAGAATATTAACAAATTTGATTTAAAGCTTTTAGAAAATAATCGAATTGTTTTATTATATCCAAGTTCTCGTACCGAAGGGTCTGTACCAGAATACGTTCATTATGAAGGAATTATAAATACCTTCTTAGAAGGACAGAATTGGCTTAAAAAAATGCATATCCCTTTTCTTTCAGACTTAAACGAAGAAGTAAGTAGTGGGCGTATTCAAGAATTTATTGGCTCTTGTGAACTTGTTTTTAATGAAAGTATTACTGCATTAGCAAGTGAAATAGCCTCTCTTAAAGATAAGAAAATGATTTTAATTTCTGGACCTTCTTCAACAGGAAAAACGACAACAACGAAGCGACTTGCAAGTTATTTAAAATCCTTAGGATACCAAACCGTTCCAATATCTGTTGATGATTACTATAAAGAACGACAAGACATACCAAAAAATGCAAAAGGAGAATACGATTTTGAATCTTTAGAGTCCATTGATACGGAAATGTTTAACCAAGATTTAAAAGACTTACTAGAGGGAAAAGAAGTACATCTTCCTGTTTATGATTTTGTTATTCAAAAGAAAAGTAGAAGTGCTAATGTTGTAAAAATAGAGGAAAATAGTATTCTACTAATTGAAGGCTTGCATGGCTTAAATGAAGAATTAACATCTGCTATAGAAGAAAAATACAAGTATAAAATTTATTTAAGTCCTTTTATTCCTTTAGGAATCGATAGGCACAATTATGTTTCTACGGTGGACTTAAGGTTACTAAGAAGGATAGTTAGAGACAATCGTACTCGTGGAACAAGTGTTGCAAAAACAATTGAGTTATGGCAAAGTGTAAGAGAAGGAGAAGAAAAATATATTTTTCCCTTTATTCATCAAGCTGACTCTATTGTGAATACTGCTTATGCTTTTGAAGTCGGTGTACTAAAAGTATTTGTAGAACCACTTTTGTATTCGGTAGGAATTGATTCTCCTTATTATGAAGAAGCAAGAAGACTAATTGATTCCTTACGAGGTTTTTACCCTATACCAAGTGAATATATAAGTAAAGATTCCATTTTAAGAGAATTTATCGGATAAGAAAGGATTTGATTTTATGATAAAAGTTGCCATTAATGGATTTGGAAGAATTGGAAGAGTCGCCTTTCGTGAAATGATAACAGGAACTACTTTTGATATTGTTGCTATAAACGATTTAACAGACCCTGAACAACTAGCCTATCTTTTAAAGTACGATACAAATCATCGCGCATTTCATGAAGATTTAATTGACTTTGATAATGATGAGCTAGTCATAAACACACGAAAAAGAATTAAAGTATACAAAGAAAGTGACCCAAGCAATTTGCCTTGGAAAGAACTAGAGGTAGATTTGGTTTTAGAATGCACAGGTTTATTTACTAATTTGGAAGATGCTCATAAACATATTGAGGCTGGAGCCAAAAAAGTACTCATTTCTGCCCCTGCTAAGGGTGGAGTGAAAACTATTGTGTATGGTGTAAATGATTCTATAATTACAAACGAGGATGTCATTTTATCAGCAGCGTCTTGTACTACCAATTGCCTTGCCCCTGTTTTAAAAGTAATTCATGATACTTTTGGAATTGAAAAAGGATTTATGAGTACCATTCATGCGTACACTAATGATCAAGCAACTCTTGATATTCCCCACAAAAAAGGAATTAAAGAAAGACGTGGACGTGCTGCAGCTCAAAATATCATTCCAACCTCTACGGGAGTAACGAAAGCCATTGGAGAAGTAATACCAGAACTTTCAGGAAAGCTAGATGGTCTTGCTTACCGAGTACCTGTAAGTGATGGCTCTTTAGTAGACTTGGTTTTAGAACTAAAAACAAAAGTAACAGAGAGTGATATTAACAATGCTTTATTAAATAACCAAAGCGATACCCTAAAAGTAACCTTTGATCCCGTAGTATCAAGTGACATTATTGGTAAAAAGTGTGGCTCTTTAGTAGATGCTTCTCTAACCAATGTATTGGATGTAGAAGACAAACAACTTGTAAAAATAGCAAGTTGGTATGACAATGAAATGGGCTACACGGCACAAATGCTTCGAACCGCTAAAAAAATGTTTGAAGAATAGCTATAAGATGAGGAAAAGTAACATGAAAAAATTAGGTATAAAAGATTCAATACAATATATGAAAAAAGCCTATAAATATATGGAAGAAAATAAAAAATTATTTATAGCTTATATTTTTTTAAGCATTATAGTAGGTATAATTGGTGCTATTATTCCACTTATTTCAGCCCAAGTTATCTTAAAAATCCAAAATGAATTGTGGCTACAATTAATCGTAGTTGCAATCTGTTTTGTTTCTATGAGAATGTTATCAAGCTTTGTTAGCTATTTGGCTAGCAAAGTTTCACGTGTATTTTATAGAGAAACTTATTTAAATATACAAGTCGAAGTGGCTAGAAGTATGATTGATTTAGAAACAAAAGAAATCGATGCAAATTCTTCGGGAGTTTTTATTGATAGATTAAGTCAGGATGCCTCTGATATAGCAGAAATATTTAGAACTATTTTTAAGAAAATAAACGTAATTATCACAAATGTGGGAATTTTATTTGCAGTTTATACTATCAATAAAATTGTATTTATTTTTTTTATAATTGTTTTAACTATTATTTTTTACTTTGAAAAAATGTACCTAGTGAGACAATATGAACGAACAAAATATTTTAAAAAAGTAAAAGAAGCCAACACCGGGTTAGTTTCGGAATTGGTTAGAGGAATAAGAGATATCAAAGTACTAAATTGTTATTCTGCTTTTGAAAGTAAAATCTATAAAAAATTAAAACAGGCAAATATAATTCAATACCAAATGTCTGAAATGACAAAACGATATGAACTATTACGAGAGTTTTTAAAAAATGCTGCTAACTTATTATTTATAATATTATGTATCTACTTAATAAAGAATGATATGTTACTTGTTGCCAATTTTGTTATTTTGTTTATGTATAGTGATAAAGTATTTGATTTTTTAGTAACAATTATAGAGTTACTAGAAGTCTTAAAATCGTTTAATCTTTCTGCAGAGAGAGTATTTGAAATTATAGATGGAAAATATCAAAAAGAACAATTTGGAGCATTAAAAGTCAAAAAATTAGATGGTACTTTTAAATTTGAAAACGTTAATTTTGGATATATTGAAGGGATTAACGTGCTTAAAAAGTTAAATCTAGAAATTCCTGCATTCCAAACAACTGCTATTGTTGGAGAAAGTGGTGCTGGAAAAACAACTATTTTTAATATTATTACAAAATTATATAGAATAAATAGTGGGAAAATAACAATCGATGGATATAATATAGAAGATTTAACAGAAGAAAGCTTAAGAGGAAATATTTCTTTTATAACACAGAATCCGTATATATTTAATTTTTCTGTTAAGGAAAACTTTCAAATTGTTAAAAAAAATGCAACAATGAAAGAAATTGAGGATGTGTGTAAAAAAGCGTGTATTCATGACTTTATTATGTCGCTACCTAAAAAATACGAAACGGAGTTAGGGGAAGGCGGTGTAAACTTGTCAGGAGGACAAAGACAAAGGATTGCAATTGCAAGAGCCTTACTTACAGATGCTAAAATCATATTGTTTGATGAGGCAACAAGTGCTCTTGATAATGAAACGCAACAAAATATAACACAAGCGATAAACAATTTACAGGGAGAATATACAATTATTATTATCGCACATAGATTATCCACAATAAAAGAAAGCAATCAAATTGTCGTGATGCAAAATGGAAAAGTTGTAGGAAAAGATACCCATAAGAATTTATTAAAAAATAATGAATATTACCAAAGATTATATGCTAATGATATGAAAAGATAATGAATGGAGGAAACTTATAAATGAAAAAAAGAATAGAAAATATGGAATTAAAAGATAAAACAGTCATTGTAAGGTGTGACTACAACGTACCTATTTATAATGGTAGAATTCTAGACGACACAAAAATTGTTGCTAGTTTAGAAACAATTCGTTACCTTATTAAAAACAATTGTAAAATTATTATTTTAAGTCATTTAGGAAAAGTGAAAAATGAAGAAGATAAGTTATATAACTCTTTAGAGCCGGTAGCAAAAAGACTAAAAGAACTTGTAGGCAGAGAAGTATATTTTAGCCGTGAAATTTTAGACCCTGAGCTTCCGAAGAGAATTGAACTTATGCTTCCCCGTGATATTTTAATGCTTGAAAATACAAGATTTTTAGATGTCCCAAATAAACTTGAATCAAACTGTGATGCACAAGTTTCTTCCTTTTTTGCTTCTCTTGCTGATGTATTTGTGAATGATGCTTTTGCCTCGAGTCATCGTGCCCATGCTTCTGTTGTAGGAATAGCCAAATACCTACCAAGTTGTATTGGATTTTCGGTAGAAAGAGAACTTGTTTCTTTAGACCGTTTTTTAAAAACGCCCGAACACCCTTTTACAGTGATTATGGGAGGAGCGAAAGTAGAAGATAAGTTAGAGCTTATTTCCACCATGTTACCAAAATGTGACCATTTACTTTTAGCAGGAGGACTTGCCAATAGTTTTTTAAAAGCCCTAAATTTTAATATCGGTTCTTCCCTAGCTACAGAGAGTAATAAAACTTTAGAAACTTTAAAACAAATTATGCTTACCTATCGTGACAAACTTATGCTTCCACTTGACGCTATTGTTGGAAGTACGTATGAAGAGAACTACACTCGTTATAAACGAATTAACGAAATTGGAGATAATGAAGTGATTATGGATGTAGGCATTAAAACATTAGAAAAGTATAAAACAGCCATAAAAACGAGTAAAACCATATTCTTAAATGGAACAATGGGAAGATATGAAGAAGCAAGATACTCAAACGGAACGAAGGAATTATTAAATATACTAAAGAACCAAGATGCCGTTGTAGTCGTTGGAGGAGGAGATTCCGTTAGCGCTACGAAAATGTTTGGATTTGCTGAGGATTTAACTTACCTTTCAGTTGGCGGAGGAGCTACTCTTGAATACTTAACTAAAGGCCATTTAGTAGGAATAGATGCTATCAAGGAGGAAGAAGAAATTGAAGTACTTGATGTGTAATTTAAAATCAAATAAAACTTTAAAAGAAATATTAGAATACAAGAATAAACTGAAAGATATAAATAAGGAAGGATTAGAACTTGTTTTATTTCCAACGAGCATCTACTTACCTTTCTTTTATGATGTTTCTTACAAAATTGGAAGTCAAACTATTTCGATTTATGAAAGTGGTAATCATACCGGAGAAGTTTTAGCTAGTCAATTAAAAAGTATGAAAATTTCTTATGTTCTTGTAAATCACTTTGAGGCAAAAGAAACATTTGAAAATATAATTTTAAAAATAAAAAATGCCACGAAAGAAAATATCCGCGTGGTTTTATGCGTTGGAGAAAAAAATCGCCAAACGATGGACGAAACCATTGTCGAAGTAAAGAAAGAAGTGAAAAAGATATTTACAAAATTGACATCTAAGGAAAGAGAAAATATTATTCTAGCGTATGAACCTTGTTGGGCAATAAATGAGAAATACGATATCAATACAAAAGTAATAGATAATATTGCAGAAAAACTAAAAAAGGAAATTTATAAGTCTTATAATTTTACTCTTCCTATTCTTTATGGAGGAGGAATTACTACAAATAATATAAAAGACCTTGCAAAACTTGACAATATCGATGGCTATCTTCTTGGAAATTGTGCCAATAACCCTAAAAATATATGTAAAGTTTTTGAGATTCTCTAAGAAACGACAAATTTTTACATCTCTTGACACAACAAGACAAAACATTTCCTAGTATTTTCTTCTACTTTCGTTTTATAATGAACTTGCGTGCAGTAAAAATATAGTGATAAAGGAGAAGAGGATGAAAACAACAATTAATGCACTTTTGATTGATGATACAGAATCAGTTATTAGTAGAGCAAAGCAGTATTTTAGTAGTCACGCAGTAATAAATTTAAAAGAAACAATTAATAATGGGAAGGATGGTTTGGATTACATTTTAAAACACCATGACGAGTTTGACATTATTTTAATGGATATTATTATGCCAGAAGTGGATGGCATTAGTATTTTAGAAGAAATGCAAAAACGTAATATCAAAAAGAATGTGATGATTTTAACAAGTTATGGTAAAGATTCTGCTATGAAACTCGTTAGTCCTTACAACGTAGATTATTTGATGTTAAAACCAATTAATATGCAAACTCTAGAAAAAAGAATCATAGGCATTGTAAATAATGAGCCAGAAGAAGATATAAAAGACAACAAAGTAGAAATTGCTATTAGCAGAATGCTTCATGCTTTAGGAATTCCTTCTCATATTAGAGGATACCAATACATTCGTGAAAGTATTTACATGATGTATCAAAATCCAGATATGATTGGTGGAATTACAAAATGTATCTATCCGGAAATTGCCAATCGTTTTGATACAACTGCTAGTCGCGTAGAAAGAGCCATTCGCCATGCGATTGAAGTTTCTTGGGCTAGAGGAGATTATGACGTAATGGAAGAGTTATTTGGAAATAGTGTAGACTTTGATAGAAGTAAACCTACGAATTCTGAGTTCATTGCTACGTTAGCGGACAACTTAAGATTAAAAAATAAAGTAGTATTTTCATAAGATAACGAACTATATGTTATCTTTTTTATTTGGAAAAAAGCAAATAAATTATTTTAAACAAGTAGGTAAACTTTTAAGACGTTTTTTGGATTCTTTCGTTTGACAAGCATTGTGAAGTATAGTAAAATGCTTTCTGTTGTGCTTACGAAGCGAAAGAGGTGAAGAAAGTGAAAAATGTCTCAACTTTAGGAAGTATCCTGGGGGGGGGGTACATTAGGAGGTGCATCTACCTAGATATATTAAATAAAATTTCTGCAAAAGGAGTTAATATAAAAAGTACTCCTGTGATAATTAACTCTATGTCACAATCTTTTATTGTGAATAAGAAATATGAAAAGATTTGTAATATATTATTAAAAAAATATGAAAAAAATTTAAATGGATTTCCACTTTCTTATAAAGCAAAATATATTGCTGCAATTTGCATAATTGTAACTACTGCTTTAGCAAGTAAAGAAAATGTTGAAAAAAGTTATGCAGAAGAAATGATTTTAGAAAAAATAGAAATCCCTTACAATATAGAGAATGAATATGAGAAAAATGATTTAGAAATTCAAAAAGAAATAGATGATTTAATTGCATCTTATACCATCCCAGAAGACGAAGACGATGAAAATCTTATATATGAATCTTACTTACGTGAATATAGTAAATATTTTCATTTCGATGCTAAAAAGGTAATAGAACTTGCAAAAACTTATACAAACCATTATACAAATTTTGAAAATGTAATTCCTGAAGAATATGAAATTACATCTCCAGAATCCGCTTGTTTGTTTTTTATTTATCTTCTTAATCGTGGAGATTTAGACATTGATTATAATAAAGAAGAATTAGTAACAACCGAGAAAATAACAACTGCTTCTCATAATAACTTAAATAGTTTTTACTTAAGTACAGGAGAAAAATATAGTACATTTGTTGGAAAGATTTGTGATTTCTTTAAAATAGAAGATAAAAGTATAGCTCTTTCTGCATCTTATACAGAAATCAGCATGTATGGAAGTTATTCATCCAATACACGTAATAATTTTGGAGGAATGAAATACAATGGAGAACATTTAGCCTATCCAACTCCAGAAGCAGGAATTATCTGTTTTTGTGGAAACTTTAAAAGACATTATAATGAATATAACATGGATAGTTTAGAAAAGTTAGCTTGTTATCACGTAGCAGGTCGAAAAGAGATGCCTGACCCTGAAAAGGAAAAAGAACTATATGAAGAAATTATACGCTGGGAAAAAAGTGTAAGCAGCTTTTATTACGAAATATGCGAAAACTATGAGTACTATTTTTTACCAATAGAAGAAGTAGAAATAGCAAAGTTATCATTAAAAAATAAGGAATAGAATTTGTATTTTCAACTATTTAATAGTATAATTTAAGCAAATGGTGATTATATGAAAAAAATATTAACAATTATACTAGATGGGTTTGGGTATCGTGAAGAAGAACATGGAAACGCTATTTTTGATGCAAAGCCTAATAATTTTAATGAAATATGGAAAAAATATCCTCATACTTTGCTATCAGCCTCTGAAGAACCAATTGGACTTTTAAAAGGACAATTTGGAAATAGCGAAGTAGGGCATATGACAATTGGTGCTGGAAGAAAACTACTTCAAGATGCAAGTCGTATTCATGAATTTCTAGATAACCAAATAGACGAGGATGAAAATTACCAAGAATTAATAAAGAAAAACAAAGAGAAAAAAAATAGAGTACATATTATGGGTTTGTTTAGTGATGGATTAGTTCACTCTGATATGAACCATTTTTTAAAACTATATGAACATTTAGTGAATGATGGAGTAAAAGAAATTTATTTCCATCTCATTACTGATGGAAGGGATACTAAAACCAACGATGCTTATAAATATATAAAAGTATTAGAAGACAAAATGCAAGAACAAGGTGTTGGAAGTATTGCTACCCTTTGTGGAAGATTTTATGCCATGGATCGTGATAACAAATTAGATAGAACGAAAACCTATTATGATTTGATTACAAAAGGAACAGGTGCATTAGCAAAAAGTGTACATGGTGCTATCAACACTTGTTATAAAAAGAATGTTACAGATGAATTCTTGCCTCCTATTGTATTAAAACAAAAAGGAATTATCAAAGAGGGGGATATTGTTGTATGGATGAATTATCGTACAGATCGTGCGAAACAAATACTTGATTGTTTCACCAATAAAGACTATAATAACTTTCAAGTTGTAAGTTATAATGACTTAGATGTTTATAGTTTTATTCCTATTGACAAAAAAATCAAAACAATTTCATTTTTAGACGAAGAGATAGTTGAAAATCCTCTTGGAATTTATTTATCCAAACTAGGACTTTCACAAGCAAGAATAGCAGAAACAGAAAAATATGCTCATGTTACCTATTTCTTTGATGGAGAATACGATGGGAATATAGAAAATTGTACAAAAGTCTTAATACCTTCTTTAAAAGTCAAAACTTATGACCAAGACCCACGAATGAGTGCTGTAGAAGTAACGAAAAAAACAATCGCTTGTATGGAACGAGATGTGGATTTTATTTTAGTGAATTTTGCAAATCCAGATATGGTAGGACACACCGGAAATTACGATGCAGCAGTGAAAGCCGTTATGGCAGTTGATGTCTGCCTTGGAAAAATTTTAGAAGCAGCAGAGGCAAACTTTTATAAAGTCATTGTAACAGCAGACCATGGAAATGCCGATATTATGATAGACGAGGAAGAAAATCCAGTGACAACGCATACTTTATCCAAAGTGCCATTTGTTCTGCTAGATGAAAATGTCAAACTAAAAGAAAAAGGAGATTTAACCAATATTGCTCCTACGATTTTAGATTATATGGACATTGCAAAACCAAAAGAAATGAAAGATAGTGAAAGCTTATTAATAAAATAAAATGTAGTACGAGGGGGATTTTATTATGAAAAAAATCAAAAATTATCTAATTGGAATGATTATCTTTTTGTTATTGCCTGTTTTAGTAAATGCAGGAGAAATTCGTTTTAATCATCCGGTGAAAACCTCAAATAATACCTATGAATTTACATTGACGGTGGATAACATCAAACTAAATACCATTAGTGGTAGTATTGGAGTAACAAATGGAAAAATCACCAAAATTACGATGAGCAATTCTTGGCTAAATAAAACAGGAAATAATAATACGTTCTATTTTTATCGTAATGGAAGCATGACAGGTTCTTACACTGTAGCAACTATAGAAGTTACTATGACTGATAATAGTGAATATACCGTCCATAACTTAAGTTATAAATTAAATAAATGTGTCAAAGATTCTTATGGAAATTATTTTGGAGAAAATGGTAGTATTGTATCAAAATCGACTTATGATGAAACATGTAGCATTAGTAAAGACGCCACTTTAAAATCCATTACTCCAAGTAGTGGAAGTATATCTCCAAAATTTAATCCTAGTTTAGAACTTTATAGCATTACTGTAAATAACAAGGTTAGTTCTATAAAATGGAACCCAATTGTTAACAATAGTAAAGCCAAAGTGATTAGTGGAAGCACTTGTTCTTTAAAAGTAGGTATTAATCTTTGTAAGATTGTTGTTGAGGCGGAAGCAGGAAACCAAAAAACTTATACGATTACTGTGACACGTAAAAATGTTTATAATAATACGTTGTCCACAGATGCAAGTATTTCAAATTTAGTAGTACATGGTGGAACTTTAACCAAAACTTTTAATCCTAATACGCATGAATATGATGTGAAAATGAATAAAAATGCCAGCAGTTTATATTTTACTTTTATCACTAATAGTAATAAACAAAACCATACAAGTAAAGCTTGTACAATTGCAGATGGCACTAAAACTTGTAAATTAACGATTACAGCAGAAGATGGAGTAACCAAAAATAGTTATTTATTTAACATCATCCAAGAAAATAACTCGAATGCAGGAAGTACTTCTAATAGCGCTAATTCTTCTTCCTCAACAACGAATGTAAATTCTTCTACAAATAAAAATAATGCAACAAGTGCAAACAAAAATAGTCAAAGTAGTGCTTCTAAAGAGGAAAATAATAATAGTTCTAATATTGAAGTGAATGTAGAAAACGAAGAAACGAATAAAAATAGTGATAGTCTCCAAAATGTAGAAACTAAAGAAGACCAAATAGAGAGTATAGAAGAAAAACAAGAGGAGAAAAAAGATACCATTAAAATTCCTTTAATGGATAAAGAAGTAAGCAAAGACATAGTTGGAAAAGTAGTTGCGGTTGTGGATTTGATTTTAGGAATTGGAATAGGTGTATTTATAGCTAAAAGACAAAATAGAAAAAGCAAAGAAAAATAAGCATGGGTAGAGAGACATAGAAATACGTTTCTCTTTTATTTTGGATTAATTTGGGGTATAATTTAAATATAATTTGGAGGAGTAATTATGAAAAAAAGAGGTTTTACACTTGTAGAATTATTAGGAGTAATTGTAGTTTTAGCAATTATTATATTAATAGCGGTGAGTGGATACGGAAAAATATCTAAAAATGTAAAAGAAAAATCACACGAAAACTTAGTAAGTTATATAGAAACAAAAGCCAGTGATTATGCAAACGATACAGGAAACCTTTTAACAAATGTAGACAATTTAGTGAAATTAGGATATATAGATGCAGATGATGAAGAAGGAAATGTAAAAAGTCCGATTGATGGGAGTAGACTAAATTGCCATATTGTCAGTATAAGAAAAGAAGAAAACAACTTATATGGAGAATATTCAGAAGAAGAAGAATGCAACTTAGATAATTTAGTGATAAAAAATCAAAATTTGGGAATTAACATTTATGCAACTAGTGACAATGTAACAAAAGGGGAAAAAATAGAAGAAAATACTTGGACAAATAAAAATGTTATTTTGGAAGCATATATTGGAGAAAAAATAAACGTAGAAGATATTAAAAAAATCACATGGCAATCAAATATAGGACAAGAAACAAGAGATATAAGTGGAGATTTCTTTAGTAAAAATGAATATTTAGTTATAGCAGAACAAATAGTAAATACAGAGTATTTTGTCACAATAGAATTAAGTGATGGAACAATGTATCAAGCACAAGTAAAAGTAAAAATAGATAAACAAAGGCCTGTAATTTATGAGACTTTTATTGAGAGTGAAAATGAATATACTTCCCAAGATAAAAAAGTAACAGTTACTGCAAATGATGGAAATGGTTCTGGAATTTATGGATATTATGTAGGCTCAAATTCGAATTGCAATGAAGTAAAGTATGAAACTAATAATAGCAGTAGTTTTGAAACTTATAAAGATAATGGCATTTATTATGTATGCGTAAAAGACAATGCAGGAAATGTTTCAGAAGATGTAAGTACAAAGAAATTTGAAATAAAAAATATAGATAAAACTCCGCCAAAAATCGCAGCTAAAAAAAATCCATTAACCTTAGGAAATAGCGATTATGACTTTGTAAATAATATAGATGTGACTTGGGGTTCTTCTGGAGTTGGAAAAGTAAGCTGTAATCCGACGGTAAGTAAAAAATCAGGCGTATATACTGTTACTTGTACAGCAATAGCAAATTCTGGAGTAATAAGTAGTGTAACTTTTCAAGTAAAGCATAACTATCCTGCTGTTCAAAGCACATGTGAAAGAGAAGTTCCAAGATGCAAAAACAGATGTGGATCTTGGAGTGAAAAAGATCACAATGGTGAGGATAAAGGGGGATGTGACGGACCTAAAGATTGTCATTGCAATTGGTATTATACTGAGTGTGATGCTAAGAAGTATGGAACTAAGAAAGAAAAATATACATGCTTTTTATGCCCTTATGGCGGAACTTTAAATAAAAGCAACAATATCTGTTATTACTAGGAGGGAAAATGAAAAATAAAAAGAAAATAATTATATTTATTCTAATTCTATTAGCGTTAATTAGTGCTATCGGTGTATATTTCTATATAAACAAGCAAAATGAAACCAAATTGGACAAAAAGACAAAAGAATATCTGTGTGAAAAAAAAACAGACTGGGAATCTTTTGATTTCCGAAGCATTGATGATGAAGATTTAGGAAAATATAAATCAATTTACAGCATTTCTTTTAAGATTAAAGATGATATAGAAATGACTAATTTTTTAACACAAGAGAAGTATGAATTTACGAATGTTTTAGGATTTGATTCACTTGAAAGAGAAAGTAAAAACGATTTTGATGAAGAGATAGATGAAAAAAAATTAATGAAGACTTATAGTTCTAAAACATTTATTCCTGTAAATTTTGAGAATTATGTAAATAATGATGAACCTTTAAACGATTATATTAAGGACATTGAAATTTTAGGATACATTTGCAAAGAAATATGAAGAATAATCATAACTATTTTTTATAAGCAACCAAAATGGCGTTAGTTAACATTGGTTGTTTTTATTATGAGTGATTTTTCTGTAATAAGAATTGCTTGTTAAAAAAAGTTAATATTTCCAAAACTTGATTTTGGCAAGCACTTTATAAAAGTTAAACTTGCATTTGATAACTGACTTTAATTGTTTTTTGCTAGTGAATATATCTTTAACTTCCTTTTATGTTTAATAAAAATAGATTTACTTGTATATCTTTTTGAATGTTACTAAATGAAAGGAACGGAAAATAGGCAAAATTTCTGCTTGCATTTCATATTATATAGTGTTAAAATGAAATATGTATGACGGCTTGGATGTGCGAGGTTGCTGATACACTAGGTTGAGTTGTTAAAACAAAATCTATAATTCAGGGAATTTGTACGGAGCTAGTCTATACTAGATATAGGCGAAAGGAGACAATAAAATATGTCAAAAAACAAAGTACGTATCAATCTTAGAGCTTATGATAATAAAATATTAGATTTAGCAGCAGGAAAGATTGTAGAAACCGTAAAAAGACTAGGAGGACGTATTAGTGGACCAATTCCTCTTCCTACTGAAATAGAACGTGTTACAGTATTAAGAGCAGTTCACAAATACAAAGATTCAAGAGAACAATTTGAAAGTCGTACACACAAAAGACTAATTGATATCTTAGAACCTAGCAAAGAAGTTATTGATGCTTTAACACACTTAGATATACCAAGTGGTGTAGACATTGATATTAAATTATAATATAAGGAAGGAAAAGTAATATGAAAAAAGGAATCTTAGGGCGTAAAGTTGGAATGACACAAGTCTTCACTAAAGATGGAAAATTGATTCCCGTTACTGTTGTAGAAGTTACTCCTAATGTAGTAATGCAAGTAAAAACAGTAGAAAATGATGGCTATAGTGCAATCCAACTTGGCGTAGTAGACAAAAAAGAAAAAAATGCTTCTAAGCAAGCAATAGGACATGCTAAAAAAGCGAGTACTACACCTAAGCGCTTCTTAAAAGAATTAAGAAATGTGGAAGGAACTTACACACAAGGGCAAACTTTAAGCGCTGATGTATTTGAAGTAGGAGAGATTGTGGATGTCACTGGTACTTCAAAAGGAAAAGGTTTCCAAGGTGTAATCAAAAGACACAATCAACATCGTGGCCCAATGGGACATGGCTCACACTATCATAGAGGACCAGGTTCAATGGGTACTATGTTACCAAAAAGAGTATTAAAGGGTAAAAAATTACCAGGTCATATGGGACATGAAACCATTACAATACAAAATTTGCAAATTGTAGAAGTAAATGCAGAAGAAAACTACATTTTAGTAAGTGGAAATATTCCAGGACCTAAAAATTCATTAGTTTTAATTAAGAACGCTGTTAAGAATAACAAAAAGAAAGCAGAATTCGAAGTTATTACTTATACAGAAGAAACCGTTGTTGATGCAGTAGAAGAAGTAAATACTACTTCTGAAACTGTTGAAGAAACAGTAGAAACTCCAGTAGAAGAAACTGCTGAAGTTACAGAAGAAACAACAGAAGAAAAAGAAGAGACTGCTAAAGAAGCAGTAGAAGAAAATTAGGACACTTATTGGAGGGATAAAGAATGGCAAAAGTTGAACTTAAAAACCTTAAAGGTGAAAAACTTAAAGACATCACAATAAGTGATTCTATATGGAAAATTGAAACTAATGATGATTGTTTAAAGAAAATGATTCGTTTGCAACTTGATGCGACTCGTCAAGGAACTGCAAAAACGAAAACAAGAAGTGAAGTTTCTGGTGGAGGAAGAAAACCATGGAAACAAAAAGGAACAGGTCGTGCAAGAGCTGGATCTAATCGCTCTCCTGTATGGCGTGGTGGAGGTGTAGCACTAGGAGTTACTCCACGTGATTACACATTTAAAATTAATAAAAAAGAAAGAACACTTGCTCTTAAGAGTGCTCTAACTTATAAATACACAAGTAAAGAGTTAATCGTGATTGATGACATTAAACTTGATACTTTAAAAACAAAAGAAGTAAAAACGATACTTGATACATTAAATTTAGCAGGTAAAGTATTATTTGTAACCAAAGAAGATAATCCGAATCTATATATGGCATCAAGAAACTTAGGTTATGCTTATGCGATACTTGCAGATGAAATTAATTGCTTAGACTTAGTAAATGCAGACTACCTTGTTTGTGATGAAGCAGCAGTTAATTACATGGAGGAGGTATTAAAAAATGACTAACCCCGATATTATTATTGCTCCAGTAGTTACTGAAAAAAGTGCTATGAACGCTCAAGTAGGTGTTTATACATTCAAAGTAGACAAAAGAGCAACCAAAACACAAATCAAAAAAACTATTGAAGCTCAATTTGGTGTACATGTAGAAAAAATTAATACATTAGTTACAAAACCAAAAGACAGAAGAGTAGGAAAATATACTGGAAAAACTAAAGTTTATAAGAAAGCAATCGTAAGTCTTAAAGACGGCGAAACGATTGAGATGTAAGGAGGTATTGTTATGGCAATTAAGAAATATAAACCAACGACGAATGGCCGTAGGGGAATGTCAACACTTGCAAACGATGAGTTAACCGCAAGCAAACCTCTAAAATCTCTAACTACCAAAAAGACAAAAACCGGTGGAAGAAATAACCAAGGTAAATTAACAGTTCGTCATATTGGCGGAGGAGCAAAACAAAGATATCGTATAATTGATTTTAAAAGAAATAAAGTTGGTGTTCCAGGACGTGTTGCAACAATTGAATACGATCCAAATCGTAGTGCAAACATTGCTTTGATTCATTATAAAGATGGCGAAAAAAGATACATCATTGCTCCAAAAGATTTAACAGTTGGAACTATTATTGAAAGTGGAGTAAATGCGGATATCAAAGTCGGAAATGCACTTCCACTTGAAAATATTCCAGTAGGTACAGTCATTCATTGTATAGAATTAAAGCCGGGAAAAGGCGCAGAATTATGTCGTAGTGCTGGAGCTTCTGCTCAAATCCTTGGTCGTGAAGGAAAATATGTTTTGGTAAGACTTCAATCAGGTGAAACAAGAAAAATTCTAGGGACTTGTGTAGCTACAATTGGTGTAGTAGGAAACGAAGACTATGAACTTGTAAACATTGGAAAAGCAGGTAGAACTCGTCACATGGGAATCAAACCTACCAACCGTGGTTCTGTTATGAACCCTAATGACCACCCTCATGGTGGTGGAGAAGGACGTGCTCCTATTGGACGTAAAACACCAGTTACTCCTTGGGGTAAACCTGCTCTTGGATATAAAACAAGAAAAAATAAGAAAGCTTCTAACAAACTTATTGTTAGTAGAAAGAAAAAGTAGGAGGTTGTTATGGCAAGAAGTTTAAAAAAAGGACCTTATGTATTTGATAGACTACTAAAAAAAGTACAAGAATTAAATAAGGTAAATAAAAAAGAAGTAATTAAAACATATTCTCGTCGTTCAACGATATTCCCTGATTTTGTAGGACATACATTTGCAGTACATAATGGGAAAGAATTTATTCCTGTTTATGTAACAGAAGAAATGGTTGGACACAAATTAGGAGAGTTCGCCGGGACTCGTAAATTTGGCGGACACGCAGGACAAAAGTAGGAGGCTCTGGAAATGGAAAGTTATGCAATACATAAAAGTGCAATGATTGCACCAAGAAAAGCAAGAATGACTCTTGACCTTATAAGAGGAAAAGATGTAGCTACGGCAGAAGGTATTTTAGAAACAACCAATACAAAAGCAAGTCGCCTTATTATGAAAGTATTAAAAAGTGCAATTGCAAATGCTGTAAATAATGAGGGAGCAAGCGAAACAGATTTATTCGTAAGTGAATGCTATATCAATCCAGGACCTGTATACAAAAGAATTAAATTTGCAAGTCGTGGAAATGTCGATAGAAGAGACAAAAGAACAAGTCATATTACTGTTAAAGTAAGTGATGGGAAGGTGGCGAGTTAAATGGGACAAAAGGTAAATCCAATAGGATATAGACTTGGAGTCAATAAAACTTGGGATTCTAAGTGGTATGCAAAAAAACGTGATTTTGGTGATACTTTAAATAAAGATATCAAAATTCGTGAATACATTGCAAAGAATTTAAAAGATGCCGCTGTTGCCTCAGTCATTATTGAAAGAAAAAAGGATAAATGCGAAGTAACCATCAATACTGCAAAACCAGGCGTTATTATTGGTCGTGGTGGAGAAGATATTGAAAAGTTAAGAAAGGCTTTATCAAAATACGTTGGAGAAGAAGTATACATCTCAATCGTAGAAGTAAAAAATCCAGATTTAGTTGCAAAGTTAGTTGCAGACAATATAGCAAGCCAAATCGCCAATCGTGCTCCATTTAGAAGTGCACAAAAAAGGGCGCTACGTAATACAATGAAAGCAGGAGCAAAAGGAATCAAAACTTCTGTATCAGGAAGACTTGCCGGAGCTGAAATGGCAAGAACCGAAGGATATACAGAAGGAACTGTTCCACTTCATACACTTAGAGCTGATATTGATTATGCACATAGTGAAGCAGATACAACTTATGGAAAAATTGGTGTAAAAGTTTGGATCTACAAAGGTGAAATTCTTCCTAGCAGCAGGACAAAAAAGGAGAGTGTTCAAAATGTTGATGCCAAAAAGAACTAAATTTAGAAAAACGCATAGATGGACTTATGATGGACACGCAAAAGGAAATACGGAACTTCATTTTGGAGATTATGGACTAATGGCCAAAGAAGGAAATTGGATTTCTGCTCGTCAAATCGAAGCTGCTCGTATTGCTATGACACGTTACATGAAACGTGGTGGAAAAGTATATATTAATATATTTCCACATATGCCTCGTACGAAAAAACCACTAGAAACTCGTCAAGGTAAAGGTAAAGGAAACGTAGATGAATGGGTAGCAGTAGTTAAAGAAGGAAAAATTATGTTTGAAATCAGCGGAGTATCGGAAGAAGTTGCTCGTGAAGCATTAAGACTTGCTTCTCATAAACTTGCTGTGAAAACTAAATTCGTTATGAGAGAAGGTGTTTCAAGTGAAAGTTAGCGAAATAAGAAAATTAAAAGATGAAGAAATTTTAGAAAAAGTAAAAGAATCTAAAAAAGAATTATTAAACTTACGTATTAAAAATGCAACTGGCTCACTTGATAAAACATCAAAGCTAAAGGAAATGAAAAAAGACGTAGCAAGAATGCTAACCGTCTTAAAAGAAAGAGAACAAAGCACAGGAGGGAATGAATAATGGAAAAAAGACAAGAATTCGTTGGAAAAGTAGTAAGTGCTAAAAACAACAAAACAATTACTGTGCTAGTTGAAACTTACAAAAGTCATCCATTATATGGAAAAAGAGTAAAATCAAGTAAAAAATATACAGCCCATGATGAAGAAAACAAAGCAAAAGCTGGAGATACAGTAAGAATTAGAAGTACGAGACCACTATCAAAAACCAAAAGATATGAACTTGTAGAAATTCTAATCGAAGCTGTAATTCTGTAGGAGGTTACTATGGTACAACAAGAATCAAGATTAAAAGTTGCAGACAATACTGGTGCAAGAGAATTACTTGTAATTCGTGTACTAGGTGGTTCTACAAGAAAATTTGGAAACATTGGGGATGTAGTTGTTGGAACTGTTAAAAAAGCAATTCCAAACTCAAACCTAAAAAAAGGAAAAGTCGTAAAAGCAGTCATTGTTAGAAGTGTACAAGGTGTAAAAAGAAAAGATGGTTCTTTCATTAAATTTGATGACAACGCATGTGTAATCATTAAAGACGATAAAACACCAGTTGGTACAAGAGTATTAGGACCTGTTGCTAGAGAATTAAGAGAAAAAGATTTTGCGAAAATTGTTTCACTAGCACCTGAGGTTTTATAGGAGGTTAAGATGAAAATAAAAGTTGGAGATAATGTAAAAGTAATAGCAGGAAAAGACAAAGGTAAAACTGGAACGGTTATTAAAACTTTAAAAAATATTGATAAAGTCATTGTAGATGGTATCAATATCGTAAAAAAACATCAAAAACCTACAAATAACAATGATAAAGGTGGCATTATTGAAATGGCTAGCCCAATTCACGTATCAAATGTAAAACTAAACGATGAAAAAGCGACAAAAAAAACTTCTAAAAAGGAAGACAAACCTAAAAAAGAAGTAAAGAAAGAACAAGTAGGTGAATAGATATGAGTACTTTAAAAGAATTATATAACAAAGAAATCATTCCTTCCCTAATGAAAGAATACAACTACAAAACTATTATGCAAGTTCCAAAATTAGAAAAAATTGTAATTAACATGGGTGTTGGAGAAGGCGCACGTGAAGATAAATTCATCGATGCTGCTGTAGAAGATTTAAAAACCATTACAGGACAAAAGCCTGTAGTAACAAAAGCACGTAAATCAATCGCCGGATTTAAATTGAGAGAAGGACAAACGATTGGTGCAAAAGTTACGTTACGTAATGAAAATATGTATGACTTTATGGAAAAACTAATCAAAGTCGCTCTTCCTCGTGTGAGAGACTTTCGTGGAGTATCAAATCATGCATTTGATGGACATGGAAACTATACACTAGGCATTAAAGAACAATTAATATTTCCTGAAATTGAATACGATAACGTTTTAAAAATTAGAGGAATGGATATTGTATTCGTAACAACAGCAAATACAAATAAGGAAGCCGAAAGTTTACTAAAAGCATTCGGAATGCCTTTTAGAAATTAAGGAGGATTTAAAATGGCAAAAACAAGTTTAAAAGTGAAACAACAAAGAACACCAAAATTTAAAGTTCGTGCCTATACACGTTGTGAAAGATGTGGACGTCCTCATGGTGTACTTCGTAAATACAAATTATGTCGTATCTGTTTTAGAGAATTAGCAAATAAGGGCCAAATACCTGGCGTTAAGAAGTCAAGTTGGTAGAAAGGAGGAATTTTAAATGGTACAAGATAAAATAGCAGATATGCTTACGAGAATACGTAATGCAAATCAATTAAAATATGAAACAGTTGAGTGTATTGGGACAAAAATGACTTTAGGAATTGCTGAAATCCTAAAAAATGAAGGTTATATTGCAGAATATACTTATGAAAAAAACGTTAAGGGAGATAAATTGACTTTAACTTTGAAATACGGAGAAAAGAAAGAAAGAGTTATTACTGGACTTAAAAGAATTAGTAAATCCGGACTTCGTGTTTATGCTGGAGCCGATGAAATTCCTCGTGTATTAAATGGACTTGGTATTGCAATCATCTCAACTAGTAAAGGACTTATGACAGACAAAGAAGCAAGAAATGAAAGACTTGGAGGTGAAGTACTTGCCTATATTTGGTAAGGAAAGAACCTATGAGTAGAATTGGAAATAGAGAACTAGTAATACCTACTGGTGTTACAGTAAATATTGAAAGTGGAAAAGTTTCAGTGAAAGGTCCTAAAGGAGAGTTATCGCTTAATACTTCTAACTTAGTTAGTGTGGAAGTAAACGATACTATCCTTACAACAAAAGTAGTAGATGGAAGCACTCGTGCAAACGTAATGCAAGGAACAACAAATTCTCTAATTAATAATATGCTAATCGGAGTTAGTGAAGGATTTTCTAAAGGTTTAGAAGCTGTTGGTGTAGGATACAGATTCAACGTACAAGGAAATAAAATTGTAGTAAGTGCAGGTTACTCACATCCTGTGGAAGTAATTATTCCAGATGGAATTAAAGCAGAACTTGTAAGTAACACGGAAATTACGTTAAGTGGTATAGACAAACAAAAAGTAACTGAATTTGCGGCGAATGTTCGTAAGATACGTGAGCCAGAGCCTTATAAAGGTAAAGGTATACGTTACAAAGGCGAATATGTACGTCGTAAAGAAGGTAAGAAAGCGGCTTAATGGAGGTATAGTATGATAAAGAAAGAATCAAAAAATGATGTTCGTAAAAGAAGACATGCCCGTATAAGAAAAAATTTAAGTGGAACTCCTGAACAACCAAGATTAAATGTATTTAGGTCAAATAGTGGCATCTATGTACAAGTTATAGATGATACAACAGGTAGTACTTTAGCTTCTTCTTCCTCTATTGCTCTAAAAATTAAAAATGGTGGAAATATAGAGGCTGCCGAAGCGGTAGGAAAAGATATCGCTCTAAAATGTACAAAAGCAAAAATAAAGAAAGTCGTATTTGATAGAGGCGGAAACCTATATCATGGTCGCGTAAAAGCTTTAGCAGAAGCTGCTCGTGAAAACGGACTAGAATTCTAAGGAGGTCATCATGGAAAAAGAGAACACTAATATTACAAAAGATACTGCAAAAAATACTACTAAAACTGGGGAAAAACGTTTTTCTAGAGAAAACAAAGACAGAAAAAAATTACTAGAAGAAAAAGTAATCTCTATTGGACGTGTAACGAAAGTTACCAAAGGTGGTAGACATTTTAGATTTTCAGCAACAGTTGTTGTGGGAAATAGAAAAGGTTTAGTTGGAATTGGAACAGGAAAAGCAAACGAAGTTCCTGCTGCAATCGCGAAAGCAAGCATGATGGCCAATAAAAATGTTACAAAAGTAGCAATTATGGATGGAAGAACAATTCCTCATGAAGCAACAGGAAAAGTAGGAAGAGCAAACGTACTTATTAAACCAGCAGTAAAAGGTACAGGAGTTATCGCCGGTGGTGCAGCTCGTAGTGTACTTGAACTTGCAGGAATTAAAGACGTTATTTCTAAGTCTCTTGGTTCTAACACAAAAATTAATGTTGCTAAAGCAACTTTAGAAGCATTAAAAAGTGAAAGAACTCCTGCTAAAATAGCTGCTCTTCGTGGTAAGAAAGTGGAGGAGTTATAATATGAAATTAGAAAATTTACCTAAGTCTAAAGAAATGAAAGCCAAAAAAATTGTTGGACGAGGACCAGGTTCCGGTATGGGAAAAACTTCTACGCATGGACAAAAAGGACAAAAGTCAAGAAGTGGAGTTAGCGTATCCGCATGGTTCCAAGGAGGTCAATCTCCTTTATATAGAAGATTACCAAAAAGAGGATTCAATAATAAAAGGTTTGAAACAAAATACGCTTGCATCAATTTAAGTGATTTAAATACTTATTTTAATGATGGTGATATTGTAACACCTGAAATCTTAAAAGAAAGAGGAATCATTAAAAAACAACTAAGCGGTATTAAAGTGCTTGCAAACGGAAAATTAGAGAAAAAGATAACTGTAAAAGCAAATCGTTTCTCAACAAAAGCCGTAAGTGCTATTGAAACCGCAGGTGGCAAAACTGAGGTGATTTAGATGACCCGTCACATTGCAAAATTATTTGCTAGTGAAAACAAAGATTTAAGAAAAAGAATTTACTTTACACTTTTTGCTTTAGGAATATTTTGTTTAGGAACAGGAATTACCATTCCTTGGGCAAGTGTTCTTTACGAAGAGTTAGGTTTTTTAGAAATCTTTAACCTAATGAGTGGGGGAGGACTTAGAAGTTTTTCAATCTTTGCTTTAGGAGTTAGTCCTTACATAACCGCATCTATTATTACGCAACTTTTGCAAATGGATATCATTCCTTACTTTAAAGAATTAAAAGAACAAGGATATGTAGGAAGACAAAAGATTAATAAAATCAATCGTTATTTGGCAGTTATATTTGCCTTTGTGCAAGCCTATGTCATTTCGATATTTTATTTAAATACAAATGATGTTATGGTGATGTTAAAAACTTCCCTAGTTATGACAGCAGGTACTTCTTTCTTACTATGGTTAGGGGATCAAATTACCATGAAAGGAATAGGAAATGGTTCATCTTTACTTATCATGGCAGGTATTATCCAAAGTATGCCAGGAATATTTAGTGGAGCTTTTAATGCCTTTATTGCATCAAGTACTTATAACTTAGCATTAGGTATTGGGTTATTCGTTTTATTCTTAGTTATTTACTTATTAGTACTTGTAGGAATTATTTGGGTAACCATTGCCGAAAGAAGAATTCCAATTCAATATGCCAATCATACAACAAGCGCATATGGAGCAAAATCATCATTTTTACCGATTAAAATTAATAGTGCAGGCGTTATTCCTGTAATATTTGCGTCGATTGTCCTAACGATTCCGTCAACGGTTGCCGGACTTCTAAAAAGCGATGCAGCACTTGCATTTATTAATAAATATATTGTATATACAACTCCAACAGGATTTGTACTATATGTCTTATTAATTTTATTCTTTGGATATGTATACACATTTATGATGATGAATCCTGAAGAAATGAGTAAAGACTTAAATAAACGTGGCGGCTATATTCCAGGAGTAAGACCTGGAGCTGATACTTCTAAATACATTTCAAACTCATTAAGTAAGTTAACCATTGTAGGTTCCCTATTCTTAGTGATTTTATCAGGACTTCCAATTTTGATGGGGAATATATCAAGTTTACCGAGTTCTGTAACTATTGGAGGAACCGGAATCCTAATTGTAGTAGGAGTTGCGATTGAAACTTATAAACAAATGGAAAGTGGGCTTGTTACAAGAAGTTACAAGCATAGGAGACGAAGAGGATAGTGAAAAACGTTATCTTTATCGCTCCCCCTGCCGCAGGCAAGGGAACTATTAGTGATCATTTAGTTAAAAACCATGGTTACGAGCATATTTCAACGGGAGATATCTTAAGAAATGTCGCCAAACTAGACACAGAAGTGGGCATAAATATAAAGAGACTTTTAAAAGAAGGAAAATTTATCGGTGACGACATTATTCTTCCTTTATTTAAAGAAGAACTTATGAAATTAAAAGATAAACCTTTTATTCTCGATGGCATGCCAAGAAAAATAGAACAAGCCGATTATTTAACAAACTTATTCCAAGAACTTAATGTTAATAACTATGTAGTTATTAACATGGTAATTGATGAGGCTGTACTTGAAAAAAGAGCCGTTGGAAGAAGGATATGTGAATGTGGTGCAAGTTACAATATTTACTTTGATAACTTCAAACCAAATGTTCTAGGTATATGTGACCAATGTCATAAAGAACTAATCCAAAGAGAAGACGATACACTAGAGACATTTAGAAGTCGTTTAAAAACATATACAAAAGAAACAGAACCCCTTATTCACTATTACCAAGAAAAAGGTTTGTTAAAAAGAGTCGATGCCAAAGGGACGAAGGATAAAATTATAAGTGATGTAGAAAAGATTTTAGGAAGTGAGTAAATGATTAGTATTAAAAGTGAACGTGAAATAGAACTCATGCGACATGCTGGACATATTAATTACTTAACTCATGAAGAAATCAAAAAATATCTAAAACCAGGAGTCAAAACAGAAGAGTTAGATAAAATTGCTCATGATTTTATATTAAAAAATGATTGTACCCCTTCTTGTTTAGGATACGAAGGATTCCCTAAAAGTATCTGTGTATCCATAAACGATGAAGTAGTACATGGAATTCCCGGAAAAAGGAAAATCAAAAATGGTGATATTGTATCCATTGATTTCTGTGTAAGATACAAAGGATACGAATCCGATTCTGCTAGAACTTATATTGTTGGGGATGTACCTCGTGATATAAAAAACTTAGTAGAAAATACTCGTGAAGCCTTAAACATAGGCTTGAGTAAAGTAAAAAGTGGTGTTAAAATAGGAGACATAAGTCATGCAATTGAAGAATTTGCTCATAGTAAAGGTTTAGGTGTTGTAGAAGATTTAGTGGGACATGGCATAGGAACAAATATGCACGAAGAACCCGATGTTCCAAATTTTGGAGAAGCTAATACAGGCGTAACACTAAAGAGTGGCATGACAATTGCAATTGAACCCATGCTAACACTTGGAGGAAAAGAAGTTTGTTTGACTGACCAAGACGACTGGGTGATTGTAACTATGGATGAAAGTCCGTCTGCACATTTTGAACATACTGTAGTTGTAACAGAAAATGGATATGAAATATTAACAGGAGAATAAATATGGCGAAAAAAAATAATCAAATGAAAAAAAATAACAATACTTCAAACGTAAAAGCAGGTCAAAATAGTGATAAAATTGAAGTAGAAGGTAAAGTAGTTGATGTTGTAAAAGGTGGAGACTACATTGTAGAATTACCAAATGGACATACTGTAGAGGCCTACGTTTCTGGTAAAATGCGCGTTAATATGATACGTATTCTACCAGGTGATACAGTAACAATAGAACTTTCGCCTTACGACTTAACACGTGGGCGCATAACATGGAACAAAAGATAATGGAGGTAAATAATTATGAAAAAGAGACCATCAGTAAAACCGATATGCAATAAGTGTAAAAAAATAAGAAGAAAAGGAAAATTAATGGTTATTTGTGAAAATCCAAAACACAAACAAACCCAAGGAAAATAGGAGGTATTTATGGCAAGAATTAAAAATATTGAATTACCAAACGAAAAACACGTTTGTATTGGACTAACTGCTATCTATGGTATAGGTAGAAGCCTTGCAAAAACACTTTGTGAAGAAGCGAGTGTTGATCCAACAAAAAAAATCAAAGACTTAACGGACGATGAAATTGCGAGACTTCGTAAAGAAATAGACAAATACGATGTAGAAGGAGATTTACGTCGTGATGTTCAAATGTCTATTAAAAATAAAATGGAAATCAATTGCTACCAAGGAATTAGACATAAAAAAGGTTTACCAGTAAGAGGCCAAAGAACAAGTAGAAATGCTCGTACTCGTAAAGGTAAAGGTAAAGTAGTAGCAAATAAGAAAAAAGTAGGTAAATAGGAGGTAAAACATGGCATATAACAGAAGAAAAAGAAAAGTTAAGAAAAATATTCCTGAGGCTGTTGCACACATTCAATGTACATACAACAACACAATTGTTACCATTGCTGAAAAAGATGGAAACGTAATTAGTTGGGCATCTTCTGGAACAATCGGTTACAAGGGAAGTAAAAAGAAAACTCCATATGCTGCAGGAATGGCTGCTGAGGCTGCTGCTAAATCTGCAATGGATAATGCGGGGGTTAAAAAAGTTGATGTTGAAGTTATGGGACTTGGTTCAGGAAAAGACACTGCAATCCGTTCATTACAAGCAGCAGGATTAGAAGTAATCAGTATTAATGATAAAACTCCAGTACCTCATAATGGTTGCCGTCCACCAAAACGTCCTAGAAATTAATGTTGGAAAGGAAAAAATGTAGAAATGATTAAATTTGAAAAACCAGAATACAAAATAACAGAGTATGCAACAGATTCTCATTATGGAGAATTCACACTTGAACCTTTAGAAAGAGGATTTGGAACGACAATTGGAAATGCCTTAAGAAGAGTGATGTTATCAAGTCTTCCTGGATGTGCATTTACAAGTGTTAAAATTGAAGGTGTTCTTCATGAATTTCAAAAAATTGAAGGAGTATATGAAGACGTTACAAGTATTATTTTAGCTCTTAAAAGTGTGGTTCTTAAAAATCACACAGAAGAAGATAAGGTAGTACATTTATCTAAATCTACTCCAGGGCCAGTATTAGCTGGAGATATTGAAGTAGATGCGGACTTAGAAATTATTAATAAAGACTTAGTTATTTGTAATCTTGTAGAAGGTGGAAAAATTGATATGGAATTAACCGTATCTACTGGTAAAGGTTATGTAGACGCTAAAGAGAATCAATCATTACTTGACAGTAAAAAAGTGGGTGTTATTGCAATTGACTCTCTATATTCACCTGTTGAAAAAGTGGCTTATGAAACAGAAAATGCTCGTGTTGGACATAACGAAAATTACGATAAATTAATTATGAAAATCAATACGAATGGAAGCATTACACCAGAAGAAGCAATGGCACTATCTGCTAAGATTTTAATTGAGCATTTTAATATTGTAGCAGACTTAAATGCAATTAGTGATATTTCAGGATTAATGGCTGAAAAGAAAGTGGATACCATTACCAAAACATTAGAAACACCAATTGAAGAAATTGAATTTTCTGTAAGAGCATATAACTGTTTAAAAAGAGCTGGCATTCATACTGTTCAAGATTTAATTTCAAAAAGAGAAGTGGAAGTTACCAAAATTCGCAACTTAGGTAAAAAATCATTAAAAGAAGTTTTAGACAAAGTTGTAGAAATGGGACTTAAATTCCACGAGTAAGGAGGATTTTTATGGCATATAGAAAAATTGGAAGAGAAACAAGACAAAGACATAGTGTTTTTGCAGGACTTACTGTTGATGTAATTTTAAATGAGGGAATTACAACTACAGAAGCAAAAGCCAAAGAAGTTCGTAAGTTTGTTGATAAAATGATTACTTATGGAAAACGCGGGACATTAGTATCTCGTAGAAAAGCACTTGCATTTGTTTATAACAACAAAGAATGTGTTGATAAAGTATTTAATGAGCTTGCGAGTAGGTATGAAACCCGTAATGGTGGATATACAAGAATTATTAAATTAAAAGAAAGAATCGGCGACGATGCTTTAGAAGTGAGATTAGAATTAGTTTAGAAATAGACTAATTTTTTTTTGGCTTTTCTTAAAATATTTTTTGTTATAGTATTAATATAGATGAAGTAAAGGCAATATAGAAGAAGCAAGGGAAGCGTATTTAAATGGTGGCTGTTATGAATTAGTAAAAATAGTACAAACATATTTTCCAAATGTAATTCTATTAATAGATAAAAAAATTAAACATTATCATTGTGTTTTTAGGGATATAGATGGATATTTATATGATGCTAGCGAAGAAACTTTAAAAAAAGAAGATTTTTATGTACCTACAGAAAAAGAACAAAAACAAATTGAGTTTGAATTTCAAAGAAGAGAAAAATGGATGTGTCTTTATGAAAATGTTACTAAAGTAATTAATAAAATAGGAGAAAAAGAACTAATTCGAGAAATAATTAAAAAGGAAAATGGTTATAGGAAAAGGTAAATTTTTTTCTTTTGCATAAAATTCTCCTATTTCAAACATAATTTACATAGAATAAATTAGGAGGATATTATGTTTGATAATTATGGAATTGAAATAGCAGGAATTTTTAAAAAAGCAGAAAAATTACGCAAAAGTCTTAAACACCCCTACGTAGGAAGTGAACACTTATTACTTGCCTTATTAGATGGAGAAAACGAAGTAAGTAAAAAATTAAAGTTTTATGGACTTACTTTTGAAATTTTTAAAAGTGAACTTATCAATGTTGTTGGCACATCAAACAAAGATACCGATTTTGTTTTATACACTCCTCTTTTAAAGAGAATTATAGAGAATGCTACCAATGATGCTAATGAGAATAATAAAGGCAAAGTAACAGAAAGACACTTATTTTTGGCTATGCTAGAAGAAGGCGAAGGAATAGCCATTAGAATTATGCTTGGTTTAGATATTGATTTGGATAGTCTTTATGAAGAGCTAAAATTTAGTTTAGTGAGAAATAAAAATGATAAATTAGAAATTATGGAAATTGGCAATAACTTAAATAAAAGCGTGGATGAACATGAAAGCGTGCTTGGAAGAGAAGAGGAAATCGCTTTAGTAATTGAAGCTCTTCTTCGAAAGAAAAAAAGCAATCCTTTGCTTATAGGTCGTGCTGGAGTTGGAAAAACGGCGATTGTGGAAGAACTTGCAAGAAGAATAAATAAAGGCCTAGTCCCACATGAACTTTTAAATAAAACGATTGTAATGCTAGAAATGGGTTCTTTAGTTTCTGGAACAAAATATCGTGGAGAATTTGAAGAACGTTTAACGAAAATCATTAAAGAAGTTATGGAAAATGGGGATATTATTTTATTTATAGATGAAATTCATACAATGATTAATGCCGGAGGAGCAGAAGGTGCTATTAATGCCTCCGATATTCTAAAACCTTATCTTGCTAGAGGAGAAATCAAATGTATTGGAGCTACAACAACAGAGGAGTACTATAATTCCATTTATAAAGACAAAGCCTTAGAAAGACGTTTCTATGCCATCCAAGTTAGTGAACCAGATTTAGAAAAAACCAAGAGTATTTTACTTGGAGTGAAAGAAGAATACGAACGTCATCATCATTTAGTCATTAGTGAAGAAAATATAGAGGATATAGTATCTCTTGCAGACAAATACATCAAAACCAAAAGCAATCCGGATAAGTCAATTGATTTACTTGATATGATTTGCGCTAGACAAAAAGTAAAAGATATTTCATTTAAAGAACTTGTTGCACTCAATAAAAAATTAGAAATGATAAAAGAAGAAAAGAAAGAAGCTATAAAGAAAAATGATTATGACGTAGCAACGAGATGTAAAGAACAAGAAAATTTACTAGCATTACAACTCGAAAAGAAAGCAAGCAAAAAATGCAATACCATTACGAAACAAGATATTTTAGAAACAATTGAAAAGAAAACCAATATTCCTATGTTAGAAAATAAAGAAAAGTTATTTAAAAACATTAAAAAGAACTTAGTTAGTAATATTTTAGGACAAGAAAGAGCCATAGCAAAGATTTTACAAAATGTTTGGCTTAAACTAAACAATACAGAAAAACCACTGACCTTACTTTTAAATGGACCAAGCGGAGTTGGAAAAACGGAAAGCGTAAAATTAATTTCCAAAAGTATTCCAAAAAGCAAATTAATTCGCCTAGATATGAGTGAATACAATCTTGATACTTCTGTGAATAAACTAATTGGAGTCAGTGCTGGTTATGTGGGGTATGAAGATGCTTATATTTTTAGAAGTGTATTAGATAATCCTTATTCCATTATCTTAGTAGATGAGATTGAAAAAGCCCATCCTCGTGTATTAAACTTATTTTTACAAATAATGGATGAAGGTTTTGTTACAAGTGCTAAGGGAGAAAAAATTGATTTTACCAACACTATGCTTTTTATGACTAGCAATGTTGTAGCAAGTAATAGTGTAGGATTTACAAACAAAGAGAATAACACCTTGCCTGAAACTTTTAGTAAAGAATTTCTAGGAAGATTTACGGATGTTATTACGTTTGAAAACTTGCCTGAGGCAGTCTTAAAAGAATATACCAAAAAGAATTTAACTAATAAAAAGATTAAATTTTCTCAAATCAAAAAAGAAGCAGAGTGTGAAAAATTTGGTCTTCGTAATTTAAAAAATTTAATTTTAAAATACAATAATGAAATTGATATTGAAATTCCACTTTAAGGTATGATATGATGAATTAGTAATAAGTTGATTGCAATTTAGAATTATTACAATTTCTTATTTATGGTCAAAGCATAAATAATTTTATAAAAATAGTTTAGAACGCTTTCTAAGCTATTTTTTTCTCTTTATAAAGAAAAAAATACACCTTTGTGGTATACTTAATGTAGAAAAAAGAGTAGAAAAGAGGCCTTTTTATGACTAGAACAAGATTTGCTATGACACCTGTTCATAGAATGGATATAGAAGATTTGCGAAATGCTTTATTTGCCTATTTAATTGCCAAAAAAGAGGGTGGAGAATTTCTTTTAAGAATAGACGACGCCAACCAAAATCTATACAATTTAGAAGCAGAAGAATCCATTTACAATACATTAAATACCTTTGGACTAGTTTATGATGAAGGACCTAAAAAAGAAGTGGAAAATACTTCTTATATTCAAAGTGAACGTTTAGATATTTATAAAAACTATGCTGAGAAGTTAATTAAACGAGGGAAAGCCTATTATTGTTTTTGTACAAAAGAAGAGTTAAATAGGAAAAGATTAGAAGCAAGTGAAGCTAAAACTTCTTATATGTACGATGGAACATGTAGGAATTTTCCAAGAGATGAAGCACGTCGTAAAATATTAATTGAAGAAAAATATGTTATTCGTGAAGCATTCTCAAAAGAAGGACAAACAACTTTCCATGATTTAGTGTATGGAGATGTTACAACTCCAAATGCTTGTTTAGAAGACCAAATCTTAATCAAAAGTGATGGAACACCTACTTATAACTTTGCGAGTGTTCTAGATGATGCCTTATTTAATATTACTCATGTTACAAGTAGTTCTAAGTTTTTAACCAGTACTCCTAAATATCTTTTACTATATGAGGCTTTAGGATTTCCAACTCCTGAATTTATTCATATTCCTAGAATTATAGCCAATACCTTTGATAACTTAACAGATTTACTGGCACAAGGATTTTTAAAAGAGGCTATTTTAAACTATATTGCTCTTTTAGGTTGGAGTTCTAAATCCACAAAAGAATTTTTTACAATGGAAGAACTTGTAAGAGAATTTAAAATAGAAAATATAAACAAACGTCCTAGTCATTTTGATATTAAAAAGTTAGAATGGTTTAATCGCCATTATTTAAAAGAAATGACAGATAATGAGTATGTTGACTTTGTACGCCCTTATTTAGAGAAGTTTTACAATGTAGAAGGAAAAGGAGAAGATTGGATAAACCATTTATTATTACTTTATAAAAATCGTTTGAATTTTGCTTCTGAAATAGCCTTGACTGCTCATATGTTTTTTATAAGCAATCTAGAATTGGAGGAAGAATGTATTGCATTCTTAAAAAGTGATGTTAGTATTGAAAATACGTTAAGAATATTTAAGAACGAAATAGAAAGTACAAGCGATTGGAACTTAGAAGAAGTAGCAAAAATACTTAAGCAAGTAGAAGAACAAAGTGGAGTTACAGGAAATCTACTGTATATGCCAATCCGTATTGCGACAACGGGGATTATGCGTGGACCTAATTTATTAGATGTTCTCTATTTATTAGGGAAAGAAACTATTTTAGAAAGATTGGGAGAATAATATTATAAAAATATAACTTAATACTCGATTTTCACTAGTAAATACCATATAATGGTATTAAGAGGTGGAAATATGGTGATTTTTATGATAAGGCCAAATAATAATTAAGCGATTATACAAATCAAAAATAATTAATAGAATTATATGAGAGGTTATTTATATGAAAATATTTAATACATTAACAAACAAATTAGAAGAGTTTACACCAATTACACCAGGTGTTGTGAATATGTATGTATGTGGACCAACTGTTTATAACTACGCCCATGTAGGAAATATGTATCCGGTTATTGTTTTTGATATGGTGTATCGTTATTTGAAATATGCAGGATTTGAGGTGAATTATGCATCTAATTTTACCGATGTAGACGACAAAATTATTAAGGCAGCTATTGAATTATCTGTAACGGAAAAAGAAATCACGGATAAGTTTATCAAAGCCTATTTAGAAGAATTAGAAGGACTAAATTGCTTACCAATTGATTATCGTCCTCGTGTAACAGAAACTATGGATAGTATTATAGATTTTATCTCTCTATTACTTGAAAAAGAGTATGCTTATAAAAGTGGCGATGATGTCTATTTTAGAGTTTCTAAGATAAAAGACTATGGATGCTTGTCTAAACAAAATTTAGAAGCCTTAGATTATGGAAAAAGAATTGATGTAGCAGAAGAAAAAGAAAATCCTTTTGACTTTGTTTTATGGAAAAAAACAAAGGAAGGCATTATTTGGGATGCTCCTTTTGGAACAGGAAGACCTGGATGGCACACGGAATGTGTTGTCATGATTCATGATATCTTTAAAGGAAAAATTGATATCCATGGTGGAGGAGTGGATTTGAAATTTCCCCATCATGAAAATGAAATGGCTCAAAGTAAGGCAGCTTGGAATCATAACTTAGCTAACTATTGGATGCACAATGGTCACATTATGGTAGAAGGCGAAAAAATGAGCAAAAGTTTAAATAACTTTATTCTAGCAAAAGATTTAAGAAAAGAATATCCAAGCAATGTTATCAGACTAGCTTTCTTAAAAAACCAATATCGTGCTCCATTAGATTTAACCAAAACCACTTTTACAGAATGTGTAGCTATTAATGACAAAGTATATAATGCTTTAAAGCAGGCCAATATTACAATTCAATTAGAAAATATTTCTGTTGGCAACTTAACAAAAGACGAACATATTAATGAAATTATGGATAATGATTTTAATACTCCCAATTTAATTACTTATCTTTTAGATTTAGTAAAAGAACTAAATACAAGTATTCGAAACCACACAGAGATTTCACAAACTTATGATAAGATTATTCTAATCAATTCTATATTAGGACTTTATTATGAATTAAAAGAATTTAGTGAAAGCGATAAAGAACTCTACCAAAGTTGGTTAGATGCACGTAATAATAAAGACTTTGAGAGTGCCGATAGTTTAAGAGAGCAACTGATTGCGCTAAATATATTATAAGAGGTAGATTATGGATTTATTAATTTTTATACTTATGCTTGCTATACCTGCCATTGCCCAATTTTTAGTTTCATCAAGTTATAGTAAGTACAAAAATATCGAGAATGAAGCGAATATTACGGGATTTGAAGTAGCAAGAAAAATACTAGATAAAAATGATTTAAAAGACATTTATATCGTAGAAGTAAATGGAAATTTAACTGACCATTATGACCCAAAAAGAAAAGTGGTTAGACTTTCAAAAGAAGTTTTTCATGGTTCTAGTATTGCGGCATTATCCGTTGCTGCTCATGAATGCGGACATGCGATACAAGATAAAGTAGGTTACACCTACATGCGTATTAGAAGTTTATTATTTCCGGTAGTACATTTTGCAACAGGACTATCCTATTTTGTTATATTTTTAGGTTTAGCAATGGAATCAATTAATATGATTTGGCTAGGTATACTTCTTGTAGGAACAGGACTTATATTTCAACTTGTTACATTACCGGTTGAAATAGATGCAAGTAAAAGAGCAAAAAAAGAAATTAAAGCCTTAGAATTAGCAAATAGTGAAGAACAAAAGGGCGTAGCGAAGATGCTTTCTGCTGCAGCCTCTACTTATCTTGCAGGGGTTTTATCAAGTGCTTTAGAAATTGTAAGATTAGTTTTAATATTTACGAATAGCAATAATAGAAGGTAGGTCCCTTCTTTTTCTATTATAAAAATTGATTTACTTAAATAGCAACAAGAGTAAGGAGTAACTTTATTAATGATTCTATTTTAATATTTGACATTTCATATATTTAAAAATATAATATTTTTCACTACAGAAGGTGCTCTTATGAAAAATCAAGAATTAATTGAAGTGGCATTATATGACAATTTACCCTATCGTTATAATCTAGAAATTCCTCGCGTATTTGGTCTTGAAATAGAAATGGGTCTTTTTAATGAGATGGATAGAAAATACATTATGGAGGGTTTAAAAGAAAAGGGTTATACTTATGAAGTAGATGTGGGTTTAAAAACAGACTTTCCATATGAAATACAGACACCCAAATTATATGGTACAAAAGAAGTGTGGAATCAATTATTTCTTTTAAGTGAAAGAATGAAAAAATGTCAAATTAATTTTGATTATGCAGCATTTCAAATAAATATGGATGTCCATTATAAGACAATAAATGACTTTTTTAAGTTTTGTCTATTTTTTATGAAATTTGAACATATCTTATTTAAGTTTTCCACAAGTAATCATGAATTTTTAAGGCCACTTACGTATGCCAATAGTTTAAAAAAATATTTTAAAATTTGGGAATGTAGGAAAGTTGAAGAATTTAATATAAACCGTTTTAGGAATAATAAAGAATATTGTATTGCTTTAAAAAATAGTTTAAAAAATAATACTTTTATTCCAGATATAATTGAATATAGAATTCCTAATGGTTGTGATGATGCATGGCTATGGCAAAATTATATTAATACGTTTTATCATTTACAAGAAAAAATTCCATTCCTTGATTTAGAATATTTTGATTATAGGAGTTATCTTACTAATAAACCATATGCAATTCTTTATTTAGAAGATGCTTGTTTATTGGCAAATCTAATATTTGAAAAAGATATAGATAAAATATATTTTTTAAGACAATATATCGACTATGATAGAGAAGAACTAAAGAGGCAGTTAAAAAACAAACATAGTTAAAAGTTATTATAAAAAACAGAGAAAATCAATAAAAGTTTTTTTAAATTATTTCACCTTCAAAAAAAGGAAATCACCAATTCGCAGTTTATATATAAGAATAGGGAGGTGAGAAAAATAACTACTGAAACAAATGATAAATTATATACTTGTAGAAACGATAGAGCTTTTAAAGAAGTCTTACTTAACGAAAAAAATGAAGAAATTTTAAAAAAGATTTTAGAAATGGCACTTGGTGTTTCTATAAAAGAAATGGTAAGAAAAATGTAGAACGAAATACAAGCAATTTGAGTGTCCGAAGAAAAAATCTAGATATTCTCCTTACCACCAATCAAGGAAAAATTGATGTAGAAATGAATACATGTAAAAAAGATTATTTACATAGTAGAAATACAGCTTACCAATGTGATAATTATTCGCATTATACTTTAGTGGGAGAAAAATATACAGAAGACATGCAAATTATTCAAATTAATTTCACTTATGGACTAGGAAAAGAAGATAATGAGATTGTAAGAAAATATTATATTCAAGATAAAAGACAACATAAGTTTGTAAAAAATTTTATAATCTTATAATACAATATGGACAAAATCATGGAGTTTTGGTATTCTAAAAATGAAAAAGAAATAGGGAAATACAAATACTTGATTATGTTGTATTTAGGACTTGATGACATAGAAAAGTTAAGCAAAAAAGATAAATGGGTGGAGGATTACAAAATGAATGTAGAGATTATTAACAAAGATGTAAGATTTCGGGAGTACATGAGTGAAGAGGAAGACAAGCGTAAGTGTTATAATTCGGATATTTCTATTGCCAAAGAAGAAGGAGCAAAAGAAAATGCAATAAAAACTGCTAGGAAAATGTTACTTGAGGGTGAAGATTTAGATAAAATAATGAAATATACTAACTTATCATTAGAAGAAATTACTACGCTAAAAGAAGAATAAAAGCTTCTTTTTTCATTATAATAAAAGAAAAGGTGATTGTATGAAAGCATTAATAACAGGAGCAAGTAGTGGAATAGGAAGAGATATGGCTTACTACTTAGCAAATTTAGGATATGATCTTATTTTAGTAGCAAGAAGAAAAGAACGTTTAGAAGAAATTAAAGAAAAAGTGAAAACCAATGTTCAAATACTTGTTCTAGATTTGCTTAAAGAAGAAAATGTTTTTAAATTACATGAACAAGTGAAAAAAGAGAATATTGACATTTTAATCAATAATGCCGGATTTGGATTATTTGGAATGTTTTCTAAAACGGATTTAACTCGTGAACTTGAAATGATTGATTTAAATATTAAAGCCTACCATATTCTAACAAAATTATTTTTAATTGACTTTATAAAAAAAGATAATGGCTATATCTTAAATGTTTGTTCAAGTGCAGGGTTCTTGGTAGGGCCAAGACTTAATACGTATTACGCAACGAAAAACTATATTACTAAACTTACAATGGGAATTTATGAAGAATTAAAACACCAAAATAGTCATGTTCATATTAGTTGTTTATGCCCTGGGCCTGTTGCAACAGAGTTTAATTCTGTTGCTCATGGTGTTTTTAGTTTAAAAGAAATGCCAAGCCGTAAAGTAGCAAAATACGCTATTGATAGGATGTTTAAAAATAAATTAATCATTGTACCCGGCTTTAGTGTTAAACTAGGTTTGTTTTTCAATCGTATAATTCCATGGAAACTTTCTATGGCCATTACCTACAAAATTCAAAAACGAAAATATCCTGAAGAAAAGTAGAGTTTTTTATGCTATACTATCTATAAGGTGGTATGCATGCAAAAATTGAAAGAAAATAAAAGTTTTTGTTTATTATTTTTCTTAGCACTTTTTGGTTTTTCAATAGGATTATTTGATAACTATCGTGAACTTTGGATGAATACGAATGGATTATCTACAACAACTATAAGTCATGTTATTAGTGTTTCTTATATTGTAACGGTATTTGTCTTATTTTATTTTACAATTCGTGTATCGACCAATAAATTAAAGTGGGGAATTTGTATTACGCTTGCCCTAAATATGATAACTGGCGCAATTTTAATTTGTTTAAACGGAACAGAAAATGCATTTCTTATCAAATTTTTAATGTTTTTTAACATAGCCTTTAGTCAATTAATTCTTGCAAGTGTGTATCCTTTAATGATGAATATTAGTAAAGATGATATTTTGTATACTAAAAAAAGCTTTGTAGAATCTTTATTTAGTAAATTAGGTTTTTTATTAGTTGCTGTTTTACTTGGCAAAACCATTTTTCATACCTTAGTAGAGTATAATATTTGTTTACTGCTATCCGTTATTTTTAACTTTTTAGCTTTTGTAGTTTTAATGGCAGTTTCACTCGAAAATAATACCGAAGAAAGATTTAATATGAAAAAGACCATACACTATTTTAATCAGAATAAAGTTTTGTACTTTTTCTTATTTGTTAACTTTTTAGGTGATATGATATGGGGAGCTATCCTTGGAATGCCCATGTTGTTATTAACAGATAATTTAGGTTTTTCCTCTAGTTTTGCTAGTTTTTGTATATTAGGATTAGGAATTTGTTCCAATATATTATCTATGTTAGTTGTAAAACATTTCCGTTTTAAAAATGACCATGGAAATCTAATGATAAAATATGGAATACGTGTATTACTCTATATAGTTGTGTTTATAACCAATAGCAAAATGGTTTTGTTGGGAACTTTGATTTACTTGTTCTTAACGGATTTACCTTATAGTTTTATTTTTGGCAGCTATTTTATCAACAATATAGAAGAAAAATATTCTTTGTTTTTAACCACATTAAAATATTGTAGTTCTCTTTTAGGAAAAGCAATCGGCACCTTTTTTTGCGGGCTTGTATTTCATTTAGACTTACGATACTTTGTCATACCGGCCTTAATTATTGGCATTATCCATTATATATTTGCTTCTATTTTGATAGAGAAAAGAGAACTGATTGTAAAAAAGAATTAGAAAATGTAGAGAAAGGAATTTTGATGTGGAAGGAGAAATTAGACAAACGATTTATGCACTTATAGTCGATATTTTAAAAAGTTATGTTTTCCCGACAAATAGCTCATCATATGAAGAAACTATCAATGAATTCATAAATCAATTATGTATGCAAAATCCAAATGTTAAAGAACAATTATTAATAGAAAAGAATAAATATTATGAGGATATTAATCAGGTAATTGTCGGCTGTATTTATGTGATAGCTCAAGATACAAAAGAAGGGTCTTTAAAAACTGCTGATATAATGAAAGGGATTCAAAAAGTAAATCATGTTTTAGAACAAATGAATTTAGTTATGAATAGACAAACTATTTTAGATGAAGATACTAAACCATTATTATAAACTTAGTTAGAGAAGTTGTATCTTCTTTTCTTTTGACTTGCGAAGCGAACAAATATATGCTATAGTAATTTTGCAAATAAAAAGTGTTATTTTGTGGTAAAATAAGTAACGCTAAGGAGTGATGCGTTTTGAAAAATGATAAGATTATCATACGTGGAGCAAGAGAAAATAATTTAAAAAATATAGATTTGGATTTACCAAAAAATAAATTAATTGTCATGACAGGCGTATCTGGAAGTGGGAAAAGTAGTCTAGCTTTTGATACGATTTATGCTGAAGGGCAAAGAAGATTTGTGGAAAGTCTATCTAGTTATGCACGTCAATTTTTAGGTGGCAGTGATAAACCGGATGTGGATTCGATTGATGGGCTTTCTCCTTCTATTGCCATAGACCAAAAAACAACCAATAACAATCCCCGTAGTACTGTTGGAACGGTGACAGAAATTTATGATTACCTAAAACTTTTATATGCTAGAGTTGGGACTCCTTATTGCCCAAACCATCATGAGGCGATTACGCATCAAAGCATTGAAGAAATGACTAACAAAGTCATGAATTTAGAAGTGAGTTCTAAGTTAGAGATTATGGCTCCGGTTGTAAAAGACGAAAAAGGAATGCACCAAGACCTTCTAGAAGAATTAAGAAGAGAAGGATTTACAAGAATTAGACTAAACGGAGAGATGCGTTCTTTAGACGAAGAAATTACGTTAGAGAAAAATAGCAAAGATACCATAGAAGTGGTAGTAGATAGAATTGTATTAAAGGAAGAAGAACGAAGTCGTATCTTTGAAGCAATCGAAACAAGTACACGCCTTGCAGATGGTATGGTCCTTATTCACATTATTGGTGGAGAAGAAATGTTATGGAGTGAGAAGTTTGCTTGTGTAAAATGTAACTACTCCATTCCAGATTTAGAACCAAGAATGTTTTCTTTTAATGCCCCATTTGGAGCTTGTCCGGAATGTAAAGGATTAGGTTTTAAAACGGCTATTTCAGAAGAACTTTTGGTGCCTGATAAAGAATTGTCTATTAATAAGGGTGCTATTTCCACTATGTCGGATGATGCAAACATTTTTTATACTGACGTTAAAACAGCATGTGACCATTATAAAATTGATATGGATAAGCCTTTCAAAAATCTAACTAAGAAAGAAAAAAACATTTTATTCTTTGGAACTCCTGAAGAACTTAATTTTGAATACACAGCAAAAAATGGAAATAAAAGATATGTAACAAGACGTTTTGAAGGAGTTATCAACAATTTAGAAAGAAGATATTTAGAAACTTCTTCTACTTGGATAAGAGAGTGGCTAGATAACTACATGATGGAAATAGAGTGTCCAATGTGTCATGGAGCAAGATTAAAAGAAAGCATTTTAAATGTCTATATAAACAAGAAAAATATTTATGAAATGACCCAAATGAGTATAGGAAAATTACTAGAGTTTATCAAGAACTTAAAACTAAATAAAGAACAAACCGAAATTAGTCGCCTTATCATAAAGGAAATTATCAATCGTTTGGAGTTTTTAAAAAATGTAGGATTAGATTACATTACGCTAGATCGTATGGCAGGCACTCTATCCGGTGGAGAGTTGCAAAGAATTCGTCTTGCTACGCAAATTGGAAGTAAACTATCCGGTGTTTTATACGTTTTAGATGAACCTTCTATTGGCCTTCATCAAAGAGACAATGATAAATTAATTGCCTCTTTAAAAGAGATGGTCGATTTAGGAAATACTTTGATTGTAGTAGAACATGACACCGATACTATGTTGGCAGCCGACTATTTAGTTGATGTAGGGCCTGGAGCAGGAAGGGAAGGTGGAAGTATTGTAGCAGCGGGAACTCCTAGTGAAGTCATGAAAAACAAAAATTCCATTACTGGTAGGTACTTAGCAGGAATAGAAAAAATAGAAGTCCCAAAAACGCGACGTAAAGGAAATGGGAAAGCACTAGAAATTATCGGAGCAAGTGAACACAATCTAAAGAATATAGATGTCAAAATTCCTTTAGGAAAACTTGTTTGTGTAACAGGTGTTTCCGGTTCAGGAAAAAGCTCATTGGTGAATGAAATTCTTTATAAATCTGTTTTTAAAAGCTTATATCCAAAATCTAAGGTGATTCCGGGAAAATGCAAAAAAATAAAAGGATTAAAAGAGATTGATAAAGTGGTCCAAATCTCACAAGACCCTATTGGTAGAACTCCAAGAAGTAATCCGGCAACATATGTAGGCGTGTTTGATAATATTCGTGATTTATTTGCGGAAATGAAAGAAAGTAAAATGCGTGGATTTGATAAATCAAGATTTTCTTTTAACGTAAAAGGCGGAAGATGTGAAGCTTGTTATGGGGATGGTGTTAAAAAAATAGAAATGCATTTCTTGCCTGATGTTTATGTACCTTGTGACGTTTGTAAAGGAACACGTTACAATAGAGATACTTTAAACATTAAATTTAAAGATAAAAATATCGCGGAAGTTTTAAAAATGCGAGTAGAAGAAGCACAAGAGTTTTTTGCAAGTATTCCGAAAATAAAAACAAAATTAGATACTATGATGGATGTTGGTTTATCTTATGTAGAACTTGGAGCAGGAGCTCCTACTCTATCTGGTGGAGAAGCAGGGCGTGTGAAGCTTGCTAAAGAACTGCAAAAAAAACCAACAGGAAAAAGTTTATTTATTTTAGATGAACCCACAACGGGACTACATTCTGCTGATATAAAAAAATTACTTACCATTCTGCAAAGAATAGTAGACAATGGGGATACAGTTGTCGTAATTGAACATAATTTAGATGTGATAAAAGTAGCAGATTACATTATTGATTTAGGACCGAATGGTGGAGATAATGGAGGAACAATTGTAGCAATGGGAACTCCGGAAGAAGTAGCTAAAAACAAAGACTCTTATACAGGAGAGTATTTAAAAAAATATTTAAAGTAAAAAAATGTATAATAAATAGACTGCATCTTTAAAATGCAGTTTTTTGTATAAAATAGTGTTATAATTGAAAAAGGAAAGTTGGTGGTTCTATGAATCCTGTTATGATTAGCGTTTTTGGACTAGAAATTCGTTGGTATTCCTTTTTACTTTTAGTTGCCATTGGTTTTGGACTATATATTTTAATTAGAGAGGGGAAACGTTACGAATATTCAAAAGATTTTATCTTTAATTTAGCATTTTGGGTAATTGTCTTTAGTTTTATCGGAGCAAGAATTTATTATGTTATTTTTAATTATAAATATTATTTAAATGACCCCATTAGTATTTTAAAAGTATGGGAAGGTGGATTAGCTATTCATGGTGGTTTGCTTGGAGGATTTATTACACTCGTTCTTTATTGTCGTAAGTACCATACTCGTATTTCGAAAATGACCGATATGATTACCATTCCTCTTTTACTTGGACAAGCCATTGGTAGATGGGGAAACTTCTTTAATGGAGAAGCACATGGTAGTGCCACAACCTTACTTGCTTTGCAAAACAAACACATTCCAGAATTTATAATTGAAGGAATGAACATTAATGGAGTTTATTTTCATCCCACTTTTTTCTACGAATCTTTATGGTGTTTACTAGGAGTACTCGTATTACTTGTTGTAAAAAAATACAAATATTTAAAAGTTGGTCAACTATCAAGCATATACTTAATGTGGTATAGTGTAGGAAGATTCTTCATTGAAGCCTTACGTACTGACTCTTTGATGCTTGGAGGATTTAAAGTTGCTCAGATTGTATCCATTGCTTTATTTGTGATTGGACTTTTAATATTTATGATTTTAAGCCGTAAAGGAAAATTTGAAGATTTATACACCGAAGCTAGAGGTAGTGAAATACAATTTTAAGGAGAAAATTATGTACGATTTAATCATTATTGGAATGGGAATTTCAGGTATATCTGCTGCTATTTATGCAAAAAATAGTGGCTTAAATGTGTTATTGCTTGAGAAAGATACTCCCGGAGGATTATTAAACAAAATCAATAAAATTAATAACTATCCAGGATACTCTGAAGTTGCAGGCCCTGATTTATCCTTAGCATTATTTGAAAGTGTGAATACATTAGGTATTCCTTATAAAATAGCAGAAGTAGAGAGTATTGAAGTAAAAGAGGATAAGAAAATCGTGAAAACAACTCTTGATACTTTTGAAAGCGATTTTGTGATTATTGCAAGTGGTAGAAAAAATAGAAAATTAGGGCTTTCTAATGAAGAAAAGTTACTAGGACGTGGAATTAGTACTTGTGCCTTATGTGATGGAGCTTTATATAAAGATAAAGAAGTCGCTGTAGTTGGGGGAGGCAATAGTGCTTTAGAAGAGGCACTTTATTTATCAAATATTGTAAAAAAGGTTTATTTAATCCATCGACGTGACACCTTTAGAGCAGATGCCTCTTTAGTAGAGCAAGTAAAAATGCAGAAGAACGTTGAAATACTATACGATAGTGAAATTACTGCCGTTGTAGAAGAAGATAACAAACTAAAGGAAATTTTAGTAAATAAAGAAAAACATTTAGAAGTATCCGCTTTATTTACTTATATTGGTTTTGAACCAAATCATGATTTTTTAAGGACTTTAGAAATTACGGATAAATTTGGGTATATTAAAGTAGATAAGAATTACGAAACTAAAATAAAAGGTATCTTTGCAGTAGGAGATTGTATTAAAAAAGATATATACCAATTGATTACAGCAGCAAATGATGGAGCAGTAGCAGCGTTAAATGTAAGAAAACAAAAAAATGTAAAGAAAAAGGGTTAAACTAAAGGCAATTTAATAAAATAATTTGACAAAAAACCTAGAATAATAGATAATAATTATAAGAGAATAGGTGATTAACATGTCTAGTAACAAAAAAACGATTATAATTTCAGTTATAGCTATTGCCATATTTGTAGCGGTGATTTCCTATGCAAGTTATGCTTTTTATACAACAACGATAGAAGAAAAAGGAGCGGGTGGAATTAGCGGTTCTACGGCCAAGTTTAGTACTACATTTGATGATGGAGAAGAAATTAACAAAATTATGATTCCAGGAGATAGCATTACAAAAACTTTTTCTATAGAGAACAATGGTACAGATATTAGTTATCGAATTGTAATTAATGATTTAGTAAATGAGTTTATAAGTTATCAAGATATAACTTATACGTTAAAAGAAAATGATACAATCTTAGAAGAAAACGAAATATTTCCAAATGATGCCAACCAAAATGAATTAAGTGAAACTAGAACTTTAAAAAATGGCGAAAGAAAAACATATACGATAACAATTACTTACAACAATACAGAAGTAGACCAAAGAGAAGATATGGGAAAAACCATTAGCGGTAAATTGTTTATAAAAGAATTATAAGAAGAACAAAGGGATATAGAAAATAATAATTCTATATCTTATTTTTTTAAAGGAGTGTAAATTATGAATATAACGAAAGAATTAGCTAGTATCTTAAATATCAAAGAAAGTCAAGTAGAAGCAGTATTAAAACTATTAAGTGAAGATTGTACAATACCTTTTATTGCACGTTACAGAAAAGAGGCAACTGGTGCATTAGATGAAGAACAAATTGGAACAATTGCGGAAAAGTATAAATATTTATGTAACTTAGAAAAAAGAAAAGAAGATGTTATTCGTTTAATAGATGAAAAAGATTTATTAACAGAAGAGTTAGAGAAAAGCATACGTGCTTGTGAAAAATTAATTGATGTGGAAGACTTATATCGTCCATTTAAAGAAAAGAAAAAAACGAAAGCAACCGAAGCCATTAAATTAGGACTAGAACCTTTAGCTAAAAAAATTATGGCTTTTCCAACTAATGGTTCTATTGAAACACTTGCAAGTGGCTATAATATGAGCACAGAAGATGCTATTAAAAACGCATCCTATATCATAAGTGAGTGGATAAGTGATAATGCTTATTTCAGAAAATGGACGCGTAATTTCATTTATAATACAGGCTTATTGATTACAAAAAAGAAAAAGAATAGCGAAGATGAGAAAAAAGTATACGATATGTATTACGAATTTCAAGACCGAATTAAATACATGAAGCATTATCGTACACTTGCTATCAATCGTGGAGAAAAAGAAGGAATTCTTTCTGTCAGTTTAGTTTTTGACAATGCGAAAATTTTAGAAAATTACAAAGAAAGAGTGATAAAGAATCAAAACTCCTTTGTAGTACCTATTGTAGAAGAAGCGATAAAAGATGCCCTAAAGCGTTTGATTTTACCAAGCATCGAAAGAGAAATTCGAACTATGCTTACGGATAAAGCAAGTGAGGAAGCAATCATTACCTTTAAAGATAACTTAGAAAAACTCCTAATGACAAAACCGATTAAGAATAAAACAGTGATTGGTTTTGACCCCGCTTTTCGTACAGGTTGTAAACTAGCCGTTTTAAATCCTTTTGGAGAGGTATTAGAAATTGCAACCATATATCCTCATGAACCACATAACAAAAAGGTGGAAGCAACTAAAGTACTAAGAGATTTAATTACCAAGTACAAGGCTTCTCTTATTACTATTGGAAACGGAACAGCTTCTCGTGAAAGTGAATTTTTTGTAGCAGAAGCGATTAAAGGAATGGATGTAAAATACAATATTGTGAGTGAAGCAGGAGCAAGTGTTTATTCTGCAAGTAAGCTAGCCATTTCAGAATTTCCTGATTTAACAGTGGAAAAAAGAAGTGCTATATCGATTGGCAGAAGAGTACAAGACCCTTTATCAGAACTTGTGAAAATTGACCCGAAAAGCATTGGCGTTGGAGAATACCAACATGATGTTAATCAAACTAACCTATCAGATGCTCTTGACTTTACCGTTTCTAAAATCGTAAATGAAGTAGGAGTAAACATCAATACCGCTAGTGATAGTATTTTAAAATACATTTCCGGTTTAAATAAAAAGTGTATTGAAAATATTCAAAAATTTAAAAAAGAACATAGTTTTAAAAATAGAGAAGAAATCAAAAGTATCTCTGGAATTAGTGATAAAGTTTACGAACAATGCATTGGATTTTTACGTATCCATGATGGAGAAAATCCTTTAGATAAAACCAAAATTCATCCCGAAAGTTATGAAGTAACTGAAAAACTTTTGGCGTATTTAAAATTAGATTTAGCAAACAAAGACGAGCATTTTATGAAAACTCTAGAAAATGCAAATATTGAAGACTTAAGTAAAGAATTAAATGCAGATATTTATACAATTGAAGATATTGTAAAAGAATTAATTACTCCAGGGCTTGACCCAAGAGATGCATTAGAAGATGTACTCTTAAAAAGTGATATTCTTACAATCGACGATTTAAGTATTGGAATGGAACTTACAGGAACCGTTCGTAACGTTGTTTCTTTTGGAGCATTTGTGGATATTGGGCTTCATAATGATGGACTTATCCACATATCCAAACTAAGTAAAGACTATGTAAGTAATCCACTTGATGTAATTCATGTGGGAGACATTATCACTTGCCATGTTGATAAAATAGACAAAGAAAAAGAAAAGGTAAATCTTACGTTGATTTGATTGCAATAAGAAAATCTTTATGTTAAAGTAAAACTATAAAATATAATTGTAGATGGGGGAATTATAATGGAAAAAAATTATGGAATTCAAAAATGGTATGAAAAAAATAATGCTATTTTAGAATTTACATTTAATGGCTATCTAGAAGAAAACGATTTACCTATAGAGAAAATTGAAATATTACTAGATAAATGCTTTGAAAGAATGCCGTTTTATCAAAATATAAATCTAATTATGTCATGGATACAAACCATTCTTAAAGATTTTAAAGATGATTATTTACAACTATCGCTGTTAGACAAAAACGGAAAAGAAACAAAGGTAGAATACAAAAATAAAAGGTTAATTTATTTTGAAACAAATGAAGAAATAGAAAAGGGTAAAACTTTAAATACAATATATACACAACCATTTAATTTTCATACTTGTGTAATAAATAAAGGCTTGAATAAAGAAGAACTTTTAGAAATGTATAAAGAAAAAATAAAAGATGCATTGCAACAAATTTCTGACTTGGAAGATATTTCCTCAATTAATTTAACAGAAAAAGATAAACTAATATGTGAAATTTATCAATTATTTTATGGAGAAAATCCGGATTTTACTGATAAAGACATTAGTATAAAAATGCAAACAATGTTCTGTATTTTAATACAATTTAATGTTAGTTTGGATTATGGATTTGACCAAGTTATTCTTGATAATAAAATGCCACTTTCTTTGCAATTACAATATGATATAGATAGGCTTACTCCTTTAGGAGAAATAAACAAAATAAAAGAACCTGTCAAAATAGCAGAGCATCAAAAAAGAAAAATTGAAGTTGTAGGAGAAATTGTTAGAAAATCTACTAAAAATAATTTAGATAATTTAATTCAATTAAGTACTATTATTTATGGCGGTAGATACGACTTATCTCAAGAACATGATATTGAAAAGGTTGCCAAATATGCCGGATACTCAAATGAAAAAGTCGAAGAAAGCATAAATCTTGTCAGAAGAATTGAAAACCAACTAGAACAAATCAAACATTAGACGTAACTATAACTATCCATTAATTTGTGCTATAATAAGAAATAGGTGAGAAGTATGAAAAAGAAGTATTCTACAATCATTCTCTATCTATTTCTTTTTATTTATTTAGAAGCAATAAATAAAATTTTAATGTTTAATAAATTATTAGGGAAAGAATTTTTAATTGTACTATTGTTTAGTTTAAGCTTATCTTGCTTACTAAGTTTTTTTACCCATTTTTTTAAAGAAAAAACTAACAGGCGTATTTCTACTTTTTTTGTAGTGTTGATTGTTGCTTTCTATTTATTTAACTTTTTATATTTTTCCTTATTTTCTATGCCTTTTTCAATTAATGATTTAGAACTTGCCAATAATGCTTTAAGTTTTTATGAAATAGGTCTTCATTTAATTCAAACTGATTTTTTAAATATTTTAATCTTTCTAATTCCATTCTTTGTGTTCCTTGTATATAAGAATAATTTTGATTTTACAAAAAAACATAAGAAAGTTAAAATAAAAAAAGTTTTTCTTTGCGTCTGCATTTATATGTTTTCTATTTTATCTTTAAACTTGGATAAAACAAGTCTATATTCGCCTTATAATCTATATTACAATTTAGATGCTCTTACAACTTCTACAGAAGTTTTAGGAGTATTTACAAGCCAAAGATTAAGTATTAAAAGAGCCATATTTGGTTTTGAAGAAAAGTTAATGTTAGAAGAAAAAGAGGAAGATAAAGAAGAAATTTCTTATAATAAACTAGACATTGATTTTGATGCATTAATAGCCCAAGAAAAAGACGAAAGTGTTAAGAATGTCTATCGTTATTTAAATGCAAAAAAAGCAACCAACAAAAATGAATATACAGGATTGTATAAGGGAAAGAATTTAATCTTTATATTAGCAGAGGGATTCAATTCCATTGCGGTAGATGAAGCAAGAACCCCAACTCTTTATAAATTAATTCATGAGGGATTTGATTTTACGAATTACTATTCTCCTGAATTTTTAAGTACAACTGGAGGAGAATTCCAAGCTATGACAGGTTTACTTCCTACCCAAGAAATATTAAGCATATGGCGTAATGAAACTCCAACTATTTCCTATGCAATAGGTAACGCTTTTGCTCGTCTTGGTTACAACACGCAAAGTTATCACAATTGGTTATATACGTACTATAGTAGACATAAGACGATGCCGACTCTTGGATTTGATAACTACACCGCATGTAAAAATGGAATGGAAAAAAGAATCAATTGTTCTTGGCTTCCAAGTGATGTAGATATGTTTAACACAACATTTAATGACTATGCAAATAATACACCTTTTGTTACCTATTACATTACAGTAAGTGGACATGCTCCTTATAACTTTATGGGAGGCAATAGTATTGCTATAAAAAACAAAGACGCTGTAAAAGACTTACCCTATAGTACAGCAGTTAAGGCTTATTTGTCTGCCCAAATGGAACTTGAATATGCTTTAAGAACATTAATCGAAAAATTGGATAGTGTTGGAATTCTTGATGATACTGTTGTCGTTTTAACAGGAGACCATTATCCCTACACTTTAACAGAAGAAGAAATCAATGAAGTTTCAACATATAAACGGGAAGAAATGGTCGAAGTCAATCATAGTAATTTAATTGTTTGGAATACTAATAATGAACATAAAGTGATTGACAAAGTAGCTAGTCAAATAGACGTTTTGCCTACTATCTTAAATTTATTTGGAATTGAGTATGATTCAAGATTATTAATTGGACAAGATATGTTTAGCGACGAAGAAGGTCTAGCTATATTTGCAAGTCGTAGTTGGAGAAGCGATAAAGGAACGTATTTTTCTAATAAAGGATTTGAGGGAGTTGAAGTAAGTGACGATTATATCGCTTATATGAATAAACGAATTGCCAATAGTTTTACGATTAGTAAACTTATGTTAGAAAAAGATATTTATAGTAAACTTGCTAAAGCGAAAGGAGAATAAGTATGTGTGGAATTGTCGGATTTGTAAGTAAAGAAAAAAATAAAAAACAAATCATTAAGAACATGGCGGATAGGATTCGTCATCGTGGACCGGATGGAGAAGGTTTTTATACAGACGATTATGTTGCATTAGGACATAGAAGATTATCCATTATCGATTTAGCAACAGGTAGTCAACCTATGTTTAATGAAAACGAACAAATAGTAATTGTCTTTAATGGAGAAATTTACAACTATATAGAATTAAAAGAAGAGTTAAAAAAGAACCATGAATTTAAAACAAGCTGTGATACCGAAGTGTTAATCCATGGGTACGAGGAATGGGGCAGCAACTTACCTAAAAAATTACGTGGAATGTTTGCTTTTGCTATATGGGATAAGAATAAAAATTCCTTATTTTGTGCAAGGGATAACTTTGGTATTAAACCATTTTACTATTACCAAACAGAAGGCACTTTTCTATTTGCATCTGAAATTAAGTCTTTTTTAGAACATCCAAAATTTGATAAAGTTCTTAATAAAGAATTAATTGGACCTTATCTTTCGTTTAGTTTTACTCCTACTACTGAAACTTTCTTTAAAGGAGTATATCGCTTAGACCCGGGTTGCTCTTTAACTTATCAAGATGGTGACATCAAAATAGAACGCTATTATGATATAGAATTTAATCCCAAAAAACAAGATTTTAAAGAAGTAGTCGAAACCATTAATAACACAATGAAAGATTCTGTTTCTTACCATATGTTAAGTGATGTAGAAGTAGGTTCTTTCTTATCAAGTGGAATTGATTCTTCTTATATTGTAAGTCTTGCAAAACCGGATAAAACCTATACAGTAGGATATGATAACCCTAAATACGATGAAACTCTTTATGCAAAAGATTTAGCAGATAAATTGAAAATCAACAATACGAGCAAAAAAATTACCAAAGAAGAATATAAGAATATTGTTCCTAAAATCCTTTATCATATGGACGAACCTTCAAGTGACCCTGCTGCAATTATGCTTTATTTTGTTTCGAATTTAGCAAGTAAAGATGTCAAAGTTGTTTTATCAGGAGAAGGAGCTGACGAGTTTTTTGGAGGATACAATAACTATCGTGAAGAAGTAGATTTAAAATGGTACAACAAAATTCCATATCCATTAAGACATTTTGCCGCCCTCATCTTTAACCTTTTACCGGAATTTCCAGGGCGAAACTTTATTGTAAGACGTGGTACGAATTTAGAGAGTGATTATATAGGGGTGAACAAAGTTTTCAGTGAAAGAGAGCGTAAAAAAGTTTTAACATGTGTAGATACTATCAAAAATAAAGACATTACAAAACCGATTTTTGAGTCAGTTAGTGATAAAGATAACATTACTAAAAAACAAGCAATTGATATTCACTTTTGGTTAATCAAAGACATTTTACAAAAAGCGGATCGTATGACAATGGCAAACTCTATAGAAGGAAGAGTTCCTTTTATAGATAAAGAAGTTTTTGGAATTGCTAGTACACTAACGGAAAAAGACAAAGTTACAAAAGAAAACACCAAAGTCGCCTTAAGAAGTGCTGCCAAAAAAGAAATCCCCAATGAATCTTATAAAAAGAAAAAACTAGGGTTTCCTGTTCCTTTACGTGAATGGCTAAGAGAAGAGGATTTCTATAATGAAGTAAAAAATACTTTTGAGCAAGATTTTGCAGGAGAATTCTTCAACCAAGATTATATCCTAAAACTACTCGATGAACATAAAAATCATAAGAAAGATACCTATAAAAAAGTATGGACTATTTATTGCTTTCTTAAATGGTACGAAATATTTTTCTTAGATAAGGAGTATAATGAAATATGAAATGGAAAAAAGACTATTTAATTGCTATCCCAATTTTTTTAGTAGTATTAAACATGATTTTGATTGCAACAGGAAATATGTTTCCTCTTGATAATTGGGTTTATAATCATATCGGACATAATGACTTCTTAACCAAAATTTTATTATTTTTCACTAATTTTGGAAGTGTTAAATATATCGTTGTCATTTGTATACTTCTTCTTATTTTTTATAAACCTAAAAAAAAGTTAGTAAACCTTTATGGAGTTACCATACTATCTACTATTTTAAATAACGTAATCAAATTCATTTTTAGAAGACCAAGACCAACTCTAATGGGTTCTTTAGTTCCTGTATTTGAAAGTACTTATAGTTTTCCCTCAGGCCATGCAATGGCAACTACAACATTCTATGGATACTTAATTTATATGCTTTATAAAAGTGATGCAAAAAAACCACTTAAATTGGCAGGAATTACCTTATTATCCCTTTTAATTTTTACAGTTTGCTTTAGTAGAATTTATATATACGTTCATTACTTTAGTGATGTCATAACAGGATTTATGTGTTCTCTTGTTGTTCTATTTTTCTACATTAAAACAACAAAAAAGGGGTCATTTTTTAGCACTGAAAAATAAAAAAATGTGGTATAATAACTATAACAACGTGTAGCTATACATATGGCATAAGTCCTGTTGTATAGTTACTTTTTTTTATATAGAGAGGGTGTGTTTATGAAAAAAAATGGAGAATATGTTGTGTATCGAAAGGATGTCTGTAAGATTGTAGAAAGGAAAGAAAAATATGCAAATGGAAAGGATTATTATCGCTTAATACCAATAGATGATGATACATTACATGTCGATATTCCAATAGAAGAAAATACCTACTTAAGAGAGTTAATTAGCAAAGAAGAAGTAGAAAAAATTATTAAGGAAATTCCCAAAATAGAAGTTATTTCTTGTGACGATAAACAGCTAGAAAATGAATATAAGACATTATTAAATTCAAATGATTTAAAAGATTATGTGCGTATTATTAAAACCGCATACTTAAGAAATAAAGAAAGAGAAAAAAATAAAAAGAAACAGAGTGATAAAGACCGCTATTATTTTGAGTTAGCAGAAAAATATCTATATAATGAATTTAGTATTGTTTTAAATAAAACATATGAAGAAACAAAAGAATATGTTATTAACGAAGTAGAAGCTTTACTAAAATAAAAAACTTCCTAAGAAGTTAATTTAATACATAAATACCAATAGTTAAATAAGTAGCAAAGAGTATCCATAACAAATAAGGGATATTGAGGTAAGCACTTATTTTTTTTCTTTGTAAGAAATAATAAATAAGAAATAAAACTAAGAAATCAAGAGCAACTATCCATAGAATAGCAATAAATCTTGCTTTCCACAAAAAGAAAATAATACTCCATAAAGCATTTACAAAAAGTTGAAGATAATAAACTACATCAACAATGCCATTTTCTTTATACTCTTTTTTATAAAGATAATAAGAAATACCCATTAACAAATAAATAAGGGTCCAAGAAATAGGAAATAAAATCTTTGGCGGAGCAAGAGGTGGTCTTACTAAACTTGTGTAATCAATACTATCTTTAATTAAAAATGCAACAATTCCTCCAAGAAATAAAGGCAAGAATAAATAAAATAAAGAAGAGATAACTTTTTTCATAGCGAATTCCTTTCTACTACTATCTTATAATAAAGATAAGAAAATATACATAAGGAAAGAGAAATGGTATAATAAAGTTAGTGAGGAGAAGTACCAAAATGAAACTAGAAGATTTAGCAAAAGAATACGATAAATTGCAATCAAAGTATGGTGCTAAAGAATTAAATTCAATTTATAATGGTGGATGTAGTAATAATCCAGATATTTGTTTTGTATTTATGAATCCTACCGGAAAAAATCCTGCTTCATTAAAAGAGTGGAGTGGAATTAAATCTCCGTGGCTTGGAACTAAAAATATATGGGATTTGTTTTATAGTTTAGATTTAATGGATAAAGATATTTACGAAGAGATTAAAAGAAAAAAGGGAAGTGAATGGACACCTGCGTTTGCCGAAAAAGTATATAACGATGTTAAAAAACACAAGTACTTTATTACCAATTTAGGAAAGTGCACGCAAATTGATGCAAGGCCTCTTCCGGATAGTGTATATAAAGAATATTTAGCATTATTAAAACAAGAAATAGAAATTGTAAATCCAAAAGTAATTGTGTTATTTGGTAATCAGGTAAGTTCCATTGTACTAAAGGAAAAAATTTCCGTATCTTTATGTCGCAAGAAAGAATTTAAAAGAGAAATAAATGGTAAAGAATATAAATTTTATTCTGTATTCTATCCTGTTGGAAATGGAAGATTTAATATAGATAAATCGATTGAAGATATTAAATGGATTATAAAGAAGGTAAAAAAATGAAAGAAATATATAATTTATTAGAACAATATGCGTATTTTGATGGAAAGTCTTATGAGATTTTTCCTATTCAGAAATGGAATAAGCAAACTAAATTTTTACTAGTTATGGAAAATAAGAAATATATGATTATTATAGATGAAAAAACAATAAATAAATATCAAATTCGTTTTGCTAAATTTGGAGATTTTTTTAAAAATTTGGTAGGACTAAAATACCTAAGCGAAGATGGAAAAATAATACTTTTGGACTATTATGAAAATGGAGAGGGAAAAACACTATCTGCTTACCAAACAGAGGAAATAGATAATAATTCTATTGCAGAAGAAATAAAAAAGACACTTGATTCTATCCATGAACATAAATCTGAATTTTTAAATGTATCTACAAGATTTGATTGTCAAAATTGGTATGAGTTTATTTACTCTTATATGAAAGGTTATTTAGATTTTGTTTTAGAACAAAAAGAAATTGCTAAAGAAGATTATGGCTTTATACTTGCGTTACTAGAAAGAAATAAAGAGTATTTTAATAACGTCTCATTAAGTTATCTTCATGGAGACGTTAATGAAGATAATGTTTGCTTTATTAAAGAGAAAAAGGAAGTTTATTTGATAGATTATGACGATTTTTTAGTAGGAGATATAGTATATGAATATGCAAGAATGTTTCAATATTTGCATATTAAAGCTTTTAAAATCCTAAAAGAAAAATACTATCCTACCATTGAAGAAAACATCATATTTTGGATATATATTTTTAGAAACCAAATTATGGGGTATTGTTTTGAAAAAGCAAATAATATAGATACTAAAAATTCTTTAAATGAATTTAATAAAACACTAATTCGACTAAAAAAGATGGTTAATGAACAATAAAAGGAGATTGTTTTAATGTACAAAGAAATAGTAGACAATCTAAAACTTCAATTATTAAACGAAGAATACAAACTATTTAAAAATAAAACAATTCACCTAGGTATTTTTACGGAACCTTGCCTATCTTTTATGCTAAATGGAAAAAAAACTATAGAATCACGTTTTAGTAGAAATAAAATAGCCCCATATGAAAAAATAACAAAAGAGGATATAGTATTAGTGAAAAAGTCAGGAGGTAATATTGTTGCTTACTTCACTATTAAAGAAGTTATTTTTTGACTTACAAAACTATTCAATAGATGTTATTAAAAACAAATATAATAAAGAGTTATGTGTAGACGATGCCTTTTTGGAAAAGAAAAAAAATAGTCATTATGCCACGTTAATTAAAATAGACAAATTAGTAAAACTAAAACCATTCTCTATAAATAAAAAAGGAATGCAAACGTGGTTAATATTAAACTAAAGGAGTATTATGAAAGAAGAAATCTTAAAAAAAGTAGATATTTTATATGACATGTACAAACAAGGCAGTTTAGGGGGAGATTTTATGCCTGAAGACGAAAATCCTCATTTAGAAAAGGGTTCTTTAGAAAATTATTTGTATTTTACTTTGCCTATGGCTCTTAATTATCAAAGAAATTCTTATACTTTATGGGAAAGTGCTAATAAAACCTATCAAGATAAAGAGACAAATTTTGTTTTTTCTCCTAAAGAGGTTTTAAAAAGAACAATAGAGGAAGTCCAATATGCTTTAACAAAATACAAAGTAGCACTTCAAAAAAATAAGCAAACTGAAATTTGGATTACTTTATGTAGAACTTTTGTAGATTTATTTGATGGTGACATACGAAAATTATTTTTTCAGTTGAATCATGATGTGGATAGGATAAGAGATTTTATTCAAAAAGAAAATAAGAAGAAATTTCCTTATCTTTCCGGAACAAAAATTTGTAATTATTGGCTATATGTTTTATGGCAATATACGTCACAAGAATATAAAAATATTGAACATTTAACTGTGGCACCCGACACACATGTTATTAAATCAACTTACCGCATAGGGCTTATTACGGAAGAAGAATTACAGAAAAATGATGTACAACAAATCGTGATTGAAAGATGGAATCAATTATTTGAAGGTACAAAATATAAACCAATTGATATTCATACTGCTTTATGGCTGTGGAGCAGAAATGGGTTTAAGGAGTTAGAAAAATGAAGTATTTAGAAGAAATTACAAAAAGTTGTGAATATGTAGCACAACATAGTAAGCATGTAATGATAAATGAAGAAGCTATTGATAATTTAGTAAATCAACATTTTATGAAAAAACAAGACCATTGGCTTTCCTCGAATCCTTTTGGATTACTTGACTATTCTCTTTGCGATATCGTGAACTTTTTAATTATACTTAGTTCCATTGATTGTTCTTTTTGGGGAGAACCAAAATGGACATTATTAACAAAAGAAAATACCAAAGTAGATGGTGCCTTTGCATTAATTTATGCTTTACTCCAAATAAGAAAAGAAAAAGGACATTTAGATTTTGAACAAATCTCTTTTGAAGAATTTAGAAATTTTTTTACAGGAAATGTAGAAATTCCTTTATTAAAAGAGAGATACCAAGTTGTAAAGGAAGTCAGTTATATTATAAATACAAAAATGAATGGTAATTTTTATGAATATATCAAAGATATAACGAAGGATATTGATTTATTAAATTTAATTATAGAAAACTTTCCTAGTTTTAGCGATACTAGAACGTATAATGGAAAAACAATTTACTTTTACAAGCTTGCAGGGCTTGTGGTTTCCGATATTTTACATATAATAGAATTAAAAGAGAATAGGTTAGTAGATTACTCTCATTTGGTGGGTTGTGCAGATTATAAAATTCCTCAAATTTTAAGAGGATTAAATATTTTAGAATACGATTTAGAATTAGCAGAATTAGTAGATAAATTGCAAGAAATAGAAGAAAACTCAAATTATGAAGTAGAAATTCGTGCCAATATGATAGTGGCTTTAAAAAAAATAAAAGAAAAGTTACCAAATGATTTGACATTAATAGATTTAAACGACATTATTTGGAAAATGGGACAAGATAAAACTAAACATTTTAAACCCTATCATAGAACAAGAACTTTATCGTATTAAGATATGCATTTAAAATAGTACTTATCGCCCAATTTTACACGATTATAGCAAAAAAATGGTCGATAACTTGGCTTTTTACAAATCATTTATAATAAAAAACAATGAATAAAAGGATGTGAAAATATATGAATTTAAAAGAACAAATTAAAAACTATATCCCTTTTAATGAACAGGAAGCGGTAGATAAAGAGTATTTTTTAAAATTTATGGATACATATGATGATATTTTAACAAGAGATAACTTAATTGGACATTTTTCTTCTTCTGCTTTTGTTGTAAATAAAGAGAGAAGCAAAATGCTTTGCGTATACCATATTATTAATGATGGTTGGATTTATCCAGGAGGACATGCTGATGGGGAAGCGAATCTTTTAGCAGTTGCATTAAGAGAAGTAGAAGAGGAAACAGGATTAAAGCCTAAGCTACTAGACGAAAATATTTTTTCTATACAAGCTTGTGCAACGAATGGGCATGTAAAACGTGGAAAATATGTTCCGGCGCATATTCACTTTGATGTAGTTTATATCATGGAAGCAGATGAGTTAGAAGCTTTATCTTTTAGAGAAGACGAAAGCAAAGGCGTAAAATGGATTGCTTTTGAAGATGCCACAAATCAAGATATAGTAGATTTTATACGGCCTATTCATAAGAAAATAATTGAAAAGTTAAAAATAACAAATTTATAATAAAAAAATAGCCGTTAAGACTATAATTTACGAGTAAGTTCTAATAGATGGTCGATTTCCATAGTAGGCTCATATTCTTGTGGTAATGGTAAATGGTTTGGGTTAAACCAACAAGTATCAATTCCGTTTTCCATACCACCTAAAATATCACTAGTTAAAGAATCACCTACAAGAAGTATTTCCTCTTTGTTAACATTACAAACTTGAAGTAAAGTATCCAAAAACAATTTATTAGGTTTGTTGACACCAATATCTTCAGAGCAAACGATGTAAGAAATGAAAGGCTCTGCTTCTATAACATCCAATTTTTTAGAAACTAACTTCTTTAGACCATTAGTAGCAATACCCAATTTATATTTGTTTTTTAAAGCATGTAGTGTTTCTTTAGCGCCATTGAATGGAATAATGCATTCTTGTATACTTTCAGAATAAATATGATAAAGTGTTTCGGCTTTCTTAATATCTATCGGATAGTCTTTGAAAAAAAGTTGAAATCTTTTAGAACGGATATAAGTAACCCAATCTGCTACATCTTTTGGAATAATGATTTTTCCTATTTCCCATTCATGCCAAAAAAAATCATCAAACTCCATAAAATCTTTTCCTAATGTATCTGCTATTGGAATTTGCAAATATTCTGCCACTTTTGTTATTGCATATTCTCTTGCTTTTGTATCATCAACTAAAGTATTATCCATATCAAAAGCAATTACCTTATACTTTTGCATATTATCACCTGTGTGATTTATTATAGCACAAAGAAATCAAATATGTAAATTTTGTAAAAAAGAGTATAATGAAATAAAGGTGATATTATGTACTATACTTATATTCTTCGTTGTCGTGATAATTCTCTTTATACGGGAATTACGAATAATCTAAAGCGAAGAATGGAAGAACATTTTAAAAAAACGAAGAAATGTGCCAAATATACACTTCGTCATACTCCTATAAAAATAGAAATGGTTTGGTCTTCTCCAAACCGAATAACAGCATCTAAATTGGAATATCGTATTAAAAGATTAAAAAAGGAAGAAAAAGAAATGTTACTTCAAAATGAAAGCTACTTTTCAATACTATTTGGAAATGTACTAGATTGTGAAGTATATAAAAAAGAAAAAATAAATGCTATAATACAAATAGACGAGGTGGTAAACAAATGAAAGAATATTATATTGATTTAGGTTCTTCAACAACTAAAGTTTATTCATATCAAGAAGAACTCACATTATTAGAAGAACATTCCATTTATTTTAAAAACGATTTTTCAAAAGAATTAGGAATTAGTGAACCTAACAAAAAGGAATTATTTAACTATTTTACAGACATAAAACAAAAATATGGATTTACTTATGAAAATACACACATTTTTGTAACAGGTATTTTTAGAGAACTAACTTACGAAAGAAAACAAGAACTAGTAAAAGAATTTAATAATAAATTAGATTTACACTTTAATATTATTAGTCATGGCATTGAGAATTATTATTTAGGAAAAGCAACAGAAAATAGTTACAATAATAAGAAAGTCATGATTATTAATATGGGTGGAAAAACTACCGAATTAATTACATTTCAAGAAGGAAAAATTACGGACCGAAAAAATCTAGTTGTGGGAGTTGCTGATTTAATGAATAGATTTCCTGAAGTAAATGAAAGTTTAAGTAAATCTTCTATAGAAGAAATGAATGATTTTGTAAAAGAAAAATTGTCAGGAATTACTTTTGAGCAAGATTATGATTGTGCCATCTTTACCGGAGGAGAAGAAAGATTTGAAAAATTAACTAATTTTAATTTAGAAGAAAATGATTTATTTCAGGATGGTATTCACAAGTACAAAGTATCTTATGATAATTATGTAGAAGGAACTAAAAGAGTATTTTTTGATAATAACTATACTTTAGAAAAACTATACGAATTAATGCCAGGGAATCCAAAATGGATGGATGGCGCAAGACCGGGAGCAATAATCCCCCTTGCCATATTTGACTTAGCAAATATTAAAACAATTATTCCATCCGATGTAAACTTAATCCATGGTGTAATTAACGATTTGAAATAGGAAAATAGTGGGGGTGTTATTCATGAAAAGAAATGTTTATGCTATTATTGATGGACAAGCAGGTAGTTGTGGAAAAGGAAAAGTAATCGGGCAATTTGCTTTAGAAAAGAAGATAGACCTTGCTATCACCAATTGTATGCCAAATGCGGGACACACTTTTGAAATGAATGGAAAAAAACGAATCTTTCATAATATTCCTGTATCTTCAATTAACCCAAATACAACGCTTTTAATTGGACCTGGCTCTGCAATCAGCATGGAAACTTTAGAGCATGAATATGAAAACAATAAAGATATTTTAGAAAATAGAGAAATTATTGTTCATCCTCTAGTTCCATTAATAGAAGAAAAACATAGAAAATATGAAAGAGAACATATTAAAAGTGGTTCTACTTTTAAAGGTTGTGGGGCTGTATATGCAGAAAAAGCTATGCGCTTGACCGACAATTTTTTTAAGCAATATAAAAATATAAAAGCTAGCAACGATTATTATAAAATATTATTTGATTATTTGAAAAATGCTAAAATGATTTTATTGGAAGGTGCACAAGGAAGTGATTTAGATATTAATCATAGTGGACACTACCCAAATACAACAAGCAGACAGGTCTCTGTGGCTCAAATGCTTGCTGATAGTGGTATTTCACCCTATTATTTAAAAAAGGTAATTATGGTACTTCGTACATTTCCAATAAGAATTAGTAATGAAATTTATGATGGAACTTATATTTATAGTGGAAATTATGGAAAATCAAAAGAACTAACTTGGGAACAGGTAAGTGTAGGGACTTATCTAGGGCAATACCCAACAGTAATAGAAGAAAATGAAATAGAAGAGTATAAAAGTTTTGTAAAAGACTTAACAGAAACAACTACAGTAACAAAGAAAAATCGGAGAATATTTGATTTTGACGTAAATCAAGCAAGAAGAAGCATAGAGATTAATAAACCAGATGAAATTTATTTAAACTTTTTTCAATATTTAGATGAAAGCTATGAAAAAGTTAGTGGGGATTATAGAAAAATTGATATAGATAAATATAGAAGAGAATATATTAATTGGCTTGAAAGTGAATTAGACACTCCTATTACCATGTTAGGAACAGGAAGCGATTTTAAAGATTATATTGATAGAAGACCATATCTTCGTTCATTAAGAAAATAAGACTTAGGGAGTAACCTTAAGTTTTTTTGTAAAAAAGAAAAGGTCCATTAAGCAACTCCTAATGTACCAACTAATATACTTTTATCATTTTTGTTAATAATCGCTTCATACTCTGCTTTTACTTTTGCTACATCTTGTCCTAATTCTTGTTTTGTTAATTTATAAAATGGTATAACTCTGTAATTTTTATGACCTGCTGTATGATAAGTGTAGTGTAAATCTCCTTTGACATTATCTATAGTAATAGTTGTTTCCTCATTTTCTACTACTTTATGAATTTCTAAAGAAGAAATAATGCCAATTCTTTTCATTAAATCCCCTTGTCCTGAAATAAAGTTTCCTAAAGAATAAATAACAATCGTATCTTCAATATGTTCAATCGGTTGGATAACATGAGGATGTGAGCCAATAATAACATCTACTCCTAAATCTGCTAAAAATTGTGCTTGTTCTCTTTGTTCCTTTGTAGGTGTATGTGTATATTCTACACCCCAATGCATAGATACTAGAACAACATCTACTTTATCTCTTACCGCTTCAATCTCTTTTTTTGCGGTTTCCTTATCAAAAAGATTTACTAGATATTCTTTTCCTTTGGGAACAGGAATTCCATTTGTTCCATAAGTATAAGCAAGAAATGCATATGTAATGCCATTTTTCTCCCCAATATGGCTTCTAGCGTGGTCTTCAATAGAATCATAACTTCCTGCTGTCATAACACCCGTTTTATCTCTCCAATAAGCAACCGATTTTAAAATGGCTTTTTCTCCTCTATCCATAGTGTGGTTATTAGCAAGACTTACTAAATTAAATCCGGCTTTGATATAAGCGTCTCCAATTTCTTGAGGGGAATTGAAAGTAGGGTAACTCGATAATCCAAGTTCCGTTCCTCCAAGAATGGTTTCTTGATTGTAATAAGCTAAATCAAAATCTGCAATAATAGGAGCAATATCAGAAAGTTGGTGCTCATAATTATAAGTTCCATCTTTTTGTAAACCATCTTTATAGGTGCCGGTGTGATAAAGAGCATCTCCAACCATGACTAAGGAAAGATTGTACTCTTTTCTTTTTTCTTCTTCCGGTTGCTCTTCTATAGGTTCTTTTATTTCTACTTCATTGTTTGGTTTATTTAGTATTTTACTTTCTAAAAAGTATAAAGAGATACTACCTGCTAATAGTAAGATTAAAAGAATAATCCATATTTTTTTAATACTTCCTTGTTTCATTTGACAACTCCACTTCTAATTCATATGTCAATTGTACCAAATTGTAAAACTAAAGTCTAATGATTTAATGCAGTTGCTTGCATAAAGATGAAAATAATAAATATTATTAAAAAAATATAAGATAAATATAAAATATAAATACATAATATTGAATTTGTTTGATAAAATGTATTACATTTTTAAGAATTTAATATCCACTCCATGATTGTTTTCTTGATTTCAAAGTATTCCTCTTCTTCAAATTGCATATTAGCGATGCAAAATTTTTTCGAAACAATGTGAGAGCAAAACATACATTCATACAAATCAAAGCAATCTTGAATAAAGAAAGAATTGCTTACTTTATTAGAACATATTACATTGTAACTATTACTGCAATCTTTAGAATCATCCGTTCGTATACAAAAATTACAACTATAAGACCTTTGAGAAGCAAGTAAAAATTCACTATTACCACAAGAATCACAATACACCATATTTTTAGAATCATTACATCCAGTACTTCTATAAACGTTTTCACAACGATATATTGTATCACTTTTGGAAACATTAATGGAATCATAAACTCTTTCTGTAGTTGTTAAATTTACAGTATTCCATATATCAATTAGTTCTTGTAAATTATGGATTTCTTGTTTTGCTAACATCCAACCATCCTTCTCATCTTTTATTTGCATATTTTTATTCGTAATAAATCTTCCATTATGAATCGAATCTGCCCAAGTAATTTCATTGGTGGTAGAATCATTAACTTGTTTTGGCAATTTTACATCAAAAGCAAATTTTTCTAGTAATTCTTCCAATGAAAATTGATTTTTTTGTTCAAATATAGCTATAAAAATTTTATTTACAATCTCTAAAACTTTGGTATCATTCATTTTCTAAATCCTCTTTCTTACTTGTTGAATTTTTTAATAATATATCTTTTAAACACACATTGGTATTTATCTTAAATGAAATACCTTTCTTTTTTCCTTTCTCCCTTTCGAAATTGGAATATGTTTCTGTAGAATTTAGAATTCTAGGAATGGGAAAGAAATCTAATGTGGTAGCTTTAAATGCAGGTATTAAAATACTATTATTTTCTATTCTCACAACACATTCTCGGTCGTTAAGTTCTGTTAGCAACTTAACTTTCTTTTCTCTAGTATCTTCTAAAGGAATTTTCATATTAAAATTATCTACTAAAAGATTGGCATCTAATTTAGAAATCCGAAAAATAAAATAATTTACAACATTGGCAAAAATAGAATTCTTTAAGTTTTCGGAGATTTGATTAAAATATTGTCCGGCTAGGATTAAAGAAAGATTATATTTTCTGGCTTCTGATAAATACCTAGATAGAATAGGATTTTCTAAAACGGCAACTTCATCAATAATAAACAAGATATGTTCATCTATTTCTCTTTTTTGAATAATAGTAAGTAGTTGTTGCATGATTAATCCGGAGATGGTTTTGGTAACTTGATTTCCAAGTTTAGTTCGATCAAGAGAAAAAAGTGTTAGAAAATGATCTTGAATGTTTTCTTTTAAATTTTTTGTCTTTTCCTCCGTATTAAAAACCGGTAGCATTTCCATTTCATCAATAAAACTTATGATAGGGGAGATTGCTTCTCCATACGATTTAGTTTTTAAATCGTTAAAATCCGATAGAAAAAAATCAAGAACACTAATGGGTAAATGATATCGTAAGGTTTTAATTAAACCATTTCTATATTCTAAATCTAAAAGAAGTTTTCTTAAATTCTTAAAGTTAAACGATTCGTTGGTAAGTAAAAGATGAATAGAATGCCTTAAAACACGTTCTAATTTTGTATTATACTTGTCTGCAATTAATGATTTTAACAAATCGAGCAATAACTCTGTTGATTCTACAATGTCCTCAGCATGATTGATAAATAAATCAAGACTATCTTGTGTACTTTTAAAATCAATGACATTTCCAATTCCCCCTATATCTTGTTCTAAGGATGCATGAGGGTCGATAACTACGATTTTGTATTTTTGCTTTAAAAACTCATTTTTATAAATATTATGAATAAATAAACTAATAAATTTGGATTTTCCTGAACCAGACGAACCTAAAATGATAGAATGTTTTGCAAAGTTAAAATTGTTTTGATTTAAGTAGAAGTTGCCTTGTAAATAAGGAAATGTATCAATAGAAAAAAGCGCATGAGTGACATCTGTTGTTAATAGGTGCGTAATTTTATTGATATCCAAATATTTAGGAACACTTTTATAAAAATATCTTTTATTTCCTTCAAAATCAGCAGATAAAATATTTTGTGGTAGTGTAAGAATAGTCTTATACTTTTTAATCTTCTCTTCTTTGTTGACATAATACTTTGTTTTCGATAGAATTTTATCTTCAAAGAGTTTTAAGAATTTAATCTCTAGATAAAAGAGAGTGCCTTTATTTTTAATTTCATTATAATTAATTAAGTCAATTAAATTGCTTCCTATTTTAGGAAAAATGTGAGAAGTCAAACTTGATTGGGGCTCGATAATAGGTTCAGTGAGTTTTAATAAAAAAGAATTTAAATTGTTAATACTTGCAGGCAGACTACATTTCGTTTTGATAAAGTAACGGATTTGATTATTTTCATTAGTAATAACTATTTTCCATTTTCTTAAAATACCATTATAGTTTGTTATGATTTTAATAAAATCTAACCATTCTTCTTTTGAAACGTATTTTTTGGTTAGAAAAACTTCAAATATTAACATAAGCTAAAACCTCATAATGTAGTTTAACAAAATAAAGAATAAAAAAACTGACTTTTTCTTTATGAATTTTGTCAGTATTTACAAGATTTATTACTTATGGAAAATTTGCATCACTTTTCTAACCATAAATACAATATTATCACTTTTCTTCATCGCAATAGTTTTAGAGATTGCTTTTCCTCCAACAGTGAAAGCAGAGATAAAAGAAGTTACTAAAATCGTTGCCAACAAAGCATTCATTTGAAATTGTATCGTAAGATAAATGGTTAATGTAGCTCCTAAACTTCCACTGACAATGCCACAAATATCTCCCACAATATCGTTGCAAACACTAGAAACTTTTGTGCTATTTTTAATTAAACGCAAACAAGCAGCAGCTTCTTTTACTTTTTTAGAATTTCTTGCATGAAAGGGAGCTTCTTCTGCGGTAAGAGTTGCAACACCAATCATATCAAATACTATTCCGATAGAAATTACGAGTAAAAGAATAACAACTAAAAGTACAACATTAAAATCGGATACATATGTAGAAAGTCCACTAAAAATAGCAGAAAGTACAAAAGAAATAAGAAATACTTGTATAATCCATTTATTTTTCATAATTTTACTCCTTCTTTCATGAAAAAAAGTTCCGAAGAACTTTAATATACAAATTTTGTGGTATCTCACAAATTAATTTTACGGCTTAGGTCGAGTTGAATTTCTCTATTTTCCTTCCTTTGGTTACCCTAGGGCGATTTCTCCTTTACAGAAAATAATTAAATGTCACCATTTTAATGACTCGATTGCCACTTAGTCCGTACCTTAATCCTTGTGATGTTGACACCCTAGAGGTTTTCCCTAACACAGCTCCATAATACTTATTCGCTTTTGCAATAATGTTTTCAAGAAATCTCTATCCCACATTACCACGCACGACATGTGTTTTTATCTTGGATTCGCTTCGATAAAAGGAGGTTGGTTATATGCCATTATAACTTTCCTTAAATCTAAAATTATATACCCACCCTCATCTGGGCGAAGAAAGCAGAATATATAAAGTGCTTTTCACACAATTGATAGATTTTTAGCCCTACCTTCATATTATGTATGTGACTAGAATAATGCACCACATATGAACAAAGTATAGCATATTTACATAAATTTGTCAAATTTACCCAAAAACAAACTTGACTTATTAAACTATATGCAAACTTTTCTGTTTTAATACAACGGATTACTATTTCGATAATTCTTCACAAATTAAATTGGTAATTTCTGTTGGGTTTTCTAAAGATAGTCCTTCAATTAAGCGGGCTTGAGCATATAAGATTTTGGTATATTTCTCGATAGAATCAAAATCTTTCTTCTTGAATAAATCTTCTAATTTTTTACTGATTTCGTGATTTTCATTGATTTCCATGATAACATTTGCTTTCACCTTTTGATCCGTAGGCATCGCATTCATAACTTTTTCCATCTCTACGGAAATGTCGCCTTTGCTTGTTAGACAAACAGGGTGATTCTTTAAACGATGCGTAAATTGAATGCTAGAAACAGAATTGTTTAAGAATTCTTGCATTTTTTCGAAAAGTTTTTTGTTATCTTCATTTGCTTTTTTCAATGCTTCTTTTTCTTCTTCACTATCCAAATCCATGGCTTCATTACTAACATTCATAAACTTTTTACCATCATATTCTTGCATAACTTTAAAGACAAACTCATCCATATAATCCGTTAAATAAAGAACTTCAAAGCCTTTCTCTTTTACTGTTTCTACTTGTGGAAGCAAATCAATTTTATCGGTTGTTTCCCCACAAGCATAATAAATGCTTTCTTGCTTTTCAGTCATATTTTCTACGTATTCTTTTAAAGTCACTAACTTTTTCTCTTTAGAAGAAGTATACAAAAGCAAATCTTGTAAATCGTCCTTTTTCATTCCATAGGAAGTATAAATGCCATATTTTAATTGATTGCCAAAGTTTTTAAAGAAAGCTTCATATTGTTCTCTATCTTCTTTTAATATAGTCTCCAATTCTTTTTTTATTTTAGATTCAATTCCTTTAGCAATTGCTTCGATTTGGTGATTTTCTTGTAAAGTTTCACGAGAAATATTTAATGAGATATCTTCGCTATCTACTAAACCTTTTACAAAACTAAAATAATCAGGAAGCAAATCACTACATTTATCCATAATTAGGACACCTTTTGAATAAAGTTGTAAGCCCTTTTCATATTCTTTCGTGTAATAATCGTATGGAGCATGACTTGGTATAAATAACAAACTTGTAAAACTACATTTTCCTTCTACAACACTTCTAAAAGTACGTAATGGTTTCTCATAATCATAAAACTTATCTGTATAAAAGTCTTGGTATTCTTCCTCTTTAACCTCTTTTTTATCTTTTTTCCAAATCGGAATACGACTATTTAAAATTTTATCCTCTATTGTAGTTGTTTCTTTATCGTCTTTATCTTTTTCTGTTTTTTCTTCTTGCATGATAATAGGATAAGAAATATAATCAGAATACTTTTTAATTAATCTTTCGATTGTATAATTTTCTAAAAATTCATCATAGTTTTCTTCTTCTGCGTTCTCTTTTAAATAGAGAATAATTTCAGTACCATTTTCTTTTCTTTCGTTTTCCTCAATAGAAAAACCATCTGCACCTGTTGATTCCCACACATATGCCTTATCGCTATCGATACTTTTACTGATTACTTTTACATTTTTAGAAACCATGAAAGCGGAATAGAATCCAACTCCAAATTGTCCAATAATCTGCATATCTTTAGCGCTCTCATTATTCTCTTTAAATAACTCAGAACCACTTTTAGCAATGGTACCTAAATTGTTTTCTAATTCTTCTTCCGTCATCCCAATCCCGTTATCACGGATTGTAATTGTTCTGGCTTCTTTATCCAGTTCGATTCGTATTTCTAAATCTTCTTTTTTAATATTTAGTTTACTATCTGTTAAAGATTTATAATACAATTTATCTAGAGCATCACTCGCATTGGAAATTAATTCCCTTAAGAAAATCTCTCTATTGGTATAAATCGAATTAATCATCATATCTAGTAACTTTTTAGATTCAGCTTTAAATTGTTTTTTTTTCATAAAATCCTTCTTTCTTTATAAAAGTATAGTACAACTAAAACTAGCACTTGTCAATATTGAGTGCTACCAAAAATTAGTTAAAAAAATCCACAACTTTGAACCTTTACGTTATTTGAAAAAAAGTGCTATAATGAACAAGTCGTGCAAAAAAAGCGTAATTTCCAAGAAGATGGATAAGCGCTTCTTTTTATGCGAAGAAAGGACGTTTTAAGATGAAAAAAGAATTAAATTTAGAAAAAGATAAGATTAATAAATTACTTTTAGCTTTTGCCGTTCCATGTGTTATTAGTCTACTTATTAATTCCATTTATAATATTGTAGACCAAATTTTTATTGGAAAAGGTGTAGGAACTGTAGGAAATGCTGCAACGAATGTTATTTTTCCTCTTATTATTATTTATGGTGCTATTGCCTCTTTAATAGGAAATGGTGCAAGTGCTAACTTATCTTTAAAATTAGGAGAAGGAAAAGAAAAGGAGGCTGCATCCTCATTAGGACAAGCCATCACCATTACTTTTCTTATATCTGCAGTTGTAGGGGTTTTATCTTTTTTTGCACTACCAACATTAATTCCCTTATTCGGAAGTACAGAAACTGTCTATCCTTACGCGCTTTCTTATGGACGAATTATTGCAATAGGCTCTCCATTTGTCATTATTTATACCGCGTTATCCAATATGATAAGAGCAGATGGTTCACCAAAATACGCTATGATTATGTTAGTAATTGGTGCAGTTATCAACATTATTCTAGACCCCATCTTTATATTTGGCTTTCATTTAGGAGTAGCAGGAGGAGCTATTGCTACTGTGGTTGGTCAAATAGTATCTTGTCTTATTGCTATTTTCTATATTCGTAAGATAAAAAGTGTAAAACTAACCAAAAACGATTTTAAAATAAACAAATCCATTTTACGTACTTTAGGGTTAGGGTTATCTTCATTTATTACCCAAATGACAGTTCTTGTATTATTTGTTTTTATGAATAACATGCTTACAAAACTAGGAGCAAGTACTCATTTTGGAGCAGATATCCCTCTATCGGTTTATGGAATAATTTCAAAAATTAATAGTTTGTATATTTCTTCCATATTGGGAATTGCTATTGGTGCTCAACCTATTATAGGATTTAACTATGGAGCAGGAAATTACAAAAGAGTAAAAGAAACGTTAAAAAGGGTTTTAACTATCAACTTTATAATAGGTATTTTCTTTAATTTAGTTTTTGTTTTATTTCCCGGGCAACTAGTCAGTTTATTTATTACAGCTACCGATGCAAATTATGAATTATTTATAGAATTTTCTGTTTTAATGTGTCGTTCTTTTGTTTTGATTATGGGACTGAATGCTCTTGAAATTACGACAAGCATCGTAGTTCAATCTTTAGGAAATGTGATAAAAGCAACCATGGTTTCCTTCCTACGTCAAATTATATTATTTATTCCCGTTGCATGCTTACTTGGTTTAGTATTTCAAAAAGGAATCTATGGCGTTTTATATGCAGGACCAATTGCAGATATTTTGTGTTTCTTAGCTTGCATTTTCATTTTTGGTTCGGAATATTTAAAATTGAGCAAACAAAATGAAACAAAAGAAATAGAACAAGAAGAAAGACAAAAAATAAATTATCATGGTCCTAAAATTGTGATAACAATTTCTAGAGAATATGGTTCAGGAGGTCGTTATGTAGGAAAAATACTAGCAGATAGTTTAGGCATTTCATTTTATGATAAGGAACTTATCCGCCTAGCAGCACAAGAATCAGGTTTATCGTTAGAATATATTGAAAAAAATGATCAAAAAAAGAAAGCAACTTATGTTAATAACAACGATGATCGCCTGTTTATTGCTGAATCGAAGACTATTAAAAAAATAGCTTCTAAAGAATCTTGTGTCATTGTAGGTCGGTGTGCGGATTTTGTTTTAAAAGACAATAAAAATGTTTTAAAAGTATTTTTATATAGTGATGAGGAATCCAAAGTAAAACGAGCAATAAAGTATTACAAATTAAAAAAAGAACATGCTTTAAAAACTGTCAACAAAACAAATAAAGAAAGAGCAAAACACTATAAGTTTTATACAAATCAAGATTGGTATAACGTGAATAATTACGATATTATGATGAATGTTGATAAAAACGGTGTAGAAAAAACAGCAGATTACTTAAGAAAAATAATAACCAAAGAAGAGAAATAATCTTCTTTTTTCGTTTTAAAACAAAAAAGAACTATCTAAATAGTTCAAATTTATAAAATGCGTTCTTCATTATATACATGCAGTGTCTCTTCTACTACTTCACCATTTTGTAAATGTTTAAAAGTAATAGAGTCACCATATTCATCTATGAATTGAAAAACATTACTTAAATAATTAGGATCGCCTTCCCCAGGAACATAGGTATAATTATAGAAAGTAATATTCGTTTGGTCACTTAATATTTCTTCTTTAGTTTGTCCTGTTTCTTCTTTGATTTTATCAAATATTTTATCCATATTTCCAGGCCCTAAATTGTAACATTGTAGTGCGGCCATAATATGATAATCCATATATTCAGCGGATTTTCTTAAAAGAACACATCCTATCGACATATTTGTTTTTGGATTTTTCAAATCGTTTTGTGTAATGCATGTACAGTTTGCTTTTTGTTCTTCAGTAGGATTATTGGTTAAAAGAAAAGTTTCGTACTTGTTATCACGAAAATTATAGGCGCGTATCGGTTCTCCAGCCCATTTATCCCAGTCAATCTGCATGAGATTTTCTTCATCCCCTTCAGATTCTTGCGTCTTCTGCATTAAGATTAAATTAGGACTCATTCCCCATTTTTCCCCACACCAATTCGCAAGTTCTTCGTATTCTTCAGAAGCATCTTCTTTTTTTATTAAATCATCTGTTTTTGTATAATTTAAATAAACTATATTTTCCTGATTTTGCATGGCGCTTAAATTTTCTTCCTCTAAAGGTGATTGCATTTCTTTTGTTGTCTGCATTTGAACATTACTTTCCTCTATCCTATTTTCTGTTTCTACAATATCTTCTTTTGGAATGGAAAAAGTATTGTTTTCTTCAAAGCTATTTTCTTGATTTAGAGAGTCCGTTTCAATGGAGGTGGATTCATTTATTTTTCCATCTTCTGTTTTTAAACTTATACTCGATAATAATACCATCATTAAAGTAGCACCTATTGTTACTTTAAAAATTTTATTCTGTGGATTTAATTTTTTATTTTGTTTTTGCTTTTTCTTTGCTTCCATTCGTAAATAATCTTTTATAGATTCTTCAAGTTTTTTATACAATTTAGGAATATATTGATCTAGTTTGTTTTGGACGAATAAATCTAAATCTCGCAAATGGATTTCAAAGTTTCCTTTATATAAACGTATGGAATGTTTAAAAACTTGGATTTTATCAAATGAGAGAGTATCCAAAAGTTGCAAGCTTTCTATTGCTTTTCTTTCTTGTAGTTTAATTATTTTTTCATTACTTTCAATCGTACAAGTGAATTTTCTATTACTAAAATGATAGGTATAAATTGTTTTCATAAATGAAGTGCCTCTATTACTTTTCTATACATTTCATCACTAACGTCTTTAAAAAATAAATCTTCTTTTTTTACACATTCACTTACATATACATTTGTATTATCCATATAAGCAATATATTCTTTATTTTCTAAGTTGACAGCCTCAAGAAAAGTATATTTTTGATGATTAATTTCTATTGTAAATAAATCCATATCAGTACTCCTTATCTTAATTCATTATAGCATTTTCTTATAAAGAATTATAGAGGATAGTTTTTTAAATAATTGTATGTTCCATTATTTGCAAGTATTGCTGCAAAATTATCTAGTGCAGAGGCCTATGCTCCACGTCTTATCGCTTTAGATGAAGCATTTGCTGGGGTAGATGATGCTAATATTGAAGAAATGTTTGGAATATTAAAATCATTTAATTTGGATTATATTTTGACTAGTCAAGCCTTAGGGTGTGATTATCCATCTATTAGTGATATTTCGATATGTGAATTAATAAGTGATCATGCTTCTAAAACGATTGGAGTGAAAAGACATCGTTGGAATGGAACTGAGTTAATAAATCTGGATGGTGAATAAATGGATTATATCGAGTATTTTAAAAATAAACCAGGTTTTTATCGTTATTTTTTAGGGTTAAAAAATAAATATGAATCACAAGGTAATTTTAATGGTGTGGTTAAACTAGAAAGTATTACAGAAGAAGAAAGTGCCTCTTTTTCTTTATTCTTTGGAGAAAACTTCAAAGTTCTGGAAAGTGTTAGTATTCCGTTAAAAAAGTTTATGAATGTAATTTCAAAATCTAAATTTGAAAATTTTAGTTTATATGATTTAGTTATTAATTATTTAGATATTAAGGAAATAAAAACTAAAAAGGAAAGAGTATTGGAAAAAGAAGATGAGTATCGTGGATTTTTAGAAGATACTTTAAATATGATGGATAACCAAGAAATTATTTCTTATCTTTTAAAAAGTATTTTAGAAAAAACAGCTACAGGTAAATTATTAAAAACACGTTATACCAAAAATAAAAATCAGTTACGTGATACATTGCTTAAAATTGATAAACTACTTAATAATATTCCAGAGTTTCCTACTTCTATGCCGATTTATGCATCACTTACAGGAAATCCCCATTTTCTAGATTTTGGCTCTAGTACTAGTTCACTTTTTTTGCGTTGTTTAAGTGGCATTTTGAATATTTCTCGCATTGAAACTATTGATGATAAATGGAACTTATTAGAAAAAATTAACGTTTATAGTGATGCTATCTCTAATTATTGTATCGTTCATAATTTATTTGGTCATTCTGAGTTAGAAATATTTTTTAGGAGGTTTGGACCACTTAATATTAATTTAAATAATATTGCTAATTTAAAAAAGTTATATGGATTAAATGATAAGATATTTATTTTCGAGAACCCTTCGATTTTAAATTATTTTAAAGATGAACCTATAAGTATTATTATTACATCAGGTATGCCCAATCTAGCTTTTTATCGCTTGATGGAAAAAATTGATTCTAAAACTAAACTTTATTATAATGGTGATTTTGATCCAGAAGGATTATTAATTGCAAGTAAGTTAAAAAAACTTTATCCTAATTTAGAGTTGTTTTGCTATAGTTCAGTTGATTATAATAATACGCAAGCAAATGAAGTTTTAGAAAAAAGTCGAATAAATAAACTTAAAAGTATAGATACTTTAGAGTTAAGAGAAATTAAAAAGGCAATTCATGATACAAAAATGGCTGGTTATCAAGAGAAGAATTTAAAAAGAATAGAAGAGTATATAAAAAATGAAAAAAATAGTAGACCTGTTCGTCAAGCTATATTTAAAAAATGAAATGTGTTAACCTAATAATAGTTGAAAAATATGATATATGCATTGATGATATTTATAGAAATAAGTATATGACTAATCATTGCGTTTGCAATAAGTAAATTAATGGATTCTAAAAGTAAAAAAATAGATGAAGAATTTTTAAATTTAGTAGAAAATAACCTTTGAAGAAGAGGTAAAAAAAGAATTGAAATAAGATATGAAAAAATAATCAGTATAATAGATGAAAAAAGAGTTTAAACTTCAAACAGGATTAAAGAGAAAAACTTTCTATGAAATCCTTAATTACTTAACAATAGAATTTAATAAAGCCCGCGAAAAATGAAGTTTTCATGGGATAGGAGTTGGATATAGATTTGTATTAACAATAACATGGACCAGTGAAGATAAACCATATAAAAGAATTTGACCAACCTTCTACTTAAAAAGTAATGCCTTATATAAAAGTGGAGAAGGAACAAAAGAAACACCTTATAGAATTAGTATCAATGAATAATATAATTTTAAAAGAAAAAGCATAGGTTTTAGTTAACGAGAATAGCAGAGAAGCTTCTTAGAAATAACAAAAAAATAGAGACTAAAAAACAAAATTTAGTCTCTTTTATGATTCCTTTTCATTGGGATCAATGCATTTCCAATTGACAGTTCCGCATGTTGTACAAATATAAGGAACTAATGTTTTTTTACCTTGTGGTTTTTCATATTTTTCTACTATTTCTACACAAAGCAAGCCTGTTTCTTCATCTATATACGCTTTACCTTGTTTAGAATCTTTACAGTCTCCACAATTTTGATTTTTCATGGTATCCTCCTTCTTTATTTAATATGGCATTAATTTATGATAAAATACTAAATAGGTGGAAAAATGAAAGTAATTACGATTAAACAGCCATTTGCTACATTGATTGCAAAGGGGTATAAGGAATATGAATTTCGTACTTGGAGAACCAAATATAGAGGAGATATTTTAATTCATGCGGGCAAGGGTGTGGATAAAAAAGCGATGAAACGTTTCAAACACTTAAACCTAGAATATCCAACAGGATGTATACTAGCAAAAGCAAAACTAACCGATTGTGTTTATATAGATGATAGTATGGTCTCTTTATTACAAGAAAAAAATCCTTTAGTGTATTATGGAATTATTCATAAAAAGGATTATCAAGAGCGTTATGAAAAGCCATGGGATGGTTTTGGCTTTAAGTTAGAAAATATAGTGGAGTTGGAACCAATTCCAATCAATGGCAAATTAAGTTTATGGGATTATGAAGGTGAAATACATGAAAAAAGTAAAAGTAGGAATTAGCAATCGTCATGTACATTTGACAGAAGATGTATATAATATGTTATTTGCAACTCCTTTAACTAAGAAAAACGATTTAACGCAAACTGGAGATTTTGCAGCTAATGAAGTGGTGACGTTAAAAACACAGAAAGGAACAATAGAACATGTCCGTATAATTGGTCCCTACCGTAGTTACAATCAAGTAGAGATTTCTAGAAGTGATGCGAGGAAATTAGGAATAAATCCTCCAGTACGCAAAAGTGGCGATTTGGAAAATAGTGAAGCTATCACAATTGTCGGAGAAAAGGGAGAAGTAACGTTAGAGAATGTTTGTATAATAGCAGAGCGTCATATTCATATTAATCCTAGTTTAGCTAATGAATGGAAAGTAAATGATGGAGATTTAGTACAAGTATCTATAAAGGGCGATAAATCTTGTTTACTAGATGCTCATATTAAGGTGAGTGAAAATGGAGTACTTGCCTTTCATATTGATACGGACGATGCCAATGCGGCTAGTTTAGAACAAGATGACGAAGTTGAAGTATTCCTATGATTGTAAAAGTAACATAACTTTGTTTTAAAGTGAAAATTGACCTCCAAAAAAAGGAAATCACCAATTTGCGGTGTATATATAAGTATAGGAGGTGTTTATTATAGAACTTAAATTTTTAAATGATAAAGTGATTAAAAAAGTTTTGTCTTATGAAAATCAAGATATTCGTAATTATGTAGCAAGAATTATAGCACATACAACAAATATTCCCTATGAATGTTTAAAAGATAATTTAGTACCTGTGCATCCAGAGTTTGGAAGTAATGCAAACATTATAAATTCAGTAAGAGATTTACCTTTTTTTGATGGTAATATTTATTTTGGAATAGAAGTGAACTATAGCAGAAGTTCTATTTCTAAAACAAAAAGTATTACGTATGGGTATCAATTAACATTAAGACAACTTATCAATTCTGAAAATTATAAAAATTTAAAACCAATCACAATCATTAACATTAATGCTCGAGATAATGTGTATGGGTTAGGGGAATTTGTTTATGAAACCACTTTGATGGAAACAAAACATCATATAGAATATACAATTTAATAAAAATTTACGATATAAACCTTTCTTATTTTAAAAAAGTTGATTATAATAAGATTAACGAAGGGTTATTAAAAGATTTAGCTTTATTTGTGGTAGAAGATGAAACCATTTTAAGCAAAATCTATAAGGGAGATAAAGAGGTTCATATGGTAAAAAAGAATTTAGAAAATTTTCTGCGTCAGTTTGATGAAGCCTTCTATTGTAGTGAAGAGGAATTACAAAGACAAATTGATGAAGAGATGAAAGAAGAAGGGTTTAAAGAAGGATTCGATAGTGGCTTTAATGAGGGACTAAATAAGGGACTTAATGAAGGACGTGATGAGGGTTCCAAACAGGAGAAAATAAAATTAATTAAAGCTATGTTGAAGATGGATGGAATAACAAAAGAACAGATAAGCAAATTAACAGGATTCACCATAGAAGAAATAGAGAATCTATAAAGTTTATTTTCAACTTATATTTAAATTGAGAGACTCAAATATTTCCTTATTAAGAAAAGCAGGTTTAAAGGTGATAAAAATGAAATGGAAAATAGGAAATATAGAAATAAAAAATCGGATTGTAATGGCACCAATGGCAGGTTTTTCAAATACTAGTTTTCGTAAGATTATTAAAGAAATGGGTGCAGGCTTAATCTACGCTGAAATGGTAAGTGATAAAGCTATCTATTATGAAAGCGAAAAAACACTTGCTATGCTTAAAATGGATGAGATGGAACGCCCAATCGCTCAACAAATATTTGGAAACGATGTAGATAGTTTCGTGTTTGCTGCTAAGAGAGTAGAAAAAGTAATGCATCCCGATATTATTGATATCAACATGGGTTGTCCTGTTCCAAAAGTGGCTTTAAAAAACCAAGCTGGAAGTGCTCTTTTAAAAAATCCAAGTAAGATAAAAGAAATTGTAAGTGCAGTTGTAAAGGCTGTATCTGTTCCTGTAACGGTAAAAATTCGTAGTGGTTGGGATGAGGCAAGTATTAATGCGGTAGAGGTTGCAAAAATTATTGAAAGTGCCGGAGCAAGTGCGATAACGATTCATGCAAGAACAAGAAGCCAAGGATATTCTGGTAAAGCAGATTGGAATATTATTAAACAAGTGAAAGAAAGCGTTTCTATTCCTGTGATTGGTAATGGGGATATCACCAGTAAAGAACTTGCTCAAAAAATGCTCGATGATACCAGATGTGATGCTGTTATGATTGGCAGAGGAATTTTAGGAAATCCTTGGTTAATTCGTGAGTGTGTTTTTTATGTAGAGGAAGGAAAAAGAATAGAACCTCCAACAAACAAAGAAAAAATAGCGATGATGAAACGTCATTTTGAAACTTTAAAAGCAGATAAAAATGAGCATGTTGCTTTGCTTGAAATACGTACAAATCTTCTGTTTTATTTAAAAGGAATGCCAAAAAGTAAAGAAATGAAAGCACTCGTTTGTTCTTGTAAAACGAGTGAAGAGTTACTAAATATATTGAATCAATATGAGCAAGAGATTAAAGAAATTGATTAATCAGCGCTAGAAGTAGGAAGAGAGAAGCACTAATGTAACTTTCTTTTTTCTTACTTTTAAAAAGTTTAGCAAAGTAGTATCCCACAAGTAAAATGAGTAGAGACATACTACTAAAAACACAACATATATGTACTATTTTGTATTGATATACAAAGTTTAAAGAGACAATGGTTCCGTCTAAAGAATGCGTAAGAGTAAGAAGTAAGCAACTGATAAGTCCAAGTGTTTTTTCCTTTACGACGAATGATTCCTCACTATGCCAAGCATGTATGGCAAAAACTAGATAAAGAATGGTTGTAATGGTTTTGGTCATAAAGGCAAGTTTAAAAAAATAGTAAAGTGATAAAAATAAAGCATAAATAAGAAAATTTCCAAGCCACATAATAAACATATGTCTTCTTAAAAATTTTATATGGGCTAGACGAAGCCCAATTCCTATAATTAAGCCATCTAGGCTTGCTGCAATGGCGTTTAAAAATAAAAACATAGTATTCACCTTGTATATCATACGAGAATTTTGTAATTTGGAAAGGGCGCATAATGGTAAATGTGTGAAAGTTTAAACAGTATAGTTGCATTTTTCATATAATATAAGTAAAATACAATAGAAAGAGGTGGGACTATGAAGAAAAATAGTTTTAATACTTTATTATTGGCGCTTTGTATGTGTAGTGTCTATTCAAGCCAAGTTGAAGCTAAAGAAATCACATCTATCACAACCGATGATATAAAAAGTTTTACGAAAAAATATGCTAAAAAAGGTTTGGATTTAATATTAGAAGCTAATGATTTTGTGAATGAATATACAGATAATATTCCTACATATAAACATGATTCTCTATGGTTAATTACGGATATTCCTAATGTTGACCCTAATGAAGAACGAAATTATTACTTTGTTGATACTTCAACAAAAGGATGGGAAAAGACAACGTTTTATAATCAATACGGAAATGAAGTAGAGGATAACTCGAAAGATGCTGTTCGTAAAACAGAAGTACAAACGTATACATATGTAACGTTTTCTGGTAAGTTAGAAACCTTTACGATACGTTATGATTATGATTTAAAAAATGGAACGATTACCTCTAATTTTGCGGATTTTGATACTGAATATTATTGGGAAGAAGATACTCCTTTGGAATATGGAAGATTTGCAGATGTTTCTGAAATTATTCCAGAAGATAAGCAAAAAGAGAAGTATAGTGATTATGATTTAAGTGAAATTTTAGAAATCATCAATGACCCTGAATATGAAATCTTTATTGAACCTATGAAAAGAAATTTAAAATAAATTGAATTTTTATGCACCTTTTGCCAAAAAGTGGTATAAAAAAGATTGACAACGCATATAATTATAATATATAATTTGATTGTGTTGCCCGATTAGCTCAGCCGGTAGAGCGCACGGCTGTTAACCGTTAGGTCGTAGGTTCGAGTCCTACATCGGGCGCCATTTATGATTATAGACCCTCTAAAGATTATTCTTTGGAGGGTTTTTCTGTCATTTGAAAGTCATTTTCATTTGTTATAAATTAGTATTGGAGAGGAAAAAGTATGAAAGAAAGAATAAAGAAAATAATTCCTAGATATGCCTATATACCATTACTTACTATGGTTATTATGAATGTGCTAGTTTATAATGGTTCCAAATTGTTTACCAACTCTCTTTATCATTATAACGCTTCTATATTTATTGATTCTTATCTTCCTTTTGTTCCCTTTTTTATCTCTTTTTATATTCTTGCTTATGTCCAATGGATTATTGGTTATATTAAGATTGCGAAAGAAAATAAAGAAACCTGTTATCACTTTTGTGCGGGTGAGGTAATTGCAAAGTTATTATGTTTATTTTTCTTTCTTGTATTTCCAACTACCATTGTTCGTCCCGAAGTAATAGGTGATGGAATATGGGGAATGTTGACACGTTTTATCTATTCTGCAGATGCTCCTGTGAATCTATTTCCTTCTATTCATTGTTTAGAAAGTTGGATGTGTTTTCGAGGGGCGATGGCTTTAAAGAAAGTTTCTAAGAAATATAAAATCATTATGTTTGTTTTTACCATTTTCGTATGTATGTCAACTGTATTAGTGAAGCAACATGTGTTCATTGATATTATTGGTGGTATACTGATGGTAGAAATAGGTATTCTCATTACCAAAAAGTTTCATTTAGAAACAATTTTTGAAAAAATAAGTAGTAAAAGAAGTTGATGAAGTTATGAAAAAAGAAGAAAATTTAAAAGAACAAAACGTTATGAACACACGTAAAAAAGTAATTGCTTTTGTCGTTTTCTTATGTATTGCGATATTAAGCATAGTGGCAATTCTTTCTTTTCATAAAAGTTTTTCGATACAAGAGTTTATTTCTTTTTTAAAGAATGCTTCTTATTCAGGGCTCTTTTTAGCCTTTTTATCAGTGTTTTTCTATGTATTATGTGAAGGCTTATCTTTAGTTGAGATTTGCAAATCATTTGGCTATAAGAAAAAGACGAAAGATGGTTTTTTCTACTCGGCAGCGGATATTTATTTTTCAGCAATTACGCCTTCTGCTAGTGGTGGACAGCCTGCAAGTGCTTATTTCATGGCGAAGGATGGTATTCCAATCTCCATTATTACTGTGGCTCTTTTGTATACATTGCTTATGTATTCTATCTCCATTATTGTACTTGTCTTGTTTTTCTTTTTTCTTTATCCTTTGGCCTTTTTTGGATTTGATTTTCTAGCCAAAATCTTTATACTCATTGGGTTCTTCTTTCAACTTATTTTGATTTTATTTTTCTATGCTTTACTTTATAAAAAAGAACTTTTAAATAAAATTTGTAATAAAGTTTTTAAGTTACTTACGAAGTTTCATTTGCTTAAAAATGTAGAAGAAAAACAAGAAAAGTTAAATAATACAATGAAGAAATATTATGAAGCATCACTTTTAATTAAAGAGAAAAAAGGAGTTTTAATTCATGTTTTCTTATTAAATTTAGGACAGCGAATATTTCAAATAGCAACGGTAGTGTTTGTATTTTTAGCAACAAAGGGAAGTTTAGGAGAGGCTATACTAGTAGGTGCTATAGAAAGTTTAGTCATTACGGGAGCCTATTGTGCACCTATTCCGGGGGCGATTGGGGTTACAGATTATCTTATGTTAAATGGTTTTCAAAAAATTATGCCTGCTTCAGAAGCCGTGAATTTAGAATTACTCAGTCGGGGGATTTCCTTCTATTGTTGTATTTTCATTTGTGGGGTTGCGGTTTTAGTTAAATTTTGGTTATTGAAAAGGAGTAGTAAAAAATGATTGGAATTTATGATTATACAGTAATACTTACCTATTTGTCTTTATTATCAGCAAGTGTTGGAATTGCTGTAACACTTTCGGGGGGAGGGTCTCCATATCTAGGAATATTCTTCTTACTATTTTGTGGACTTTGTGATGCGTTTGATGGACGTGTTGCTAGTACAAAGAAAAATCGTAGTTATGAAGAAAAACGTTTTGGGATTCAAATTGATTCTTTATCGGATTTAGTGGCATTTGGTGTTCTACCTGCTTCTATTGGTTATGCACTATTTCGTAAGCTTACTTTTATATCAAAACCTGCTATTTGGATTTGCGTTCTCGTTTATGCTATTTTACTTTTTTATGTATTAGCTGCTCTTATTCGTCTTGCTTACTTTAATGTAACAGAGGAAGAAAGGCAGGAAAAAGAGAGTGGTACGAGAAAGGCATATACAGGACTTCCGGTTACTTCTTCTGCCATCATATTCCCTAGTATTATGCTTTTACACTTTATTAACCCGTTGGATATAACTTGTCTTTATTTTGTGGCTATTTTAGGGGTTGCTTTTGCCTTTTTATTAAAGTTTCAATTGAAAAAATTGGATATGAGAGGCATTCTTTATTTTGTACTTATTGGAGCTTTAGAATTTTTACTTTTATTTGCTCTTAAGTTTTTTAGATAGGAATTGGTTTTATGAAAAAAGAGAATGAAAGTATTGGTCTTCGTTTTTTATACCATACAATGTTAGGAAGATGTATTTTAAAAGTATTATATTGTCCGTTTATCTCTCGCGTTGTTGGAATGTTTCTTTCTACTACTTTGTCAAAAGGGATTATAAAACGATTTATCCGTAAAAATCATATTGATATGGAAGAGTATAAGGAAGAAAAGTATCCAAATTTTAATACCTTTTTTACTAGAGAGATTAAAAAAGATTGTCGTCCAATTGTTAAAAAGGAAACAGATTTAATTTCTCCAAGTGATGGTTTTTTAAGTGTTTATCAAATAGAAGATGGCCTAGTTTTACCCGTAAAGCAAAGTAATTATAGTATTTCTTCCCTTTTAAAAAATGAAGAGCTAGCAAAAAAATACAAGGATGGAATTTGCATGGTATTTCGTTTGTGCGTAAATCATTACCACCGATATTGCTATTTGGATGAAGGAACAAAAGAAAAAAATATTTTTATTCCTGGGGTTCTTCATACAGTACGACCAATTGCTTTGGAAAGTATTCCGGTATTTATAGAAAATGCTAGAGAATATACTATTCTTCATACAAAACATTTTGGGGACGTTGTACAAATCGAAGTTGGAGCTTTATTTGTAGGAAAAATTAAAAACCATCATCAAGAGTATTCTTTTCAAAGAGGAGAAGAAAAGGGAATGTTTCTTTTTGGGGGAAGTACAATTATATTGCTGTTTCAAAAAGATGCGGTTTGGCTACCAAAAGAATATTTTGAAAAAACGGAAAAAGGTTATGAAATTTCTGTCAAAATGGGAGAGAAAATTGGAAGAAAATAAAAAAGTTAATTTTTACAAATTTGGTGGAAGTTTAGTTCAATATGCCAAAAATTGTTTCCGTTTAGTAGATTTGAATTGTCAATTCCTATTTTTGGTTAGTACTTTTTTAAAATTGGCAATTTGACTTTAGTTTTTTTCTATACTAAGGTGTTCTTGCGAGCGCATTTTGGTGTTTGCCACTAAGTGAGGTGGTCACGTGAAAAAACAAGAACTACTTGTTGTAGTATTGTTGGTGATAATTATTCTTTTAATTATCTTCAGATAATGTCATAGGAGGTGTTTTGGTTGTTATCGAAAGAATAAAAAAACACCATTTCCATTTGGAAAGGTGTTTACCAAAAAAACGGTAAGCACATAATGTGTCTCACAAATTTATTATATTATATCTTTTTCACTTCGTAAATATTATTTTGCAAGTTTTTGAAAAAAAGAGTATAATTTTAGTCGTTGGCATATTATTTTATGTGAACTTAAAAAGGAGAAAAAGATGTTAGAATTAAAAGAAATAAAAAAAAGTTATACAACAGGGGATTTTACCCAAGAAGCTTTAAAAGGCGTTGACTTAAAGTTTCGTAAGAATGAATTTGTTGCTATTCTTGGACCAAGTGGTAGTGGGAAGACAACTCTTTTAAATATTATTGGTGGTCTTGATAGGTACGATAGTGGAGATTTAATTATCAACAATCGTTCTACTAAAAAATTTAAAGACCAAACTTGGGATGCTTATCGAAATAATTGTATAGGCTTTATTTTTCAAAGCTATAATTTAATTCCTCATATTAGCATTTTAGCAAATGTCGAAATGGGAATGACTTTAAGTGGAGTATCTGTAAAAAAACGTCGTAATAAAGCAAAAAAAGTATTAGAGCGTGTTGGATTAAAAGACCACATGCATAAAAAACCGAATCAACTATCAGGGGGCCAAATGCAACGTGTTGCGATTGCAAGAGCACTTGCTAATGACCCAGATATCATTTTAGCGGACGAACCAACCGGTGCTTTGGACACGAAAACAAGTGTACAAATTATGGAACTTATTACGGAAATTGCCAAAGATAAGCTTGTTGTAATGGTAACTCACAATCCGGAGCTCGCTAAAACTTATGCAAATCGTGTGATTGAAATGCGTGATGGAGAAGTTTTAAGCGATTCCAATCCAATTAAAGAAAAAGAAAAGGAAGAAAAAGAATATAAAATCAAACGTACTTCGATGGGATTTTGGTCTGCTTTAAAACTTAGTTTAAATAATATAAAAACAAAAAAAGGAAGAACTATTCTTACGGCGTTTGCATCTAGTATTGGAATTATTGGAATAGCTTCTATATTGAGTTTATCTAATGGATTTGATAGACAAATTGATATTTTTGAGAGAAACACACTTTCTTCTATGCCTATCATCGTAAGTGCTCAAGCCATGAATTTAGATGAAGAAACGATGAACGAAATGCAAAATACTATGAAAACAACAGATGAAGATTATCCAAATGTGGATTATATCATTCCACAAAAAAATATGGAAGAGACATTCACACATAAAAATAATATTACGAAGGAATATGTAGAGTATATTGAGAATGCCAATCCGGAAATAGTAAGTGGTATTTCTTACAATCGTTATACTGGACTTAATTTATTAAATAAAATAGATGGAAAAGTAAAAATGGTAACAATTGCAAATCAAATGGCTAGTATTCCTAAAAATTTGAGTAGTGATAAACTTAGCGTGATTGAAGAAAAATACGATATTTTAGCTGGAAGAGAAGCAAAAGAAAAAGACGAAATGGTATTGATTGTCGATAGTAAGAATCACGTTACAGAAGATATCTTAACGAATTTAGGATTAGATAGTAAAGCAGAAAATATTTCTTTTGAAGATATTTTAAATAGCGAAATGAAACTTGTACTAAATAATCACTTTTATACAAAAGTAGGAAATTATTTTACAATGCAAACAGATTTAGAAAAACTATACAGTGATAAAGATACCTTAACGTTAAAAGTAGTAGGAATTATAAGATTAAAAGACGATTTTCCAAGTTATGTCCAACAATCTGCTTTAACTTATACCGAAAAATTATTAGATTATGTAATCGAAGAAAATAAAAACTCAGAGATTGTGAAAGCACAAAAAGAAACTGACTACAATTTAATGAATGGAGAAACTTTTGATTTAACTACCGAAGAAGGACGTGAAACAAAAGAACAAATACTTGCTTATTTAGGAGATGAAGCGGTTCCATACATGATTCAAGTTTATCCAAGAGATTTTAACGCGAAAGAAGAACTATTAGAGTACTTAGATAAATATAATGAAGGAAAAGAAGTAAGTGAACAAGTTGTCTATACAGACCAAGCAGAAATGATTTCTTCTTTATCAGGAAGTATCATGGATGCCATTACCATCGTATTAGTTGCTTTTAGTGCAATTAGTTTAATTGTATCTTCTATTATGATTGGAATTATCATGTATATATCTGTTCTTGAAAGAACAAAAGAGATAGGTATTTTAAGAAGTTTAGGAGCACGTAAAAAAGATATTTCCCGTGTCTTTAATGCGGAAACCTTTATTATAGGAATGTCTAGTGGAATTTTAGGAATTATCATTACAAGATTATTATTAATTCCTGCTAACAATCTTCTTTATAACTTAACCGATTTAAAAAATGTAGCGGTTTTAAATCCTTTACATGCGATTATCTTAATATTAGTCAGCTTAATGTTAACATTAATAGGGGGTGCTTTACCTGCTAAAATAGCAAGTAAGAAAGATCCTGTTATTGCTCTAAGAACTGAATAAAAAAGTGGGTTACCACTTTTTTTTGTATTTTTTCTTAAATTATTTCAGTAATCACTTTATCTAAACATTCAATAACTTCTATAAAACTAATATTTTTAGCATAGTTATACTTCTTAGAATAACCTTCCCATCTTGTTTGCAATAATTTACTATTTTTTATAATAGTAAAAGATTTCACAATATCTTCGTTAAATTCTCTTTTTTCAAAAGTTTTTTCTACAGCTTTTTTAAAATTATTTTTGTTTATATTTTTCCAATCTTTTGTATAAATTAAATAGATATCGTAATAATCTCTTATTCTACTATTTGCCTCTAAACGACTTAGAATGGTTTCTATTTTTTCAGCCAATACAGATTCAATATTATAAGCCCATAAATTTATTTTATTATCACCTAAGATAGGTAAATACTGATAATTTATTTCTTTTGGAGTAATAGGATCTCCTGTTGCAATGTCGATTTGAAAATTTTCTTTCATATTCTCAATTTTAACATTTATTACAACTCTAAATCCCTTATAAATATCTTCATTTCTTATTGAAGAAATGTTCTCAAGTTCTAACTTTGCATTATCTTCTAAATCAATATTGATAATAGAAGTTATCATTCTTTTAATAGACTTGTCCCGAAACTATCTACTCGCAATTTCAAAATTATAAATACCACA
>CAJUKB010000001.1:37636-138866 GCA_910587325.1 uncultured Bacilli bacterium | reverse complement strand
TAACTTATATTAATGGTTCTACTAAACTATCTAATATTTTGAATTTTAACTAGCATAACGCGTTAAAAAATAACAAATAAACTAAAATATATGATAAAATATTATAGAAAACATAGGAGGTTTTTGTATGATAGCTAAAAATGTGGGAATTGTGAAAGAACCAATAAAGGAAATTTATCAACAAATAGAAAATATGAAAGAAAAAATTGTGATTTTAACAGGCAACCATGGGAGTGGTAGAAGCACAGTGTTACAATCAAAAACAGATGAAAATAGAAAAGGAAAAGATTTTCATATTTATCATTTCTTTGAACATTGTGGTATTGGAGTTACTACTGATGAAGTAGGTGTGAATTTTATTGAGCATCGTTTTGAATTATATATGGCAAGGGTACTATTAAATTGTCTAAAACAACAACGCGTTTTTACAGAACAAGATAAAAAGATTTCTGAAGAAGTAAAAAAAGCGTTTGCTTCTTTCCATAATGATGCTGCAAAAATTAAGTATGGAAAACATATAAATACAACCATAGCATCACCAGGATATTATACAGAAGATTTAGTACAGGAAATAAAAAAATTATTTCAAGTGGAAAATTTATATTTTTTAGGGGATCATTTTGATTGGATGTTTAATTATAATCCACAAGCCCAAAAATGTATAAGTGCCTATTTTCCATTATTTGATAAAGTAATTCTTACCACTGATGATAAAAATTATAATGCAAGTTATCCAACAATTGAAGTTAATTATGGTACCAACAAAGAAATTGTTAAAAGAATTTTAAAATTCTATGTTTACTTAGAAAATAAAAAAAGAGCACAAAAAGGAGATTATTTATCATTAGATAGAAATTTAGGAGAAGAAACATTAGATTTTATTATAGAAAAAGCAAATGGAGATATTGAGTCTATTATACTATCTGTAAATAGTTTATATACCAAATTAGGTTATTTGTCAGATGAAGAATTAAATAAAGTAGGAAATGCGAAAATCAGCGAATTATGGAAAGAATTTTTAGATAAAAAGCTTGATTATAGAAAAGAAGTAGAAGCTGTTCCACGATTGGCAAGATTATCACCTAAATTTCATATCTAAACTTGGAAGGACTAAAATCGTCCTTTTTTTCATACAATTTTGTAGTGATGCTTATGAAAAAATTTATACTGTTGTTATTGCTTTTAATTTGTATTCCGTTAAAAGCATCTGCTCTTTCTGCAAGAAATATTATCGCTATGGATATGGATACAAAACGAATCTTGTATGAACATGATGCGAGTAGCGAACATTTAATTGCTAGTATTTCAAAAATCATGACAGCTGTTGTGGCTTTAGAACTTTCTGATATCGAAAGTGATGTTACTACTACCAATACCATTTTAAAAGCATTTGGTAGTGCAATTTATATTGAAGTAGGGGAAACCATAAAATTAAAAGACTTACTTTATGGTCTTATGCTTCGAAGCGGAAACGATGCCGCACTTGCAATTGCAGAATTCGTTGGAGGAGATGTCGATAAATTTGTAGAGCTAATGAACCAAAAAGCAAAAGAAATTGGCATGAAAAATACGATATTTATTAATCCACACGGACTTGAAAATAATGAAGGAATGGGAAATACATCCACAGCGTATGATATGGCTCTTTTATCAAGCTATGCCATGCAAAATGATATTTATAAAGAAATTGTAACTACCAAAAATCATGTTGCGAAAAGTGATAAAAAAACGTATAGTTGGGCAAATAAAAATAAAATGCTTACTCGTTATGAGTATACAACAGGAGGAAAAACGGGTTTTACAGAGCGTGCCCGTCGCACCCTTGTTTCAACGGCTTCTAAAGACAATATGAATATTACAGTTGTTTCTTTAAATGATCCAGATGATTGGGATGATCATACCTATTTATATGAAACTTTGTTTAAAGAATACGAGAGTGTAAAAGTTGTGGATAAAAGTAATTTTACAGTGGAAAACGAAAACTATTATAAAAAGGATACTTTGTATGTAAAAGAGGATATTTATCTTATGGTAAAAGAAGGGGAAAAAGAGAGTATTTCTTTGGATATTCATTTACAAAAGAATGCAGATTATCAAAATGGAGATGTCGTAGGCTCTGTTAAAGTAAAACTAAAGAATGAGGTTTTAAGAGAAGAAAATATATATGTAGAAAAAGAAGAACAGCCACAAGAAAAAAAACAAAACATTTTTCAAAAAATTATAGGATGGTTTAAACATGATAAATAAAATATGGGCTTTTTTCATTATTGTAGGAATTGTATTTACCATTTGTTTTGGAAGCGCAACAGACTTAAATGACACCATCTTAAATAGTGCATCTAATGGTGTTGGGATGGTTTTGGATTTACTCCCTATTATCGTATTGTGGTCCGGAATTATGAAAATAGCAGAAAAAAGTGGCTTATTAAATAAAGTAGGAAATTTTGTAAAACCATTATTAAGTAAACTATTTCCTTCTTTAAAAAAAGATAGTAAAGCACTTGGCTATATCACTTCCAATATTTGTGCCAACGCGATGGGACTTGGTAGTGCTGCAACGCCATTTGGATTAAAAGCGATGGAAGAAATGCAAAAAGAAAATCCAAAAAAGGACGAAGCAAGCGATGCCATGATTACGTTCTTAGTTTTAAATACAAGTGGTGTAACCATTGTTCCTACAACGGTAATTGCTCTGCGTATGATGCATGGAAGTGTTAATCCAGAAGAAATCATTCTAACTGCTATAATTGCCACTGTTTGTGCAAGTGTAGCAGGACTTACCCTTGATTATATTAGAAGGAGAAAGAAAAGATGAATACAATCTCTAAACTTATAATCCCTTTGTTTGTTTTACTCGTTATTTTTTATGCTTTTCGAAAAAAAGTCATGATTTACGATACCTTCTTAGAAGGTGCAAAAGAAGGATTAATCACAGTATTTCATATTTTTCCCTCTATTCTTGCCATGGTATTTGCAATTAACATTTTTTTAAATAGTCATATATTAGAAACCATTTTTGGCGTGATATCGCCTATTTTAGAAAAAATGAATTTACCCATATCTATTTTACCAATGGCTTTTGTAAGACCAATATCGGGGACTGCTTCTCTTGCCATTATGAACGATATATTTGTAAATTTTGGACCTGATTCTTTTGTTGGAAGACTTGCTTCCACGATTCAAGGATGTACGGATACTACCATTTATGTTCTTGCACTTTACTTTGGTAGTATAAAGGTAAGCAAAACAAGATATGCTTTATCAACTGGTTTGTTTGCTGATTTTATTGGAATTATAGCAAGTTTTCTAGTGGTGAGTTTATTATTTTGAAAAGATTGTTTTTTTGTTTAAATACAGGGGATAGATGCCTATTGACGTATTTTTTAGGGAGCCCACAATTTGACACTTCCTAAAGAATATGATAGTATAGATACCGTTCCGCAATAAAAGAGGTAGAGTATAAATGAAAAAATTACCGTCGGTTAAGGCCCTTATGGCCGTAACCACGATTCTTCTTGTTAACATCTGTTCATTTAGAACTTTAGATGGAACAAAGAAAGTGGATGATAGTCTTACTATTATCCCAAACAAAACCAATTTGGTAAGTAGTATTAGTAACAATAGGTTACTAAGTAGTGAAAATGCTAATGAAATATTAGCCATAAATGATGCGGCTAATGAACAAAAAGAAAGTAAGACAACAAAAACTACGAAGAAAAAAACAACGACAACAAAGAAAACAACAAGTTCTTCTAGTACAAAAGTTGTCTATGCCGGAATGACTTTAGAACAGTTAGCCAAAAAATTAGATAAAAATCTAAAATCAACATTAAAAGGGTATGGTATGGTTTTTGCTAAGTCGTCAATTAAATATGGTGTTGACCCTTATCTTGCTGTAGCAATTGTTTTACATGAAACCGGATGTAATTCTGGAACTTGTAGTTCGCTCGTAAGAAATTGTAATAATGTTGGTGGTATGAAAGGTAAGAGTACTTGTGGTGGTTCATCCTATGCCAAATTTAGTTCGCTAAATACAGGTATTGATGCTTTCTTTAAAAATTTATCCAACAATTATTACAAAAAAGGATTAAAAACACCTGAGTCAATAGGAAAAAAATATGCGGAAAGTTCGACTTGGGCTACTAAAATTCGTTACTATATGAAAAAAATTAAAAATAGTTAGTGTTGTAGAAAAAGAAAAGTGTAAACAAGCATTTTTCTTTTTTCTTGCCTTTTATTTAGAATAAAGTTATAATTATTGTATGATAAAGGGGATTGATATCATGGATAATAAAAATACAAATGGGGTTAACGAAAATAATTTAGGACAAATGAATAATCAAATACCAAATGAAAATGGAATGGATAACATAGGAGTTTCTCCTATTGTTCCAAGCAATGATGAGGAAAGTAGTACTACAACAGGCCGTACACAAAACGTAGTGGAAAGTACTATAGTAGAGGAAACACCTACCATTGAGCCGTTGAAACCAACTCTTGATTCTATATTAAACGGAAATCCGATAGAAAATGTAACGCCAGTTGAGCCCATTGCACCTGTAAGTGAAAGTACAAATGTGGAAAATAGTGCACCTACTACTCCTGAAGTACCAAATACTGAAACAAATGCTGCCCCAATTTTAGAAAGTATTCCTACTGATGCGGTAGTAGATACAAGTGCTAGTACGATACCTATCATGGAAAAGATACCGGAAAATATGTTAAAAGAAGAACCAATACCAACAGTAGAAACTCCTATTTCAACTGAAGTAGAGCCTACGCTAGTAAAGGAACCAACTATTATCGATATAAATCCGTCATTAGAAGTACCTAAAGTAGAATCCTTAGAAGAAACACCTGTACAAACACAAAGTTTAAACCTAGAAAATGTAGAGACATTACAAGAAAACCAACTTAATTTGCCACAAACACCAACTGTTGAGCCAATAACAGAAACACCAATTGATGATTTTAACGCTGTTCCTGTTCCTCCTATATTTGAAGATGAAGGAAAAGCAAAAAAGAAAAAAGAAGGAAATAATAAAACATTAATTGTTCTTTTACTTATTCTTTTAGTGGTGGCAATTGGTGCTGGAGTTTACACTTTCCTAACAATGGCTAAAAAAAGCTCTTCTGTTACCATTACAACAAAAGAAGTGAAAGTAGAACTTGGAAGTTTATTGTCTGCTAATATTGATGATTATGCTACAATTTCAGGATATGGCAAAATGGATTGCGAACTTAACTTGGAAAATGTAAATATGAATAAAGTAAGTACTTATAAGTATATAGTTACTTGTGGAAAAGTTAGTGAAGAAGGAACTATTTTAGTAGACGATACAACAAAACCAGAGGTTATTACAAATGATTTAACATTACTTCCTAATTCTACTTTAAATGCAGAAGACTTTATCGAAGAGTGTTTAGATGCATCTGCTTGTTCTTATGAATTTCAAACTGATGTAACAAACTTAATAAAAACAATAGGAGAATACGATGTTGAAATCCTTGTAAGTGATGAATACAATAACCAAAATACAGTAACAGCAAAATTAATTATTTCAAGAACAGCACCCGCAAGATATCTAACTTGCAAAAAGAGTGAAGAAAGTATAGAAGATATTTCAGCAAGTCTAGTAGATTCTTATAAAATAGGAATTGATGCAAGTGATAACTTCTATAATGCTGTTAGAATTTCAGAATTTAAATTTCAAGATAAAAACAACTATACAAAAGTAGTAACAGAATATAACGAAACGGAAGGCATTCATGGAATAACAGGGAATGTTACTTTTAATGAAATTGGTTCTAAAATCGTTGTAAAAGAAAATAAGACATTAGAAGATATGAATAAAGAATTAAAAGGAAAACTGCCAAGTAACTCTAATATTTTAAGAGCATTTTTATCAGGACTTGGTTATACTTGTAATTAAAATGAAGAGATACTCACAAAGAAAATCAAAATAAATAAAAGATTTTCTTTTTTTGTTTCAATTCATTATATGGGATTTATCATTTTTCATACTCTATAGTAGAGGTGAAAATATGTCTAAATTAAAAGTTTATGTTTATGCCATTTGCAAAAATGAAAGCAAGTTTGTAGAAGAGTATATAAAAAGCATGAGCGAAGCCGATGGCATTTATGTTTTAGATACAGGTTCAACTGATGATACTGTAGAGAAATTAAAAAAACTAAATGTAAACGTAAAACAAGAAATTATAAAACCTTTTCGTTTTGATGTTGCAAGAAATAAATCCTTAGAAATGGTTCCCAAAGATGCTGATATTTGTGTATGCACTGATTTTGATGAAGTATTTGATAAGGGATGGCGTGAAAAGCTGGAAAAAACTTGGCTAAAAGAAAATCCAACTAGAGTAGAGTATTTATACAATTGGAGTTTTGATGAGTATGGACGTCCTGCTACCACTTTTTATATGTCTAAAATTCATAAAAGAAATGCTTATACTTGGTACCATCCAGTTCATGAAGTATTAAAATGTTTAGAAAAAACAGAAAAAAGTGTTATTGTTGAAGGAATGATTTTAAATCATCATCAAGATATAAAGAAAACAAGAAGTAGCTATCTTCCGCTTTTAGAAATGAGTGTAGAAGAAGATTCTGAAGATGATAGAAACATGCATTATTTAGGAAGAGAGTATATGTATTATGAGAAATGGAATGAAGCAATTGATACATTAGAAAGACATTTAAATTTAAAATCAAGTACATGGAAGGACGAACGTGCAGCCTCAATGCGTTTTATTGCTAGATCTTATATGGGATTAAAAAGAACAATGGATGCTAAGATGTGGTTAGAAAAAGCAATAGAAGAAGCACCTTATTTAAGAGAAGGGTATGTAGAACTGGCTAATTTGTATTATTTAGAAGAAAACTATGAAAAAACATACTTTTACTTAAAGGAAGCAAGCAAAATAAAAGAAAAATCAAAAACGTATATTAATGAAGATTTTTGTTGGAATGCATACTTCTATGATATGTTTAGTGTTGTTGCTTTTTATTTAGGAAAAAAGGAAGAAGCACTAGAAAATGTAAAAAAAGCAATAGAACTTGATAAGAATAATAAAAGACTAAAAAAGAATTTAGAAATAATGAAGCAATGAAAAAAGCCTTTTTAGGCTTTTAATTTGGCATGAATTACGAGTCTTTCAGTATGATTGGAACAAGTAGATAACGTAAGAATTTTATCTCCTGGTTTTACTTCTACACCAAAATCTTTAACACTTCTTCCTTTAATTAAACTTACAAATTCATTAAATTCTTCATCACTTGCAAAATAAGTTTTTAAATAATCATTTGTTTTAGGAACTTTGTAAATAGAGAATATTTCATATTCATTGCTTTCATAAATGGTATCAAATGAAATGGTTAAGTTATTAGGGTCATTATACCAATTCTTTTTATAAGCATCAGCAAGGGTTCCAAACATAACGCCACTATAATACATATTGTGTCCGAATATAATTGTATTTGTATCAAGTTCATAATTGTTATTGCGATAATCCATAAAAATCCAACCATTTTTATCATTTTCATTATAAAGGTTATGTTTTAGATAGTAGTCGTTATCTTCAGCTTGTACAACTGGATAATCAACATTCGTATTGTTTACACGAAGCCATCCCACCACATCCGGATTAATAGTCAAAATAGAAGCAATATAGTTATTTTTAATGACTCTCGTGCTATCAATCGGGTCCACTATTTCCGTATTTTCATTTTCTTTAATTGTTTCTTTTAAATTTTCTTGAATACTACTTACTTCTTGTAGCGCTATATAATTAGAAATGGCAATGTAACTAATGATTCCAATTACCAAAACAACTAGAATAATTCCAATAATTTTTAAAGTATTCATCATCATTTGAATAAAGATGTTGTTACTTAAATATTCTTTTGAATAGACAAGTTCAATTTTTAACTTTTTTTTCTTAATCTTTTTATTTAGTTTTTTTAAATATTCAATCGTCTTATAATCTTTTATATTTTGGTAAATTAAAATACGAATATTTTTCATTCTATTTTGGATTAAAATATTAAGAATGGTTTCTAAATCATTTTTGTTGTAAATATCCAAATGAATGGTTTTTAAATATTTATTAATGCGACAAAAAGCATTAAAGTCTTCTTTATCTTCTTTGTTTAAAATTTCTTCTATTCGAATATTCATTTGGTAAAATATTTTAGAAAAATTGGTTAAATTGTTGTTTTGCATAAAATAACTAGGGTAGAAGACTTCACTTCGAGATTCAGAATGTATTCCTTTAGCATCTAGCATTTCAATCATATATTCAGGAATACTTTCACACTCGATATAATTGATATTTTTATTTTCCATAATTTTTTCGTAAAGTGGATAAGATAGCATAGAGTCTTCTCTTATACAAAGAGCTGTAATATGAGAATTTTTGCGCAATAAATCCATGAAAAAAAGAGCAAGTTCATTTGTTTCAAAGGTAGCACGATAAATTTTTTTATCTTGACAAATTTCTTTTATAAATAAGAAAATTAATTTTTCATTTTCTTCAATATATTTGGTTGTAAATAAAAGCTCACTATCATTAATAATATTTGTTTTGGTTAAGTTAACTTGTGCTTCTGTGGTTTCTTTATAAGAGAAAATAAGAGAATCATTGTATATATTAATTAGTATTTTCTTCATAAATTCACCACCTATTTTTATTCTTATAGTATTATAATAACACAATTTTACACTTTTTTATAAAAAAATGTAGCATTTGGGTATTTTTATGCTATAATGTAGACATACTAATAGTAAAGTAGAAAGAGGTAAAAAAATGAAAAGAGTTATAGGTTTAATCGTTTTAGCAATGATGATTATAGTACCAATGAGCGTTAATGCTGCTTTAGACTTCTCAGGATTCAGATGTGATGATAAAGTTACAGCAGCCGACGGAAGTGTTACAAAAACTTGTTATATTGTAGGAAAGGCAACAAATGGAAGTTCTATTTCTAATTTCACTGCCCAATTGACATTACAAAATATGTCAATCAAATCCATTACAGCAAGTAGTCCTTGGACAAATGAATCAACAGGAACAAATTTAAAATTTACAGCTTCAACTAGTGTATCAAGTGATAATTTTACAATCGCAACTATCGTATTTAATGTTGACAATACAGCTGAACATTGTGCTGTACAATTAATTCCTTGTTATGATGAAAACGGAACGTTTGGCTGTGGAAATACAGTAGAGGTTACCGAAAGTTATGTTTGTAAAATCGTAAATGGAAAATACTACGGAAAAAATGGAACAGAAGTAACAGCTGAAGTATATGAAGCAGAATGTATGAATAATCCACAAACTGGTAGTTTCGTACCTTATGTTGTAATCATTGCTGGAATTGCATTAGCAGTTGGTGTATTTACTATTTCTCGTAAAAATACAAAACTATATAAAATTTAAAGAAGAACAAAACTTCCTTAATGGGAAGTTTTTTGATGCTATAAAAGATTAAGTTTTGCTAATTTTGTTTAATTTGTCAGATTAGCGATTTTCATAATCTTTTTTCTTATGCAAGATTGCTTTTAGAAGACGAAACAAAATATCCTAAAAAAAATAGCGGATTAAGAATCAATATATAGGTATTTATTTAACATATTATAATGGAGAAAATATTTCTCTATTTTTTGTGCTAATTTAGAACTTGTCCACATATAGTTTTTTAGGAGGACAAGCAATGAACATACAAGGACTAACAGAAAAAGAAGTTGTAGAAAGTCGTAAAAAATATGGAGATAATGAACTTACTAAGAAGAAAAAAAATAGTTTTTTAAGACTCCTTATAGAATCTTTAGGAGACCCAATTATTAAAATTCTTTTAATTGCACTTGCAGTAAAAGTAGTCATTTTATTTAAGAATTTTGATTGGTTTGAAACCCTAGGCATTTTAATTGCTATTTTTTTAGCCTCTTTTATTTCTAGTATTTCAGAATATGGCAGCGAAGCAGCATTTGAACGACTTGGAGAAGAAGCCGCTAAAATTAAAGCCAAAGTAAAAAGAGAAGGCAATGTAAAAGAAATTGAAATTAAAGAAGTCGTAAAAGGTGATTTAGTTTTACTAAATACGGGAGATAAAATTCCCGCCGATGGTTATTTAGTAAGTGGTAGTATTTATGTAGATGAATCGAGTATTAATGGGGAAGCCAAAGAAACTGAAAAAGTAAGTACCACTTCAATTATTGGGGACAAAAATAAAGTATATCGTGGAACGATTGTTTACAATGGAAACGCAATTTTGAAAGTAACAGAGGTAGGAAACAATACTATTTATGGAAAATTAGCTTCTGAACTACAAGAAAGTGAGCCCACAAGTCCATTAAAAATTCGTTTAAGAGAATTTGCGGGTACAATTAGTAAAATTGGGTATGTAGGTGCCATATTAGTAACAATCTCCTATCTATTCTCTGTCATTTTTATTGCCAATCATTTTAACCAAACGTTAATACTTTCCACTATAACTAACTTTGATGTTATGTTTAATCACTTAATGTATGCACTAACGCTTAGTGTCACTATTATTATAGTTGCAGTACCAGAAGGTCTTCCCATGATGATTACGCTTGTGTTATCAAGTAATATGAAGAGAATGCTTAAAAATAATGTTTTGGTTAGAAGGTTAGTAGGTATCGAAACCGCCGGAAGTCTAAATGTTTTATTAACCGATAAAACAGGAACACTTACAAAAGGAAAACTTGAAGTTACCGAATTTATTATCGGAAATTTAAAAAGTTATAAAACGATTGAGAGTATTAAACAAGAAAAATTTTATAGTACTATTTATGAATCTTTCTTTTACAATAATGAGAGCATGCTTGATAGTGATGGAAATGCTGTAGGCGGGAACACAACCGATAGAGCATTATTAAAATTTCTAAAGACACGTGAAAATCGTTTTACAAAAGTCATAAAAAAGGAACCCTTTAATAGTCATAATAAATACTCTTATGTAGAAATCGATAATGGAGAAAAAGTAATTTATGTTAAAGGGGCATACGAAAAAATTCTTTCTCATTGTACACATTATTTAGATGAAGCAAATCGGGAAAGAACTTTGATTGATAAAAAAAACTTAGAAGAAAAAATCACTACTTTAACCAAATCTGGAACAAGAGTTTTAGTGATGGCTTATAAGAAAAAAGAGACTTTAAGGAGAAGTGGAGATTCTTTAGTACTCTTAGGAATTATAGCAATTCGAGATGAATTAAGGGAAGAAACAACAGAGGGAATTGACTTAATTAAAAAAGCAGGGATTGATATTATTATGATTACAGGGGATCATAAAGATACCGCAACCTCTATTGCAAAAGAAGCTGGTGTGATTACAAGTAGGGAAGATATCGTTTTAACTAGTGATGAACTCTCTCGTATGTCCGATGAAGAAATAAAAAGAATTTCTAAAAATTTAAAAGTAGTAGCAAGAGCTCTTCCTAAAGATAAAAGCCGTTTAGTTCGTATTTTAGAAGATATGAATTTAGTAGTAGGTATGACAGGAGACGGTGTAAATGATGCACCAGCACTTAAACACGCGAATGTTGGTTTTGCAATGGGAAGTGGAACAGAAGTTTGTAAAGAAGCAAGTGATATTGTAATACTTGATGATAATATTCTATCGATTAGCAAAGCCATTTTGTATGGAAGAACGATTTTTAAAAGTATTCGTAAATTCATTATTTACCAATTAACTTGTAATATGTGTGCTTTATTTGTATCAATAGTGGGTCCTTTTATTGGAATTAATACACCAATTACGATTATTCAAATGTTATGGATTAATATGATTATGGATACATTCGCCGGACTTGCCTTCTCATTTGAACCCCCTCTTAAAAGATATATGTTTGAACCACCTAAGAAAAAAGATGAAACCATTATGAATGGGTATATGTATAGTCAAATTATTTTTACAGGAGTCTATTCTGCTTTGCTTTGCATATTGTTTTTAAAACTTCCTTTATTTAAACACATTATTCGTACAGGGTCCTCTTATGAATACTTAATGACAGCTTATTTTGCCTTATTTATTTTTATGGGAGTATGTAATGCCTTTAATGCAAGAACGGAAAGACTTAATTTATTTGCTAATTTAAAACAAAATGTGGTGTTCATTTTAACGATTTCTTTTATTGTAATTGTGCAACTTTATTTAATCTATCATGGTGGAGATTTATTTAGAACGTATGGACTTACCTTAAAAGAACTTGTCATTGTCCTTCTGTTATCTTTTTCCGTTATTCCTGTTGATTTACTTCGAAAAATTTATATGAAACACAAAAACTATGCGACAAGTGTATAGTTTTTTTCTTTTGTAGACGTTCGCCTTTCCTAAAAATTAGGTAGTTCATACAATATCCTAGGAGGAAAAAAACATGTTATTTGAAAATAATAATTACGATTTTGATTATGATATTTTAAGTCTTGCCGGCTTTAATTTTAATCGCCCTGAAACATTCTATGAATATGAGAATAAAGATGTACTAGTAGACCCACAAGAAGGATTTCAAAGAGGGAATATGTGGAGAAAAGAATATGTTCCTTATAAAGGAATGACGTATAAAAAATTAAATCCTACATGTGATAGAGAAGCATTATTATTTAAAATTATGGAATTAGATTTTGCGATTAATGATTTAAACTTATATTTAGATTTACATCCAGAAGATGAAAGAATATACGAGTATTTCAAAAAGTATACAAAAGAATGTCTTGAACTAAAAGATAAGTATGCAAAGACTTATGGTCCACTTACACTTGACCAAACAAATACAAATACTTATGAATGGATGAAAAATCCATGGCCATGGGATAAAACAGGAGGTAGTATGTATGTTTAAATATATGAAAACTTTAAATTATCCTGTAAATATTAAAAAACGTGATTTAAAAATGGCAAAATATTTACATACACAATTTGGTGGGTCAAATTCTGAACTTGCGGCAGCACTTCGTTATTTTAGCCAAAAATTTAGTATGCCTGATGAAAAAGGAAAAGCACTTTTAAACGATATTGCAACAGAAGAATCAGTATGTTAACGTTAGACATAAAAAAAGCCTCGCTATTAAAGCGAGACTTTTTAATTCAACTAAAATATATCATAATAATTTTATACTGTCAATTAGTACAATTTTATATTGTCCCAACGAGTAGTACCATTCTTATAGTTAAGATTAACTTGTCTTTGAACTTCGTCAAAATTAGAACCTAGAGCTTTTTTTCTGGTTTCTCCATTACCGAAGTCTCCTCGTATTGTTTTCTTAACTAAAGTTAAAATATCAACGGTTGGTTGTGGTTCTGGAGTTGGTGCTATTGGTGCATTATTATTCAATAAAGTATCAACTTTAGCTTGTACTTCCGAATAATTATAGCCCTCCGATTCTAACCTTGTTTTTCTTTCTGGGTAGTTTCCATATTTACCAGCTATAACATCTTTAGCAATTTCGTCTAGGCTTTTTTTAGCTGTGTTAGCATTACTAGATGTAGATACATTACCATAACCAACTAATTGTTTAGAGCCTTGTAAATATGGTGTAGGATCTACATATTCTGTACCATTATAAATAGCAAAATGTAAATGTAGTCCTGTACTATTACCAGTTGTTTTTATTATATCAGTACCAAGTTTATCTCCCTCGTTAACAATATCTCCAACTTTTAAATGGTTGTTAGAACCATTATCTAAGTGGCAATATTGAGTTTTACAACCATTAGCGTGAAGTAATGTAACGCTATTACCACCACTAGGATTAGTAGTCTGTCCTGTTATACCTTTAACAACACTTACGACTTTACCTTTAGCAAAAGCCACTACTGTTCCTAAAGTCGTTATATCTATGGCTCTATGCCAACCTACAACGTGTACTCTTTTACCGTTAGAATCTGTATAATAAAAGTCTCTATATTCATAACCGCTAGAGCGACTGATAGTTCCAATTTTACCTTTTATAGGACTTTTTACAACATTATAAATATATGCCATAGTTATTTTCCCTCCTTTTCTTCAACAATTTCTTCTTCTGGGTATTCAACTCCTAAGTCCAATACTTCTTCCTGTATTTTTTCTGTTTGTTCTTCAATAGTTGCTTCGACAATTTTTTCTTTTTCCATTTTTATTTCCTCCTTTGAAAAATTATCTATAATAAAAAGAGACTTTTTTAGGTCTCTTTCTATTCTGGTTTTTTAGGGAACTCTACGTTATACGGAAAGCCCTCTTGTTTAGTAAGATCTCGCAAATCCTGTCTATAAGTAGCCCAAGATCCATTCTTAGCATTTTCTAAGACTGCAAAAAAACTTTTAATAACAGTTAAAATATTAGTCATAGTGATTGATTCTGGTATTTCAAAACCAAGTCTATCGAGCACCATATTCTTATCACTTTCTTGTAAGAGTTTATCTCTTATTTCTCGTACTTCTTTAGCTTTAGAATCAAAATCAACTTGTTTAGCGTAATCTAACCATAACTTAATATTAGCCTCTATCACATCAGTTAAATCACTTCTATATGGTAGAGTAATACGATATGTTTTATAAACATAAATAGTTGTTTCTTCTTCTTTCTTTTCCTCTAAGATAGTATCAAAAAAGACAACCTCGCAAGAGTTGCCTTTGATGTTTTCTATCATAAAGTCATTTTCTGGTCTTATTGTGCTTTCGGTTTTCATTTCTTATTACCTCCTTAACCTTTTTGAAATCCACATAAGGTTTTATGTATTTTTGAGTGTAATTATATGAATCAGCATGAATGATCCAACCATTATAACTCATGATAGCACAAGCGTCTTTAAAATTAAGTTCGTCCTTTTTAGATATTTTCTTGATTCTTCTTTTGATTCGTAGAAAGTTACTTCTCCTAAGAGTAGTATAGCCACGATAGAATCTATACCCAAGAAAATCAATAGGACGACTGTCAGTCTTGAATAACTGCCAATTTTCCTTAATTACTAAATGTTCTTGTGCCATGAACTCGTCTATTGCATACTTGCACTTACGAAGTTCTTTTTTATTGTTTGAAAACAATACCATATCGTCCATATAACGAATATAGTACTTTACTTTCAATTCTTCTTTTATATAGTGATCCAAGTCTTGCAAGTAATAGTTAGCGAACCATTGACTTGTAAAATTACCAATAGGAACACCCTCGTTAGAACTATCGACTATCTGATCTAGTAAGTATAGTACATCTTTATCTTTTATGATCTTTCTAAACTTTGCTTTTAATATGTTCTTATCAATACTAGGGTAAAACTTCTTAACATCTAATTTTAAACAGTATTTTGTATATTTTCTATCTTTTACTAGAATATTCTTTAAAAAGTTCATACTTCTGTGTATGCCACGATTCTTAATAGAGGCACAACAAAGATCATACATACCACGCATAAATAAAGGTTCGATCTTATTCATAATAGCCCAATGTATTACTTGATCTGGGTAAAAATGGGGCTTATAAATAGTACGTTCCTTTTTTGTTGCTCCGTCATGTATTTTCATTTCTACATAAGGACTAGGTACATACGTTTTCTCAATTAACATCTTTTGAACTTGTAAAGCATAATAAGTAGGCGAATCTAAAATCTTCTGTACGCTTTTTCTTTTAGTTTTGCCAACAGAAGCCTTATAGATTGCAGCTTCTATATTTCTTAATTCTGTAATCTCTTTGAAAATATTTCCTTTTCTTTTCATAATCTGGCTCCATAATAAATTCTTATATTTGTCTGCCGACCTTTCGAGAACAAACCTACTAAGCCAACCCAGAGCGACTAATTTTTGCCAAGGGGCAAGGAAAATGATGTGTAAGTGAATTATAAATATAAGCTGTCGAGCACCGACATTCGTGTTGTAATCAGTACTAACCCAAGTAAAGCTCCAATACCACAACCCAGCGTTAAGACTATTAGCCCAATTACCGCCGACAAGAGTATCAGTCGTAAAGAAAAAGGTACAAACCACATCAAGTCCCACAATATAATAAGTCGAGCTCCGATCGCAACCCAAGTGTCGGTAGCTGGAGGCTCCACGTCCCAAGACCACAGTCCACTAAAAGACGAGTAAGACCAAGCGCCGCCGACAAGAGTAAAAACTCTGGTAAAGAAGAGTGTTCTACACATCAAGTCCACTTGATTATATTATAGCAAGTCGAGCTCCGACAGTCCGAAAAGAATCTAAGAACTCGGAAAGTCGAAACGGATTACACATCAAATCCCCAAAAAATCAAAATTAGTCAGACCGACTTACGTCGGTAAAGAAGTTTTTATTATGGGAGGCTGGTCGCCCCCAAACCCCCACTTACTGGTTTCTAAGAAGTCGAGCTCCGACACTCGTGTCGTAATCAGTACTAACCCAAGTAAAGCTCCAAGACCACAACCCAGCGTAAAGACTACCAGCCCAAGCACCGCCGACAAGAGCGATATGGTTCCCGTCCTGTTGATAGTAATAATCACACATATTAGTAGTAGAACTCCCAGAAGCTTCTGTGGTAAGTGATACTAACGGGTTATTAGAATCACAACCTAACTTAGAAGCATAACCATTAGCTGACGGCATGGTATAGTTTAGTGCATGATAAGAACCAGTAAAAGTATCAACAGCATATTTATTAGCGTCATAACAGATATATGGTTTATGATCTTGAACGTTTATTCCGTCCACAAACTGCCATATATTGCCGTATGGATCCTCGATTCCACGATAAATAACAGAATAAGTACCATTATTACCTAAGCAACCAGATCTCATACCTAAGCTATCACAACCACCACTATTATTAGGAGTAGTATTGCTACTAGCTGTACGACCTTGTCCTAGCATAGTCTGACAATCATAATTCGCATATTCTACTAAGTAAAGCATTTGAATTATAAAATAGTGCCAGTCCATTTGACCGAATCCGTCTCCTAGAGCTCTTGCATAATTCCTAGCATTGGTTATATTATAGCTTCTAAACGGTTCATAACCACTACGACTATAAACTCTCGAAGCAGATCCAGAATAAGTATAACGACCTACGCTAAATTGTTCACTCTTGATATACCCGTCTTTTTTCTCTTTAGAAATTAAAATGTACTCATAGTTATTAGATACATAACGTTTGTAATAAAACTCTGGTATTCTTGTTAATACTTCTCCGTTAGTTCCATTGAACTTAAAAGTAGGTTCTCCATAGTAAGCAGTTATGGCTTTCGCTGTAACATCATAGTTGTAAGTAATAATATCAGACCAAGGGTAGATATTATCGAAATCGTTTGTAACTGCTGTACCATTCTTAGTAGCATTAGCGGTTAATCCCACAGAATCTTCTATTCTTTCCCATGCTGGGGAAGTATTAGAAGTAAGAGAACGTCTTATACCATAAACCTTATTAGTAGTCGTTTTAACTTCTATACTGACTGTTTTATCAGTTATTGGCTGTTCTACACCATTAACAAGTATTTTTTCAATCTTATTAACCTGTGCACCCGAAGCGATTCCGGCTAACTTGTTTTTCTCAGTTGTTGTGTAATCGTTAGTCGATAATCCTTTACCTGTTTGAGATTTTACAAACACACCGTCTTTAACATTAAAGGTAAGTTTTCCATTGACTGTCTTTAATTCTAAAGTAGTATTGTCTGCGTAATACTCATTAACTAGATCACTAACTGGAATAGATAGTTCCTCATTATTAGCAAGTACTAAAATAATACTTTTAGTTGTACTATCATAATGACCGCTACTTACAATTAGTTCTAGTGGTAAATCGACGGTAACTATTGTACCATTATTTCTAGTGAAACTCAATACTCCGTTTGCAGCATTATAGGTAACATTTTTAAACAACTCTTTTATATCATCATCAACAACAATAGTGTCGGGTGTAGGAATATCGTCAAGTTTTTCTTCGTCTTCTTCCTCAAAAGCTCCTCTAAAGTAAGGCAGTTCATTCCAAGAATTAACACCGTTACCAAACTTTAACTTCTTTGTATCTGTTTCATAACCTTGCTCTCCGAGAGCTAGAACTGGGTTTTCTGTTTCCCAGTTCTCTTTAATATCTCGGCGTGTTCTAATTATCTGTGCCATATTTTTTCCTCCTTAATTTTCATTTTTATTAGCGATATGTCTTTCGTATTGAGTTCCAAAATAAAAAGCAATAATAATCTGTAATAGACTATAAAATTGCTCTCCAGTTGTTATTCTCATAAAGGTAAATACTACAAACGCAATAGCGAATAATACTGTAACAAAAGACTTAACATCATTCCATGCCTTTTTCATTTATTTTCCTCCTTTTTTTATTGGTGGTATTGGTGGTAGTGAAAAACATTGATTGACTAATACTCCTACACCATGATTTCCGCCTAAAGACTCGTATTGGCTAAATAAATCGCTGATACAACTTCTAGCGTAGTCTGGTAGATAGCCCATTCCCATATATTTTTCTACCTTTTCCGTTATCTGGCTTCTTAAAAGCATTATCATACTATCTTTCATAGCTGTATTGCTCTTTTTATTGTCCTTTAACTCTTTGACTATATAACCACTTACGGCAGTCAAAACAGTTGGAACCAGCCATTGTATAATCATTTCCATAAAGTACCTCCTTATATTCTAAAACTGATACCCTCTAAGCTCACATAAGAGTTAGAGCATATACTGTCTATAATTACATTACCGTTAGTCAGAATATCGACTCTGCCAAAAGAGTTTCCACTATTAACAGTAAATATTTTTCTTTTCTTTGGTCTATAACCACTAGGCAAAGTAAAAGCAGAAGTCCCAACGGTTCCGCCTTTAATGAGTCCTTGTAAGAAGACTCGATCTTTATCTTTGTAATATGCAGCTGTATCGTAATCACTTCCATAATTACTCCAACTATTAGTAAAAGTAGGAGTGCTAACCGATTCAGCGTTAAGTATATTCAATTTCGAGTTATTAACGTATAACCCGTTAGTTCCGTTAGAATCTGGAACACAATTTATACCAACTTTTCCTTTTCGTAACGCTATCAATGGAATACCATTTACTAATATAGCTGTAAAGAATAAGTCGTTTAGTTTATCTTTTAACTCAAATTGAAAACTGTAAGTATCTTCAATATCAAAGTCTCCTATGATAGTAGGAGTAAGTCCAACTTCTCCAGTAGTCATATTCTTATAATAATGATCTGATGTATTCGGAATCTTAGATGTAGGAATATCTACCCAGCTGCTATAATCGCTATCAGCTGTCTTCTTATATCTATACTTGAAAGATACAACATCATTCTTTACCGCATTATTATAGAATAACCGGCTTATATTTCCAATCAAAGTAAGAGTAACTTCTTTATCATAATTGTTCTTACGCTTCATAGTTATAGTTGGTATATTAGGCTCAGAATAATTGATAAAGGTTATAGTCTTTTGTATCGTTGTTATGAATCCTCGACTATCAACAGCTCTAACTTGACAAGTGTTATTTCCTCCTAGATTCATATTAGATACTACTATTTTTCTATTAGTTAAGTCAGTAGTCTCAAAAGTAAGACCGTTAATAATAGCTTGATATTTAACAATAGAGGCTTGATTCTTACCAGTAGCTTTATTACACGTTATTTCCATGCCATTGTAATTTTGTACTAATACTTGATCTGTTCCTAACGTATTATTAGCTACTGTATTCAATCCTTTATAAGTCCAATCTGTAAAAGTAGGTTCGTTACCAGCACTAGGAATAGTAAGCGTTCCGTTCTTAGATGTTGTTCCAGCGTTAGCACCTCTTATATAAGTAAAACATTCTACCATAAGCGTAGCAGTAGGACTATTTTTTACCAAACCGTATATTGTATTTATTTCTGTATTCGTAAAACTTAATGAAGCACTTGTACCAACATTTGTAATAGTCTTTAAAGTAGTTGTTCCCAACTTAACATTTAAAGTATGGCTGTAAAAGTCTTTATTTCTATTTATAGCTACGTTTATAGAAGAACCTAAAGTTATATTAGGAGGATCCTTTACTGTGCTTAGAGTTGGATTACTAGCTGTTCCAGCCTTAGAAGTCATGCTTCCGATCTGTGTGCTACCGCTATAAGTTGTACATCTAATAGAAGAAGACGTGTTTGCTTTCAACATAGCCTCGACTTCTGACTGAGTAGGAGTCCATGTTACGCTTGTTGCAATACCAGTAAACGTCTTTATTAAAGTAGAACCAACATACACTTGAATCGTATGTGTAAAACTTCCAGAAGCTCTATTTACCGTGATTGTAGTAACATCTCCCTTTACGAAGTCAGCACTTGAACTTATCGAACTAGCTCGAGGTATTGTTGGTAAAGACCAAGAACCACTACCAGACGAATTATAACTTCCATAATAATAGAAAGCACCTCCACAACTAGCAGAGAAAGAACCTGTACCGTCCGCATTATGATAGATTCTAGCTGTACCACTAAAAGGAGTAGTACCGTTATATGTTCTTGTGGTAGTATCGTTATATTGCTGTGATCCATTAACATTAACAAACTTTTGCTTTACATTAGTATAGCTGCCGCTGCTACTTCCACCAGCACCAACAACATTCCAGCCAATATCGGAATAATTACCCTCGATATTTTGACTTACTAACCACCAACTAAAGACGTAGTGATCGGGGTAGCCGTTGCCATTATAACCACTTGTACTAAATGATCCACTATTTGCCATATTAAGCTACCTCCTTATCTACAATAACAATATCTAAACCGTCTCTTACAGCTATAAACATTGTTTTTACATTTTGCTCTGATGTATCTCCAATTTCGATACTCTCATAAGCCCATAATTTATTAACCTCTGTCGTATCTTTGTTCAAAGTAAATACTCGAACCATACGACCATTAACTAAATAATAACCAGCAAACTCACTAGGACTGATTACTGTATAACCAGAATAAACATTATTCTTTATTAACATACCGTCAATATCTACAAGTACCTCAGATGTATATAATTCTCCAGAGGCTTGTTTCCATTGTTGCGGACTGTTACCAGTATTGATAATTAAATCGCTTAGTAAGAGTTCTGTTTGTTCAGATTCAATGATAACTTTAATCGAATTACCTTGTGCTATAAAAGAATAGTTATAAGTACCGTCGTCCATTGATTCGTCGTAAACGACTTTCTGACGTCCATTTTCAATAATTACACTCGCTGTTCCGATAGCTTTTAATTTCTTAGCTATTATCGAAAGCGTGTAAACATTGTTTGTAGTAACAGCGATTTCCTGTTCCATTCGTCCAGTAGTTAATAACCAGCCTCTATTAGACAGAGTATTGATTCTAGTAAAATCATTTTCAATATAGCCAACCGTTCCAGATAATAACGTCCAGAACTTAGGCACTTCTTTGTTATCTACTGTCTCCCAAGCATACCCAACACTATTTCTAACTAAGTTATCACTACCAGTCTGAGAAATAATTGTTTTTACCTCAGTAGAAGACTGTTCAATCTGTGTTAGCTTAGTCCCTTGTTCGGTTACTTCTTCATTTAAAGAGGTAATAATACCTTTTATCTTATCGACGTTTAGCCAAACGTTTCTAATTTGTTCTCCAACTTTACCAGCACCGGGGTATTGTTGTTTAGTTTTACTTGGAGCTGGAGAAGATATGTTGGTTTTTAAAGCACCGTTGTATCTAAAGTTTAGATTCATGATAACACTAGGTTTTACAGCTCCGTCTTTATCTACTAAGTCAACAATGCTATGATCTAGTAAATAATTTCCCAATACCATTTCAGTAGAAAAAGCATAGTATCTAAACGTACTCAACTGGCTTAATAAAAGAGGAGCGTATTTTTCTCGATCCTCATTAAGTATTAAGTTATTAGAGATTCTTACTTCTGTTAACCCGAAGTTCTTTATACTTTCCTCGTCCTCAGCAATAATAACGTCATAATCAGTAGAACCGCTTTCGTCAGTTTCACATAAGACAATCCTATTAACATAACCAAAGCAATCCTCAATATTAAGTTTTTTATAAACTCTAGGTATAAGTTTGTATTCGCTTTTCTCAAAGAACTTGATATGTAACTTATCGTCGTCCCCAATCTTAGCAAAACAACAAGAGGCTTCTGCTATGATTCTAATAATTTCACGATAAGTAGAACCTGGATTGTAAAACTGTTTCGTAAGTATTGCGTCAGATAACCAGAAGTTAAGTGTCGCAAGTTCTATACCAAGATGTTCGCATATTATCTGTACTACTTGTAAACGAGTACAAGGGTAAGGAAACTCGAGAGTACATACTGTATCAAAAACAAAAGACTTATCTTGTAATTCAAACTCTGTTTGAATCCCGACAGTCTCACTATCTGTTTTTTTGATTCTAAATGTACCTTTCTTAGAATAATGAACTCCAGAATCGTCTTTATAACCCATAAACAATTCTATATCTTTGTCAATCAAAGAATAGCGGTAGTTACCATAGCTTATAGGATTCATTATTTTTACTTTAGCAGTACGAGCATTGAAACAACCTATAATTTTATCTAGGTTATCGTTAAACTCAATTTCTTGTAAATCTGTATCAGAACGAATATATACATAACCATAGAAACCTTTAGCGATTCCTCCGTCTATTTCCTCGCGTTCTAAATCTGGTGCGAATCCTCCGTCAATTCCAAGAGGATCTATATAAACAGAATCAGCAAACCCGCCGTCAAGATCGACGGGCTTTACTTCTTCAATATATCGTATATAAGCCTTTATTGATTGTGATAACTTGTTAAAGTATTCGTTATTCATTGTATCGACCTCTTTCGACGTCTCTATAAGCTATAAGTTGGAAACTTAATTCTTGGCAACCGTCTTTAGTAGCTTTATGTGGGTAACGAATACCCGGACAATAATAATCATTGATGTAGTATTGTCCTTGTTCTAAGTTATACCATTTTACTTTAAAAGGCTTTTTCTTTACCATTTCGAGTATAAGTCTCATTTCTCGGTAAGTAGTAGAACCAATAGTTACCTCTAAGTCTGGAACTCTTGCTACTTCATAAGTAGTAAGATCTGCTTCGGCGTTACGTTCAGCAGAACCCTCGACAGGGTTAAGTATAGGGGCTACATTTATTACTTTAGGTACTTTGACATATTGACCTTGATACATGATGTAGCAAAGAGAGTTAATAGGTTCTATACTAATAGAATTAAGAATTTGTCTTAAAATATCGTTATCATTCATATTAACACCTCCTATAATGGACTATACCCAAGTTCGTCGCTGTATGCGTCTATTGCGTCAACAACAACTCTACCTAGAGTAGCACCGTTTGAATCTATTAGTCTTAAAGTTCCACTAAGTTTTCCAGAGTTTCCTCCAAGTTTAGGAGCCCATTTACTTAGAACCCCGTCGAACACAGAAGCCATTTCACTTTCCTTAGATACAATTTCGGGATTGAATCTAGCGTTATCGTATTCAGCCATAACACCGTATGTCTCTTTGAATAAAACGCCTCCGTTTTCAAACTTATTGATTTTAGGAATGTCGAATCCCCATTTCTTACCACCAATAACAGGTACCCAGCCTGGAACATCAAAGCTAATTTTATTAAGACCTCCAATAAATCCGTTCATGACATCTATGATAAGATTGATAGGAGTTTTAAATATACCAGCGAGTAAGTCAACGATTCCTTGGAATATAGACTTAACTCCCTCCCAAGCCTTTTTCCAATTTCCAGAGAATACTCCAGAAATAAAATCAATGATTCCGCCTAGGATTTTCATAATATTTTTAACAGAATCAGATATAAAACCAACGACTGTACCGAAAACTCCACTAATAAATGTACCTATCGCAGCAAAAGCTGGTTTTAGCACTTTAAGGAGCCAACTTACGATTGGTTCTATAAACTTGTTGTAAATATCAAGAGCAAAGACTATAAGTTTACCTACAAAGTCGCCAATAGCTTCAATCATTCCTTTTATATGTTTGTCCCAAAGATCACTCATTGTCTCTAGGAATGGGGTAATAATAGGCTCTAAGACGTTGTCCCAGATAGATTGGAATAAATCAATCGTCTTTTCGACGAACTCTCCAATACCGTCTAAGATCTGTTTACCGTATTTATTCCACCATTCTAGGAGAATACCAGTAAAATCTTTCCACATCTTAGTAATGTTTTGAATAAGAGGATCTATTGCGTCAGTCCATACAGAATTAAATAATCCAACAACTCCGTCTATAATAGGCTGTGAATACTCGTTAATAGTGTCTCCCAAGTCAGTCCAGAAAGCAGACCATAACTCCGAAACATTTGCAAGTATTTCCTCAACATCTAGTCGTATGTTTTCCCAAGTCATTTGTAGGTTTTCCCATAAGGCTTCTCCCATGGCAACTACAAAATCAAAAAGGAATTGAACATAAGACTTAGCTGCATAAACAAAGGATTGTACAACGTCGCTATTCCATGCAGCCTCAAACAGACTTTTCATTTGTTGTAATTTCTTATCTATTTCCTCAAAAGCTCCGTCTAAAGCGTCTGTGGCAGTAGTAATATCGCTAAAGTCGTAGGCGTCATTGATTGCCATACCTCCAGCTCCGCCACCGTCGGAATCGCTATCGCCACTAGATCCACTATCTAAAACGTTCAACTTATCAAAGCTCTGTAATCCTTTTAGAGCTTTCTCTGTCTTCTTAGCTTTCTTAGTGGCATTGTCTAAACTTCCGCCTAAACTTTCGACTGCTTTACTAGCGGACTTAGTTTCTGGTTTTACACCAGTTATCATATAAATAAATCTTTGGAAATACTGTCCTGCAAGAATCAATTTTTCCATTATTATATTTAAAGCTCGAATAACAGGGGTAAGAACTTGAATAAATGAACTACCTAAAACACTCTTAAAAGTGTTCCATTGTTCAGATAAAACTTTTACTTGATTCGCCCAGCTTCCAGAAGTTCTGGCGAAGTCTCCTTGGGCGTCTTTCGTAACATCTAACAAGTAGTTATAACGTAGTATAGCTTGTTCAGCTTGTGTCATAGAGTTATAAGACTTGTCGATTCCTTGTGATAAAGCATAGGCTTCCATATTAGCAACTGATAAGTTAATACCGAGTTGTTTTAGTGGTTCTGTTTCTCCAGAAATACCAGAACGTAACTTTTGGAACGCCTCGTCTCCAGACAAGTTATAGAATGAAGCTATATCTCCAGCAAGTGCTGTCATGTTCTGAGACATAACCAATACTTGCTTATCTGATAACTTCATACTTTTTAACATAGCTCCCATTGTAGAAGCGTATCTTTTCGCAGATAATTCGCTCAATCCGAGGCTTTTAACTGCGTTCTTAGCAAAGTTATCTATAATAGCAGAACTCTCTCCAAAAACGGTATCTACAACGTTCTGTACTTCTTCTAAGTCAGACGCTGCTTGAATACAGGCTTTTGTAAAATTATAAATAACTTTCACAGAAAAAGCGGCAGCAACAAGTTTAGTGATTCCTTTTAAACTCGAGCTTATTCCGCTTATTCCTTTTTTTAATCCAGCTTGATCGATTTTAGTATCAATTACGATACTACCGTCAGCTTGTCTAGCCATTTTTAACCACCTCCTAGAGCAATATTAAGTTGTTCTTGGAAGTCTCTTTCTTTTTCCTCCTCCGTTCTTTTATCTGGTAGAGCGTAAAGAATTTTCATTTCTTGGTAGAACTTACGTTGTTTTTCTGGCATTTTAGGATCTATCTCCATAGATCTATACTGCATGATCTTTACCATTTTAGTTTTTTCAGTAAGACCATTAAACAACATCTTGAATCTCCACCAATGAATATTCTCGACTGTTAAGTCAATACCATATTGTTGCTGGAAAGCACTAACAATATAGGCTTGATCTGCTTCATAGTCTAATATTCGAGTAGGACGATTCCTTACACGAACACGGCTATTAGTTGTAGATTCTTCTTCATTTTCTCCCATAGTATAAAACCACATAATCTTATCAAATGCCTCTTTAATCTCGTTATACGTTTCAGTAGGTGGTTTTTCTTTATACCATAGGTCGATAGCTCTGGTTACTTTCTCATAAGGCGTTAAACTACCGTCTGTCATAAGTTCGGTAAATATAATACCTATGTAAAAGTTTGTATTTAATAAAAAAGGACTACCGTTGACTGTTACTGTCTTCGGTAGTCCCTCTATTAACACATTCATTCTCGACCTTTAGCTCTTTCAGAAGAATATTGAATGTAAACAACATCTTTTGTTACTTGACGACAGATATTAACTAATTGACTTAAAAGATACAGAGGACGCAGATAAGAGTCCATATTATCTCCAAAGAGTTCAACAAAAGTTCCGCTTCCTAAAGCTAGATCAATACCATGTTTACTTTTTTCTAAGATAGTAACAAGTTTTTCGTCTTCCTTAACATCAGTAGCGGAATCAATATCTCTAACTTGTTCTCCGATACGTTCTATTTCTCTAAGAAGTTCTATACTATCTGTATTGAACATAAAGACTTTACCGTCAATTCTTAGTTTTTTGACTGTATCGGGAAGTGCTATCTCAATAACGTTATTCTCTGTATTATCAAGAATAGTTTTAGTTTCCACAGTATCTATATTTTTATTTTCTTCCATATTTTTACCTCCATATTTTAGTTAGCACTATCAGCAGTAAACTCTTTAGTGCTAGGATTGTAATAACCCTTAATCTCTTGTCCGTTTTGGTGGATCTCAGCTTCAACAGCTAGAACGGCACCACCGTCTCCAGAACCGTCGTTGGTACAGTTAACCATACATTCAAACTTTTGAGCTTCAAAGCACCCAGCTTGATCCGCAACAGGGCTGTACTCGTCATATTGAACAGCAGAAGTGATAACGTCGTCTCCAAGTTTTTCATAACAACTAACAATAAAGTCGTTAGCAGGATCTCCAACAACTATGTCTCCAGTTAAAGAGTAGATTGTTTGCATACCTGTCTTATTAGACGTACCTTTACCAGCTTCGTCAATATAAAACTTTTGGTCGATAGTAGAGTTACTTGCTTTTGTGAAGTTTGTAAAACCTTTACCAACCCTTACATAATTTTCTTTTCCAGATGTTCCTTTTTTATCGTCGATAACAAGGACACGATTACTTACTAACGGTTTTTTCATATTTATACCTCCTTATAGTATTCCACTTTATAAATAGCTTGATAAGTAACTGTACCGTCTTTAGTTCTCGAATAAAGACCGGGAGTCCCAGTCATTTCGATATTTACAGTTATCTTACCGTCTTGTAAAACAATATCTTGTTTATGTTTATCGAAATAGTCAGATATATTCCATAATGGCTGTATGATACCTAACTTGTCGGCGTTAGTATTTTGAGAATATATTGCAAAAGGAAAACTGCCGTCTTCATTTCCGACAATATCTTTCTCGACATACTTCTCGCCAGTTATTTGTTGTAAAGACATTGATAATCCTTTAGGAGCAATATCTTCCAACTCAATAGGACAAGGTAATCCAATTTCGGATTGACGCTTGTTTAGATAGTCCAATACATCTTTAACGATAAGTACATCAGTACTTTTACTATTATTCATAATCTACCTCCAGCTAATTTTTTAGCAACACGGATCCATTTTTCTTTATGAATAGCTTTAGCTTTTTCAAAGTAAAGAATATCAGTTCCGGGTTGTGAATGACGTTGTATAACGTGTGTACCATCCGCCCAACTACCATAGTATTGATAAGCTGCATAAATAACACTCCAAACTAGATAGTCGTTAGCGTTTCCTATGCTTGGAAGTACACTTTCTCGTAAATCTCCAGACAACATAGAGGTAAACACATTCGTATCTTTAGCAACCTCATTTTTTAACCATTTACGAGCTTTACTATACCCATTATTGAAAGAACGAGCGACTTTAGATTCGTCAAAATCAACTTTAACGTTCATTAAGAACCCTTTATTTCAAAATGATGTATGTCGTTACTCATGGCATTAACTTTAGTTACACTATCAATAGAGTAATGTTCTCCACTAGGTAAATCAGTATCAATCTCTCCTAAACCTATATAAGTATCAGTATCAAAGGTAAAATTGCCTTTGTGTTCTTTTAATTCCTTAAAAGATTCTGGATCAATATAACTGCTATCGCTTACCATTTCAGTAGGGAAAACAAAGAGTAGTAAAGTACTAGCGTTTGATTCTCCCTCCTTAGTGGATTGTTTCGCAATAGTATGTTCATATCTAACATTTTTGATAATGGTTCTATGATAAGTGAATCCGCCAGTATGATTACTAGCAATTTGATTCCATACTGTAATAGTGTGGGGAAACATTAACCAACACCTCTAACACTTCTATTAAGTAAACCAGTAGGACGTAGGTAAATATCAACCATAGGACTGACTTCTATACCGTTTATCGTTTCCACTTGTTTTTCACTTTTTGAAGCCTTAGTGTAGTTATAACTTCCAATAGATTCACTCATTAAGTTAGCTTTATCAATAGCGTTCATACCACCGTCTTTAACAAGTTTTTTTACTTGACTAGCGGTAGCCTTTTGGATTCTCTCCTTAACAAAGTCGGGGAAAGTATCAAAGTGGGTAGCTCTATTCATTGTTTTATCGTCTATGATTCTTGCAGCTACTTCTACTAATTGGTCGAAAGTATCTTCGTCTATATTAGTTTTAGTAAATGTCTTATAGAAATCAATATCAATATAATTCATAGAACCACCTACTTATCTTTAGTTTCTTCTGCGTCTTTGTCCTCAATTACTGGAGTTTCGTTCGCATTTACAGTCTTATCGTCCTTTTTTTCTGGCTTATTGTACTTTTCAACCTTAAAACCAAGCATTTTGAACCATAAGCGTAGATTCTCGTCTAATTTCGTGATACAATTACCAGCTTTAAACTTAAATCCAGCAAACTCTCCATTGAATGAAGTGTCGGGGGAAATAACTATATACATAATTATTCTCCTTTCTCAGAATCTCCGTTTCCTTGTGCTCCAGCTTCTGGATCCGTAACAGGTGCTCCAGCTTCTGGATCCTCAGTCCCAGAGTTCTTTAATTCTTCTTGTGCCTTTAATGCAGCAGCTGCAATCTCTGCTTCCTTATCAGCAATTAGTTTTTCAAGTTCAGCGTTTGTAGCTTTACTTTTAACCTCAATACCTAACTCTTTAGCTTTTTTTACAAGTTCAGCTTTAGTGATAGGCTTTTCTTGGTCGCCAGTATTCTTACCAGCTTCTGGATCCGTAACAGGTGCTCCATTATTAGCAACAGGTGTACTTTTGATTTCTTCTAAAGTATAACCTTTACTTAAAAACCAGTCTTTAGTAAAAGCGTCTAACTCAGCGGTAGCAGTTCCGTTAGAAAATGCGATTCCACTTGTTACACCCTTATAATTCTTTTCTGGTGCGTTTATTTTAAACATAATATTCCTCCCATAAATAATAAAATTTAAAACCTTTCCCGATTAAGAGAAAGGCTTTAATTATTCAAAATCTTAGTTAGCTTCAACAACTTTGATTTTTCTGATAACCCCAACAGCTCTTGTAGTTTCAACAGCGATAGCTCCAACCATTTCAACTTCGCCTTTTTTAACTGCTCCAGCAGTCTTAAAGTCTGGGTAGTAATGCTTGATAATATCGTTACCGTCTGGGCTTACACCATGAACTTTATCTTCTCCCAATACAACAGCATATAAAGAAGTTTCTCCAGCAGCGTTATTAACAACGATAGGATTAGTTTCTCCTGTTGTATCGTCAGAACCCGGTTTATCTCCCATATCAACTAATACAGCCTTACCGTATTTGATAATTTCTTCTCCGAAAGCGTCTTTATCATAACGAATATTAGGAACTCTATCAGCGATAGTTTGGAAAACAGCGTACATATCACTATTCATTAAGTAGTGAGTAGGTTTTTCAACCATTTTAGCTTCCATTCTACGAAGTTCATATAAGAATGTCTTATAATTACTGTCGATAGCAGCAGAGTTAGATAAATCTAAAGTATTCTCTGTATTACGTTCAGTAATAGTGCCTTTTACAGCTTTATCAATTCCGTCGAATCCGTCTGCGTCAACAGCAACATCTCCGTTAATGAATTGATCCAAGAAATAAGCTCTTGTAGCTTTAGCTTTTTGAGTAGATTGGAATTGTACATGATCAACAACTTGTTTTTCGTCCGCAGCAATTACACGGTCTAACTCATAAGCTCCACCCATAACTTTTAAAACTACTGTTTCTGGTGTAGTTACAGTTTCTTGAGAAGTGTATTCTCCGTTAATTTTACGAGCTCCAGCTTTAGGTTGTGTAGTAATTTTATTGAACACATAAGCTAGAGTTTTACCACCTTGTGGTTTTACTGTGTTGTCGAATGGAATAGCGTCTAATAAAGGACACTTTCTAAACTCGTCAACGATCTTGTTTGTTAACTTACTTTGAGATAAGTTTTGTGCTTGTGCTAATGTAATAGCCATAAATATTCCTCCTTAATTATTTTGACTCGCCGTAAATATTCTCACGGATTTCGTCGTCAATAGTTTTTTCTTTTGGTGGTATTGCACCTTGTGGCATACCTCCGTCAGTAGGAGCTTCCTCGAATAAGTATTTTTTAGATTCACGAATCGAGCTAATTTGTTCGTCGATTCCTTTAAGTGTTCCTGTTTTTTCGTCATAAGTAATATTGTCTAGGTTCAAATGAGCCTTTAAAGATACAGAATCAATAGTTTTAGAATTAGCGATTGCTAAATCAATAGCACTCATACGCTTAACGTCAGCTATTTCTTTCTTGCTATTATCTTCTAACTCTTTATTAGCTTTTTGTAGCTCGTCAATAGTTTCTTGTAACTTAGTAGGATCCACTTTCTTTAAATCTTCTAGCTGTTTAGTAAGTGTAGTCTTTTCAGTAGTAAGAGTATTAACCTCTGTTACTTTTTCGTTAAAGTCATTCTTAGGTACATAGTACTTAGGAACTTCCTTTTTAACACTTTCTACAACACTAGATACTTTTTCTTCTTCAACTCCTGCGTTTGTTAAAATCTCTTTTAACCAATCCATATATTATCTTCTCCTCTCAGTTTTTATTCTGCTTGTAGGCAGTAAAGTCGAACCAACCGTTTTATTCTCTTGTAATCGAGTAAGCGTATAATCAACTAAAAAAACCAGCCGTAGCTAGTTTTCATTGTAAATTATCACGATACCATAATAACACTAATAAAGTGTAATCAAGGTGTAATAGTAATTTTTTTAACATCATTCTGCATTATTTCGATATAACCCTCGCTAGATTCTAACGAGATAGAAGCGATACCAGTATCACTATCAACAGAACGTGTAAAAGTATATACATAGCCTGTTATAGATGTACCGTCGTTAAGTATAACTCTTACATTTTTATCATAAAACTTTAAAAACTCTAGTTCTGTCATTTCTTATCACTTCCTTTCAGAGTAGGTACAATATGTACTCCACGTTTAGAGTAATGTATTTTAAATGTGTTAGTATCTACCCAGTTGTTATCTAAATCTAAGACTTTACCAATAACCTTATCAGAGACTATAACTTCTTTATGCTTCCATACACCGTCTTTAAGATTACGTTCTAATTTACCAGTACCAGCATATTTTTTAATCAGATCAACTGCTTCTTGTTTAGATACTGTTACTTGACTAGACATACCGTCATAAGTTTTAGATGTAGGATCATGTTTATTCCACTTAGATTCAACATACTTGTCTAGCTCATAATCTTTGCTAATTTTCTCACGAATAGGAGCGTCCCGTAAGTATTCTTTTACATTATTCTCCGTACTACCTAGATTATACATCTTGTTAGCCTTATTTTCAACGCTCTTACTTGTAATAGTGGCTTTTTGAGATGTAGAACGTCCGAATCCATGAGTAAACTCTCTGGAGGTATCACGCATAAGGTTATTATCTTCGATAAAGTCTTTTAGTGCCTGTCTTCGTTCTTTTAATTTTATACTAGCTTTTTCTAACATGAGTTTATCGCCAGTTTCTTCGGCAACAACAATCTTTTGCTTTTCAATACGAATCTTACGTTCTAACTTACGTTGTGTCTGTTCTAGCTCGTATTGCTGCTTATTCTCGTTAAGATTGTAATGTTTATATGTTTTTTCGCTTACGCCCTCTAAATAGGGGTAGAAAGTATGGCGACAATTAACTCCAGCCAATCCGTCAACCTTACCGTAACCAGTAGCCTCGTAAAAGTTAGGGTATTTATCACTAGAACCCTCTAGCATATAAATCTTACCTTGCCAAACAGCATGGCTAGGACGAGCTCCCATGTGAGAAGATACTTCTACAAGATTAGATCCCCATTCCTTAGCACGTTGTTCTTGCATAGCAGACATGCATTGATTGTTAGCTGTTATTATTTGCATACGAACAGCACTTTCTAGGGTTCTAATGATCTTAGTACCGTCATTTCTCATATAACTAGCACCCTTGATACCTTTTTCAGCTAAACGAGTAGTAGCTTTACGAATAGAGGTATTATAATCATAGATACCTTGTGCTGTTTCAAGATACACTTGGTTAATAATCTTTAAGTATTCCTCGTTAGCACTTTCTAAAGCCGTAGTATTGACTAGATTAAATGAATCAACTGAGTTAGTGATAGAAGTATTAAGAATTGCTTTTAAATCTTCTGACTTCATTAAAGGAACAGCCTTATTAGCTAATGTACCCTTAGAGTAAGCCTCCTTAAAAGCAGATTCTTCTATATTACCATAACCAGCTTTCTTTAACATAGCTTTTATTTCTGATTCTGTCTTACCAGAGTACTTGGCTAATACTTTGATGTTCTCAGAATGTAACATTCCAAGTTCATTAAGTTTCCTAGTGTGCCATTCAACTGTGCCACCGTCAATCTCGTCTATATCTAAATGACTGGCAATATTACGTAAGAGTTCAGCTTCGATATTCTCGTATAACTCTTGTAAGTACTTGTCGTCTTGCATACACTATACCTCGTATGTAACTTCTTTAGGCTTTCTTGATTCCATGAGTTCGATTTTCTTAACAGCTTCGTCCTCAGTAATCTTATATACTCGAACATAATATTCTACCTTATCAATGATTCCAGCATTATACTCGATCATAGCTTGACGCTTAACTTCTGCCATATCTTCGATAATAGAATCGTCAAAGTTAATAGTAGTATCGCCAGTATAGACTTTACCAGTCTTTAAGTACATAACAGCTTCTACCATACCAATTAAAGCAGGTTCTAAGATAACCTCGTGTTTTTGAATGTTCCTAAACATCTCAGAGTTATCGCTAATAGTTTCAGTAGCTGTCTTGACTTGTCCTTTTTCCCACTTATAGCCATTATCTCCGAATCCGATCTTCTTACCATATAAGTTAAGATTCGTTTGTAATCCTGTATCGTGTTGTTCAGCTCGTATGTCGAACTTAGATTCTTTTATCATTTCTGTACCGTCTTCGTCTGGCATAGCATAGAACTCTATATCGTTCTCGTCGAATACAGGAACAGCGTCTCCATTGTCTAAATCAACGTTAAGAGCACCACTTTTAACAAAGATACGCTTCTTACCAAGATTAAACTCGTTTTTATAACTGTCATAGATAAGATCTATTGTCTTCATTTCGTCAATAGCGTTAGCAAAGATAGCCATTCCCATAGGATTACCCATGTCGATATTATTAACTATGTTAGGCTTTATGATCTGGAACGTTTTAACATCATTCCATACTACTGGCATAACATTCTTAGGTAGTGCTCCCTCTTGGAACGTACCGTCGTTATTAGCTATTATGATTTTATTTTCTACACAGAACCTAGAACCAACTTGCTTATGTATATTGATGTAGAATGTCTTTTGTTCTCCAGATTCAATGATACTAGCAAAGGCACAGTCTAGTATTTCGCCTTTCTTCCACCTAAGAGGGAATACCATAGGAGCTATTACATAATCAATAACAGGTTGGTCTCCAGCTTTATACTCAACAAAAGCACCAGTACCTAAAGCAAAGGTTTCCTCAACTAATTGGTTAGAATTAAGCCAAAAGTTATTCCTTTCTAGTATCTCGTCTAAAGTATTCTGGTCGGTAGTAGAGATAGTTACTTTTTCACTCATGAGCTTATTAGCCCAATCCTCACAACCTTTTTTAGCCATACCTAGAGTATAACGTTCTCTTGGTACTTGCTTTTTACCATTATACTGTTTGTAAGAGTGGAACTTCTTTACTTTACCAGCGTACCACTCTCGCCATGTATTGATATAGCCGTAATAATCGGAATCTATATTATAGCCTAGGCTTCTTAAATATTCAATAATTACATTCATAAAATACCTCCTTATCTTAAAATCAATTTTATCTGTTTTTCTATTGAATACTCGAAACTATCGAGAGAGTCTATGTTGTAGTTACCGTCGTCCAAACGAACGTCGTCGATTTCTTCTTCGTCCCATACTGCATTATCAAAGGCAGATATAGTATTCGGACATTTTTCTTTAACAACCCATAATCTATCTTGACCGAACATAGCAGTAGTGAATCTGATACGGTCTATAATTTCCTTTTTTAACGCATTATGAATCATTATAGGGTAACCTCTTAAAATACCCTTAGCGTCTGTGTATCTCGCTTTTAGGAGTGCTGTTTTCAATCCACTAATAAGGATCTGTTCGGCACTATCGCAATATACATCATGCAGCTGTGGGAACTTATGAAAAGAATTGGTAACGAACTCTACAAAGTTTGTCTCTAACTGTTTAGGAGTTAGTTCTTCTTTGTGATACCATTCGTCAACAATAATAACTTCCTTGAATCCTCTTGTTACTAGCGTAAGAGTAAAGGAAGTAGCGGACTTATTTCCTCCAAAGTCAACACCAATATAAGCAGCAATAATATCTTTACTGTATTTTTCTAAAAACTCCTTGTAAGTAATAGTTCGGCTATCGTCAAAGGTTGTATAAATACGTCCCTCAGCAGTAACCCATAATCCCTCAACATTACGCTTATAGAAAACACCAGCAAACATTCTCTTATAACGTAGCTTAACCTTTTCAGATAGGGTAAGATTATCGTCCATAGTAAAGTGTAAGTATAAGAATCTCTTTTCTTTAGCTTTATCTATAAAGTCTATCTTGAACCAATGGTTCGGATTCTTAGGGTTACAGTTAAACCAATACTTCGCACCCTCAATAGAACAACGAGCCATAGCTTGATCTACGAAAGAGTAAGGCATAAGTGCCACTTCATCAAAAAAGACACCAGCTAGTGTCATACCTTGGATTAAATCCTGTGAAGATTCGTCCTTACCACCGAATAAGTAGAAGTTGTTATATGAATCTCCTTTATAAACTATAATTAAGTTATCTGTACGACGTTCTTCGTACTTATAACCTAAAGTTAGAATCTGTTTTTTTAGAGTATTGATAACATTACGTCGTAAAGAACCTATTGTCTTACCACATAGTGCGAAATCTACACCGTCAAAGTTTGTCATAGCCCATAATATGAAAGAGGGAGCCATAGAGATTGTTTTACCAGATCTAACAGCACCGTCAGCTATAACGCCGTCATAATCCTTATAAGGACTACCGTCAGCCCACCACGACAATATCTTTAACTGTTTCTTAGAGAGCGGAGCCCATACAAAAGGCTTACTGTGTCTTTTCTTCTTTATCTTGAACATCTGGATCCTCGTCGTCCCATATAGAAGACATATTTCCAGTAATCGCTTGAATAATAGATCCGTTCAAGTTTTCGTCGCCCTCTAGTTCCTTTGCTTGAAGTTCTAGTTCTTTCTTCTTTAACTCTAACTCTTGACGTTTGAACTCTTTATCTACGAGTGTACCATACGCCATAGCTAAGTCTCTTATACTGGTAAACATATCAATATTATCGCATTTGTCTTCAATATTCTTTATCAATTTACCTAATACACGCTTAACCGTTTCCTTACGGTCGTCCATATCTTTTATGACTTCCTGTGTATTATTATTTTTTTTCTCCTCTAACTGTTTCGTACTCTCTGTACCAGCGTGTCTCTTTATTATTTTTCTTACACCAGTATCAGACATACCAAACTTACGAGCCGTTTCACTATAATTATTACATTCTAGGAAATAGGCAACTATTTCTTTTTGTTCTTTGTCTGTTTTCGGCTTTGCCATAACTCATTCAACCTAACTACAAGCTCCTGCTTGTTCTTATACCATTCCTTATACTGTATATAAGTATCTTTTGTCTGTGGTTCTTTGAATTGAAGTAACATACTCTTGGAAATACAATTATATTCCTCGTTGTACTTCTCAAAGGTAGTAATGGTTATATCGTAATATTGACTAAACTTAGACAGACTAATAAAGAACTGCTTTATATACTTATCTAAGTTCATGTATCTGCTGCTCTCATACGCAACGCCTCCTTATAAAACGAAAAAAGACATCACGCTCTGGAATGTAATGTCTTATAGTTTCTCTATATGATTAGAGGAGTAGTATCTACTCTTGTTATTGTTCTTCTTTAACTTCCTCAAAGATGTAACTACCTACGAGTATATCGTCTGGAATTACTGGCATATCTAAATATACTATTGTTGTGTCTATGACTCCAACAGTACCTATCAAGAGTCTATCTTGATTATATACCTTAAACTTTGTTCCGTTTTTGATTTCCTTACTTTGGACTTTACCTATAAAAGTATTCTGATCCATAATAATACCTCCAATAACAATATTGTATCATAGATACTGTACCGATAATATTGCCTCTAGGACGATCTTGTCGTTAGGGGAATTGCACCGCCACTTCTTACATATTATCAGTACACTACCTAAGATAAGTAGTGCTTTTAGTTTATCTAAAAAGAATAAAAAGGGGTTGGCTAGTGTGATACTAGCGTGGCGGGAAAGAAAAGACTTATACCTTTAGTTTCCCATGTATAGCTATTTCTCTAAGCAATAACCGTGGTTGCCCATTACGACAACTTACTTAGAATTACGACTAATAGCTTAGCGTACGGTGGTCGTAACCAACGTGGCTCCCTGTTCGTCCACGTGAACATACTATAATTGTTAACATACAATACTTGCAAAAACGGCTATTCTACATTTTTAAGTTCTTCCTTTGATAGCTAAACGAACTGCTTTAATACTTTGTCAATGGGTGCAATCAAGCTAAAAATCTCCCAATTATAATCACGTTCTGATACGGCACCAACTATATGAAAACCTTTTTCAAGTAAAATATAGTGAATCCTTAACTTAAAGTCATAGTATCGCTGTCTCCGACTTCCATACCTAGAATTTCGAGTTCTAGGCTTCTCGATTTATTTATTATACGAGCCATTTACTGGGTGTCTTTATAGAAAGGAAGTGATGTAAGGTCTCTCTCCTTACTGACTCTTAGGTCTATATACGAATAATGAATAATAACTTATTGGTTTCGGTAGTAGGACTCGAACCTAACCTCGGGAATATGGAACCCTTATGCGACCATCACACCGCTACCGAGATGTAGTGTAGATTTTTCTTTTTCGGGGGCAATCTACGAGCCTTTTTAATTATTCCACAATACCATTTTACCACTATTACTGTGTAATTTTGGTGTAATAGTTTTCTTTTATTTTTCTTTCAATATCAGCACTTACTTGTTTGATTCTATCTATCGAATAGTGGAGTCTGTCAGCTATCTGTTGTAATGTATAAGTTCTTTCCTCAAAATACTTTAAACTTATTACCTTATATTCTAAACTATCGTTACCAGATATGTCCTCAACCCCTTGGAGTATAACCTCCATACGTCTTAGACGATTCTGGATTGTATTAACGTTCTTGATAGCTTCTTCCAGTTCTTTAGCGATTCCAGTTTCTTCTAATTCCTCCAAGTAAGAAACCATTTTATCTTTGCCGACACTACCAGTAGTAGAAGAACTAGGCTTATATCTTACAGTAACAGGGAAGTATTTATCGAATATGGTTCCTTGTTTTTCCTGTAAGGTTCTTAGACGTTCTACTGCACATTGTAGATCAGCTATTTGTCTATAATAGTTATCCATAGTACCTCCTTATTCTTCTGGTCTTACAACTTCTGTACCGTCGTCATTCAATCTATAACCACAAGCTGTCTCGATTTTATCTAGTGAGTCGAATATAACTTTCTTTACTAATTCCCATGAGTCGTTATCTTCTTTACACATTCTTATAAGTACTTCTTCGTTCATTTGAGATCCGAATCGTACCTTTGCTGTTCCATTTCCTTGTGGTACTATTTCTGCACATACCACCATTAAATCGAATATCTTTGGTTCTTTGGTTTCATTTTTACTCATTTTGATTCCTCCTTTATCATTTTCTCTATATTTTCAAAACTTTGTATAACAGTATTTTTTATTGCTAAATATGTGGACTTATCGTTTTTGTATATATACTCTAGTAGTGGAGTATGATACGATATAATATCGAACTTACCACTAACTGTACCTTGCGAATATATTACTTTAAATAATTCGTTCTCTTTTTTTTCTTCTGCTTCCATTTCTTGAAGTCTCCTCTCGTCAATAATGGCGTCTATATCAAAATCCTCGTCCCCCCGAACTTCCCGTGGTTCGCAATATTCGTCATACCCCGGGTAATAACTATCTAAGTCCCTTGTATCTATCATTTTTAATCCTCCTACGATATTTCTTTCTTGAAAAATGGCATATATAAATTGACTTTATAACGCATAATAAGAACGCAAACAGTAGAAAGGCGATAATAAGTAGTACAAGTATTCCAATAGCTTTAAATAACCACATTATCTGACACCTCCCATTTTCTTAATAACTGATAGTTTAAAATAATAACTTGGTTTACTTTTATTTTTTCTTTGATCCTTAGTTCAGCCCACCTTATTTCTGTAATGTTTTCAATATTACAAGGAAAAGTGATGTCTATATTTCCAAACTCATAACCATTTTTTTTAACAGCTACAAAACTTATAAAATATTGATATTTCATTCTTGTTCCTGTAATGCGTATATGATTCCATTTATAAGTTGTGTAACTCTCTCAACACTATCGTCTATACGATCATTGAATAATTTTTCAGCTATATAAGCGACATCTTTAGGACTATCTGCCTTAAAACCAAAACTTCCTATACTCATAATGCTTACGAATAGATCTGTAATTCTTAGCCCTCGTTGGTAGCAACCCTCGCCAGTACAACCATAAGTAAACAATATGTCATAGTGAGTAGAATCACTATCAGTCCAACCAATAAAAGTACTAAAACCTCGTTTTAAATTACCAGCTATTACTCTATAAGTTCCCATATCATTTATAACCTCGTTATAATTATTTATCTTGTATTGATTCATTGTCTGATATCTCCTTATCGCATTTTGCTTTATAATCTTTAGCTATTTTTACAATATCTTCCCAATTCATAACAACAATATCTCCGTTTGGAAACTCAATTATAGGAGCGTAGTGTATAGTAGTTCTAAACTCATAAGTAAGATCTTCTCCAGATTCTGCTTTCTCAGTACCAGTCCCCACATAATTTGACATCATTAACTTATGATCTTCTTTTCTTATTAACTCCATTATTCGCACCTCCTTAACTCGTTGTTATCGTCGTCCCAATAGTCTTCAATGGATCCTTTTAAATTATTGAATACAATCATTAACTTTGTTTCCCACTTAGAATTACTAGGAACAAAGTTTTTGGATAATATACTAGATAATTCGTCCCAGCTTTCGTATTGAAGCTCTGGAGCTTTATAACAATTACTTTTTTTGGCATTTTCTATCTGTTCTATGATGTTAGCAATTCTTTCCTCATTGAAAGTACATTCTTCTTCTATAATCTTAATTATCTTATCTGCTATTTCTTGAAAATTCCTTGGTTTCATATTTCCTCCTCTAATCTAATCTAATTTAACTAAAACTTTATAATTTCCTATATGAGATTTTTCGTGTCTTTTTAGATATGCTGGGCTTTGATAAAACAATATCGTTCTTCTTTTAACGCCTTGTGCTTTAGCAATCTCGTCTAAAGTACCAATCATAACTAATTTTTCGCCTTTATAAAGGGCATACTCTTTTTTCTTTAAATCCATACCAACTTCTCCTTTAGTGAATCTATGTTGTAACATACCCAACAACAAGCCTTATTAAATCCGGTAGTACAACCAAGAAACTGGATTCTTTTTTTAAAGATAAGAACAGATAATTTATCAACATACTTTTCCCACATTTCAGCCCGTGCTGGAGTTTCTAAAGTGGAAAGAGGGAGAAGTAAACAGAATGACTTAATCAGTCTCATATCGACCAATTCAAACGTTCTTTTTATAATATCGTTCTGTTGGCTAAATGGTGGATTGCTAATAAGTAAATCGCAGTCTTTAGGTGGTAATGTAGTGAAAAAGTCATTCCCTAAATCGTCGAATATATGAGTAGCTTTATATTTAAGATTCAATTCGTCAGCTTTTAGCTTAAAGTGTGAATCATAATTGTTAAAAGGGAACCATATATTCTTATATTTTTTTATATCAATAATGTCGTATATGTTTTCTACTACCCAACGTGGAGTAGCAACATGATCTTTATTAGTTTTCTTATCTTCTTCATAAATCTTTTTAACATCTATTGAATCGCCAAAAATATTAAGTTGTTTTTCAGTCTTGACAGGCACAATCTTGGTTGTCCTCTATGATTCTGTATAAATCGTCGTTAATAATTCTTAGCCTAACGTTTTCACTATTTAAGTATTCGTTACTGCTTTTAAAATTGGCGATTTTTTGGTCTTTAGTTATAACTACATTTTTTAGATCTTCTGTTAGAACTGTCATAAGAGCTCCCCAGCTAACAGCAATAATAGCAACTATCAAAGAGGCGGCAATAAGGAAAAACTTAAATAACTCACTTTGTATAACAATTATGATAGGATTAAATATTTTCTTTAGTCTTTCCATTTTGTTTTCCTCCTTTTGATTCTAATTTTTCGACTTTCAATTCTAAGTCAGCAATAGTACTTTTCTGTTCACGGATCTGTTTCTTTTGTTCTATGCACAGATCCTTATACTTTTGTAATTCTTCTGTCTGATCTACCTTACTCTCGAGTAGAGCGACGTATTTATCTTGTACTGTATGATACTTATTCTCGAATGTATTACGCTCTTTTCTAAGCTGCATATTTTCTCGGAAGTTACTTAACCATTTCATTTGTTAACTACCTCCCCACATTGAACGCAGATAATTTCTTTACCATGCTTATTCTTATAACAGAATAGAGTAAGTTTTCCACAGTTAGGACACTTTTTCTTAGGCTTCTTACCATATTGTTTTAGCATAGTGTCTCGTTCTTGATTCCTTTTTATTTTTCTAGCAATAGAGGACATATTATCTTCCTCCTTTAATCACTTCTGATATGTTAATTATTAAATCGTGAATCAATCTTGATTGTTCTAAGCTATTTTTTGCTATATCGATAAAACAGCTTTCCTCAACTCTTTCGACTGGTTCGGGTTTAGCATTGGTTAAAAATCCTCCCAATTCCAATAAACGTCCTATTGAATCAACCTGTAACTCCCTTTGTTCTTTAACTATTTCTTCTAACATAATTATTCCTCCTTATTTTTAATCGTTAGTGCATAATCTAGTAAAGTATATTTTCCTTTTTCAGCGTGTACTTTCCACGCTATTTTATTAGCTTCGTTTCTTTGGATTCCTTGACTCATTAAGAGTTTAACGAATCGCTTTCTTGATATATTTTTATCTAAGCCTTTAGTTATCTCTTTTATCTGTAACCATGCGTTATTAAATACCTCGCCAAACACTTCGACGATTGATCGAGCAACATCTCCCATAGCTTCTCCGAACTTCCTAAAAGCCTCAGTCATTCTGTCTATTGATTCTGGATTCATTCTTTATCAATCCTTATGGATTCCAAACGTTTTTCTAAATCCCCCTCGAATAGCCAAGAATATTCTTTTTTAATAAATCTGACTATTTTCTTTTTCATTTTTCCGAGTGCTATAATCGGATCCTCAGTTGTATAAAGGCTACAATGAACTGCTTTATAATCAACAAACTTCCAATCTTGAAACCATACGCATATATCTTCGATACAACTTTCAATATCGTTTTTATCTTTTTCTCTCTTTAAAAGTCTTAGATTTTCGTCTTTTTTGATACAAAGATAATTGTCTGTTTTTAACATTAAGTCATAATCCCATGAGTATATCTCATTTTCTCCGTTGGATCTTATCTCAACACTTAGATAGTGTACTTTTTCCATATTATTTACCTCCATATTTTTTATAAATCTGATCTTCTTTGCACCAGTCCTCGCCATAGTGCCGTTTCATATACGCAACGATTTTGGCGTCAATTTTTTCTCGTTGTTCTTTAGTTCCGTTATCGTAGTAGTGGTGGCACTTATTGTCTGTAAGATTCGTGCATAATGTAACTACATTAGTAACTATTCCCATACCGCCTTTACTTCGAGGTACAACGTGAGCGTTAGGCATTACGTTGTAAGTGTTTCCACAATATACGCAACGCCCCTTATCGCGTTCCCATACTTCGAGTTTTACTTGTTTAGTTATATCAGTAGCTTTAGCTCGTTTAGACTTTAATTTTCTAGTATGAATCAACTTACAACTCCGTACTTCTCGAATCGAGTAATAAACTTCAATTCTTCCTCAGCTCGATTCCACATCATACGAGCGTCTTCGTGCATATATTGGAGCTGTCTATATCTCTGATAAGCCCAATCTCTAAAATCTGTCTTAGAAGCGTCGTGTAGTCGTGCTATTTTACTAGCCATACTAGCTATATCGCTCCAACGTTGTGCCAGAGCCCATGCTTCTTTCTTAACATCAAAACATAAGTTAGGATCTGCTAAGTCTAAAGCTAAATATCTTCTAGCTAAATCTCTGTATAACTCGCAGTCTTCTTTTATCTCTGCGTAATTTTCAAAATCGCTCTTAACCATTAGAACGGTAAATCGTCGTCGCTAAGTGTATATTCTTCGTCATATAGCGAACTTTGTTCTCCTTGGAAAGAGTAAGGTGTAGGTTCTTCCACTTGTGATGGTATAGATTCGTTACTTGGAGTAGTGTTTTCTGGCTTTTTAGAAGACAAGAACTCGACGTTATCTGCCAAAATTTCTGTAATATATCGTGTATTACCGTCTCTATCTGTATAACTTCGATTCCTTAATTCTCCTGTAACTCCAGCTTGGCTTCCTTGAAATAGATAGGTTTTACAATTTTCTCCTTGTTTTCCCCATGCTATGATAGTAAAGAAGTCAGCTTTTATTTCGTCTGTTTCTTTTGCGTAGCGTCTATTTACTGCTAGGGTAAATTGTGCAACTGGTCGATTACTAGGGGTGTACCTTAAAACAGGATCCCTAGTTAAACGTCCAACTAATTCAACTCGATTCATAATATTTCCTCCTATTGGTTAAAGAATTGATCCACAGCGTTGTCAGCTGGATCTTTTTCTTGTACTGGTTTTTCGACAGCTGGAGCGATAGGAATTACTGGTTCGTCGTTATCTACATATTCGTAGCTTTCGTTCTCCTCAATAACTGCCATATCACGTTCAATAGCTGTTTGTAATTCGATAGACATAATTCCCCAACGAGATATTAACTGTCTTATCATGGTCTTAAATGCCATATCGTCAAACTTGGTAGTCCAGAAAGAGTAAGATGTACCTTTTTCCTTATCGCCTCTATAAGCCTTAGAATAAGTTATTGCATGATCTTCCATATCTTTTTTAGTCCAGTAGATATGTTTAGTAAATCCGTTTAGATATTCAAAGTATGCCAAATAACCAATCGTACTTTTATTTTTGCGTTCTTCACAATCGCTAATAAACTTAAAACAGTGTTTCCCAGTATTTTGGTCTCGTCCAAGGTATTCTCCCTCTTTAATCTCTAAAACGTCTATATCACGATAGAAATTACTTCTAACAGCTAATTGAATATAGCCTTTATAACCTAGTTGGAACTGAGCAACTTTTTCCCAATACTCATTCCCGTTAGCGTCTTTCTTTTTGATGTTATACGGAACTAAGTAGTAATGTCCTAGTTGTGGAGAGGGAGAGAGCTGTAAACTTTCTCCAAGTAGGGCTCCAGCAATTATAGTCCCGAAAGTACAAGTTGCTAGATCTCCATTACTAGATACAGCACTTACAATAGCTGTTATAAATCTCTGACTGTTTTTACCCCCAACCATGTCTTTGATTTTAGTTTTAATTTTTTCCTGTGTAATGTAGTCAGTAAAGGTCTGTTTTGGAGCTGCTGGTTTAGTAGGAGCAACAGGGGCTAGTTTATTACTTACTGCCATAACTAAGCCCTCCCATATTCAATTCCGTTAGCTCTCATATATTCTCCCAGAGCTTTTAATTGTTCTGGAGTACAATTTACTCTAAATACTACGGAACACATTTCTTGTTCTTCTTGCTTAGATTCTTCGTTAGAAGTATCTACACCAACCGCATACTTCATAGCGTCCACAGCGTCGTCGTCATGAATACTATTAACTGGATCAACTTTTACTTCGGTTGTTTGTGGTTTAGCAAGTAGTTCTTTTTGTTTTTCTAGTCTTTGATTCTCGACAAGAGCTTGTCCTAAATCAAGAGTCTTAAAGTATGTATCTTTAATTTGAAACTCAAATTCAGACTTTAGATCCTCAATAATTTTGATGTCGCTATCAGCTTTTTTAACAACATCTTGAATCTCTTTTTTAATATCTGTCTCTTTATAGGTTTTATTTTCCCAACGTGGATCATATAATTTCTCTAAAGAGATAAGTTCTGCGTATGAACCAATATTCTCAGAATAGATAGTATTGATTATTTCACGCTTTTTAGCTTTCTCTTGTTCCTCAAAGGCTTTAACCTGTTTATCAATCTCACTCGCAGGTTTATCTACAAGTTCCATAAGTTCCTTGATTTTTTCTTCAAAGTCCTTGTAAGGAACTTCAAACTCCTTTTTGATTTTAATTTTTTCGTCATTTAAGGATTTCTTTAGTGCATTAAGAGTAGCACGGTCGTCTTTAGCTTCTTTGATATTCTCTGGTGTATAGACAAGGTTCTGATACTTCTCTAAACTTGCTGTAAGTCCTCCTTTTAATTCTTCATAATTGAACTTGATAGCTTCCATTTTTTGTAACGGACTGATAACAAGTCTTAAACTATTAACAACTTGTGGTTGTTCTACTGTTTCCAGATTTTTTTCCATATTATTTCCTCCTCTAAATCTGTGGTAATAGTAGTGGTGGCTTAGTCTTTGTTTCGACGTATTGCCAGAACTCTATTTCTTTTGGTTTTAAATAATCGAGATCGTCTTGGACTTCTGTCCGACTATTAGCAATTACATAGTCTCTGACTTCTCGAATAACAGTACCGTCAGCTAAGTGTCTGATAAGATAGGCTCTTAAATAACCAAAGTCCATATCTTCGTCAGCTAAGAAGTACTGTAACGTTTGTAGATAGTAGTTTTGTGGAATATTGCCGTCTTTCCACTTTTCATACATTTTGTGATTCATAATTTCACAACGTTTGATTTCTAAGAATCCCTTACGTCCTGTGGACTTTTCTACAAGCCTACTATCTGGGCTAACTTGTATGAATGGGTATTCTTTGTTATGGATTATTTCGTTTTCTTCGTGTAAAACTTCATATTGCTTATAATCCACAGCGAATAATTTTCTTAACGGATCCTCGCTGTCAGTACCGTTTTTAACGTATTCTTTCTGGGAGATGTCTTCTGGTTCTTTTATACCGACTTTTTCTTCCCATAATGCCACGTTAGTTTTATAAGGACTCATACCTAAGATACAAGCAACATCAGAGCCGCCAATACCTTTTTTACGTTCCTCTAGCCATTGTTCTCGATTCATTATTCGTCCCCCTTATCGTTAAGCCAATCATAATCGGTAAGTTCTGGAGGAGAGTCGCCTCGCATAGCTTCCATAGCTTCTAGTTCTCTAGCAACTTCTAACTTCCTAAGTTCAATCTCCGCAACATATTCGTAAAATGTCTTACCATGGAGTCCTTTAAAGGTAGGCTCGTCTGGTAAAGGACATTTCCATTTCTTCATGCAATTTTTACAATCAAGAGTTTTATAGATACAGCCTAAATGACAAGAAAAGTTTTCCTCGGGCGTATTATTACACACACTATTATTCTTATATTCTGTATTAGTCTTATATTCTATATATTCTTCTATTGTTGTTAGTTGATTGTTAGTTGCTTGTTGATTGCCTGTTAATGGACTGTTAGGTTGCTTGTTAACTTGCTGATACATTTCGTAATTTACCACAGTAATTATGCGGTATTTATTAGTACTTTTGCTTGTTAATTCGCCTGTTGAAATTAGGTGTTTTAGTGCTGTCCGAATCTCTTGGACTGACAAACCTAGTTCTTTAGCTAGTGAATCTAAAGAAGTTACAAAACTACCTCTAGGGATTATCTCTCCCATGAACTTTGCTTCTTTCCAATTAGCTTTTAGTAGGCAGTGTATAAACAATGATTTCGTATTCTGATCTTTATACCATTCCCAAGTTGTAAACTTAGTAAAGAGCTTAATCCAATTTCCATTGATACTTACCACCACCTTTGACTAGAACTCCACTTTTTGCTATAATAGTGGAGTGAATATTTAACAAAATATTCCATTGAGAGGTCTTGCCTAGGCTCTCTCTTTTTTTGTTTCGATTGCGTTCCATTGTTCCTCTAAATCGTCGAATGTTATACTTGCTATCATGATTGCTACAACAAACGTAACGAATCCGAACCAAGTCCAACCAACCATATTAGAAGTAATCCAACTATAAATCGTAACCATAAATAAATCGTGAACTATTAAGGCTAAACAACCGATAAATCCTACAATTTCCAATACATTTAACCACTTAATCCTTTTTAAAGCTCTCATTTTTCCACCTCCTTTTTTAGCTTCTTAAAACTTTAATCTTCACATAAGACCACCTCCTTTAATAATCCTTATTACATAAAAGCAATTTCCCAACGTCCGGGACATTCGCACTCTAAGTAAAGAGAATCATTTTCAAAAAGTTTTTTTAAGTCTGATGTTAGATCCTCTAGTAAATTATCAAAGTCTTGGCTTCCGTAGTAAAACTCCTCAAACTCGTCGACAATGATATAGCTCTCTCCGTGTTTTTGTACTATCAAGTTATAAAATCCTTGATAAGTGTAATTGTATTTTTTTAATATTTCTTTGATTTTAGTTTCCATATTTATTTCCCTCCATATTTTTAGATAAACTTTATATTCAATTCCTTTTGTTTCTTAGGATTGTTTTTCAATTCTTCGATTTCCTGCTCTGTATAAAAGCAGCTAGGATCGTCTATTACTTCGTTACATACATCATAGAACTTGCGTATATTGTTCTTGCGTTCCTCAATATTAGTGGGAACACAATCTAAAACGATTGTTACTTTAGGTTTTATTTCTGGTTTTTCGTTTTCCTTTTTCATAGGCACCTCCTAGTTAAATTTATTCGGTAAGTTATTTACTTATTAACTTATTATTTCGGTAAGTTTTTATTTAAAAAAAATATCTAAAATGTCCTGATCCGACAAGTCAAGAAGTATTTTCAATTTTTTAATCTCCCCAGTTTTGAAGTCTTTTTCTCCTCGTTCTTTTTTTCCATATTGAACACTAGACAGATTAAGTAGTTTAGCAGTCTGCTCTTGAGAATACCCTTTAAGGTTTCTTTTCGACACAAGTAACAATGTATTCATTTTTGACCTCCTTAATCTCTCCGAAACTTATTATTTCGGTAAGTTATGTCTAAATTGTATATCATTTTGGAAAGATAGTCAACACTTTTTTATCATTTTAGTAAGTTTTCTTTCTTTTTTGACAAAAAGTGTTATAATATCGGTAATTGGAGGGGACATTATGGAAAACGATTTTGGAAGAAAGTTACAGAGTCTATTATTGAAAAATAAGATCTCACAAAGAAAACTCGCTACTAAAATTGGTGTTACAGAAGCAGCAGTCTCAAGATATATAAATAACTTGCAAATGCCACGACCAGACATCTTATCAGAAATAGCAACAGCTCTAAATACAACAACAGACTACCTTTTAGGAAAAGAAGAAGTAACACCCTATAATTTAGAGAATATCGAGAAGTACAACAAGTTAATAGAAAATAAGCGGATCAGTCTTCTTTTTGATAAACTTGGAGAGTTAGACGACGAAGAACTAAACCAAGTAGCTGATATTGTTGATATAGTTACAAAGATTGATAAAACAAAAGAAAAGAAATAGAAAGGAATAAAAAGACACAAAGTTAAGCAGTACCCGTGTTCTTAGGAGGTATTGCCTATGTATGGAAAGTTGGCGAAAATTGCCGAAAAAGACAATTTGACTCTTTTGTTTATAAAAGCACCAGCTAAAGTACGAGCTTTTATTATGAAAGCCGAGAACGGTACTTATATAATCGTAAATGATTCACTTTCTGACATAGAAAAAGAAAAAGCGTTTCATACATGAAATGTTACACTACAAACTAGGACATTTAGAAAACTTTGATAAGAATAAAATCGCCGAGTATGAAGCAGAGGTTGATAGAATTATGAAAGATAAGGAGGTGCAAGATGTATAATGTAATCACGCTGGATCCTAACGGGATCTATGACGCATATTTAAGAAAATCAAGAGCCGATATGGAACTAGAAAGACTTAAAAAATTCGATACGCTAAAACAACATGAGAAGTTTTTAAAAGATAGAGCTAAACAACTTGGTATAAAGATACGACATATATATCGTGAAGTAGTTTCGGGAGAATCAATCCAAGAACGACCAGAAATACAAAAGGTCTTAAAAGACATTGAGACTGGAACTGTTGACGGAATTTTAGTTGTAGAAGTAGAACGTCTTACTCGTGGAGATTCTAAAGATCAAGGTACTATTTCACAGGCTTTTAAGTATTCAAATACTTTAATTATTACTCTTAATAAAATATATGATCCAAACAGCGACGACGACGAAGAATACTTTGAGTTCGGTTTATTTATGTCTAGGCGTGAATATAAAGCTATTAACAGACGTATGCAACGCCAAAGGTTAGCAAACGTACTAGCTGGTAAATATTGTGCGTCAGAGCCTCCTTTTGGGTATAAAAAGGTAAAATTAAAATATGACAAAGGTTTTACACTAGAACCAATACCAGAAGAAGCAGAAGTCGTAAAAGAGATGTATAAGAAACGTGCTGACGGCATGGGACACGATATTATATGCAACTGGCTTAATACTTTAGAGTTTCGTCCTAAAAAGTCAGATGTATGGACTCCGTCCACAATTAAAGGAATACTATCTAATCCAGTTTATCTAGGTAAGATAAGGTGGAACAGTAACAAACAACATAAGAGCTTAGTTAACGGGCAAATTGTGAAGAAACGTAAAAAAGGAACTAAGGACGAAATAATACTTGTCGAGGGATTGCACCCAGCTATAATAGAAGAAGATCTATTCAATATAGTTCAAGGAATCCAACCTAAACAAGTAAGTACTACACATGGTACCGAATTACAGAATCCACTAGCTACTTTAATTAGATGTGCTGATTGTGGAAGATCTATGCAAAGACGTCCTTATTATGAAAATAAAAAGCAAGAGCCTAAACTAAGGCGTAAGTATGAAGTAGATAAAGAAAAACTACGCCTATGTCTAAGAGAACATAAAGGCGATTACAGTCTAAGAGATATAGCCACAGCTTTAGGAGTTAGTAAATGCAGCGTAGATCATTGGTTTAGTTCTACGCAAGATAAGTTTACTATGCCTTATGCTGATAAATGGGAAGACTTAAAGAAACTACTAAACATTACTACTACTGAGTTTGACAAGGCTATTACAACATTCGAGGAGAACACAATAGATCCTCACGAAGATACCTTGATATGTCAGAAAGCACATTGTACCAATATAGGCTCTAATTTATCGCTTGTAGAGGCGGAAGTTATAAAAGGGTTACGAGAGTATCTAAACACACAAAAAGAGCTCCTAACGACGTATAATCCAGCCGAGGAAGACGATAATATAATGTATCAAGCATTATGTAAAGACTTAGAGAAATATAATAAACAATTAGATAAGCAATACGAACTCTTAGAACAAGAGGTATATACTCCAGAAGATTTTACAAAACGCTCTAAAGTAATAAAAGATAAAATAAATGCAACAACAAAAGAACTATCTAAGTACCAGACAAAACTTAATAAAGATAAAATCGAGAAATTGCTTCCAAAAATAGAAAAAGTAATTGATTCATATTGGAGAGTAAAAACAGCAGAAAAGAAAAACAAACTCTTAAAGTCTGTTATATCTTATGTAGATTATAAGAAAGAAAAAGGCGGACGTGGTTACGAGAATAACTTTTCAATAGCAATACACCCTAGATTTTAATTATAACTGTTTTACATCTCTATCGTTAACGTACAGAAGAGCTTGGGCATGTGGAAATGATTGCTACAATGATTAAACAATTAACAGAAGGCGCAAGTGTTGAAGAAATGAAGGAAGCAGGTTTAGGAGATATGTATTCTGAACATGCTTTAGGAGTTTATCCGTCAAATGCAAGTGGAGTTCCTTTTACAACTAGCTACTTTGCTGTAACAGGAGATGTGCTTGCGGATATATCTGAGGATATGGCGGCAGAAGAAAAAGCAAGAGCGGTTTATGAAAATTTAATAGAACTTGCAACCGATGAAGACGTTATAGGGCCACTACTATTCTTAAGACAAAGAGAAATTATTCATTTTAATCGTTTTAAAGAATTGTATAAATATTATAAGAAAAAAGGCTACTAGGTCTTTTTTTCTTTATGTGTTACAATGGAATGGGTGAGTAGTATATGTTAAAAATTTTAAGTATAATTGTACATTTTCTACTTACAATAATTGCTTGGACATCTTGGACTTGGTTATCTTGGAAATATATAGCCTTATTATCACTTATGCATATTTGTATGTTAGAAACCAACGACGGTTGTTTTTTATCACATTATCAATTTAAGAATAAGGATAAAGAAAATACTAAATTTTATGAATGGTGGTTTAAAAAAATAGGAATTAAAAATTATAATCGTAGAAAAGTGGATATATTCATGCGGTATTATTTGCCATTGTTGTTTAGTTTATTGGGTATTTTATTTCAGGATGTTTTAGGAATAATAAAACCATTTATATAAAAGAGAGAAGCGAAAAGCTATGAATAATAAAATAACATATTTAGAATTTAAAGAAGATTTAGAAAAAATTGTAAAAACAGGTGCGGAACCAGAAATTCCTTTTTTGTTGAATGGTAAAAAATATATGATAATAGGATTTGAAAATATGGTTAGTTTTCAAAGATTTGGAGATAACGAAGGAGACCAAAGTGGAGAGATTTTTTTCAAAAATTTAGATGAACTTTATAATACGGAAACCATAGATGGTATTTTATTAAAAAGAGATTGGAAAGATATTAAAAGATTTGATGACCATGACCTTATATAAAGGAGGATATATATGTTAAACGTTGTTTTATTTGAACCGGAAATTCCAGGAAATACAGGAAATATTATGCGTACTTGTGTCGCAACAGGGACAAAATTGCATTTGATTAAACCACTTGGTTTTTCCCTAGATGAAAAATACATTAAAAGAAGTGGAGTCAATTACATAGAACATTGTGATTATACTGTGTATGAAAATATAGAAGAATTTTTTTCTAAAAATGAAGGAACTTACTATTTTCTAACAAGATATGGTCATAAACCTCATACTAGTTTTAATTATAGTAATACAAATGAAAATATTTATTTTTTCTTTGGGAAGGAAAGTACAGGAATTCCACCACATATTTTAAAACCATATCTAGAAAATTGCATGCGTATGCCAATGACCGATAAGGTGCGTTCCCTAAATCTTTCCAATACGGTTGCGATTATGATTTATGAAGCCTTAAGACAACAAAATTACCTTGATTTATTGTTTGATGAACCCCATAAAAGTAAAAACTTTATTGAAGAATCTTGAGTATTTTTTCTCATCTTTTTTCATATAGTTTACTATACAAATTGAAGGAGGATTTATGGAAATATTAAAAGTATCATCAAAATCAAACCCTAGTAAGGTAGCGGGAGCGATAGCGAATATTTATCGTGAAAGTAAATCAGTTGAAATACAAACGATTGGAGCAGGAAGTTTAAACCAAGCCATTAAAGCCGTAGCGATTGCGAGAGGTTTTGTTGCTCCAAGTGGTGAAAATTTAGTCGTAATCCCTGCATTTAGTGATATTGTGATAAATGGGGAACAAAAAACCGCCATTAAATTAATTGTAGAAGCCAAATAATAGGCTTTTTTTCATGCAATAAAAAAGCATTCCGTTTTAGAATGCTTACTTACTTCCTAAAAGTGCCATAGCAATAATAAAACCAATATTTAGTATCATAACTAAGATAATAGTCGCATTTACATATCCTGCTTTATCTACTAATTTTCTTGTGTATTCTTGTTCTTTTTCTTCTTCCATTTCCAAAACCTTCCTTTGATAATCTATAACTATCTCTTTTTCTGCTTGTGTTTGATTTTCTTTTAAAGATAGAGAGACTAGACATTTTTTATACTTTGCATATATATCTTCAGTAGCAGGAGAAAGTAAATCTTGATTTTTTTCACAATTTGTAATAAACCATTCAAAACGCTTTTTTTGCATTATGTCTTTCGGAGTTAAATTCCCTTCACGAGCTAAAATAGCAAAATATTCTTCTACTGTTACTAAATCATCCATTGGTTCTATAATCATATTCTTTCATTCTCCTTACTTTTTCCTTTAGTTCTTTTTCTTTTACTTGAATAGCATATACATGAAGCTTAATGATATTAAATAATTTATTAGCATCTATATAGGGGATATTATGAAATAAATTTGAATTGATTAAAACATCTTGCATATAGATATCTTGAATATCAATTTTTTCCTCCATATACTTTAAATAATTTCCATCAGTCTCAAGTAAAGATAATTTAGGATTTTTTTCTTTCCAAGATGCTACATAAGCAGCATTAATTTCTTTATTGCTATTGCCACTCATGTAACTCCTCCTTAGTATTATAAAAACATTATAGCAAAGAAGAGGATAGATTTCAATTGTTTAAACTCCCGTTTTGGTGTATAATTTCCTTGTGATTAGTATGAAAAAAAGTCTATCAAAAGAATTTATAATAGAACTATCAAAAAGTAAAAAAGAGCCGAATTGGATGTTAGAATTCCGCTTGAAATCATATGAAAAATTTTTAGAACTCGAAAACCCAAAGTTTGGTCCTCAACTTCCTTTTTCGTTTGATGAAATTCTATATTATAAAAATGAGCATGCAAAATATAAAGATGATTGGAATAATGTGGACAAAAATGTAAAAAATACCTTTTGTAATCTTGGGGTAATTGATGCTGAGGATAAATACTTAGATGGAGTTTCCAATCAATATGAAAGTGAAGTTATCTATCACAAAAAAAATACCAATAAAGATATTATTTTTTTAAGTACCGATGAAGCGCTTCAACAATACCCCGACCTTTTTAAAGAATATTTTAATAATTTAGTCAAGTACGATGAAAATAAATACACCGCTTTAAATGGAGCAGTTTGGAGTGGGGGAACGTTTATTTATATTCCTAAAAATACAACGCTTGATAGACCTTTACAAAGTTATTTTAGAATAGATACAGAAAGTTTAGGACAATTTGAAAGAACAATTATTATTGTTGATGAAGGAGCCTCTTTAGAATATATTGAAGGTTGTACAGCCAAAAGTTATTCTAGTAATTCCCTACATGCCGGAGTTGTGGAAATCTATGTAAAAGAAAACGCTACCATGCGCTATTCTACTATTCAAAATTGGAGTACCGATGTGTATAACTTAGTTACCAAAAGAGCACTTGTTGAGTCTCATGGAAAAATGGAATGGATTGACGGAAATATTGGAAGTAAAGTAACGATGAAGTATCCGTCATGTATTTTAAAAGGAGATTATGCAACGGGAAATTCCATAAGTGTTGCTTATGCTAAGAATGGCCAAGCTTTAGATGCTGGTGCTAAAATGATTCATTTAGGCAAGTATACCAAAAGTAATATTATCAGTAAATCCATTGCAGAAAGTGGAGGAACTGCTAATTATCGCGGAACAACTAGAATCACGAAAGGGGCTTATGGAAGTGTTGCAGAAGTAAAATGCGATACCATTCTGTTAGATTCTACCGGAAAAAGTGATACTTATCCAACCAATATTGTAGAAAACAATAGTTCTAAAATTTCTCATGAAGCTACGGTTTCCAAAGTAGAGGAAGATAAACTATTTTATCTTATGAGCAATGGTTTAACAGAAGATAGAGCGAAAGAACTTATTATTACAGGATTTATTTCGGACTTTAAGAAAGAACTTCCTATGGAGTATGCTGTAGAGATAAATCGCTTATTGAAAGAATAAATACAAAAAATTAAAATTTTACTAATTTTGTTAAAAAGGAGTTCGATTTAGTCAATTGAACTTTTCTTTTGCTAAATTAGAGCTTCAATTTGCCTTTTTTACACTACAATTTTAGAAATTTGCAATTTGCTTACTCTTTTTCTTTCTGCTACTATGCCTACAGAAAGGAGGACTTTTTATGAATCAAGTCGTACTCGTTGGAAGACTTTGTGCAGAACCAGAAGTATCTTCAATTGATAATGAAAAACAAAGAAGTGTTATAACGGTTGCCGTTAATCGTCCCTTTAAAAATAGTGAAGGTATTTACGAAACCGATTTTATTCGTTGTGTATTGTGGAATAACATTGCATTAAATACTTTTGAGTATTGCCATACCGGAGATGTTGTAGGCATTAAAGGAAGATTACAAACTAGAAATTACGAAGATGAAGAAAAAAATAAAAAATTTATTATGGAAGTTATTGCAGAAAAAGTAACATTTTTATCTTCAAGTAATAAAAATTCGGAAAAAGAAAGTAGTGATTAACATATAGTTTATTAGGTGATTTTTTTGAAAAAATTATATAAACCCATTGGTCTAGTGGCTATTATGCTTTTTAGTTTCTATTATACAGAGAAAATTGCTAGCATTATGCAAAATAAAAGTCCAATTATGCAAAGTATAAATGAGGTAGAAGAAAGTTACGTTGTAAATGCTACTAATGCTTCTGTGGATTCCAATTACATTGTTCCAGGTATTATGGGAAGAATGGTTAACAAAACCAAAAGTTATGTGAATATGAAAGCATTTGGAATTTTTAATGAATATTATTTGATTTTTGATGATGTAAAACCGGATATTTCGTTAGAAGATAATAAAGACAAAGTTATTAAAGAAGGAAATAAAAGCAAAAAGGCAGTAACGCTTTTATTAGAAGATGGTAACGAAACTATTAAGAAATATTTAAAAGACAATAAAATCAAAGCTAACTTGTTAATTCTGGAATCCACTTATGAAAATGGAAGTTTCTTTGAACAGATTAACAATGATAAAGAAAAGTATAAAAACGTAGAAAGTTTACTTAATAAAAACAATCAAAATAAAAATATTTGCTATATAAAAGAAATTGCAAAAGAATATTGTATAAAAGAACAAAAATATTTGGTAGAAGAAACGTTTTCTTTAGGTGGTAATAATATTGTTGAAGCCAAAGCAAAAATAGATAGTGGGGCTATAATTTTAATAAAGAAAAATGCGAATCTAGAACATTTAAAATTGTTAATAAAAGAAATTAATTTTAAAGGATTAAGTATTATTCCCTTGAGTGAACTTATCTCTGAAAAATAACCATTTTGTTGGTTGTTTTTTTGTCTTTCAAAATCGGTTGAAAAAGTTTTTTTTTTTTGCTATAATGAATCTGCTGCAAAAAACTTTTAAAAAATAAAAAAAATTAAATTGAATTAGAAAAGAGAGATTTAGTATGAGTAAAATTAAAATTTTTAGCCTTGGTGGGCTTGATGAAAATGGAAAAAATACGTATGTCTTAGAAATTGACAAAAGTATCTTTGTTTTTGATTGTGGTTTAAAATATGCAAGTGGAAACATGTTAGGAATAGATTATATTATTCCGGATTTTGATTACTTAGTGAAAAACAAGAAAAGAATTAAAGGTGTTTTTTTAACGCATGGACATTACGAAAATATGGGTGGGGCGAGTGACCTCGTAAAAAACATTCCAGAAATTCGTTTGTTTGCTACTAAGTTTACGAAATATGAGTTAATCGAATCAGGAGTTCCTGAAAAAAACATTATGGAGATTACTCCTCATAAGAAACTAAACTTTGGAAGTGTGAGTATTTTCCCAATCACTGTATCGCATAGTTGTCCAGATTCTGTTATGTTTGTTGTAAATACCAAAGATGGAGCTATTTGCTATACTGGAGATTTTATCATTGATTCTAAAATGACAGGGCATTATGATATGGATTTAGGTCGTATTGCTTATGTAGGAAAACAAGGAGTTCTTTGTTTGATGAGTGAATCTATTTTTTCCGAAAGAGTAGGACATACTTCTCCAACACATCGTTTAGAAGAGTTTTTTAAAGATATTGTCAATAAGTATGAAAAACGTTTATTATTTTTGGTATTACCAACACATCTTTACACCATTCAAGATATATTTAATAGTGCGTTAAACAAACATCGTAAAATTGTTTTAATGGGAAAAAAATTGCAAAATGTAGTTATGTTTTCTAAAAAAGAAGGCTATTTAAAATTTCCGGATGATTTACTTGGAGATTTATCCAACATTGAAGAGGAAGATGCCATTTTATTAATGAGTGATGACAAAGAAAATCCGTATGCCTCTATAAGTAAAGTTCTAAATGGCTACGACAGATACATTCATTTAAAACCAACAGACACAGTTGTTTTTGCAGAGCCAAGATACGATAGCAACGAAAAATTACTTGTGAAAATTGAAAATGACCTTGCGATGTTTGGTTGCCGTATTATTGGAATTCCAAAAGACAAAAATATTTTACACCATGCTTCTAGTGAAGATTTAATGTTGATGTTAAAACTTACAAATCCAAAATATTATATGCCTGTAAAAGGAGAATATCGCTATTTAGTAGAAAATGCTGATTTAGCAAGTTCTCTTGGCATACCAAAAGAAAATATTATTCTAAAACAAAATGGGGATGTCGTGAATTTTGAAGATGGAAAATTAATAGAGAAAATGGAACACATCAAAGTAAACGATATCTTAATTGATGGGAAAAGTAGCGACGATGTAGGAGAGCTTGTTATTAAAGATAGAGAAATGTTAAGTGAAAATGGGATTGTTTTAATTAGTGCTACATTAAGTAAGAAAACAAAAACATTGCTTGTTGGTCCTGAAGTCACCACAAGAGGATTTATTTATGTCAAAGATTCTAAAGAAATTATTTATGAAATCAAAAAAATCTCGGAAGATGTAATTACTAGAAATATTGTAGATAATTTTGTGGATTTCAACAAAATTAAAACCGAAATTCGTACCGAATTAAGTAAGTATTTATACGAAGAAACAGAATGCAAACCAATGATTATTGCAGTTGTGCAAGAAGTATAAAATCATAAAAATCACTCATACTAGTAATGGGTGATTTTTAAATGAAAGAAAACAAAAATATTGAATTTTTAAATACGATTTATCAAATTGTAGAAATGGGCGTTATTGGCATTAACGATGTTATTGATAAAGTAAAAAAGTCTGAATTTCGTACATTTTTAGAAAGCCAAAGACAAGAATATGACGAAATTTTAAACGAAAGCGAAACTATTTTTGCATCTTACGGAGCAAAAGAAAAAGAACTTGGAAAAATGGTGAAAATAAATAGTAAAGTGATGAGTGAAGTAAAACTTATGAAAAATAAAGAGGATAGTGAGATTGCTAAGATGATGGTAGAAGGAACGAGTAAAGGGATTGTAAAATTAGAAAACGCTATGAATTCTTATAATGAAAGTGATGAAGAAGCCGTTAAGTTAGCAGAAAAACTTCTTTCTTCTTTAAAGAATAATATTGAAGGTTTAAAAATATACTTATAATAGCATTAAATACAATATTTAATGTTTTTTTATTGTTTTTTTGGTATAATTAAAAAGAAAGTAGGAAGCAAGTATGAAAAAAATAATACCTGATATTTTAACTTTATCTCGTCTTTTGGTTACACCTTTGGTTATTTATTTAGGAGTTAACAATCAATTTCTTGCCTTAGTTATTCTTGCCATTTTTATTGCTTTAACAGACTTTTTAGATGGAAAACTAGCAAGACGTTGGAATGTTACAAGTGAGCTTGGAGCTAAATTGGATGCGATTGGAGATAAGTGTTTAGCATTTTCTTTACTTGCTATTTTAATTTTTGATAACCATTATTTTTTCTATGTCCTTGTTTTAGAAGGCATAATCGCTTTATTTAATATATATACCTTTTATAAATGTAAAACTGTTACTTCCTTATTAATTGGAAAGATAAAAACTTGGGTGATTTTCATAACTATTATTTTAGGATTTATTAATATATTACTAAAAAATATCAATATTCCGGTGAATTTGTTCGTTATTTTAACTGCCATTTTTCAAATTGCAAGTTTAATTCAGTATGTAAACGCTTATATCGTAAACAAAAATCAAAAAAAAAACGTCAAAAAAGACAATAAAGAATACTATGAAATTGTAAAACCAATTTTAGAAAGCAAAGAATTTTTAAAGAGAAAAGAATATCCACATCATTATAACGAAAGTGTTTATGAACATACGTTAAGAGTTTCCTTTGATTGTTATAAAATAGGAAAGAAAAGAGGTTTGGATTATAAAGCCCTTGCAATTGCTGGACTTTTACACGATTTTTATGAAAAACCCTGGCAAAGTGATTTTGAACGTAAACCAATCCTACAAAGACATGGATTTACTCATGCAGAGAATGCCCGAAAAAATGCTTTAAAGTTTTTTCCAAATTTAATGAATGAAAAAATAGAGAGTATGATTAGTACCCATATGTTTCCATTAAATAAAAAAATCCCAAAATACAAAGAAAGTTGGATTTTAACGCTTGTAGATAAAGCGGATTCTATTGATTTTTTGTTCCATCCTTTAATGCTAACAAAGGGTGTACGAAAAAAAGAATTAAAAAAAGCAAGTCTAAAAAGACAAAAGTTTACACGAAATTGACAAAAATCTTTTTTTATGCTATAATGATGACAAGTAAGAGGGGTTTTTAGTATGGATTTAGTAGAATTAATGAAAAAAGAAATTCTATCAGAAAATATTACAACTTTAGAAGAGATTAAGGACCATTTATATAAAAGAAGCGGGCAGATTTTCACTTTTGATCCAAAGTCTGCTTTTTGTACCGATGAAGAAAGACAAATTTTAAATGCGGAACGTATTGATGTAAGAAATGTCCAAAAATTTTCCCTAAACTGTTTTTCATGGGCGTATGCTTTTGTAGATTTATTGCATTCTTTTAATATTGACGCTCGTGTTGTTATTATGTGTAATGAAAATGGCAAAGAACATGCTGGGGTTGAGGCTATTATCAATGGAAACAAATATTATATGGATTTAATGGCGCGATTTGAAGATATTATTCGTATAAAATTCAACTTTGAACCGCAGTATAATATTCAAATTAAAAATGATGATGAAAAAAAAGATATTGAAGAAAAAAATAAAAAGGGTAGAAGTTTAGAAAAGTTTTTAGAGATTGCAAAAGAAAAATTAGAAAAAGAGTATTCAAAAAGTGATAAAGAGTATAATTATCGCGTATTTAAATTTATCGAAGGTTGTTTGAATTCAAGCATTTGGGGATTTGATATAGACTATATTACTGGAATTCAATTCATTAATAAATTAATGTTTACATTTTTAAAATTAAAAAATAGGCCACACAATACACATTTTGTGAATAACGAAGAAAACTTTTATGCAGAAGTATATACCTTTTTAAAAAATGGAAAGAATTGTTATTTTGCGTATCAAGAGGTAGCACCAGGAAAATATGAACTGCACGAAGTAAACGAAGCCGTAATTGCCGATTTAAAAGAAAAATGTAGTTTTATTAGTGGCTCTAACTTAAGTTTAAAAAGACAAAAAGATTGACAAATAGAAAAACATTCTTATAATAATTTTTTTAGAAGAGGTTTTTATGAAAACAATTACTCGATTTAAATTAAGAACAATACTAAAAGACGAAGTATATAAGTTACAAGAAAAAGAAGAGCCATTTGATTTATTAAGTATTTTAGAAAAAGAAATCAATTTATTAGGTTTAAAAAATAATTCCTATGCCATTGCCAGATACATTTATATCAGATTAGGAGAATTATTTGAATATGATGTTGGTTTAGAATACGCAACCGAAGAAAAAAAAGAAAAGCTAAAAAGAAAAAGAGTAAACATCAGAAATGTTACCGATTTTTCAATCATTTGTGATTCTTATGCTTATATGTATGTTGAATTATTAAATCATTTTGGAATACCCGCTAAAGTGGTAGATACAAAAGCACATGTCTACGTTATTTATAATATCGATGAAAAAACTTATCTAGCCGATTTAACCAGTGGAAATGAAGACATTACCAGAATTAAATTTGGTTTAAAACCTAATTATAATCGTCAAATCCATCCAATCGCTCCTAAAGAAGATACGACATTTGATGAAATTGATAAAATGATTTATATTAATGGGATTTCTACTGAAGAAGGGTTGAACTTTTTAAAAGAGGAATTAGAACTAAAAAAAAGACAAGAAAAATGGAGCCAAGAAGAATATACCTATCAAGTATTTAAAATCATTGAAATGATTATGAATTTTAAAAGAAAGTCAATTGGCTTTGTGAGTGGTGTTACTTATATATATTATTTATTAAATTTTTTTATTGAACAATATGAAATGAACCACACTCATTTTTTAAATCAAGAGGATGGTTTGGAAATGGAATTATTCCTAGTAAAAAAAGACAACAATATTATTTATTTTAGTTATCAAAAGGAAAAAGATAGCTTTTATTCATTTCATAAAATTTCTGAATTAGAGTTAACAGTAACGGTAAGAAATAAAAATCTTAAATTAATCAAGAAGAAAAAATCTGCCTAAGAATTTATATACATTTTTTTAACAAAAGAGGGGTTTGGTATGAATTTATTAAAACAAATGCAAGAAGAAATATCTTCTTTAAAATTAACGGATGAATTAGAAATTATTCGTTATTTATATATTAGAATAGGACAAATTTTTGATTATGACCCTCGTTTTGATATTGTAGAGAAGTTAGAAAAAGAAGAACTTGCTAAAAAAAGAATAAATATTGAAAATGTAGAAGAATTTGAAATTGTATGTGAAACTTTGAACTATTTATTTGTTGATTTATTAAAAGCGTTTGGAATAGAAGCTAAAGTTTTGAAAAGCAATATAGCCAAATTCCAACATAGTTTAGTAGAAATTACAACAAAAAACTATGGCGTTTTATTTGCAGATTTAATGCTCGGCCTTTACGATTTAAGTGCCATTAAATTAGGAAAAGAAATTATAAATATGAGGTTTTCAAAGCCTACAAATGTCTTTTTTGACCAAATAGATAAAAAAATAAAATATAAACAAAAAATGACATTTGAAGAAGCAATTTGCTTAATTAAAAAAGAACTTTCTCATAATAACTTATCCTGTGATGAAATATTACAAAAAGTTTTTAAAGGGGTAGCAGATATTATAAACTTTCCAAGAAAATGTTTTATTGGTTATTGTTCAGGTACAAATTCTATTTTTGAAATTTTATTGGAACTAACTGGTAGAAAATTTATATCTACGCAATTTTATAATTTAGAGAATAACGAGTTTGTAGAGGTTTATCCTTTAGAGTTAAGTAATCAAATTCTTTATTATGTATACGAAAAGGGTATGGATGGAACTTTTTATTTTCATCAAGTAGAAGAGGAAAAAATAATAGATTATTTAGAACATTGCCATTCCCAAAATAGTTATAATTTAAAATTAGCAAAAAATAAATAGAAAAATAATGGTGATAAAAATGTATGTTTATAGAACAATGTCTAGTAGCGAATTAATTACTAGAATAAATAAAGAAGTTAAAACTTTTTCTAGTTCAACGATTAAAGGGCAAAATTCAGCAAATTACCAAGAAGGTAAAGAGTATATTCATTTTTTTAAATATTTAGATCATGCTTTGTATTATATGAAAAGAAACAATAATCCTATTGTAGCGAAAATTGAATTACCTAGTATAATTATTCCAAAATTAGAATATGGATTTTATGGCAATGTAGAAACCTATTATGATGATAGTTTAGTAGGTTATTATATGCCTTTACCAGAATATATTATAGAAAAAAACTTATTTCAAAATAGTTTTGTTGTGGATTTTACTCATAATGGAGTATGGCAAGATCCATTAAGAAAAAATGACTATTGCTATTTTAAAAATACTTTTTGGACAGAACAAATAATAAAAAAAGGATTAAAAAAAGAAACTATAAAACAACGTTGGGATGAATATGAAATATATTATGAATACATAAAATCATTAATGCCAAGATTTAATTATGAAACTGAAAAAATAGCAAAGTATTTAAAAACAATAAATTTAGAGGAAGAGTTGCAAAAGATGAAAGAATATATAAAAGAAAATCAAGTAATCACAAGAAGAAGGTATCCTAGAAGGAAATAAGTGTCAAAAAAGGTACTTTTTTAATGCATTTAAAGTTTGTCCTTGCTATAATGAAGATGGTGAGAATAGATATGGCAAAGAAGAAAAAATCAAAAGAAGAAAGTGCAAATAAATTTGAATATAGTGTTGAACTTACAGGTTTAATTTTAATTTTAATCGGTTTAATTGGTTTTGGATTCGGTCCTGTGGGGGCAATATTAAAAGAATTTGCCATGTTTTTACTTGGAGAATGGTGGTTTTGTGTCCTTATTTTAGTTCTTATTTTAGGAGTACATATGCTAATCAAAAGAAAACTACCGAATTTTGTATCTTCAAAATTAATTGGAATTTATATTATTATTGCGGTGATTTTAATTTTATCCCATATGACCTTTGTCAGAAGTTGTGAAAAACCAGTGAGTATATTTCAAGAAACGATTAATAATTATATGGATAGAATGGATTCTATTAATAAAGCCAATATTTTAACTTCCACCGGTCAAACTTCTATTGTCATAGGTGGAGGAATACTAGGGGCAGCACTATCCTTTGTTGTTTCTGCTTTGTTTGGGTTAACAGGAACTTATATTGTAATTACCATTCTAGCTATATTTGGTTTAATTATGTTATTTAATATCAATGTTGGAAATCTGTTTGGCAAAATATTTAAAAAACGTGAGAAAAAACCAAAAGAGAAAAAAGGGGAAGAAGAAGCTGATATGGTTCCAATTACTGGAGCAGATGTTGATGACGATAAAATAGTGATTACAAGTGTAGAGGAGTTAAAAGCCCATAACATGGAAAATCAAGAAGAACCTAAAATGCTTGAAACAAATGAAATTTCTACTGCAAACAATGTCGTAAATAGTTCTTATAAATTGCCACCACTTACACTTTTAGATGAACCAACCCGTAATAAAAAAGTAAATTCAACAGAATTTATTCGTAGTAATAAAGAGTGCTTGGAAAGAGTTTTAAATGATTTTCAAATTTCAGGAAAAGTTGTGGAAATTCATGTTGGGCCTGCTGTTACTCAATACGAAGTGGTTGTACCAACTGGGACAAAATTAAGTAGAGTAAGCTCTATTAATAAAGAAATTGCTCTTGCTCTTGCAGCTAAAGATGTTCGTATTGAAGCGCCGATTCCTGGAAAAAGTACAATAGGTGTTGAAATTCCTAATAAAGAAGTGGCTTCTGTCAAAATAAAAGAAGTAATAGGGGATGCAAATCCCGAACAAATAAAAAAAGGTTTACTCGTTACTTTAGGAAAAGATATTTCAGGGAAAACGATTAATGCAGACCTTTCTAAAATGCCCCATTTATTAGTAGCAGGTTCTACAGGTAGTGGTAAGTCTGTGTGTATCAATAGTATTATTATTTCCTTATTGATGCATTATCGTCCTGATGAAGTAAAATTAGTGCTTGTGGACCCAAAACAAGTAGAGTTATCCAATTACAATGGAGTGCCTCATTTACTTGCACCTGTAGTGACTGACCCAAAAAAAGCTTCCTTAGTTTTGCAAAAAGTAGTTGTCGAGATGGACAAACGTTATAAAATTTTAGCGGCAAAAGGGGTTAAAAATATTGCAGATTATAACAAAAAGATAGAAGAAGAAAATAAAAAACACCCTGAAAGTCCTGAGGTAAAAATGAACTATTTGGTTGTTATAGTAGATGAAATGGCTGATTTAATGATTGTTGCCAAAAAAGAAGTTGAAGATTCCATCATGCGTATTACCCAACTTGCTCGTGCTGCCGGAATTCATTTGATTGTTGCAACCCAAAGACCTTCTACCGATATCATTACTGGTGTTATTAAAACGAACATTCCATCTCGTATAGCATTCTCTGTTGCAAGCTATATTGACTCTCGTACCATTTTGGATGCCCCTGGAGCTGAAAAATTACTTGGAAAAGGAGATATGCTTTACTTACCAATGGGAGCACCATTTCCAACACGTATCCAAGGATGCTATATTTCCGATGATGAAATCAATAAAATCATTAAGTTTGTAAGTAAACAACAAGAAGCAAGTTATGATGATTCATTAATGATTGGAAACGTAGAAACTTCAAGTAGTGGCGGAGCAGCTCCAACTAATGACGATATCGACGATCCAATTTATGATGAAGTTGTTAAATTTGCCATTGAAACAGGAAAGGTGAGCGCTTCTTTATTACAAAGAAGATTTAGACTTGGCTATAATCGTGCGGCAAGAATCGTTGATTTATTAGAAGAACGTGGTATAATAGGACCACAAAACGGCTCAAAACCTAGAGAAGTTTTAGTAAAATTAAAAGAAGAGACTAGTGAAGAGTAAAGTAGGAGGATGTAACTTGTTAAGTAAGTATGCTTGTAAAAATGAAGAAGCCATTCGTTTTATAAAAGAACCCAAAGATAAATATCGTACTCCCTTTTTTCGTGATATAGATAGAATTATCTATTCTTTAAGTTATACAAGGTATTCAGATAAAACCCAAGTGTTTAGTTTTAATGAAGATGACCATATTACAAAAAGAATGATTCATGTTCAACTTGTAAGTAAGATTGCTAGAACCATTGGAAGAAACTTAAACTTAAATGAAGACTTAATTGAAGCAGCAGCTCTAGGACACGATTTAGGGCACGTTCCTTTTGGTCATGTGGGGGAATCTATTTTAAATCAAATTAGTTTAGAAAATGGGGAAGGGTATTTTAATCATAACATTGAAAGTGTAAGAGTTTTAATGAATTTAGAACAAAATGGATGTGGAAGAAACATTACACTTCAAGTTTTAGATGCCATTATGTGTCATAATGGAGAACTTCCTTTAGAAAAGTATACCCCTGTTAAAAAAACACAAGAAGAATTTTTACAAGAATACTATGAATCTTATAAGAATAAAACTTCTATTAAAAAACTAAGACCCATGACTTTAGAAGGTTGTGTTGTAAGAGTAAGCGATATTATTGCTTATATTGGAAAAGATATAGAAGATGCTCTACGTTTAGGGGTAATTAGTAAAGAAGAACTACCTAAAAATATTATGAAACTTATTGGTACAGAAAATAAAAATATTGTAAATACCTTCGTTAGTGACATTATTTTAAATAGCAAAAGAAAATCTTATATTAAAATGAGTAAACCAATTTTTAAAGCCTTAGTAGATTTAAAAAAATTCAATATGGAACACATTTATTTAAAAGCCAATACCAAAAAACAAATCAAAGAATATGAAGATATGTTTAGAACTTTGTTTACCACTTATAAACAAGATGTGGAAAAGAACAATAAAAGGTCAGTGATTTATACCAAGTTTTTGCGTGATATGTGTGAAGAATATCTAAAGGAAACAACACCATCTCGTAAAGTCATTGATTTTATTGCTGGTATGACTGACGACTATATGAGAAATTGTTACCTTAAAATTACGAAAGAGAAAAAATAGTTTCTTTTTACTTTGTTAAAAAAATTTGTGTTATGATAGAGGAAATATGAAAAGAGGATTTGGTTATGGAAGAGCAAGAATTATTAATTAATAAAAATGAAAATGGAATTACAGGGGCTTGGTTGAAAGAGGAAAATGGGTTTCAGATGTAGATATTACTTCATTACAATTAGAGAATTATCCTTATATTATGGAACGTTTTGAAATAGAAGGAAATTTAGTAATAGGTAGATTAAAAGATACAAATATTTATTATGCAATCTTAATGTATTACAAAGAAAATGTGCTAAGTAGTGAACAATATGTAACTGGTTATGAATTGGAAGAAGTTTTAAGTACTTTAGATAATCGTTTAATAGAAGCAACGGAATATTTAAAATTAAGAAGACAATATAACAAGTAAAATAATTTGAAAAATATTTATTTCGGCAAATCTGGAATGGATTCCGGATTTGCCATTGAAACTTTTAAAGCCAAAAGGATAATAAATTAAAACTATGTTCTTTAAGCGATTTGAGTAGAAATTTATGAAGAAGACATTATGTCATTCTCTATTTTTATGGTTTCTTTAGAGGGATTTTTCATTGACTTTTCTTTTTTTTTCTTCTATAATTTTGAGTACAGTTAGTCTTTTAGATAGAATGGTGATTTTTTGGAACATTATTTTACAAACAACGAAGCGTTAAAAAGTGAACTAAGAACAATTGTGTATAAATACAAGGAACATGTATTTTGTTTTAATAGTGATAATGGCGTTTTTTCAAAAGATAAAATTGATTATGGAAGTAGGCTTTTAGTAGAAACGTTTTTAGAAAAAAATAAAGAAAACATTGAGAATTTGTTAGATGTTGGTTGCGGTTATGGATTTATGGGAATTGTTCTTAGCAAAGTTTTAGATTGTTCTGCTACTTTAATTGATGTAAATAAACGAGCGGTACATTTAACAAAAATGAATATAAAAGAAAATAAAGTTAAAGCAGAAAGTTTTCTTAGCGATGTTTATGAAAATGTCGAAATGAGATATGATGTTATTATAACCAATCCTCCCATTCGGGCGGGCAAAGAAGTAGTCTTAAAAATATTAAAAGAAGCAAAAGAATATTTGAATGAAGAGGGGATGATTTGGTTTGTGATTCGAAAAAATCAAGGGGCAAAAAGTATTTTAAAAGAATTAGAAAGCAATTATATAACGAATATAGTTGAAAAAGATAAAGGATTTTATATTATAAACGCAAAAAGAAGTTGACATAAAAAAACATTACTGCTAGAATTATAAATTGGTGACGTGTTAATTTTTTGCGAGAATTAGGTTATTTGAAAAAAATATTAGATGGGGTGAAATCGTGGCTTATAAACTAAAAAAATTCGGTGACTATTCCGAAAGAAGAAGCTTTTCAAAATCAAAAAACACTATGGAACTTATGGATTTATTGGAAATCCAAAAAAAATCATACAATTGGTTCTTAGAAGAGGGTATCAAGGAAACATTTGAAGAATTATTCCCAGTAGAAAGTTTTACGGGTAATGTGACCATTGACTTTGGTGACTATTCTTTTGACACGCCTAGATATTCTGTAAAAGAATCAAAAGAAAGAATGGTAAATTATGCAGCACCATTAAAGGTACAAGCACGTGTTTTTATTCATGAAACAGGTGAAGTGAAAGAACAAGAAATTTTCTTAGGAGATATGCCTTTAATGACAGATGCAGGGACATTTATTATCAATGGGGCAGAACGTGTAATTGTTTCTCAATTAGTAAGAAGTCCAAGTATCTATTTTAAACGTGAAATTGATAAAAATGGACGTCGTGTTATTTCAGGAGAAGTAATACCAAATCGTGGTACATGGCTTGAATACGAACTTGATGCAAGAGACATTATGTACGTTCGTATTGATAGAACAAGAAAAGTACCGATTACCACTTTCTTAAGAGCATTAGGACTTTCAAATGATGAAGATATTAAAAGTGTATTTGGAGAAAATGACTACATCGAAAATACATTACTTAAAGATAGTACCAAAAATACGGATGAAGCACTTATTGAAATTTATGAAAAATTACGTCCAGGAGAACCTGCTACTTTGGATTCTGCTAAGAACCAATTGGTAACAAGATTCTTTGACCATTTCCGTTATGATTTAGCGCGTGTTGGACGTTATAAATTCAATAAAAAATTAAATGTAGCCGATAGACTACTAAACGCTACTTTAGCACAAGATATTAAAGATGGTAAAACCATAGTAGCTAAAAAAGGCGATATTGTAACAAAAGAAGTATTAGAGAAGATAAAACCTGCTTTAAAAAATGGTTTTGGCATGAAAAAAGTAACCATTAATGAAGAGTTAGATGAATACGATCAAATTCAAGAAATTTTAGTTGTGGATAAAAATAACCCTGAAAAAATAATTAAAATTATTGGAAATGATCAATCTATCGATATTAAAAGACTTACTATTTCAGATATTTATGCTTCTATTTCTTACTATTTGAATTTACATGATGGATTTGGTAACGATGATGAAATTGACAACTTAGGAAATCGTCGTGTACGTCAAGTAGGAGAATTAATTCAAAATCAATTTAAAACAGGTATGTCAAGGATGGAAAGAGTTATTCGTGAAAGAATGACAACCCAAGAATTAGAAAACGTAACCCCAAAATCTTTAATTAATATTCGACCTGTTACCGCAATTTTAAAAGAATTCTTTGGTTCTTCACAACTTTCTAAGTTTATGGATCAAATTAACCCAATTGCAGAATTAACTGATAAAAGACGTTTATCTTCTCTTGGTCCAGGTGGTTTATCAAGAGATCGTGCTGGAATGGATGTTCGTGACGTTAACGCAAGCCACTACGGACGTATTTGTCCAATAGAATCTCCAGAAGGACAAAACATCGGACTTATTACCTCTTTAGCAGGATACGCTAAAATTAACGAATATGGATTTATTACCACACCTTATCGTAAAGTTATAGATGGCGTTGTACAAATGGATGACATCGTGTATATGACAGCTGATGAAGAAGCAGACTTTTATATTTCACAAGCTACTGTTAAACTAGACGACAATAACCGTATTGAAGAAGATGAAGTTTTAGTCCGTATCAATGGGGATAACGTTATGTGTAAAAGTGAACAAGTAAACTTTGTCGATGTTGCGCCAAGCCAATTGGTTGCCATTACAACAAGCTGTATTCCATTCTTGGATTACGATGATGCCAATCGTACTTTGATGGGTGCCAATATGCAACGTCAAGCAGTACCTTTACTTACCTGTGATTCACCAATCGTTGGTACAGGTGTAGAACACGTAGCAGCAAAATACTCAGGAAGTACAGTTGTATCAAAAACCGATGGTGTTGTAGAATACGCAGATGCTCTAAAAATAATTATTAAAAATACCAAAAATAAAGAAACTTACTATTTAGCAAATTTTGAAAGAACAAATGCTTCAAGTAGCTTAAATCATCGTCCTTTAGTTAAAGCTGGTGATAAAGTTCATGCTGGTCAAGTAATAGCAGATGGACCAAGTACCCAAAATGGTGAACTTGCACTAGGTAAAAACATGACCGTTGCTTTCATGACCTACAATGGATATAACTATGAAGATGCGGTAATCTTAAACGAAAGACTTGTAAAAGATGATGTTTATACATCTCTACATATTGAGCGTTATGAAATTCAATGTCGTGATACAAAACTAGGTCCTGAAGAAATTACAAGAGATATTCCAAATGTTGGAGAAGAAGCAAGACGAAATCTAGATGCAGAAGGTATTGTTAGAATTGGTACAGAAGTTAAAGAAGGCGACATTCTAGTTGGTAAAGTAACCCCAAAAGGAGTGCAAGAATTAACAAGTGAAGAAAAATTATTACATGCCATCTTTGGAGAAAAAACACGTGAAGTGCGTGATACATCTTTAAAAGTAGAACATGGTGCAGATGGTATAGTTCACGATGTTAAAGTGTATACAAAAGAAAATAGTGACGATATGCCTGCAGGTGTATTTAAAATTATTCGTGTCTACATTATTCAAAAACGTAAAATCCAAGTTGGAGATAAAATGTCTGGTCGTCATGGAAACAAAGGTGTTATTTCCTTAGTACTTCCAGAAGAAGATATGCCTTATTTACCAGATGGTACTCCAGTTGATATCATGTTAAATCCGCTTGGTGTTCCTTCTCGTATGAACATTGGACAAATCCTAGAAGTTCATTTAGGAATGGCTGGTAAAAGACTAGGTGTTAAATATGCAACTCCTGTGTTTGACGGGGCACATCTTTCTGACATTCATGAAGAAATGAAAGAAGCTGGAATGGATGAAGATGGTAAAGTAGAATTAATCAATGGACGTACTGGAGAGCCATTTGAAAATCGTATTAATGTTGGTGTTATGTACATGGTTAAACTTCACCATATGGTAGATGATAAATTACACGCACGTGCAACAGGACCATATTCACTTGTTACCCAACAACCACTTGGTGGTAAAGCACAATTTGGTGGACAAAGATTTGGAGAAATGGAAGTTTGGGCACTATATGCTTATGGTGCAGCCCATGTACTTCAAGAAATCTTAACCATTAAGTCAGACGATGTTGTTGGACGTGTTAAGGTTTACGAAGCCTTAGTAAAAGGTAAAACAGTAAATCAAGCAGGTGTTCCTGAGTCATTTAGAGTACTTATAAAAGAATTCCAAGCTCTAGGCTTAGACATTCAAATTTTAGATAATAATGATAACTTACTTGATTTAAAAGAAATTGAAGAAGACGAAGAAAAAGAAGATACAATTCGTATTGACGAAATCGACTTAAATGCTCCAGAAGAAACGGAAACGGAAGATGCTTCTAATAAAGAAGTTGAAGAACCAATAGAAGAAACTGAAGAAGATGAATTTGAAGAAAACGATTTGGATGATTTAGAGTTCCCAGACAATATAGATGAGAAAGATTTGGAAGGTGGTGATATCCTATGATAGAAGTTAACAATTTTAAAGGAATTAAAATAGGAATCGCCTCTCCTGAAAAAATTCGTGAATGGTCATTTGGAGAAGTTAAAAAACCAGAAACCATTAACTATCGTACTTTAAAACCAGAAAGAGATGGACTTTTCTGTGAAAAAATCTTTGGACCTAGTAAAGACTATGAATGTAGTTGTGGTAAATACAAAAGATTAAGATACAAAAATGTTGTTTGTGACCGTTGTGGTGTTGAAGTAACAAAATCAAAAGTACGTCGTGAAAGAATGGGCCACATTGAACTAGCGAGTCCATGTTCACACATTTGGTTCTTTAAAGGCGTACCTTCTAAAATGGGACTTGTTCTTGATATGTCTCCAAGAGACTTAGAAGAAGTATTATACTTTGTAAGTTATGTGGTACTTGATCCAGGTAGTGCACCCCTTGCAAAAAAACAAACATTATCTGACAAAGAATATCGTGCCTATTATGAAAAATATGGTTCAACATTTAAAGTAGGTATGGGAGCAGAAGCCATTCAAACCTTACTGAAAGAAGTCGATATTGATAAAGAAGTAAATGAACTAAGAGAAGAGTTAGAAACTGCAACAGGACAAAAACGTATTCGTTTAGTAAAACGTCTAGATTGCCTAGTAGCTTTCCAAGAATCAAACAACAAACCAGAATGGATGATTCTAAACGTCCTTCCTGTTATTCCACCAGAACTAAGACCAATGATTCAATTAGATGGTGGAAGATTTGCAACAAGTGACTTAAATGATTTATATCGTCGTATTATTAATCGTAACAATCGGTTAAAGAAATTACTTGAACTTGGAGCACCAACTATTATTGTTCAAAATGAAAAACGTATGCTTCAAGAAGCGGTGGATAGTTTATTTGATAATGGACGTCGTGGACGTAGTGTTACTGCTGCGGGAAATAGGCCTTTAAAAAGTTTAGCAAGTATGCTTAAAGGAAAACAAGGTCGTTTCCGTCAAAACTTACTTGGTAAACGTGTAGACTACTCAGGACGTAGTGTTATCGTTGTTGGACCAAATTTAAAAATGTATCAATGTGGTATTCCAAAAGAAATGGCTTTAGAGCTATTTAAACCCCATGTTATAAATGGCTTAGTAGAACGTGGACTTGCACACAATATTAAAGGGGCAAAAAAATTAATAGAAGCTAGAGATGATTCTGTTTGGGACGTTGTAGAAGATGTCATAACAGAACATCCAGTAATGTTAAACCGTGCCCCAACACTTCATAGACTTGGTATTCAAGCATTTGAACCAAAATTAGTTGGTGGTAAAGCCATTCGTTTGCATCCTCTTGTTTGTACGGCTTTTAATGCTGACTTCGATGGAGATCAAATGGCGGTTCACGTACCTTTAAGTGAAGAAGCAAAAGCCGAGGCAAGAATCTTAATGCTTGGTGCTAACAATATCTTAAACCCTAAAGATGGAAAACCAATTGTTACACCATCGCAAGATATGGTATTAGGAAACTGCTATTTAACGATTGAAAAAGCAGGAGAGGAAAACGAAGGAAAAGCTTACAAAAATAGTAATGAAGTTTTAATGGCATATGAAAGAAAAGAAATTACGTTACATACAAGAATTGTTTTACCTGTAAATTCCTTTAAACATAAACTATTTACAGATGAGCAAAAGGATAAATACTTAATTACAACTTGTGGTAAAATAATATTTAATGAAATTTTACCCGATACTTTCCCTTATATTAATGAACCTACAAAAGAAAATATTGAAGGAATTACACCAAGTAAATATTTCTTAGAGATGGGTACAAATATTAAAGAAGAACTAGCAAATCGCGAACTAGTAAATCCGTTTGTTAAAAAGACTTTACAAAATATCATTGCGCAAGTATTTAAAAGATACAAAACCACAGAAACTTCTATTATGTTAGATCGTTTAAAAGACTTAGGATTTAAATATTCAACAGTTGCAGGAATTACGGTTTCTGCTGCCGATATTGTTTTAAGTGAAAAGAAACATGACATTATTGATGAAGGTAAAGAAATGGTTGATAAGATTAACAAACAATTTAAACGTGGTTTGATTACCGAAGAAGAACGTTATAACAATGTTATCAATACATGGAATAGCCAACAAGATAAAATTAAAGCAGAATTACAAGAAATTGCAGAAGGCAACTTTGATAATCCATTGTTCATGATGATGAACTCAGGTGCACGTGGTTCTATTTCAAACTTCGTACAACTTTCTGGTATGCGTGGATTAATGGCAAAACCAGATGGTTCAACTGTTGAGATTCCGATTACTTCAAACTTCATGGAAGGACTAAAAGTATCAGAATTCTTCCTTTCAAGTCATGGTTCACGTAAAGGTTCTGCTGATACAGCACTTCGTACAGCAGACTCTGGATACTTAACTAGACGTTTAGTTGATGTTGTTCAAGATATCATTGTACGTGAATTTGATTGTGGAAGTATCAACGGAGTAGAAGTATACGATTTGATTAACGATAAAGATGGTTCTGTTATTGAACCACTATCGGAACGTATTTTAGGACGTTACTCTGCCCAAAAGATTATTCATCCTGAAACTAAAGATGTTATTTTAGAAAAGGGAGAAGAAATTACTGAAAATATTGTAGCGAAAATTGAAAAAGCTGGTATTAAAAGATTAGAAATTAGAAGTATTTTAACTTGTAAATGTGAGAATGGTGTATGTCAAAAATGTTATGGACGTAACCTTGCAACGGGTAACTTAGTGGAAACTGGAGAAGCTGTTGGTATTATGGCTGCTCAATCTATTGGGGAACCTGGTACTCAGCTTACCATGCGTACATTCCACTCTGGTGGAGTTGCCCATGGTGGAGATGCCGATATTACACAAGGTCTTCCAAGAGTTGAAGAATTATTTGAAGCACGTAATCCAAAAGCAAAAGCAACTATTGCAGAAATTAATGGTAAAGTGGAATCTATTGAAGAGCAAAATGGCAAACACAAAATTGTGATTGCCAATGATGTAGAGGTGCGAGATCACATTACAAACTACAATATGAAGGTACGTGTAAACGTTGGAGATATGGTATCTGCTGGAGATAAATTAACAGAAGGTGCTGTAAGTCCTAAAGAATTGTTAGCCGTTACTGACCCAATCACTGCCCAAGAATATATCTTAAAAGAAATTCAAATGGTATATAAACTACAAGGTGTTGATATTTCCGATAAACATATCGAAATTATCGTATCTCGTATGATTAATAAAGTTCGTATTGTGGATGCTGGAGACACAGAATTCGTAGAAGGTCTAACTGTATCTATGAGAGAATTTACCAATGGCAATAAACCAGTAATCCTAAAAGGCGGAGTACCTGCTAAAGGTAGACCAATTATGTTAGGTATTACGAAGTCATCACTTGAAACCGATTCCTTCTTATCCGCTGCATCTTTCCAAGAAACAACACGTGTTCTTACTGATGCTGCTATTCGTGGAAAAGTTGACCACTTAAGAGGATTAAAAGAGAATGTGCTTATTGGTAAACTAATTCCAGCAGGAACCGGTGCAAAACAATATAGTGATATTGAACTTCTATTACAAAAAGAATTTATGGACGATGATGCAAGTGAATTCTTTGAAGAAAAGTTAATGGATGATGAAGAAACAGCTATGTAAAGCTTGTTTCTTTTTTGATGCTTGTAAAATAGAGTGAATTAATTTATAATAAAGATAACAATAGAGGAGGAAAATATGAAAAAGAAAAAAGAAAACCTCCCAACTTCAGGAACTAACCTGGGGGGGGGGTACATTAGAAAGTAAAAAGAACCTAGGAAAGTTACAGAAGTTTAAACCAAATAACAAGCAAAAGAAAATAGGCATAGGAAGTATCATAGTACTTCTGCTTTTGATGGGAGGAATAACTTTTTATAAAACCTTTGCACTATATGAGGAAAAGAAAGAATTTAATGTTCTAAAAGGAAGAGTACCAGATTTTAGCGGAATTTATAAAGAAAGTATATTAAACGGAGCATATCCAGTATTAGCGGAAGGATTAATCCCAGTAGAAATAGATGATACAGGAAAAGTAACAAGGGCAGATCTAGCGAGTGAATGGTATAGTTATGCCGAAAAAAGATGGGCAAATGCAGTAATACTAGAAGATGAAAGTATAGAGTATTGGGTAGGAGACGAGATTCCAGAAAGTAATATCGAAAGTTACTTTGTGTGGATACCCAAATATAGTTATCAATTATGGGACTTAGGAAACTATAGTAGTTTAACAAGTATAAATAGTACAAAACCTCATGTCATTCCAGTAAAATTTGGTACAGATAACACAAGTGATGCAAATGAAGGAGAATGTACAACACCCATGATTTCAGGAGCAAGTGGAAACTGCAAAGTAGGAGACTATATGACCCCACCAGCCTTTATCAGTATGGGAACAAATGGATTATGGGTAGGAAAGTTTGAAACAGGATACAAAGGAGCAACAAGTTCAACTGGAGCAGAACAAAATGTAAATGATTTTTCAAAAGTGCAAATCAAACCAAATGTATATAGTTGGAGAAATATCCAAGTATCTAATGCGTTTACAACAAGTTATAACTACAAAAGAGAATACGATAGTCATATAATGAAGAATACCGAATGGGGAGCAGTAGCGTATTTACAACATTCTATTTATGGAAGTGCAAGTAGTGTAAGGATAAACAATAATAGTGCATTCATAACAGGGTATGCAGCAAAGGCAGAACCTACAACCGGATATACAGGAACGAATATAGCGGGAAATATCCACGAAAGTACTTCATTAGGAGTAGATGGAACAAATACTTATAATTATCAAAATCCATTATCACAAGCGGCAAGTACAACAGGGAACTATAGTGGCATTTATGATATGAGCGGTGGAGCATATGACACTATGATGAGTGTAAGAGGAAGTATAATTTCAGGAACTGTAGGATATAATGATTCAAATATCCCAGCAGAAAGATATTACGATTTATATAATATAAATTCAGGTTTAACTATGTATCAATATCGAATATTAGGAGATGCAACAGGAGAAATGGGACCATTTGCATATGTAACGTATTCTGCAACTCAAACAAGGCAAATCTGCTCTTGGTATTCAGACGAAGCGTATTTTGTAAGATCTACACAACCATGGCTTAACCGAGGAGGGCGTGTAGGTATCGGTCTTGGTTCAGGAATATTTAGTTTCCATTCTAGTGAAGGTGGTAATGAGTACGCAACTCGTAGCTTTCGTATCGTTCTTGCCATATAAAAATATAGATATTCGTAAATAAGTTAGAATTATTTTATATTAATAGTAATAATAGGAGGATATTATAAAAGAAAAGAAACTTAAATTTGCAAATTTTGGAACAATCTAGAAAAAGTTATTTAGAAACTTATATGACAAAATAACTTTTTAAGTGAAAAAAGAAATACCAAAACGATATTTCTATTTTTCGTTCTCAAAAATTAAACCTTTGTAATATTTCCAAGCAAGTACTCGAAGTGCTACGCGATTGACTAAATCTTCTGAAATCGTATCATCATTCAAGGCACTTTTCAATTCTGAAAAACTTTGGGCATAGTCGGTTGTGATAATTAAATCATTTCCGGCAAGTAATGCCCTTACAGTAGAATTTTGAATACTAGATGTGGCACCCATAGCTAAGTCATCTGTAATGATAATTCCACTAAAATTCAACCGATTTCTTAAAATATTATGAACACTTGGAGATAAAGAAGCAGGATTTGTATTATCTATACTTGTAACAATGTTATGACTAACTAATACTGCTTCTGCACCGGCATGAATTCCTGCATCAAATGGTGGAATATCATTATTTAAAATACTATCATATGTTCGATTATCAGTTGCGCTTCCTACATGTGTATCCGCATTATTCCCGTATCCCGGGAAATGTTTTAAAGTATAAGAAACGCCGGTTCCTTTGCTTGCTTCAATCACAGTTTTCGCGTAAGTAGAGGTAAGAGTGGTATCCTGCCCAAAACTTCTTTCATACATATAGTCACTTGAATTTGTTGAAACGTCCACAACGGGAGCTAAATTTAAATTTAAACCTAATTTATATAAAATATTACTTTTTTCTTTAGTGTCACTAGCAATTTTAGGAAATCCACCTTCTTGATATAATTCTTTAGAAGCTTTAAAAGGAGTAGAAACTAAGTTTGGATTACTACTTACACGTACGATTTTTCCGCCTTCCTCATCTACAGCAGTCAAAAGAGGAACAGTGGCATTTTTTTGTAAACTATTAATCATACTTTTTACAGAATCACTTGTTTTGTTTTTAAAGTCTTTTTCAAAGAAAACAAATCCTCCAAAATGGTATGTATTTAAATCTTTAATCGCCGTATTTTCGTTGAAACGCACAAGTAACAATTGTCCAATCTTTTCATCTAAAGAAAGTGTTTTTAATTTTTTATAAGCTAATTTGTAGTAATCTTGAAACAATCCTTCTTCTAACCATTCCGTTGGAAGTAACTCATCATCTGTTAACGTAAGAGTAGAATACTCTATGACAGCATTTTCTTGTAATTCTTTTTCTTTGTCGATAACTCCTGCATAACGAATGACAATGGAGTCTCCAACACTTGCTTTCAAATCTTTTATACTGAATGTATAGATACCTTGATTTTTATCCGTAACCGTTACTTGCTCTTGATTAACGGATAGTACACTAGCTTTTAGTTCATTTACATCTGTTTTTTCTTCCTTGGTACTTTTATGTAATACTAAAAATATACTTGTAATTCCTACAAAGCAAAGTAGTAAAATACCGATTATCTTTTTATTCATATCATCAAATCCTTCTATAATAAAGCGTATGTAATAGTTAAAAAAATTATAAGCAAAATCTTAAAAAATCACAACTTTTATTTTTAAAAAAACTATGTTATCATTATAAAAGAATAGGGTGAGACTATGTTTGGTAAAATTATAAAAATAGAAGACAAAATAGTGGAAATTGAAAATTTGACAAAATCTATCCAATCAAACGTGATTAATTTTCATGTAATATTTGAAAGTGATGAAGAAGGAACATCTTCTAAAATAGTAGGACAAGTCCTTGGAATGAACGAGCAAATTATTCGAATTTTATTAATGGGAGAAATAAGAGAAGATACTTTTATTTCAGGAGTCGTGAAATATCCTGGTATGAAAAGTAAATGTCGTATTGTATACAAAAATGAACTTGAAAACATAATTGGCTCCCAAGATTATAATCGTGAAGATACACTTTTAATTGGTGCTTCTTCTTTGTATGAAGGTTTTCATGTAACAGCGAAAATTAATGAAATTCTTACACAACATATGGCGATTATTGGTAACTCTGGATGTGGAAAATCATGTGGTGTAGCAAGTCTCATTCAAAACTTATTTTATTACAACAAAAGGATGCCTAAAAACGCTCATATGGTAGTATTTGATGTCTATGGAGAATACCATTCTTCATTAACCAAAATAAATGAATTAAATGGTATCAATGTCAAATACTACACAACAAGAACGGATGTAGAGGAAGCAACAACGGAACTTGTAAGTATACCAGCTTATTTTTTAGAAGTAGATGATTTAGCACTTCTATTAAATGTAAACAATCACACTTTACTGCCCATTTTAGAAAAAACTTTACAGTATGTGGCTATTTTTAAAGGGGCAGGGGAAAATGCAACCAAATACAAAAATTCTATTATTGCGAAAAGTTTATTAGATATAATTGGAAGTGGAAAATCTTCTATAGAGTTAAGTGATCAAATCATTTCTACCCTAAATAAATTCAATACATCTGAACTGAATTTAGAAAGTCCAATTGTACAGCCAGGGTATACGAGAACACTAAAACAATGTTTAAATATTGATGCCAATGGTAAAATGGGAGCTTTACAATTTATCATAGAATTTTTAAATGGTTTTATAACTACAGAAACATTTGAAGTAAATCGTGCTGGTTTAGTTTATGATTTAGAAGATTTATATAATGCTTTAGAGTTTGCTTTAATGAGTGAAGGTATGCTTAATAATGCGAGTCTTTATGAAAAAGCAAATGAACTAAGAGTACGTATGCACTCTATTTTAAATAGTTCAGAGCGTAAATATTTTGAATATAATAAAAGTTACATAGAAAAAGAACAATTTGTCAAAAGTATGTTCTTAACAGCAAATAACGAATATGCACAACTTCTCAATATGAACTTTAATTATGTAGAGGAACGTTTTGCAAAAGTTTTAACAAAACTTTATATGAAATTATTCTTTAATTTTGCAACTTCTTTATCAAATAGAGCAAGTTTTCCCATTCATGTTATTTTAGAAGAAGCCCATCGTTACGTCCAAAATGATAATGATATTGATGTAATTGGATACAATATATTTGATCGAATTACCAAAGAAGGAAGAAAATATGGATTAATTCTTTGTTTTGTTACGCAAAGACCAAGTGAGTTATCTACAACTTGTTTATCCCAATGTTCCAATTTCTTAATCTATCGCATATTCCATCCAGAAGACTTAAAAATTGTCGTATCCATGTCTAGTAATTTAACAAACACCGAAATAGAAAAATTAAAAACCTTAAGACCTGGAACTGCTTTAGCCTTTGGAAGTGCCTTTCGTGTTCCATTACTTACTAGATTAAATTTACCAAATCCACTTCCAAAAAGTACGAATGTGAATTTAGAAAATATTTGGTTTGAAGAATAAAAAAATTTAATCTTCAAAGTTAAAAATAATTAATTAAATAAGTGATTGTTTTAAACAATTAAAAAATGTTCTAAAATTAAATATTGAATTGAATATTTTATTGAATTTTATATTTAAATATAATTATAAGAAGTTTTATTCAAATTTTTATTAATAATTTAATATTTGCTGCTATATTTAAATCAGTAAAGAGAATATATGAAACTAAAAGGAGTGAAATTTATGAAATATTTAAAATATACTATTTTAGCATTTGCAATCTCTTGTATGTTTTCTGCATTAACATCTTTTGCTTATAATAATGGTTATCAGTCAATTGTAGGTATAACTCTACCTACATGGGGCAATGAAGTAGCTGCTTATACTCATGATAAAGAACGTGAAAGTTATCAGTATTATTATAGCGGAGGAGCAGTAGATAATCTTACTTCAGCAACTGTTAATATTAAAGCTAGAACAAAAAGTAGCGATAATATATATTCTAGCTATATTACTGTTTCAAAAAATGAAACAAAAACTTGGGGTGATTCTGTAAATATGTTTGCAGGAGATACCTATACATTACTTTTACGTAGAGAAAAATCTGCAATATCAACTGCTAGTCATTCTGGCGGTTGGTATATAGATGATCGACTTAAATAATATATATTCTATATTCTCTTTACTTTTTTTGCTTAGGAGTGGTTATGAAAAAGGTATTAAAAAATAAAGCAATTGTTATTTCGTTTTTAATAGTTGTATCTCTTACGTTATTTAGTTGTTTACAATATAGTATCAATAATAAAAAAATGGTAGTATATTATGAAAACTTAAAAGAAAATTGTCGACAAAATATGGAATCAAAATCCAATTGTGATGCTATTTTACAATTAGAAGTTCCTAAACTCGATACATATACTATTTTCTTTTCTATCGTAGTCGATGGACCTTTACGTATATTGTGTGAATTTGGGCCACTTTTTATACTTATTCCGGCAATATGGTGCTTGTCTAAAGAAATGAAAAACTCTTTTATAAAAAATTATTCTTTACGAGATAATTATAAAAATTATTTAAAGCATGTATTGAAAAGTGCATATAAGTGTGTGTGGATTTTGCCAGTTGTAATGATTATAGTTTTTGTTATATCTTGTTTTTTAGCTAAAGGAAATTTTAATTATTTTTATGCTTTAGAACATTCTTATTCTACATTTGATGAGCAATACTTATCCCATTTTGGTTTATTTTTTATTAGTTTTATTTTAAATTTACTATTTTTTAGCATTTTTTATGCAAATCTTGGCTTAATTTACGTAAAGAAAAACAAGAGTATTGTGGTAGCAATTATAGAAGCTTATTTAACATTTATAGGAATTGAAATAGTTAATGAAGTAATAATAACAACATTTTTTTATAAAATTTTACATATCGAAATACAATATTTATTAAATATATATGATATTTATTCTTATAAATATGTGTTTGGCATTTTTCCATATTTAATAGTGGGGTTTATGTGTGCGTTCCTGTCTACTTTAATAGTATTTTTCTGTTATAACAATAAGGAAAAAACAATTATAGATTGTGAAATGATTAAAGAGGTGTAAAAAATGAAAATAGAAGTGAAAAATTTATCAAAAAGTTTTAATGGAAAAGATATTATTCATAATGTTAATATTATATTTGAAAGTGGAAAAGTTTATGGTTTAATTGGCCAAAATGGATCAGGGAAAAGTGTATTTTTAAAGTTATTATGTGGTTTTTATTTTCCAACAGAAGGAAAAATATTTTATGATAACAAAGATTTTAATGCCGAAAAAAGTTTTCCTCCAAGTGTAAGAGCATTAATAGAAAGTCCTGATTTTATTCCCGAATTAACAGGATTTGAAAATTTAAAATTACTAGCGAGTATCCAAAATAAAATTATAGATGAGGATATTATGAAAGCCATGCAAATTGTAAATATCCTAGAAGCGAAAAATAAGAAATATGGTAAATATTCATTAGGAATGAAACAAAAACTTGGTTTAGCGCAAGTAATTATGGAAAATCCCCAAGTTTTATTATTTGATGAGCCCTTAAATGGAATAGAAGATGAAACAGCTAAAAAATTTAGGGATTATTTAAGAGAAGAAAAGAAAAAAGGAAAATTAATTATTGTTGCTTCTCATATTAAAGAAGACATCCAGTATTTATGTGATGAAGTATATAAATTTGAAAATGGTAAATTGGAGAAATATGATGAAAAGAAAATTAGAGAATAAATTCCATTTTATTGCTAATAGCTTAAATAGTTATAAATTTAAAGCGATATTTTTAATATTGGTTATATTGAGTATTTATGGAGTTTTTGATATTGCAATAAGAACTGGTTTTTTTTATGGATTATATATGATTTATAATAATCAATGGGTAATCGCAATACTACTTTTTTGCTTATTTGTAAATACATTAAATATATGTGAGTTATATAAAAAAAATTATTCTATCATAATACGTAACAAAACAAAAAAAGAATATTTAAAAGAAATATCAAAAATAATTATTATTACAAATACTATTGTAATTTTAATGTCTTTTATGATAACTTGTATATTTCTTTTTTTTAAGTATGCAGGGGACTTTTCAGTTGGCAATACCATTAATGGAGTAAATATTTTATTTTATACCATTTATCATTTTATTCGATTCATAATTATCTCATCATTATTATCATTACTCATTTTTTATTGTTGGAAATTTTTAAATTCTTTTTTTTCTTTTTTAATTTCTATCATACTCTCTTTATCTTTAGTAATTTCTCCTATATCTTTAGAAATAGTCACACATTTCAAAATGTTTTTTGGTTATTATCTTCTTGCACCACGATTTGAAAATATAACATTGGACATTCAATTTTCATTACTAACCATAATCATTATAATGATAATTGATTTAGTGTTATTTCAAATAATAAACTATGTAAAGAGGGATATAGGATAATGAAATATTTTTTATTAAAAACTTTGTATGATTTAAAAAGCAAATCTAAAATTTTGATAACTTTTTTAATTTTAGAAATTGTTTTATTGTTTTGGATAGGGGTAATGTATAAGAACGGAAATTATTTTCTTTTCGATATGATGTATGGAAATTGTAACTTTCAAGATTTTTCTTTTTTAATTATCCTATTAAAATTATTTTATATATTTTTTTCTTTATATTTAATTTCATTTTTAATTTCCAAAGAACTTCTTTATTCTAAAACTAATATTTTTTCTAGAATTTCTGAAAAAAAATGGTTTTTAGAAAAAACAGTTTCCGTATTTTTTGTTTTATTCCTATATAGAATTTTTATTGCTTTGATGAGTATTTGGATTCATTTGGTAATTGAAAATAGATTTGATTTTTCATTAGGATTATGTATAAATGATATTGTTTATACTTTGTGTAGTTTTCTATTATTTTTTTGCTATATCATAAATAAAAACAGGAAATTTTCTTGTACATATATTCTTTTGCTAGGAATTATCAATATAGCCTATTTTTTAGAAGGATATACATTAAATATTATTATTTTATTCTTGGTTAGTATTATAATATGGTATTTCAATTTACAACAAATAAATTTAGTGAAAAATTGTTTTTAGTAGATATAAAAACAGTAACTTTTTCGGTTACTATTTTAGTTTGTTATAAATTTCTTCTACGTTTTTTATTTTTTCTTTACTACTTGGAACTATATGCAAATGAAAGTGCTTAACTTCTTGTGTATCTAAGTAATTGGTATTGATACAAAATCCTGTAGCCCCAAGTTTTTCTTCTAAAAGAGTGGTTATGTTTTTGGTTACCATATTAATATGAAGTATAGTTTCACTATCAAGTTCTGTAAAATCCACAAAATGTTTTTTAGGAATAATAAGCGTATGTCCATTACTTTTAGGATGAATATCTAAAAAAGCAATGACGACTTCATCTTCATATATCTTATAAGAAGGTATTTCTCCCTTTACTATTTTACAAAATAAACAATCCATAATTAAAATCATCTCCTAACTATATAATAACACAAAAATTATTTATTTAACTTTCTTTCTAACACTTCTTCTAAATCATCTAAATAAGGATAAGGATTAATATTATCCAATGGTGTGTATAATCTTAATAATGCCTGGTATAAGGGTTCAGGTAATTCTTCTTGTGTTTTTAAATAATGAATGGTTTGATAAACATGATTTACTTTTGAAAATGTAATGCTTCTACCAAAAAAAGTTTGTATAATCATAACCATATAACAATATAAGTCCGTATTGTGGTTGGGTATTAAATTATATTCCAAGGATATTTTTTAGATAATGTAGGTTTACGAAGAGCTATACTTCCCAAATATTTAGCGATAGAGGCTTGATTGTCGCCAATTTTACAACTATCTAAATCAATAAATTGAATTTTTTTACTAGGCAAATCAACTAAAATATTCCCTTCGTGCATATCCACTATGAAAAAAGTAGATAAAATTTTTTCTTTTTCTCTTAAATGTTGTAAGGTTTCTAAAACTTTTCCAATATTTTTATAAATTTGTATTAAATCAGATATTGAGGTATTTGATAAAGATAATTTACTTAAAGTGGTTTTATATCCTTTATCTAAAAGAGTTCCAACTTTGCTAAATTCATCATGAACGTATTTTTTGAATATTAATAATTCAGGAACAAGTATAAATTCCATCTCTGATTTTTCTATCCATTCTAAGGTAATGATCGTATTTTTGGACATTACTCTAAATATTTTTAAAAGTTCTTTCTCGTTATATTCTAAAATATTTGCAGTATGCGAATCGTTTACAAATAGTGGATATTGTGCGATTTCATCATTTGTTAAATAAATTGTCTCCATAAAATACACCCCTTAAATTAAGTATATACTTTACCATAAATAAAGAAAAAATACAATTTTTTAGTGAACAAAAACCCTCATAGGTGCATACATTAAATTAGAGGAGGGTTACAAATGTCTAATTTTAAAGAAATTGTGACGAAAGCAATCATTGGGAAAGCCAAAAAAACCAGTACAAATGAATTTACAATTACTCCAGAATTAAGACCTGACACTATTTTAGGATGTTGGGTAATTAATCATAGATTTAATGGAGCAAATAATGGGGGAGTAGTAAATATTGATGGTACTTTCGATGTAAATGTTTGGTATTCATATGATAATGATACAAAGACTGCAGTAAGTACAGGAAGTTTTAATTACCAAGATAGAATGCCTGTTCATTTAAAAGATAATTCTATTCTTACTAATAATGAGGAAATAATCGTTCGAAGTTTAAAACAACCAACAGTAACAAATGTAAGTATAAATGATGGGATTGTGAAATTAAACGTTGAAAAAGAACTAGGCGTTGAAATCATAGGAGATACCAAAATAAAGGTTAGTATTGAAGAGGAAGAAGACGATTATGAAGTTGTAACAGATGATGAAGTCATGACAGAAAGCGACGAAGCAGCAATTGAAGAAATTGATGAGGAATATTTAAAGTAGTAGTGTCAATATAATTTAGTTGACACTATCTTTTTCTTGTGTTATATTAATATCAACTTTAAAGGAGGAAGAAAAGATGGCTGTAAAATTAAGACTAAAAAGAATGGGAGCAAAACAAAGACCTTTCTATCGTATTGTGGCAGCTGATGCTAGAAGTCCAAGAGATGGAAGATTTTTAGAAGTAGTAGGAACCTATAATCCTATTACTAGTCCTGCAGAAACAAAAATTGATGAAGAAAAAGCAATGTATTGGTTAAACCATGGGGCACAACCTACTGAAACAGTAAGAAATATTCTTTCTAAAGAAGGAATTATGAAAAAATTTGCTGAATCAAAAATAAAAAAAGCAGGGAAGTAATGTATGGATATAGTAGAATATACTTTATTTCTTGTAAAAAGTATTGCGAGTGAGCCTGATATGGTAAGTGTAAAAGAAATAGGAAGCGATGAAGAATTTATCAATTTAGAAGTACTTGTGAAAGAAAGTGATATGGGTGCTGTAATTGGAAAATCTGGTAGTACGGCAACTGCTTTACGTACAATGGTACAAGCTTATTCCTATTTACATGATAAGAAAAAAGTAAAATTAAATATAGAATCATTTTAAGTGGTTCTTTTTTTAAATTAAGTTCCATTTGGTAAAATGAGTTTTTCTATCGGTGAAATTGAAAGTAAACTAGAACATCATTATAGAAAATGGGCAAATTAAAAACTGACTATCTTTTCACTATTTTACGTAAAATATCCTAAGCTTCTGTTTGAACAGGAAAGAATTGTGATATACTAAAAATAGGTGAAGATGATGAAAAATAGTAAAGGATTTACATTAGTCGAATTACTTGCCGTTATTGTTATATTAGCTATTTTAATAACGATTGCCGTTCCAAGTACCATTGGAATATCCAATAAACTAAAAGAAAACATGTTTTGTAAAAAAATTGATTCTATTGAAGTAGCAGCAAAGTTGTATGGAGAAGATAGGAAGTCAAGTTTTACAGAAAACTATGAAACCTACCCAAGTCAAAAAATAGCTGTGAAAGATTTAATAGAAACAGGAGACTTAAAAAAAGACAATAATACAAGTCCCTATATTTTAGACCCTAGAGACAATACAAGTATGGATGACTTAGAACTTATAGTTTATGAAAAATACAATCGTATTTATGTTGCCTTTAACGATACCATAAAAACAACTTGTGATAAATAACAAAATATGGTAAGATAACACGATAAAGAAAGGGGTCTTTTTATGAAACAAACTGTTTGTTTAATTGGAAAACCCAATGTAGGAAAGTCTACTATTTTTAATCGTTTAATTAAAGAAAACAAATCGATTGTTTTAGACACTCCAGGTGTTACAAGAGATCGTATTTATGGAGATGTTTTTTACAAAAATAAAACATTTTTATTAATTGATACCGGTGGAATTGAAGATGGTTGCGATAATTGGAATAAAGATATTGTGATGCAAGCAACGCTTGCTATTGATGAAGCGGATATTATCATATTTGTTGTGGATGGTAAAGAAGGCATTAGTAGTAGCGATATAAAAATTCGCGATATTTTAATGAAAACCAATAAAAAAGTCATTGTAGCTGTTAATAAAGTAGACAATGAACAAAGAAAGGAAGCTATCTATAACTTTTATGAATTAGGTTTTTCGATTGTTTTACCCATAAGTGCTTCTCATAATCTAGGGTTTACAGAACTACTAGATACCATTACAGAAGATTTTAAAGAAAAAGAAGAAGTTGAGGATAATCGTTTAAAATTTTGTTTAATTGGAAGACCGAATGTTGGAAAAAGTAGTCTCATTAATGCTTTATTAAACGAAGAAAGAGTCATTGTAAGTGAAGTTGCTGGAACGACTCGCGATGCAACCGATACTCCTTTTACGTACCAAGGAGAAGAGTATATTGCGATTGATACAGCTGGAATGCGTAAAAAAGGTAGAATTTATGAAAATATTGAAAAATATAGTTTACTACGTAGCTTAAAAGCGATTGATAGAAGTGATGTTTGTGTTCTAGTAGTGAATGCTTTAGAAGGAATTATTGAGCATGATAAACATATCTTATCTTACGCTATAGATGCCGGAAAAGGAATTGTCATTGCTGTAAATAAATGGGATACAATAGAAAATCCGGACCAAGAAATTAAAAATTGGAAAAAAAATTTAGAATCGCATTTTATGTTTGCTAGTTATGCAAATGTCGTATTTTTATCCGCTAAAACGAAAAAACGAATCCATACTTTAATGCCTGCCATTCTTGCGGCTTACGAAAACAATTGTAAAGAAATCAAAACTAGTGATTTAAATAACGTAATTGTGGATGCCGTTACGATGCATGAACCGCCTTCTTATAAAGGCAAGCGTTTAAAAATTTATTTTGTAAGTCAAATTGACAACAAACCACCTAAATTTGAGTTTAAAGTGAATAATAAAGGATTACTGCACTTTAGTTATGAACGTTACTTAGAAAATAAAATTCGTGAAAACTTTGACTTAACCGGGACACCAATCCTTTTAAAATTTAAAAATAAAAAAGAAGATTCATATAATTAATGCTAGTTAACTAATCTTCTTTTCTTTTGCGTCAATTCTTTTTTTCTCTATAAATCTTTTCTCATCTGGATTAAAAAACTCACGAATATCAATTTTTAATATTTTGGCTAAATTATCTAAAAATTCCACTGAGACATTGACTTCTCCTCGTTCCACACTTGCAAGATAGCGATAATTTAGTCCAAATTGTCCATAAAATTTTTCTTGTGATAACTTAGATTTATACCGATAATACTTTAAGTTATTCCCAACGATTTTTTGTATTTTCATACTACACTCCTTATACTATTACTATAGATTTTTGCTTGTAGTAAGTCCACTATACGATAACTGCACAAAAATTGACTTTTGGAACAATTTAGAGTATGATTAAAACCACTTGGAGGGGAAAACGTATGAATAATCATTGCATGAATCAACTAAAAAATATAAGAGAAAAAAAGGGAGTTAGTTATGAAGATATGGCAAGAAAATTAAATATTAGTAAAGCTTACTATTGGCAAATAGAACATAAAAATCGAAGACTATCTTATGAAATGGCCAAAAACATTGCTTCTATTTTTGGATTGAAACCTGATGATTTGTTTTATAACGAATACAAAAGTATGACAACCAAATAGATTTTTATCATATATTACACTAGGTGATGAAATAGTGGAATTTAAAGATGACTTTTTTAATAAGGTAGAGAAAAAAACCAAAGTAAATAAGGATACAATCATTGGCCTTGCTAAAAAATTACAAGATGGAAATATGAAGGATGAGAGTACTTTACGAGAAGTAATTTCAACTTTAAGTATGATGACAGGAAAAAATGTTTCGAAAGAGCAAGAAGATAAAATCATAAACACTATTGTAAGTGATAAAGTTCCTAAAAATATAGATAAAATGTTTTAAAAAACAACTATTCCGAAAAAGGTTTAGTTGTTTTTCTTTTCTTCAATTAATTTATCTAAAGAATAGTTGTATTGTTTAGAAAATTCTAAAGCGTAATTTGTAGTAATCAAGCACTTATCATTTTCATATTTATGGATGTTTGCTTGACTTGTCGTGATTTTTTCTGCAAATTCTTTTTGTGTCAAACCTTTAGACTTACGAAACTCTCTTAAATTTTTGGATACAACTTTGGTATCTATTGTTTGGATTTCTAAAACTTGTTTTCTTGTTGGACTATTGCCCACTAAATAATCCATAGTTGTATGATAAAAATTGGCAAGCATATTTAATTTGCGAAAAGGAATGATATCTTTTCCGCTTTCCCATCCTGCATAAGTAGAGCGTTTTACTTTTAAAACTTTTGCAATGTCTTCTTGTGTATAGCCTTCGTATTCACGTAATTCTTTTAATTTTCCAAACATAGTACCACCTAATCCTAATTTTCTCTAAAAAATTTAAAAAATACGGAATTGTGTGGGTTATTGTGATAAATTGTGCTATAATTTAAAAAAATGAGGTAAGAATATGGAAGGAAGTTATCAGAAATTAAAAAAGATAAGGATGCAAAATGGTCTTAGTTACGAGGATATGGCAAAAAGGTTAGAAATCAGTAAGTGTTATTATTGGCAAATTGAACATAAAAGAAGAAGACTTTATTACGATATGGCCCTTAAAATAACAAGTATTTTTAATTTAAAACCAGACGATTTGTTTTATGAAACATCACCACTTGACAAATAATGTGTAAAGTTGTATAGTAATACTCACTATTTTTAGGGGGTAGTGTGATGATAAAGAATATCTCAAAAAGAGAGGAAATGAAACAAATTGTTTCGGAACAACTCGCTTCTTTATATCCAAATGAAGTAGAGAACATAACAGATTTGAAATTATGTAATATTACTGAAGATATTTTATTATGGCAAATAGAATATAGGAATAAAATTCAACTTTATTTTTATACCAATAGAAATTACAAAATGCTATTTAATGGACAAGTCTTTCCTTACGCAAGTCCATTTTCTAACGATTGTGCCGTGGTAAAAGAAATGAATACAGAAACAAAAAAAGTAGAAACCAATATTATTGATTTATCACAAAAAGAAATAATTGAAGTTCCTGTAGAAGAAATTGGTTGTTTAGAGACTTATCATATTCGTAATGGAAATATGGCTATGCTTGGAAATAATAACCATTGGGGAAGTTATCTTTATTACAAAAAAGAAAATGCATTTTTAAAAGATATTCCTTTTATATGGGATGTACTTGAATTTTCTAAAAATGCTGACCATGTTGGTATTGGATTACGTTATTATAAATCTATTTTGAATACCGATACAAAAAATAAATGGAAACCAGATAAAGTAGAATTGAAAATAAAAGTAATGGATGCTTTAAAAGAAGAGGCTTATAATGATACATTGTATCGTCAATTCTTAAGCTATACTTATGAAAATCAATTGCCTTATATGGAAATTTTTCCAAATGAAAACGTGAAAAGTTCTTTAACTTCTCAAATGGAAGAAGATTTTATTCGAGAGTTTCATGACTTGTATGGATATGATAGTGAAACACCTATATTAAACACTTGTACAAATCGAGCTCCTGTGATTGTCAATACAGGAAGTTTGGAGGAATACAAAAGGGTACGGGGAAGAGTTTTAAAATAAATATTCAAAATAAAAAGGGACTGTCGGGAAATTAAGTGATTAATTTCTAGATAGTTTCTTTTTTTACGAAATACTTTTAAAAGTGTAAAATCTTGAATTCTTGAATTATAATTTCAATATAATAAATTATATATTGAAGAAATGTGCTATCCTATAAGTAGAAAGTAGGGTATATATGAAAAAAAATTTAGTTAGAATAATAGCAATTATCTTTCTGTTAGTGTTGATAGGTTTTGAGGTTAAATTAATTTGGAAAACTAAAACTATAAAAGCAAATGAAGTACCAAAAGAAATAGCAGATATATTTATGACGATAAAAGAGGGAACACTAACAAATACAACAGCAACAATTATCATTAATAATGAAAATGATAATATTGAATACAATAATAATGTGTATGATGCATGGTTTAGAATAGATAAAAAAATAATTGGAAAATGGCGAACATTAAAAGAAACAAAAGAAAAATATTCTTCTATAGATTATTGGGCAGATCCAAACAATAAATCTGAACTCAATTTTAATTGGATAAATAAGTATGGAGAATTAAAGAGAGGTCATTATAGATTTGTAAAAAAAATCAATAATGAATATATTGCAACAGAGTTTACTATTGAGTAAAAATATATTGTGTAAAGGTAGAAAATAATTTCTATTATTTTATAGTGATGTATGCTACTCTATAAGTAGAGAGTAGGGTATATATGAAAAAAGGAAAAAAGATTGCAATTGTTGTAGTATTGATTGTGTTGGCTATTATTTATTTTGGAGTGAAAGGCTTTTTATTATGGAGTGTTCCAAATCGAATGTCATCAGAAAGTATAGAGATAAAAGAAGCATTTGCTAACAAAGATACGATTATAATTAAAAGCACTAACCATAAAGAAGAAGATTATTTTTCTTATGAGGAATTAAAAATTAGAAATGATTTTGAAATATTTGATAAAGAACATAATGTATATACAATAAAGAATACTGATATTAAGGTAGTCTTTAATAAAACTCCTATTGATGATTTAGTTACATATGTCAAAGAAGAAGTTAAAAATATGGGAATGTATTACGATTTAACAAAAGACTTGGAAAAAAATAATATTGATACTGATTTTAAATTGTATGAATATTTGTTGGATAATTTGGAACCAAAATTAAATCTATTTAGTAGTATAAATAAGTTTAGAAAATTTCATGCAGTTGATTTAGCATTGACTTTAATTATGAGTAGCTGTAATAAATTAACTTTAATCGATGGAGATTATGAAGGATATATAAGTCAATATAATGGGCAAAAAAGAGTAGTGATTTATCATAAAAATGATAGCTATTCTATGAATATTTATAGTGGGCGTGTTGATATTTATAATGATGAATATAGTGATGAAAAATTGCATGATTTACTAAGCACAATCATTTTTGATTAAAATTTCATTTTATTAAAAGTTATAAATTAAATAAAGAAAGTTCTAAATAGCTTTCTTTTTTCATAGGGTTAAATAGAAAAAGAGGAAAGGATTAGTAAAATGGAAAAAAGTGAAATTATTAAATCAATTGCTACACGTGGCAATGGAGAAATATATTTAGGTGTAGTAGGAGCAGTAAGATGTGGAAAATCTACTTTTATTAAACGTTTTATTGAAAATTTAGTTGTACCCAATATTGAAGACGAATACGAAAAAAGAAAATGTTTAGACGAAATTCCCCAAAGTGCTGAAGGGAAAACGATTATGACTACGGAACCAAAATTTGTTCCAAGTAGTGGAGCTACTTTAAAAGTAGATGAATTTGAAACTAATATTAAACTTGTTGATTGTGTTGGCTATATAATTAAAGGAGCCAATGGACATGTAGATGAAGACGGAAACCCAAGAATGGTGAAAACGCCTTGGTTTGAAGACTCTGTTCCTTTCTACGAAGCAGCAGAAATAGGTACAGAAAAAGTGATTAAAGACCATGCAACCATTGGAATTGTCATGACTACAGATGGAACATTTGGAGAAATTCCGCGTGAAAATTACGTAGAAGCGGAAGAAAAAATTGTAAGTGAACTAAAAGAATTAGGAAAACCATTTATTATGGTACTTAATACTAAAAATAAAGAAAGTAGTAGTGCTATCACTTTATCTAATGAGCTAAGGAATACTTATGATGTACCAGTAGTTCCATTAAATGCAACAGAAATGACAGAACCAGAAATCTTGAATGTTTTAAAAGAAGCTTTATATGAATTCCCTGTATTAGATATTCAAGTAGATATACCAAAATGGGTGCATGTGTTAGACAATGGACATTATATTAAGAAACATTATTTAGATAAAATCAAAGAAAGTGTTGTTTCTGTTAATAAAATTCGTGATGTAGATAATATCCTAGGTATGTTCCAAGACTCTGAGATTATTTCAAAAAGTTATATTAGCAATGTCGATACTTCTAATGGAAATGTTACGATTACTTTAGAAAGTAGTGATGCATTATATAATGAAGTTTTAAAAGACTTAATGGGAGATATGGTCACAACCAAAGCCGGACTTTTAAAAATATTTACCACGTATAAAGAAGGAAAAGAAGAACTTGATGGCATTAAAGATGCTTTAAAAATGACCAAAAGTACCGGATATGGAATTGTTTACCCAAGTTTAAAAGATATGACGTTATCCACTCCAGAAATTATTAAACAAGGTTCTCGTTATGGAATTAAACTAAAAGCAGTGGCCTCAAGTATTCATTTAATGAAAGTGAATGTAGAATCTACCTTTGAACCGATTATTGGTACAGAAATGCAAAGTAAAGAACTGATTAATTACATTATGAAAGACTATGAAACCGATCCATCAAGTATTTGGAAAAGTGAAATCTTTGGTAGAAGCTTAGATGTCATAGTAAAAGAAGGAATTCAAGCAAAACTTTCTGTTATGCCTGAGAATATGCGCTATAAATTAAGCCAAACGGTTACGAAAATTGTGAATAAAGGTTCAAATAATTTAATTACGATAGTTCTATAAAAGAGTTGTATTTCATCACAAGATTGTGTACAATATAAGTGTAAGTGTTACCAAGTAGATAACGCCTTACATGGTTTTGTAGACGCTATACCATTCATCGTGTAAAATTATGCGGGTTTGGTTAGCGTCTGTTTTTTATATTAGTCGAAGCAATGCAACAACTAACATAACTATAATTACTAAAAGAATATATACAATTCTCTGCATATGCTCTTTGTTCATAACTTCTTCACCTCCTACTTTCCAAAACCCCCTGATTAAAAAATCATGATGTTTGTACTTGTAGAATTTAAAGTAGTAAGGCGCCACTCTTTGGCAACACGGATTTGTATTATATAGAAGAAAAATCTGATTACAATCGTTTCGACAAAACATTACAAAACTTTTTATAGCGAGTTAGAAATAACTTGCTTTTTTTAATTTATACGTTAGAATAAAGGTTAACGAAAAGAGATTTGCTATGAAAGAAAAAACGATTGGAAAAACAATAAAAGAGGCTAGAAAAAAGAAAAAAATAAATCAAGAAGAGTTGGCTAAACATTTGCATATTTCAAGACAAACATTAAGCAATTGGGAAAATGATAAATACTTGCCTGATATTAATTTAACTTTAGACTTATGTAAGTATCTTGGAATAGAGTTAGAACAACTCTTTGTAGGCAATGTAGAAAATTTAAATATTCAAAATATTATTACCAATGAGAAAAGAAAAACGTTCAAAAAAGTGGGTCTCTTTACTATGTTTATTGTTATTATTTTAAGCTTTCTTTTTTTTCTATTACTTGCTATTTTTAACTCGAATAAAATATTTGTATACAAAGTTTCTTTAGACACTGAAGATTTTCAATTAAATAATAGTCTTTTTATTGATTCTAAAGTACAAAAATATTTTCAATTTGGTACATTACTATCCAATTTAGAAGAAAATAAAAAAATAGATAACTATCATATAAAGTTATATTATTTAAAAGAAAATAGATTAATTTTAGAATGTGATTATGAAGAAAATTTAATGATTCAAGAAGACTATGGATATAACGAATATTTTAAAAATAACAATTTCGACGATATTTTTCTAGATATTTCTTTTTATCAAGGAAAAGAAAGAAAAACGTTAACTTATAAATTAAATTTTGAACTACTTTTTAAAAGTAAATTGTTGAATTTTAAACATTCTCCCATTGGAAACGAAAGGCAAACAATAGAAGTAAAAGAGAATATTATTTCTTCAGAGTTACTTTTAAAAGCAGGATATAAATACAATGAAAAAAAGGAAGTGTATGAAAAAAATGATTTTCAATATAAAGAAGAAATTAACACTTTAATGTTTTCAAAAAAAGAAGAAGATACTACTATTTTGGTGGATTATCATATAGATAAAAATTGGATAGAAGTAGATAGATTTGGGACTAATATAATTTCAAATACATATTATTTAAATGAAAAAAATTACAATTGTACATCCAATGAATGTGAATATTATAAAAAATATTTAGAATTAATTTTGAATGAATACGAAAGAATAAATGGCAAATAATTAGAAAATGTAAAATTATTTTGTCATTTTTTTAAGGAATGCAAGAAATCATTGCTTTAAAATTTCAAGTGTTTAAAGTATCCTTAAATTGAAAGGAGGGAATGCTTTGAGAAATCTAATACTTTTATTTAGTTGTATGCTGTTATTTTGTTATACCAATTGTTATGCTAGCGAAAATTCAAATATAAAATATTATAAAACGATTTACAACTTAACCAATAAAGAAAGCGTAACAAATGAAATTAGTGCTTATGATTATGAACATGAAAGTAAAATTATGACTTTAGGTACTAGTGTCATAACAGAGTATAAAAAACTAGCTATTACAACAAGCAACAATAACGTTACATTGACTTTAGAGTGGAAGAACATGCCAAAGTATCGTTCTTATGATGTGATTGCTATACGTGGAGAAAATGTTAATTTTAATACATCAGAAATTTTAGGTGCTCAATTTTATAACAAGGACAAAATAAATTACACTTCGCAAACCAATAATACAAAAGTATTTAGTAATGGTGTTGGTATTTCTATGAATTTAGTAGATAAGGCAACAAGTTATACCTTAGAATTAAAAGCAACTTATACAAAAACAAATGCAAATGCTACCATTTATGGAAGTTATCAACATGCCCAAGCAAATGTAACATTAGTACAATCCCAAAAATACACGATATCTTCAAATGGTTATGGCTCTGTGGTTCAATTTGATAGCGGTGTCAAAAAGTATTACGATGGAATGAATGGTGTTAGTATAAGTGTTTGAAGAAATTAAAAATTAGAAAGAAGGAAAAAGAAAGTGAAAAAAATTCGATTTATGTTATTAGTAACTATAACAATATGTGGGTTAGCGTTCTTAAATGTTAATGCTAAAAATATTTATTATGTGAACAAAAATGGTATTGAAATGACACAAGAACAATATGGTTATTTGTGCCAGTTTTATGACAAAAATACTATTTCTATAATGGATTTAGAAAAATTTAATAAAGAAATGGCTTATAATTATACTTTGAAAAATGAAGAAGTAAAGTACATTGAAACAGAAATTTCGTATCTTAATGGAACCCCTATAGAAGTGAAGGAAAACATAATTACAGAAGAAGAATATAATTCAGTTAATGAAGAAATAAGTTTATATTATGATTGTAATACTGCAAAAGCATGTCATGAAACAACTTATAAAAAGCTTTATATGCAAGAATATTCTTCCAAGAACAATGTTAGAATGACATTGGTAAATGAGTGGAAAAAAATACCTACAGTAAAATCATATGATGTAATTGCTATGAGATTCGAGAACTTTAGGCTCGATGCAGGAGAAGCATATCAATACTATAATGTTGGCAATACAAGCAAGACGATATCTTATGATATAAAAAATGGAAAAAATACAATTCGTAAGTATTTAGAAGGTGTAGGCGTTTCTATGAACATACCTGATGACGTAACTTCAAAGTTATCACAAAAGTTAATAATAGATGGAGTAAGATATGATTTAAGCAAAAAGACGGTGAGCTTTTACGGAACATATCAACACGCAAATAGAAGTATAACTTTAGCACAATCTCAAAACTATAGTTTCTCTTCAAGTGGTTTAGGTGGTGTTTTAAAATATAATGCAGGAAGTAGTTATTTTGATGCAATGAAGGGTATAAATTTAACTATTATATGGGCAGGAGAATTATAGAAATGTCAAAATTATTTAAAAGAACTTGTTGTAATATTAGTGTTATTTTATTATTAGGAATATATTTCTTTCCTGAAAGTCAGTTACAAAATGTAGAGGCGAAAGAAATACAACAAATAGAATCCAATATAATAAATATTGAACCACCGGAAGAAGCTAAACACTATTTTGATAGATATGATAATCAAAAAATATATTATACAAATAAAAATGGGATTGAAATGACAGAACGAGAATATTATTATTTGCTTCAATTTTATAAAGAAATTACTATTTCTAACATGAGTAAAACGAAATTTGAATATGAAATGTCACATCATTTTGTATTAAATGGAAGTGTGGAAGAAATAAAAAAAACAATTGAATCTAATTTAAGCTAAAAAAAGTTGCATTTTTTTAAATAAATGTAACTTTTTTAAATTTTAGATTGTTAGTATAGTGAAAGGTTTAAAGAAAAAATGCTAAAATAAAGAAATTCTTTATTCTTTCAAAAGAAGGTGTGCATTTATGGAAACATTATTTACAGAGATTTATTCTAACTATTACAACGATGTTTTTCGGCTTGCATATAGCTATACTCTAAATAGAAGTGATGCCGAAGACATTTTGCAACAAACTTTTACAAAATTGTATAAAAATATAAATCAATTTAACGAGACAAATAAAGTCGTAAAAAAATGGTTATTTCGTGTAACGATTAACGATTCTAAAAATTATTTATTATCGGCATGGAAAAGGAAAAATGCTTTTCAAGAAGATTTTGAACTCTTTGGAATAAAAGAAGAAGAGAATACGTTATTCTATGATTTAAAAAAAATTCCTAAAAAATATCGAATTACAATTTACCTATATTATTTTGAAGGCTACAAAATAAAAGAAATAGCGGATATTTTAAAGACAACGGAGTCCAATATAAAACAAAGGCTAAAAAGAGGAAAAGAAAAGTTAAAAATGGAAATGGAGAGTGGTATTATATGAAAAAAGAGACATATAAAAAGGCAATGAATAAAATAAAATTACCTGAAGAGAGAAAAGAAGAAATTTATAATAGTGTTTTAAATAAACAAAAACAAAAGAAAAGACAATATTTTAAGCCAGTATTCATTACAACCATTAGCGCTTTCGTTATCCTTATTGGAACATTGGGAACCGTTTATGCTGAAGAAATTAAAATTATGTTTAATTCCATGACAAAAGTCCAAAATAAAGAGAAGAAAAAAACAGAGTTTAATTCAAGTGCAGTAGCAGAGGTGAATTACAATGCCAATATTTCAGAAATGCAATACGATTATAGAAATAATCCCTTTTACACTTATGACGAATTGGAAACAATATTTGGTATTCCTTTTTTAAAAAGTGATTATTTTGGATTAGAAAATTTGTATCCTTTATATGTGAGAAAAAAAAGAAATAATATTTCGGAGGTATCTTTTTCTATAGACAACTATAATTTATTAGAATACAGAAAATTAGAGGATGATAATTTTAGTCTTACTATATCTTTTATTACAAAATATGCAGACAAAAGAAAGACAAATCAATTTTCAGTACAAGGAACACATGAAGATACAGAGTATTATATAGAGGCTTTAAAAACGAAGGCTTATATTTCAAGTAATTTAGAGACTATTCAAACTAGATATATTCTTCTTGACTATTATGGAGTTCATTATAATTTATATTTAAGATTTAGTATAAATAAAACGAAACAAGAAGCAGATGAAGAAACGATTCAAATTTTAGAATCTTTATATTTATAAAAAATAAAAACCTATTTTATACTTAGAAATTCTTTTATAGGAAAATGTATCATTACCAAAAAGAATTTCTTTTTTGATGGAGATTATGTTATGATTAGACAAAGTAGAGGTGTAAACATGGGGAGTGAAGAAGAGCAAAAACAAGCTTTAAAAGAATATCTGAATACTTCGTTTCAGTCAATGAAGCATATAAAAAGAAAAAGAATTATCAAAATAACACTTATTTTTCTTATAGCTTTGTTAGTTATTTTTATTATATTTAACAATCCATTCACGTTTATCTATATTTCAAAAAAAGATTTACGTTATTATGATGTTCGTATTAATAATCATAAATTAGGTGTAAGTGAAGAAATTCATGCTACAACCCTTATTCCAAATTTTATCGTAATTCCAAATGGAAATAGCGGAAATTTTGCTCTTCAAAATACGAGTACTATTCAAGAAGAACCTTATATTTTAAGTTTGAAATCCTATACGTGTTTTATACCGAATAACAATAAAAGAATCAAAACTTCTTGTGTAAAGGAAATTGAAAATAAATATGAAAATCAGGATACTTCTTATACGAGAATGCAAATTTTAAAATATGACTATGATTCAAAATATCAATATGGAATAAATAGTGATTATCTAACCCGTTCTTATTTAATTGCAGAAAACTCTTGGTATTCTAGGCCTTTTGAAGAATACACTATTGTATATGACGGGAAATTTATAGAGGATGTAACGTATTATGTTTTAGAAGCAAACGTTTATGTAATCAAGGTAGAGGTTTCTTATAAAAATACCAAAGCAACACTTACTTTTGGTTTTATAAATGATGGGGAAAAAGTGCATACTTTATAAAAAGCGCCAAGAAAAGGTCAAATAAGAGTGCAATAAGTGTCATATAAAAACGGAAAAATTTGTAAATTAAGCAATTCTTCTTGCTTTTGACAATTATTTTTGCTATTTTTAGTATGTAAGGCTATGATGCCTTTAGAAAAAAATTTATTGGAGGTAAGAAAACATGTCAAAAAATGACGTAATTGAAAGAATTGCTGAACAAGCTGAAATTTCAAAAGCTGCTGCTGGTCGTGCATTAGATGCTGCATTTGATGCCATCACAGAAGGATTAAAAAAAGAAGGAAAAGTTACTTTTGTAGGATTTGGAACTTTCAGTGCTAAAAAAAGAGAAGCACGTAATGGTATCAATCCATTAACAAAAGAAGCTATTAAAATCCCTGCTAAGACTGTTGCATCATTTAAAGCAGGAAGCAAATTAAAAGATGCTATCAACTAATTAAAAAAATAATTAGTATTAAGTTAACACAAAAGTGTTAACTTTTTTCGTATTTTCTTTTAATAATTTAAAGAAAATGTTATTTTTAATATAGGTGAGTCTCAATGAAAAAGTACCAATCAGGGGAGGATTTTCTAAATAAAATTTATCCTACTTTAAATCAAAGTGAACAAGTAAAACATGTAGGAAATTTTTCTAATAAAGAAGAAGCTGTCAAAAAATATTTAGAAAGACTAAGTAATAGTCATGAAAAAGCTTTTTTAAGTAAACAAAAAAAAGATATCAACTTATTAAAATACTTTTATTATGAGAAATATATTATTAAGGAAGAAAAAATAAAAGAAAATTATATAGCTTTTTTAGACAAGCAATATTTTGATACCTATGGGATTCATATGACGCAAGAAATGAAAAAGGAGCATATAGAAAGTATTATTGAAGATCAAAAAAATTCTTTAGGTATATGGATTGATTATCTAAGTAGTGAAGATGCTAAATTTTATCCCTTATGGGCCAAGTATTGGGCATTTCAAGGGATGCTTGGAATAGGTGGATACGATAACCAAAATAGGATTTATAAAAAAAGAGATGCTAGCACTATAGCGCCATTCATTGAGTTAAATCAAGAAGTGTTAGCAAAATGTATAGATTACATAAAAAAATATGTAGAGGAAAATCAATTACCAAAAACGGATATAGATAATTTAGTTAGTCAAGGAAATTTCTTTAAACTATATACAATCTTATTTGAAAGGATTAAAGAAGTTAGTTTTGATAAAACAAGTATAAATGGTATTTGGATAAAATATAATCAAGGAAAAGATTATTTGCCTCTATATAATTCTTTGCAAGGTTATGGAACAGGTTGGTGTACGGCTGGGGAAGATACATGCAAAAAGCAAATTGCCGCAGGAGATTTTTATGTTTATTATACTTATGATAATGAAGGAAACCCAAAAGTGCCACGAATTGCTATTCGTATGAATGGTCAAACACAAATTGGCGAGATAAGAGGAGTGGCAACAGGTCAAAATGTGGAATCGCATTTAGAAAGCGTACTAGAAAAAAAACTAAAAGAGTTTCCTGATAGAGATAAGTATAATAAAAGAATTAAACATTCCAAAAAATTAACAATACTATATGAAAAGTATCAAAAAAAAGAAGAATTTGCAAAAGTAGATTTATCTTTCCTTTATGAAGTTGAGGAAAAAATAGAAGGTTTTGGGTATCAAATTGACCCGAGAATAGCAGAAATAAAATTGGGAAGAAATAAAAGAAAAGACTATGCTAAAATATATCAAGTTGATGAAAAAGAGATAGCTTTATCTCAAAAAGAATTTGAACAAAACCCCAGTCATTTTAAGATATTGATTGGTGCCTTGGATTTAAGTGGCTTACCAAGTGCAGAAGGTTTAGTCTTACCAAGTACAATGAATGGTAATTTGTATTTAAGAGGTTTAACAAGTGCAGAAGGTTTAGTCTTACCAAGTACAAT
>CAJUKB010000001.1:0-37536 GCA_910587325.1 uncultured Bacilli bacterium | reverse complement strand
ATTTAAGAGGTTTAACAAGTGCAGAAGGTTTAGTCTTACCAAGTACAATGAATGGTGTTTTGTATTTAAGTGGCTTACCAAGTGCAGAAGGCTTAAACTTGCCAGATGATTTTGATTTGAATTATTTAATTTGTGCGGATTTTATAAAAGAAGAATTAATAGAAAGAAGAAAAGGAAGATAAAAATAATTAGTCTGAAGTTAACACAAATGTGTTAACTTTTTTCGTGTGAAAAAGGGCATTTATGTTATACTAGTATTAGATAGGAGTAGAATATGAATAAAAAATCTTTTCTTTTTAAAATTATTGGCTTATTGCTTGTTTTAATATCATTTTTTTTGAATGTGTATAACTTATTGCGCATCGTTGCTATCCTTTTCGGTATTTTATTGTTAACTATTGGACTTTTATTATTTCAAAAAAGAAAAGGTTTAAAAATTGTATTGGTCCCCATTCTTTTACTTATTTTTATGTATGCTATAGATTATGGATGCGTTTATTTTTTAGGTCGTGTTCCTATATTTGTTTATGAAAATAGAACAGATAATACCTTTGCTACTTATGATAGCCTTTTGTATCGTGTTTATGATTGTAACGGAAATACCATATTAGATTGGCTTTATAAAAAAAGTTATGTATGTGACTTTCCTTTAGAAGTTAAAGAAATTAATGCTTTTTTGGATAGTGGAAACAATAACTATCATAAATATCGTTCTAAATTTGTAACAATCAAAGGAAAAGTAAGTGAAGTGTTTGGAAATGAGTATATTTCTTTGCAAGCTTATGAACAAAAAGAAAACAATTTAGGAGGAGAGTTAATCTTTAACAAAAACGTTACTTTAAAAATCAAAAACAATCAGGGAAATTTAAAACTGTATGGCAATTACGAAATTTATGACAATGTTTTAGTAACCGGTAGAATTTATAAAAAAGAAAATAATGAAATTATCATGTACGATGCAAAAATCGAAACTTTGAACAATTTTTCCGAATTCAGCATAAACGTTATTGAAGAAAAAAGTTGTAAAAATAAAAGAAAAGAATTAACTAAAGTGGGAGACTATCAGTATTATAGTGAATGCTTAGATGAAGTATTTGTAAAATACGATGAAGATACTATTTATGATGTTATTTTAGCTCTTGAAACGAAGAAATTGTCTTTTGAAAAGTGGGTAGGAGATATTGTACCGGAAGAGAACGAGGAAAAAGAACTTTATAAATTTGATACTTACAATCTCTTAAAATGTAAGAATACGAATACAATTTTAATAGGCAATAAAAAGTTAAAATTAAATTCTAATTTTTGCGAAACTTAAGAATGTAAATTGACTTTTTTTTGTTCCATCATTATACTTAAGAAAGAGGTTAGTATATGAAAAAACGGATATTAGGAGCCATCCTTATTTTAGCTATAAGTATTCCTATTCTTTGGATTGGGGGTATGCCTTTTATTGGAGCATGCGGAATAATGGGGGCTTTTGCTTTAAAAGAACTTATGGAGTTAAACGTACATCATAAAAAAATTCCAAATACAATGTTTATTAGCAGTATCATTTTGTTATCACTACTTATATTTTGGCGTCCCATTTCTTACTTAGTAAGTTTAGAAATAAATCCAGGACTTGTAGCATTAACGTTTCTTCTTCTTTTCATACCTTGTTTATTTTATAAGGAAGATACGTATTCCGCACATGAAGCAATGTATGGATTTGGAAGTATTTTATTTTTAGCGTTATTTTGTAAAAGTTTAATTTTTCTTCGGATGAAGAATGTATGGATTTTGGTGTATTTAATTTTTATTGCAATATTTACAGATACGTTTGCGTATTTTATCGGAAAAGCGATAGGGCGGCATAAATCTAGTCCGATTATTAGTCCAAATAAAACTTGGGAAGGATGTATTGGAGGGTCTATTATAGGAGTACTAATTTCCACTATCTTTTATCTTTTTGTGATAGCGAATTTGTCCCTACCTAAAGTACTACTTATTTCAATGCTTCTTTCTGTTATAGGACAGCTTGGTGATTTGGTATTTAGTAAAATAAAAAGAGAAAATCAAATAAAAGATTTTAGTCAACTTATACCTGGACATGGTGGAATACTAGATAGGATAGATAGTTTAGTATTTATTGTACTTGGTTATATATTTTTAATAGGATTATTGTAAGGAGGAAAAAAATATGTGGTTATTAACATTAATCGTTTTAATTATTATTTTAGGAATTATTATTTTGGTACATGAATTTGGGCACTTTATTTGGGCGAAAAAATTTGGAGTATTCATCTATGAATTTTCGATTGGTATGGGTCCAATTGTGCATACTCATAAAGGACGTGATGGCATTAATTATAATATTCGTGCTTTTCCAATTGGTGGATTTGTTTCTATGGCAGGGGAAGTCTATGAAGATGATGATAAAACACCAAAAGAAAAATTTATGTGTAATAAACCTTGGTTACAAAGGCTTATTATTTTAGTAGCGGGTGTTGTAAATAACTTTATACTAGCCATTGTAATATTGTTTTTTATGGCACTATTTATGGGCTCGACGACAACCAAACCAATTGTAGGAACTATTTTGGAAGGCTCTGCTATGGAGATGGCGGGAATTGAAACCGGAGACGAAATTGTAAAATTAAATGGAATTAAAACTTCTTCTTGGGATAAATTGCAAATTGCTTTATATCGAAAAAGCGAAAATGATACTTATGAGTTTGTCGTAAAAAAGGCAAATGGAGAAGAGAAAACTTATGAAGTCACTCCTAAAAAGATTACCAATGAGGATGGTAGTGAAACCACGCAATTTGGTTTTGGTGTTGATACTACAAAACATACCGGATTTTTAGCAAGTATAAAATATGCTTTTGCAAAATTTAATAGTATTATGTCCTCAATGGTGCTTACGATTACAAGTTTGTTTAGCGGTAAAATTTCTTTAAGTGCTTTATCAGGACCTGTTGGAATTTATGGAGTTGTTGGAGATTCTATTAGTGTTGGACTATCGCAAATTGTATATATTATTGCTTTTTTAAGTATTAATGTAGGATTTATCAATATACTCCCATTCCCTGCATTTGATGGTGGAAGAGTTTTATTTATGGTAATTGAAAAGATTAAAAGAGGACCGGTAAACGCAAAAATAGAAAATGCATTTCATACCATTGGATTTATTTTATTAATGATTTTAATGATTTACATTACGTTCCAAGATATATTGAAATTGTTTTAAAGAGAATAGGAAAGTCTATTCTTTTTTTCTGTAAATAACTTGAGTTTTTAGGATAATTCTTTTATAATAATACTAGAAATAAAATAGGAGTCATACGTATGAGAAAAATCATTGCAGGAATCGATATTGGTTCTAATACAATTAAAATGATTGTGGCAGAAATTATCAAAAATAAAACAAATATTTTAGCCGTTTCTGAAACAGAATCCAAAGGAATCAAAAATGGTTTGGTTGTAAACAAAGAAGCGCTTACTCCTACTCTCAAAGAAACGATTAAAAAAGCAGAAGACATTTTAGGGTTAAAGATACGAAAAGTAGTCATAACGGTTCCAAGTTTTCAAGCGGAATTTATGATAAGTGAAGGAAGTACGACGATTACAAGTGAAGATAAAGTAGTAAGGGGGATTGATATCGTAAGAGCCATGCAAGCTTCTATTTATAATCGGATCCCCGAAAATTATGAAATTGTAGATATTGTCCCTGCTGGATTTAAATTGAACGAAAATGAACCGGTTAAAAATCCTTTAAATATGCTTGCAAAAAAGTTACATGTGAAAACAGTGATAACATTAGTTCCAAAAGAAAATATTACTCCCATACTTGATTGTTTTCAGAAGTTAGAAGTAGAAGTGATTGATACAACATTATCTTCTATTGGTGACTATTATGCACTTAAAAATGAAAAAATAGATAGTGGAATTGGAGCTTTTATCAACATTGGAGATGCGAGTACAACGGTTTCTATATTTAATAAAGGAGTGCTAACGAATACATCCGTAATCGAAATTGGTGGACAAAATATCGATAATGATATATCATTTATATATAAGGTAACGAAAAGTGATGCTAAAAATTTAAAAGAAAATCTTGGACTTGCTCACAAACGTATGGCGCAAGCAAGTAGCACCATTTCTGTTACAAATAGGTTAGGAGAAGAAATTGTCATTAACCAATATGAGTTAAGTGAAATTATAATGAGTCGACTTGAAGAAATACTGAATATTGCAAAAAAACAAATTAATTACTTAACAAAAAAAGAAATTCATTATATAATAGTATCGGGCGGCGTAAGTGAGATGGATGATTTTCTACTGACACTGGAAAGTGTTTTTGGAAGAAGTGCTAAACTTGCGCGTATGCATGAAATAGGAGTACGAAACAATAAGTATTCCTCTTGCTTAGGTATTATTAAGAATTATGATAGTAAATTAAGATTACGAGGAAAAGATTTTTCGATTTTTTCTTTAGAAGAGTTAGAAGAATTAAGTGGAAAACACAGAAAAATAAATATATCGGATAATTCGGTGTTAGGAAAATTATTTGGATATTTTTTTGATAATTAAGGAGAGTGTACTATGGAAGGAATTAGTAATGGACTTAAAATAAATCCAATTGCCAAAATTAAAGTATTTGGTGCAGGTGGTGGCGGTTGTAACGCAGTAAACCGAATGATTGAGGAAGGCGTACAAGGTGTAGAGTTCTACGTTGTCAATACCGACAAACAAGTGCTAGATGCATCAAAAGCGGAACATAAGATTCAAATTGGTGAAAACATTACCGGTGGACGTGGTGCAGGTTCTAACCCGGAAGTAGGACGTGAAGCAGCATTAGAAAGTAAAGCGGAAATTGAAGAAGCGATTCGTGGTGCAGATATGGTCTTTATTGCATGTGGTCTTGGTGGAGGAACTGGTACAGGTGCAGCTCCTGTTATTGCTGAAATTGCCCAAGATTTAGGAGCTTTAACTGTTGGAATTGTAACAAAACCTTTCCGTTTTGAAGGAAAGCGAAGAATGGAACATGCTTTAGTTGGTGTAGAAGAATTAAGAAAACATGTCGATACATTAATTATCATTCCAAATGATCGTTTACGAGATATTATTGATAAAACAACATCTTTCCAAGATGCCTTTAAAGAAGTAGATAATGTTTTACATAGAGGTGTTCAATCTATTTCTGATTTAATTGCAGTAACCGGAATTATCAACCTAGATTTTGCAGATGTAAAAACCGTTATGGAAAACTCAGGGACTGCTTTAATTGGTATTGGTATGGGAGTTGGCGAAAATCGGGCAATTGATGCTGCTGAGCAAGCTGTATCGAGTGCATTATTAGAAACGACGATTGAAGGAGCAACCGATGCGATTATCAATATTACCGGCGGAGAATCTTTAACGCTTTTCGAAATTGAAGATGCGGTAGAAACGGTTCGTTCTGCTGCCAATAACGATATCAATATTATCTTTGGTGCGATTCCAAATGCAAACCTAACAGACGAAGTGATTGTAACTGTTATTGCAACAGGATTTGATGGTGCAAAAAAAGAACCTGTTCCAAACGACGAAGATTCAGGGTATACAAATCGTGAACAAAAAAGACAAAGCAGATATACAGATGATATGGATTCCGAATATGATATCCCACCATTCTTAAGAAACCACGATGGATTTTAAGTAATAGCCAAAAAACGACATAATCTAGTGTCGTTTTTTTATATACTTTTTTTGGTGATACTATGAAAGTCTATGTAGATTTAATCTTTTTCCTTAACTTTTATTTAGACTTTCTTTTGCTTATGACAACAAGTGTTACCTTAAAAAGAAATACATCTATCAAAAGACTTTTATATGGAACTTTCATTGGAAGTAGTTCTATTTTCTTTTTATTTTATAATGTAAATTCTATTTTACTATTTTGCTTTAAACTCTTAATAGCTATATTAATGATGATTAGTACTTTTCAATATAAAAATTTAAAATATACGTTAAATAATCTAGGGTATTTCTATATGATTAGTGTTGTTTTAGGGGGATTCTTGTATTACTTAAATTTAGAGTTTTCTTATACACATGTTGGTCTTATATTTATCCATAAAGGGATTAGTATCAATATTCTTTTTTTTATCATAATCTCTCCCATTATTTTATATATTTATTATAGACAAGCTAAGCAGTTTAAAACCACTTATAATCTTATTTATGATGTGGAAATTGGTTTAAAAAATAAAGAGAAACTAACAATAAAGGGATTTTTGGACACAGGAAATAAGTTAATAGATCCTATAACAAATAAACCCATTCTTTTACTTCAAAAAGGGATTGTAAAGGATAAGAACCAAAAGATATATTATGTTCCATTTCATAGTTTAGGAAATAACAATTTATTAAAATGTTTTAAACCGGAATATGTGAGTATTGATAATAAAAAATATAAAAATTATTTAATCGGAATAAGCGACAAAAAATTTTCTTTAGAAGGAGTAGAATGTATTTTAAATAATAAAGTATTGGAGGATTTGAAATGATAAAAAAATTATTGTTGTGGTTAAAAACGAAGTATGTAGAATGTTTCTTTGTGGGAAGTACGGATAAATTACCACCACCACTTAGTAAAGAAGAAGAACTAGCAATGCTCATTCGTTTGAAAGAAGGGGATGAGACTGCTCGTGATATTCTAATTGAACATAATTTGCGTTTGGTGGTATTCCTTGCTAAAAAGTACGAAAGTGCCGGCTATGACATAGAGGATTTAGTCAGTATTGGTTCTATTGGACTTATAAAAGGAATTAATACTTATAAGATTGATAAAAATATCAAACTTGCTACGTATGCATCCCGTTGTATTGCTAATGAAATATTAATGTTTCTTCGTAAAAACAAAAGAAGAAAAACAGAAATCTCTTTTGAAGATGCCTTAAATTATGATTCAGAAGGAAATGAATTACATTTAGAAGATATTTTAGGAACAGACGAAGATGTAGTGATTAAAGAGTTTGAAAACTCAATGGATAAAAAAATGCTTGCAGACGAAATCAATAAACTAGAACCTAGAGACAAACAAATTATGGTCTTAAGATATGGTCTTAACAATACAGAAGAATATACACAAAAAGAAGTAGCAGAAATGCTTGGAATAAGTCAATCTTATATTTCTAGAATTGAAAAGAAAGTGATTAAGAATTTAAAAAGTTTATTAAAAACATAAGAAAAAGCGATTGAAATTTAAAGAGGAATTGCATATAATTGAACTAGTAAGTGTTACCGAATAGATAACGCCTTACAATTATTGTGTATGACGCTATACCGAATATCAAGTAAAATCTAAGATGTTTGGTTAGCGTCTTGTTTTTATATCAATCGAAGTATTACAACGATTAACATAAAAACTATGATGAAAAGAAATAGGATTAATAATCGCAAAAATTCTTTTGTCATAAACTGCCTCCTTCTACTTTCAAAACCCCCTGAAGATAAAAATCTAAGTTGTTTGTACTTGTAGAAATAAAGTAGTAAGGCGCCACTCTTTGGTAACACGGATTTGTATTATAAAGTTTAATGATAAGATTGCAATCGTTTCGGCAAAACAAGACAAAACTTTTGAATTATGTGAAAGTGGTTGCATGTCTATACAAAATTGTGTATGATACAGATATAAGGCTTACGAATTAGTGTGCCTTATAGGAATAATACTAGAATCTAGTATATGTTTCTTTATTCGTAGCCTCGCTACGGTTTCGAAAGGTTGGAGCCCTTGCGGCTCTATTTTTGGCGGTTTTATTATATAGTAAAAGGGAATTTTGGAGGTTAGAAAGTTGGAAAATCAAAATTCAATTGAAAATTATAAATTACCTAAAGAGGAACATAAGAGAGTTTTAGAATTATTAAAAAAAGACTTATTTGCAAATAAAATTGTAGAAGAAAAACCATCTATTTTATTTGTGATTGGACAACCTGGTTGTGGAAAAACAACTTATATAAAAAATACGAATCTATCTAAGTATATTATGATAAACTCGGATAAATATCGTTCTTTTCATAAATATTCTAAAGAAATAATGAGTAAATATCCAACAGATTATGCAAAATTTACAAATTTTGATGCACATTTATGGGGCGATGAACTATTTCTGTATGCTATCCAAAATGGTTATTCTGTTTTAAGAGAAAAAGCTCCAACGGATTATAGTTTGATAGAAGTGATAAAAACAATACCGAATAATTATGATATTGTTGTTAATATAGTTGTAAGCGGAAATTTAGAAAGTTTACTTGCAACAAGAGAAAGATATGAAAAAGAAATATTAAAAATTAGTATTGCCAAATTATCTAATATTGAAGCACATAATAAGTGCTATGCCTTATTACCATACTTTATTTCAACTTGCTTATCTCTTGGAGTAAAAGTAAATTACATTGTATCAAGTGGGAGTCAATTTAAAGCGATTTCTGTTGGAGAAAATTATTTAGATATATTACGAAAAATGAGGGAAGAAAGCAATACACAAGCTTGCCTTCGCTATAAAGCAAGAATAGATACTATTAAAAAAAGTATGATACAGCGCAATGCAGTGGAAGAACAATTTAATGAATTAAAGAAAATAGAAAAAATTTATGATGAAATAAAAAATTCAATAAAATAAATTTTTATAGAAAAAAAGGAATGAAGTTTAAAATGATAAAAGTATTATTTGTATGCTTAGGAAATATTTGTCGTTCTCCAATGGGAGAGTTTATTTTAAAAGATTTAGTAAAAAAAGAAGGAATAGAAAATAGTTTTGAAATTGCATCATGTGCTACGAGCAGTGAAGAGATTGGAAATCCTGTCTATTATTTAGCAAAAGATAAATTAAGGAAACATGGTATTTCTTGTGAAGAGAAAAGAGCAAGAAAATTAAAGCAAGAAGATGGTTTCTATTATGACTATATTCTAGCGATGGATTCTTGGAACATAAGAGACATAAAAAGAATAGTCAACCAAAATAGCGAAGAAAAAATATATCGTTTAATGGATTTTGCAAGCAATCCAAAAGACATTGAAGACCCTTGGTATACAAGGGATTTTGATACGGCTTACAAAGACATAGAAGAAGGCTGTAAATGTTTTTTAGAATATATTATCAATAACGAAAAAAACAAATTATGAATAAAAAAACTCTTTTTATAGCAAAACAACTATGAAAGGAGTTTTTATATGAGCAAATACAAAGTAGACATTACGGGATTAAATACAAACGATATTAAAGTATTAAAATCAAAAGAAATGAAAGAATTATTTAAGAAATACCAAAGTGGTGATGAAAGCGCCAAAGAAGAACTGATTAATGGTAATCTTAAACTTGTATTAAGTATTTTAAAACGTTTTAACAAAGAAAAATACAACATGGACGATTTATTTCAAGTAGGGGTGATTGGTTTAATAAAAGCCATTGATAATTTCGATTTATCTTATGATTTAAAACTCTCTACCTATGCTTGCCCTTTAATTATTGGAGAAATTAAACGCTATATTAGAGATAATACCCCCATAAGAGTAAGTCGTAGTATCAAAGATCAAGCCTATGCAATTATTAAATTTAAAGAAGAGTATTTAAAAACGCATGGAACGGAACCTACCAATAAAGAGATTGCAAATGAACTAGAAATAGAAGAATACCAGATTAATTTTGCTTTAGATGCCCTAAAGGAACCTATGAGTATTTTCGAACCTATTTATAACGATGGAGGAGATACCATCTACTTGCTTGACCAAATTGCGGACAAGAAAGAATCGAGTAAAGACCAAGATATGTTAATTTCCTTAAGACGAGCTATTAACAAAATAAAAGAAAGAGAAAGAAATGTTTTAGTCTCCCGTTTTATTATTGGAAAAACACAGATGGAAATAGCAGAATCACTAGGAATTTCCCAAGCCCAAGTATCTAGAATTGAAAAAAATGCTATTCAAAATGTAAAACGTCTTATCAAATAGATGTTTTTTTAGTATAATAAACTTAGATAGGAGTAGAAAAAATGAAAGTAGAAAAAGTAGAAATTAAAAAAGTAAACAATTTAGCAAAAATTCCAACGTATGGAACAGAAAATGCGGCAGGAGCAGACCTTTACGCTTGTATAGAAGAGAATATGATGTTTGCACCTCACGAAACGAAATTAGTACCGACAGGCTTATCTTTTGCAATACCTGAAGGTTATGCTGGGCTTATTTATGCTAGAAGTGGTCTTGCAAGTAAAAGACATTTAGCTCCTGCTAATAAAGTAGGTGTAGTAGATTCCGATTATCGTGGAGAAGTCATGGTAGCCCTTCACAATCATAGTAATGAAGAACAAACAATTGAACCACAAGAAAGAATTGCACAACTTATTATTACCCCTTATTTGAAGGCAGATTTTGTAGAGGTTAATGATTTAGAAAATTCAGAACGTGGTAGCGGAGGATTTGGTTCAACAGGAACAAAATAGAAATGATAAAAAGAATTATTTTTGATATAGATGGAACACTTATTCGTAATGTAAATTTTGTTGATGCTATAATCAAGACTTTAGAAGAATATCATATTTATTCGGAAGAAAATTTAGAAAACTTTTTAAAATCTATTGGCACTTATGAAGAAAATTATACAAGTTATACAAAAGAAAAGTATTTACATTTTTTTAGTAAAAATTTAAACGCAACGCTAGAAGAAAATTTCTTAAAATCTTTCTTTAAAAATTTAAAAGAAGTTGTTCCAATCTCTTTTGTTGATGAACAAGAAACCATTGCTTATTTAAATGAAAAGTATGAGCTAGTATTATTATCAAATTATTTTGAAGAATCACAAAGAAATCGTTTAGAGACAATGAAAATTAACAAATATTTTAAAGAATATTACGGAGAAACAATTATTAAACCATGTAAAGAAGCATACTTTTTGGCATGTGGGAGTCATGAACCTTCCAATTGTGTAATTATAGGTGATAATCTAGAACTTGATTGCAAAATTCCAAAAGAACTAGGATTTCATACCATTTTATTTTCGGAAGAAAATAGCAAATATGCAGATAAAACGATTCAAAATATAAAAGAACTAAAACGTATTTTATAAATTTTGGCTCTTTTTTTGTTTATTTAACTTTAAACTACTATATTGATATTTTGTTATTTAATGTGAAACTAAATTGTTATGTTGTTGGGGAACTAAAACTGCGAGAATCAAAGAAAGAAGATAAATCTCAAGTAAAATTCTATATGAAATTAATAGATGAACAAATAAAAGAACCATTTCATAATAAAACGATTGGGATTATTATTTCCAAAAAACAAAACAAATTTATAGCAAATTTTGTAGGGAGTGATAACATTATTCCTTTAACCTATCGTTTAGAAAATGAAAAAATACGTTCTTTTTAGACAAAAAGTATCATACCTTTTATAAAGGTGGTATTTATGCGTGTTTCAGATTTACAAATAAAAGATGTGGTAAGTTTAATAGATGGACGAAAACTCGGAAGAATTGTAGATATTGAACTAACGGAGGCAGGGAATGTTAGTCACTTTGTTGTTGAGCCCAAACGTTTTTTTAAGTTTTTTGGTAATAGTGGAGAAGTAAATGTTGCCATGAACCAAATAAAAAAAATAGGAGAAGATGTTATATTAGTTGAAATATAAGAAAATTGTTTGCTATAATACATAAGGAAAGAAGAAAAATTATGAACCGAAAAATATTTATCGTTGCAGTTGTTTCTTTACTCCTTGATCAAATTACCAAAATATTAATTGGTATCTTTTTTACTTTAGATGAAAGAATTGTCTTAATTAAAAATTTTTTCTCTCTTCATTTTATTGAAAATTATGGAGCAGCGTGGAGTATTTTAAATAATAAAGTTGATTTTTTAATCATTATTTCTTTGGTTGCTATTTTTATTATTTATCGTTTTATGTATAATTTTAAACAAAATAGCAGAAACAATATTGCTTTTGGTCTTATACTGGGAGGAATAGTAGGAAATTTAATTGATCGAGTGTTTTTAGGATATGTAAGAGATTTTTTATCTTTTAAACTTTTTTCTTATCACTATCCCATATTTAACCTATCAGATACTTTTATTGTAATTGGTGTATTTCTTCTAATTATTGCCATTATAAAAGGAGAAGACAAGCATGCAGAAGTTTAAAGTAGATATTGATAAAGTTCGTGTAGATAAGTACTTAAGTGAAATCACAGAGTATTCACGTAGTATTATTGGGAAAATGTTAAATTCAGGAGATATTCTAGTCAATGGAACTATAGTAAAACCGAGTTTCTTAGTAAATAGGGGAGATACCATTGAAATTGTAAGTGAGTATGAAAGCAAAAGCGATGTTGTTCCAACCAAAATGGATTTAAATATTGTTTATGAAGATGAAGATATTATGGTAATTAACAAACCAACCGGTGTTATTGTTCATCCGGGAAGTGGGAATTACGAAAATACGCTTGCAAATGGACTTATGTATTATACTCAAAATTTAAGTAATCTAAATGGAGAAAATCGTCCGGGAATTGTCCATCGTTTAGATAAAGATACTTCGGGACTTATGCTTGTTGCTAAATCTAATAAGGCCCATGAAATCTTAGCAGATGATTTTAAAGTTCATGCTGTAAAAAGAGAATATATTGCACTTTTAAGTGGTGTATTACCCCATAACGAAGCCAAAATTGATGCTCCAATAGGAAGAGATGAAAGCAATCGTAAGAAAATGACGGTAACAGCTACAAACTCTAAGAATGCAATTACCTATTTGAAAGTAGTAAAACGATACAAAAACAATACATTAGTACATTTAAATTTAGAAACAGGAAGAACACATCAAATAAGAGTCCATATGAAATACATTGGCTATCCTGTCTTCAACGATCCTGTCTATGGGCATCAAATCATAAAAGAAGTAGGGCAGTTCCTACATTCCAAAACGATTGATTTTGTTCATCCAATTACCAAAGAACAAATGCATTTTGAAAGTGAACTTCCAGACTTTTTTAAAACCTATTTAAACGAATTAGAATAGGCATAATTGTAATATATTAGCAAAAGTATAAACACTTAAGAAAAAGTAGGGAAGACTAAAAGGGTGGTATTTACCAAGAAGATTTTTGATATGATAAATAAGTAAATAAGAAAATACCATCAAGAATAGAGAAATAAAAAAAGAAAAAAACAAAACACTAGAAATAATAAAGTAGTAACATAAGGCAAGAAGTAAAATAAGATTACTTATATAGATAAACAAAAAATCATTGTCTATTTTATCTTCTAAAATAATTCTTTTTATTGGAAATAAAAGAAAAAGGTGTGTAAACATAAAACCAATAGTTAAATAAAAATTTAGCATAAATCACCTCTTTACTAAAAATATGAAATATACTAAAATAATAGTACTAAAAGGAGATGCAATCTATGAATACAATTACGATTACCAAAAAAGATGAAATTGTGATGCGTTTGGTGCATTATTTTATCACCGAAGAAAACTATACGCCGATTATTGTAAATGGTGTAAAAGATGAAGTATGGTTAGAAAATAGTGAAGCCAAGTATAAAATTGTTCGTATTAATTCCAATTATATTCATAATGAAGAACAATTTAAAACAGATTTGTTTAAAATTCACAATGTTATGCGTCAAATTAAGAAAAAAACCGTATCTTTTTCTATGAATACATTTAATATATTTTTAGATGTAAATGAAGAAGTAAAACTAGAAGACGATAAACATATTAAATCTGTTATTGTAAAAGATGTAAGTATGGAAGAAACAAGCAAAATGGAAAAATTTTTCCCTGGTATTGAAAATAAATTATTAAAAGATACTAAGGGTTTAGATTTAATTATTAATGTAACAGAAGATATTAATGCCAAAACTGAAAAAAATAATCGTATTTACGAAGCAACATTTAAACCAAAGAAAATTATTATTACTTATCTTTTAATGGCTTTATGTGTATTTTTATTTTTTGTGAGTTTTATGATAGGCAAAGGAAATTTGGATGCTTATACTTTATATAAACTTGGAGCTGTGAGTGGACCGGCAATTCAAAATGGTCAAATATGGCGATTACTTTCCGGAACATTCTTACATGCGGGTCTTATACATTTACTTGTCAATATTTATTCTTTATGTGTAATTGGAATGCAACTCGAAAACTTTATTGGAAAAAAGAAATTTTTAACCATTTATTTGGTAAGTGCTATTAGTGGAAGTCTCATGTCTTCTTTGTTTTCCACAAGTATCTCTGTAGGAGCAAGTGGAGCGATATTTGGTCTTCTTGGCAGTATGTTATACTTTGGTTATCATTATCGTTTGTATTTAGGAAATGTATTACGTGCGCAAATTGTTCCTTTGATATTAATGAACTTATTTTTAGGTTTCATGTTACCAGGAATAGATAATGCTGCTCATATTGGCGGACTAATTGGTGGATATTTAACAACCATGGCAGTTGGTATTACAGGAAAGTCAAGTAAAGCAGACCAATTAAATGGCTATATTGTATTAGTAATTTACTTAGCATTCCTAAGCATTATGTTGTTTAGATAAGAATAAAAAAACTTCTAAAAAAATAGAAGTTTTTTTAAAATATTTTTGTTGTTATTTTATTTTTTTAAATTTCGAATTAACCTGCGATATTCAATATTGTCATGATATTCGTTTCCCGTAGAAATATTAACTAATGGAACAGAAATTTCTTTACGAAATAAAACATCAAGTATCATTTCAAGTTTTTGAAAATCGCTTATTCCAAATGTTTTTAATGCTTGTAAATAAGTTGAAAGAGGATATTTTGTTTCTTCAAAAAATGGAAGTAGTCCTTTTACAACAGGAAACGAAACAGCTTCTAAATATTTCAAAGAAATATCTCCTTCTACTTGTACTTCAAAAGGAATTCTTGGCCCATATAAATATTTTTCATTTTCCATAAGCAATTCACTACTTAATACAAGTGCCACGTGACTAAAAGGATACATTTGCCATGCGTTTTCTGTTTTCTTATTAATCACATAATATTCATCCTCGTCTTCTTTATTATGCTTGGAAATATGTTTAGCAAGAGACACTCGTGTATCACCATTATAATTCCTTCTCGAAAAAGATACGTCTTCATAATATTTTTGAAGAATAGAATTTCTACACATAATTTTATTCGTCTCTAAAATACGATATAAGATTTTTCTTTCTTCTTCTATTATTTGTACCAATAATAAATCTTCTGAAGGAACAATGGCATGAAAAAATTTATCTTCTAAAGAAACCATGATATTAGTACACCCCCTAATGAACAAATATTATACTAAAAAATTTTTTAATTGCAATAAAATAATCAATTCCATTTCTAGAATTGATTAAAATTGTCTATATAAACCAATTGCTTTTCCTAAAATTGTACAATTAGGTAAAATAATTGGTTCCATAGTATCATTTTCAGGTTGCAAGCGTATGTAATCTTTTTCTTTATAAAATGTTTTTAAAGTGACTTCGTTATCCTCTGTCATAGCAACAACAACATCCCCATTTCTTGCTACTTTTTGTTTTTGAACAATGACATAATCTCCATCAAATATTCCTTTATTAATCATAGATTCACCACTCACATGAAGGGCAAATACCGTTTCTTTTCTTGGCACTAAAGAAGCGGGAATATTAAAAAACTCATTGGGTTGCTCAATAGCTTCAATTGGACTTCCTGCCGTAATTTTTCCAAGTAGGGGAACTTTAATCACATCTTCTTCTTTTTCTATGTATTCATTTTCTACTAAGATTTCAATCGTTCTAAACTTATTATTGCTTGTTTTAATCACACCAGCATTTTCTAAGTTTTTAATATGGGCATGCACAGTAGCAGGACTAGATAAACCTAAACCTTGACATATCTCACGTATAGCAGGGGGATACCCATGCATAGCTGTATATTTTTTAATAAAATTTAAAACTTCGGTTTGTTTTGCAGTTAATTCTTTCATTAAATTCTTAACCTCCAATATCATGTTAACACATCGAGTGTAAAAAGTCAAACAAATGTTCACAAAACTTATTGACACGAACAAACATACGTGTTATTCTGAATACAGAAAGAAGGAATGTATATGAAAAAATTTATGACAAAATATTGTGGAGCCATTATGCTCTACTCGGTGATTATCTTGGGCGTTTTTGTTTTAAATGCAAGATTTAAATATCTAGAGGATTTAGAAATTACAGAAGAAAGGGACTACTATGTAGTAGCATTAGGTGATTAAAGATGGACATCAGTAAAAAACAATTATTATTTTCTATTTCTCGTGAAGATAGTTTGGATTTAATTCAAAAGTATGTAGAAGAAAATGTGAATGTAGATACTTTTGATAAGCAAGATATTTCTAGTGAAATGTTTCGTTTATTTTTTAATGTTATAGAACTAGGGAAAGAAGTAAGAACTTCTTTAAAGGACCAAGATTACCAAAATACAACCCTCAAAATCGCCGATATATTCCTCGTTTTAATATCGATTTGTAATAGTTTAAATATTAATTTATTTGATGCCTTACAAGAAAAAGAGCAAGTTTTAAATGGAAAAGTAGCAAAATGGTTTTAATCTTTTCCATTTTTTGTTATACTTATCTAAAGAATAGGTAGGGAGATTTATGAACACAAACGATAATAATGCCATAGCAGAAATAAAAGCACTTGCACTTGATATGATAAGCCAAGCGAAAAGTGGATATCCAGGAATTGTTTTATCCGGAGCACCTATTTTATATACGCTTTATGCAAGACATATGCATATAAATCCAGGGAATCCCGATTGGTTAAACCGAGATCGTTTTGTTTTATCTTCTTCGCATGCCTCTGCACTTCTTTATGCTACTTTACATATGTGCGGATTTAATATAACAAAAGACGATTTAAAACAATATAGAAGTATAGATTCAAAATTGCCAGGGAGTCCTGAATATGAAATAACACCAGGCGTCGACATCTCAGTAGGAACTCCTGGAATGGGTATTGCCAATGCCGTTGGAATGGCTTTGGCAGAAAGATATATTGAAAACATATTAATAAGTGAAGACGAATCCCAAACCTTAATTGATTATCGTACGTATGTCTATTGTAGTGATATTGATTTAATGAAAGGCGTATCTTATGAAGCTGCTTCTTTTGCAGGAGCGCAAAAACTAGAAAAACTCATGATTTTATGCGATGTTTCCAAAGTCACGAATGATGGCTCTGTTTCTACTCACTTTATAGAAGATATAAAAGCACGTTTTGAAGCGATGGGATTTTTTGCGAGTGAAGTAAAAGATACCGAAAATTTAAAAAATATTGATAAAGCCATCACCACTGCTAAAAAAAGTAAAAAACCATCGATTATTATTTTTAATACCATTCTTGGTAGTGGTAGTCGAAATGAAAATAATAATGTTTCTTTTGAAGGGCCTTTAAGTGATGATGATATCTTTGCAATTAAAAGAAAATTAAATATTACGATTGCTCCTTTTGAAGTCCGAAAGGATTCTTTTGTACATGTTAAGAATTTAATCAATGAGCGTGTAGGGAAAAAATACAATGAACATGTAGATTATTTTAATAAAATTAAATCTTCCGCTAACGATAGACTATTAAATGTCTTGCGTTTACTTACCAATAAAGATTTTCAAATTCCTTTTGAAAGTTTAAATTTTAAAGTAGGGGATACTTATAGTGAGAGTTTACTTCTTACCAATCATAAAATTTTAAATATGGTTGCAGGAAAATCGGAGTTTATCCTAGGAGGAAGTGCTGATATGGCTTCAACTACTAAAGCTTATTTAAGTAATACAAGCATCCAAACTCCTTTAAAACCGCTTGGTAGAAACATAAACTTTGGGGCAAGAGAAGAAGCGATGTCTGGTATTTTAAATGGTATGTCTATTAGTGGACTTAAAACGTATGCAAGTACAAAATTAATTCATGCAGATAGTATGAAAAGTTCTATGCGGATGAGTGCTTTCATGAACTTACCAATAACGTATTTATTTACCCATGATGGAGTAGGTGCTAGTGAAGATGGTGCAACCTTCGAACCTATCGAACAACTAACTACTTTACGAAGTATTCCAAACATGGTTACTTTCCGTCCTAGTGATATTAATGAAGTTTTAGGAACTTGGGAATACATATGTAAGAATAAAAAAACAGTGAGTGTAGTGTTAAGTAAAAATGTGATGCCAAAACTACCAGGTACCCATCCGAAAATGGTTCTGCGTGGTGGTTATATCGTAAAAAAAGAAGAAAAAAAATTAGATGGAATTATTATAGCGACAGGAAGAGAAGTTTTAGACGCTTTAAATATAGCAATTGAATTAAGAAGTGAAAACTTAGATATTCGAGTAGTCTCTATGCCAAGTATGGAACTATTCTTAAAAGAAGACAAAACTTATCAAGATGGCGTTCTTCCTAAAAATGTAAAAACGATTGTCATAGAGCCTTCTTGTAAGCTTGGTTGGGGTTTATTTGTAAGTGATGAAAAATACATTTTAGGGCTTAATGATTTTGGATATAGTGGACAAGAAGGAGAAGTTTTAAAAAAATGTGGCTTTGACTATGAAAATTTAAAAATGAAAGTGGCAAGATTATTACTAAATCCATAATTTGTCACTTTTTTCGACATTATTTTTAAGCTATCTATTCTATACTGAATTTGGTGAAGTAAAATGCGAACATTCTATATTTTTAAAGTTAAAGAAGAGTATGCCATCCTAACCAAAAATAATCCGTATCCATTATTTCGTATGCTAGATTTTATTTACAATTTAGATAAAGAAGAAATTAGTAGAGGAGTAGATTTATTCTATAAACTCGTAGAAAAATTAAATAGTAAAGCGCTTGATATTCAACTATTTAAAAATTATCGTGAAAATTATTTTTATACGAAATTTAAAAATATTCACCAAGTCAACAATTTTTATAAAAAAGAAGAATCCAAATTGGTAGTAAGAAATCATTACTTACTTTTAGAAAGTACAATTGTTAAGCCGGCTTTTTTAGAAGATTTGAAATTTGTAGGCAATCTCTTTTTATGTGATTTTGAAAACAAAGATTATTTTTGGTTAGAAAAACTACCGGTATAAACTTTACAAACTGGCATATTTTTTAGTAAAATAGAAAATACATAAGGAGGAAAGTTATGTTACACGATATTTTATTAATTCTTCTTGGATTAGTGGTTGGTTTAGTCATTGGTTTTTTTACTGCTCGTTTTGCAATGAAAAAATATATGCAAAAAAATCCTCCTATCAATGAAAAAATGATAGAAGCAATGATGAGTAGTATGGGAAGAAAACCTAGTCAAAAGCAAGTAAACCAAGTGATGAAGCAAATGAATAAGTTTATGTAAGAGAAAAAGGAAAATGGAAAATTTTTCTTTTTTTGTTTCTATATAGCATAATAAATGGACTTGATTTGTAAAATAGAATATGGTATCCTTATTTATAGAATAAAAGGTGGTGGGAATATGGAATTCCTATATAAACTTTATAGTAATAATTATTTTGGAATAGGCCTATTTATAGTAATTACCATACTTGCATTTGCATTTTTAGTGATTTTATTTTTTGGGAAAAGAGATGAAAAAGCAAGAATTGCAAAAGAAAAAGAATTAGAAAATAGAACAAAAACAGAGAATATAGAATCAAAAGAAGAAATAACAAATGATACTTTAGAAGCAATGACTCTAGATGAAAATTCTTCTTTAGAAACTGAAGAAATTATAAATGAAGATAAAATCACATTAGAGGACCCAAAAGAAGAATCCATTTTTGAAAGGGAGCCGGTATTGGAAGAAACAATTTTGGATACTCCAAGAGAGGAGCCTACTTACTATGAGGAAACTCCAAGAGAAGAAATGGACCCTTTTGTGACTAGTAATATTGTTTTAAATACAGATTATATTATGGAAGAACAACCTACTATGGAAGAACTAGAAAAAGAAGATTTTTCTAAAACTTCTGATATTTATAATTTAAATTCTATAATTAATGAAAATGAAATACCGAATAGTGAAGAAGAAACCATTGATGATGTTTTAAATAAATACGATGCAATTGAAGAAACAATTTTAGAAGAGCCTACATTTGAAACCCCTGAAGAGATAATTACTCCAATAGTGGAAGAAAGTGAAGTAGATGTCTTTGCAAGACCAGATGATTCTTTGAAAAAAGCATCTACACCATTTAGTTCTGTTTATTTAACAAAAGAAGAAGCAGAAACAAAAACGGAAGAAGTTGTAGAAGAATCTAAGCCTATTATGCCAAGCCGTGCCGCTTTTGACTTGCCAAAGCGAGTGGATTTGCCAAAAAGAAGTGCAGGGGCTATCAATGAAAATATTATTTCTTCCTTAGCAGTAAATAATGAAGAGCATCCTAATCAATAAAAAATAGTTCAACTTTTTTCTGAACTATTTTTTTTGTATTTATGTAATAAATAAACAAATAAAATTGGAATAGTGATAAGGAAAACTATCGCAGTAAATAGAGGAAATATATAATAAATAAGAAGTTCATTTGTATAATATTTTCCTATAAATAAGAAAGAGACAAAGAAACTTAAAATAACAAGTAAAGCATGTAGGATATTTTTTCCCTTTTTAAAAATCAATTCCTTCATCATTAAAGAAGACATAGATAAATAAACGAAAACATCAAATATCCAAGATAAAGCCACAATATTTTCGATTTTTTCAATAAAATCCAGTATTTTAATTTCTTTCAATATAATGTATTCTGGGAATCGATAAATGCTTGCTAAGATTGGTCCTACAATTGCAATAATTAAAAACATCTTGGCAATTAAAGTAAAACTACCAAAAAGATAAGACCAAGTACCATTACTTTTATTTGTAAGCAACATTAAAATGGAAGGAGAAACGGATAAGGTTGTATAATAAAATACAGATTTTATAAAATCAAATGTTGGTGTTACAAACAAAGGAGAAATATTTTCTAAACTAGCATATCCACATAATGCCCCCAGTGAAAGAAGTGTTAGTAAAACGGAGATGGGTAGTAAACAAGTTGCTACTCGAAATGTAGTTGTAGGGCCCTTCTTAGCAATCCTAATTAGAAGAAGAGCAAGTGGTAGAGAAATAAACCAAATGGGTGTTTTAATCAAAAAGAAAGAAGCCGCAAATAACTGAATAAAGGTAAGACCTTCACAAAGTAAAGTAAATGCATAAATAAAAAGAATGATTCTTAAAATTACACCTAATCCTTTCATTTCTTTTAATACATCACTTAATGTTTTTTCTCCCTTATATTTTTGAATTTTATTGATAAGAAAAATGAAAAATAATCCAATCAAAGTTCCTACCAAAAAGGCTAAAATGCTATCTTGTTTGGAAAGTCCAGTGATAAGAGAAAAACCAATTCCTAAAAATAGTGAACGTGTTAAAAAATAATGAACTGAAAAATTTTCTAATTTGCTTGTCATTGTTCCACCTCAAATACTAAACCATTTCTATTTATAATTGCTTTTGCTTCGTATTCATAACTTAATAATTTAAAATCAACATCTTTTTTATTCTTTTGGTAATAAATTTGTTTGATTTTTAAAATATCACTATCATATTTTATGGATTGTTTTATTACTTCTTCCATATCTTGTTTTAATTTTTCTTCTACCTTTTTTTGAATACTTTCGTAAGTCTCTATTTCTTTAAAATTCATTTTGCAATGATTTTCTACTATTCTTGTTTCTATTTCAGTTGAAATTTTGACTTTATTTTCGTCTATTTTAATTTCGGATTTAGGGTTATTAAAAGTTGTTAAAATTATATCATTTTCTTCATCATTTGGGCAACTCACTGTAAAATGAATTTCTTTTGAATCTCCATTCATTACATTAAAGGTTGCCGATTCATCTTCCGATAAAAAGGTTTGCATCTTGTATTCTTTAAATATGGCAAGTGGACCAAGTTTTAAGATTCCATTTTTAATTTCGATAGAGGAAGCGTAAGTATCTTTTCGAGGATCAATTATATTAGTGACAAATTTTTCATAATTTAAATTTGCAGCAATATTGTTGGCAAAAAGAAGACTATCAATTAATTTGGCAATGGCTGTACTCGCAACTGGATTGTTGGTATCTGTGTTGTTTATGATTGCAAATGCCGAAGTATCTTTCGCAATTACTAAGTAAAAAATATTACGTATATGATTATCACGGATTAAAAAGTCGATAATTTCTTTAACATGATTTCTAGCCACTTCTTCACTAATAACTAGTGTTTTTAAGTGTGCCAGATAAGGAACTTTCGCAATTTCTAAAGAAGTGTCTGAAAATGCTTCCGAAAGAGAACTTCCGCTTCCTTGTGTGACATATACTTTTGAGGATTCTGGATTATCTTCTGGATTGATTGTATTTAATATTTCATATGCTACTTCAAATTTATCATTTTCATAGTCTACAGAAATTCCTGAAACAATTGCCATATCGTTTAATTCAGTGTAATCATAACAACCACTTGTTAAAAATAACAGAGCAAGAAGGATAAGAATAGTTTTTTTCATGATTCACCCACCTTTTTCTTAATTTGGTTTTTCTTCGCAAGCACTTTGCTTCTTTTGGTATCATTGACATATTTCACTTTAAATAATGTTTTTTTAATATAAGTAAAATCAAAAGGAACAATTGGATAATAATATGGTTTTCCTGCTGAAGATACACTGGTAATGTGGATTAAAAAGTAAATGAGTGCGAGTGCAATTCCATAAAGACCATACATAGCAGCAAGAATTAAAAAGACGAATCTAAAATACCGTATGGCATTGATAACTTCAAGTTCTGTGAAAATTAAACTTGTGATAAAGGTAAATGCTATAATAATAATCATGATTGGACTTACAATTCCAGCAGAAACGGCGGCTTCTCCTAATACTAAAGCCCCAAGAATGGAAATGGCACTTCCATAACTACTTGGAAACCTTAAATCACTTTCCCTTAAAATTTCACAAACAATTACCATTACAATGGCTTCAATAATAGTAGGAAATGGTACGCCATCGTTTTGTCCAACAAAATTTACAAGTAAACTTGTAGGGATTGTTTCCATATTATAATTCACAAGTGAAATATAAATACCTGGAAGCATCATGGTAATAAAAAAACTAAAAAAACGTAAAACTTTCAAAAAGTTTACATTAACATTACGATTGTAATTGTCAACAACAGGATTAATAAAGTCTGCAAAAAAAGAAGGAAGGATTAAGACAAAAGGGGACGTATCTACCATGACACAAACTTTTCCTTCTAAAAGTGCTGTTGCAATAACATCAGGCCTTTCACTTTGAGAAATTGTAGGAAAAGGAGTTTTTTCATCTTCTGATAAAATATTGGCTATGTTTCCAGCATCAATAATTCCATCTACATCGATTTTATTTAATTTATCTTTAATAGAATTAACAATGGATTCATCTGTGATATCATCAAAATATAAAATTTGTACTTTGGTATTGGTTTTCCTTCCCATATTCAAATCATCACTTTTTAAGTGACTTGATTTAATACGACGTTTTAAAAGTCCTAAATTAATCTGAATATTTTCAGTAAAAGCATCACTAGGTCCATAAATGGATTTTTGTACCTCAGGTACACTTACACTACGATTAATGTCGGCTTTGGTTTCAAATCCTAAAATCTCTTTACTCGTTAAAACAATAGTAAAACCATTCGTTAAATAAAATTCAATTTGGTCAACTTCTTTTATTTTGACCGTATTAGGTCCTGGTATTATACTTTCGATATCATATTTTTTTACACCTTTTAAATTATTAATTGAAGTGAGTTGTTTCAAAATATAATCATTTACTTTGTCACTACCTGTAACACTTTCTAAATAGATAACATAAATATCTTTAAATTGCTTTGTTTTAATTTTTTTAACAATAAAGTCTGTGTTTTTTTCAAATTCTTCTTGTAGTCTTTTTAAGATTTTCTCTTGCATATATTTCACCATTTTTAGTATGAGCGAAAAAAGAATTGGGTATACCTATATTTCTATTGTATAATAAAATTGGTGTTAAATATGAACGAAATAAAAATAGAAAAAATGGATCATCAAGGAAGAGGAATAGGGTATATAAATGGAAAAGTAACGTTTATAAAAAATGCTTTGCCTGGTGAAATTGTATTATGTAAAATAAAAAAAGAAACAAAAAAGTATAACATTGCAGAAGTAATAGAGCATAAGAAAAAATTGGAAAGTAGAGTAGAACCTTTTTGTCCTTATTTTTCTATTTGTGGGGGATGTGATTTAGAACACCTGACTTATTTAGAGACTTTAAACTATAAAAAAGAGAAAGTAGAAAATATTTTAAATAAAGAAAAAATAGAGTTTTCTAACTTAGAAGTTGTGGAGAATTCAAACCCTAAAAATTATCGTAATAAACTTTCTTTGAAAATAGAAAACAATAAAATTGGCTTTTATGAAGAAAGTAGTCATACTCTAATTGGAATAGAAGAGTGCCCTTTAGCAAAAGAAAGCATAAATACTTGTTTAAAAGAATTAAAGAATTTAACGATAAAGAATGGTTCCGTAACGATTCGTTCCAATTATAATGATGAAATATTGCTTATTTTAAAAACAAAACAAGAAGTGAATTTTAAAAGAGAAGCGTTTCAAAAAAGCAAATTAGTAGGTGTCGTTTTAAACGATAAAACTATTTATAGAGAGAATTTCTTTTACGAACGAATGAATGGATATCTTTTTAAAGTAAGTTATGATGCTTTCTTTCAGGTAAATCCTTATATCACAACGAAAATGTTTCAATTAGTAAGAGAGAATATTCAAAAAAGTGAGATAGTACTCGATTTATATTCTGGAGTGGGAACGCTTGGAATCATTGCGAGTACAAATGCAAATAAAGTTTATAGCGTGGAAATTGTTAGGAATGCCATTTTAGATAACGTAGAAAATAAAAAATTAAACAAAAGGGAAAATATCTTTCCAATACTCGGAGATGCCTATAAAACTATCCCTAAGATTAAAGAAACTTTTGATACGATTATAATTGACCCACCAAGAAGTGGACTTGCTAAATCTTCTTGTGAATTTATGCTAGAAAGTAATGCAAAAAAAATCATTTATATTTCTTGTAATCCTTTAACTCTTGCAAGAGATTTAAAAAAATTGATGACTATATATAAAATAAAAAAATTTTATATTTTAGATATGTTTAGTTACACGCATCACGTTGAATGTGTATGCGTGATGACGAGGCGATAAACCCTTATAAATAAAGGGAAAATCAACTATTCAGTAGGGGTCAAAAAAATGGTAAAAAAACGATAAAAAAATGATATTTTTACTAATTTTTGAAAAAAATATTGTGGAGGTTGTCTGTGGAGAATATGTTTCATCATACCACCCTAACTGGTATGTGTTGAATACTTAAACTCTATTTTGAAAAAAATGAATTATAAAAGGAGATTAAATATTATGAGTGATAAAAAATATTGGGATGAAACATATTATATGAATCTAAAGGAATCAGAACAAGATTTTTTTAATGATATATGGATGATAAAATATAAAGATATTATTTGTAATATAAATAATAAAAATGCTATTGATTTAGGATGTGGTTTGGGTCAAGATTCAATATGGTTATTTGAAAATGGATTTAATGTAACATCATGCGATTTTTCAAAAAAAGCAACAAATATGTTTAAAGAGATATATCATAATGCTAATATAATGAATTTTGATATTGTTGATGGTTTGCCATTTGAACCTAATTCCGTAGGATTAGTAAATGCAAATTTATCTCTTCATTATTTTGATATGGAAAAGACAAAAGAAATATTTGATGAAATTTATGAAGTTCTTGAAAAGGGTGGTTTATTTATTGGAAGAATGAATTCTGATAAAAATGCATATGTTAACGATAATTATATAGAGATGGAAAAGGACTTTTACTATGACCCAATAAAAGAACAACATAAAAGACTATTTAATCAAGAACAATTTGATATATTAACAAAGCAGTGGAGTGTAGTTGTTTTAAATGAAGATGTAACTACTCGTAAAGGAAGAAAAAAATATACTTGGGAGTTTATTTTGCAAAAGTAAAATGATGTGTGTAATTAAACAAATAAAAATATAAGAAAATAGAGAGGTTTGAAAATAAAATGAAAAATGAATTAATAGAAGAAAATAAAACAGAATTAGTAATATATGAATCTCAAGATGGAAATATAAAATTAGATGTTAATTTAGAAAATGAAACAGTTTGGTTATCTTTAGTACAAATGACAAGATTATTTGGAAGAGATAAATCGGTAATTTCTAGGCATATAAAAAATATATTTGCGGAAGAAGAATTAAATAGAGATGAGGTTGTTGCAAAAATTGCAACAACCACTAAACATGGTGCAATAGATGGTAAAATTCAAACTCATTTAGTAGATTATTATAATTTAGATGTAGTAATTAGTGTTGGCTATCGAGTTAAATCTTTAGAAGGCGTAAGATTTAGAAAATGGGCAACTGCGAGAATTAAGGAATATATTATTAAAGGGTATAGTATGGATGATGAACGTCTTAAAAGTCTCGGTGGTGGCAAATATTTTTATGAACTTTTAAATCGTATTAAAGATATAAGATCAAGTGAAAAAGTGCTATATAGACAAGTTTTAGATTTGTATGCGACAGCCATTGATTATAATCCTAATGCTGAAGAAACAATAAAATTCTTTAAAATAGTTCAGAATAAGTTCCATTTCGCAGCACATGGCAATACCGCTGCAGAAGTAATTTATAATCGTGCCGACTCCAATAAACCTTTTATGGGGCTTACGAACTTTAAAGGCGAGTTGCCAAGCATTAATGATATAGAAATCGCTAAAAATTATCTAACAGAAGAAGAACTTTTAATGTTAAATAATTTAGTTTCAGGGTATTTTGATTTTGCAGAATTTCAAGCAATGAAACATAAACCGATGAGAATGAAAGATTATATTAATCAGTTAGATAAAATACTAAATTCTTTAGATGCAAATGTTTTAAATGATGCTGGTAGTATTAGCCATAAGAAAGCAATAGAGAAAGCAAAATTAGAATATGAAAAATATCAAATAAAAGAACTTACTGCAATTGAAAAAGAATATTTAAATTCAATTAATAAAATCAATAAGATTGCTGATAAATTAAACAAGGACTAATTATACATAATAAACATTGTACTTATTTTACTTGTATATTATGAAATAGTCAGTTATAAACAAACATGTCAAAGTAAACTATTCATAATGCGCATTCAAGCCATGAAGAAAGTGTTGTAGTATTAGAAAGAGGGTAGTTATGGAAAAGAAAGTATATCATGGGAGTACAAGTGGTGATATTACAAAATTAATTCCTCATAAAAGCACTCACCAAAAAGAATGCATTTATGCAACAGATAATAAAGTGGTTGCCATGCTTTATATGGGAAATTGGAATGATTTAGATTTTCGTTTGTTCAGTGTTTCAGGCAAACCAGAATTAGTAGAAAGAAGAAAAGGATTATTGAAGAAGATTTATGATAAACCTGGATATCTTTATGAACTTGATGGAAGAACATTCTCTCATTATGATTATTTATGGTCTTTGGAAGTTATCTCTTTTGCAAAAGAATTAATACCATTAAATAAAACTTTCTATCCAAATGTTTTAAATGGAATTTTAGAAGAAGAAAAAAAAGGAAATATTGTAATTTTTAGATATCCAAATAGACCCAAAGGAATGCCAATTGATAACGCAGATTTAATTGATAAATTTGTAGAATTTGAAAACAGAGGTTTAAAAGGAGCAATCAAAGATTTATTAAAAGTGTACCCAGAATTAGCAATTAAAGTAGAGGAGAAAATAAAAAAATAAATTTATAAATTTAAAAGAATGACAAAATAAAAAAGGAAATTGCAAATTTATTTAGAATTTTACAAACAGAACAGAAGTTCAAAAAAAGAGTAAAACAGAAAAAGAGGCAAATGAAGTTCATTATGAAGTTGGTAGTTAAATAAGAAACACAATAAAAGAACTAGGTAGCACAATGCCTGAAGAATTACCCACCCTGAAAAAGTTTAAAAGAATTAGAAAAGACAAACAATCTGCTAAAAAGGAACTAATGGCAAAAAAAATTTAGATTAAAAGAAAAGGAAATGATAGAAAAAGGAAATGAAAAATAAGAGTTTATATTAAGAAAATTACTTCTTATATCTTACAGCATTGTAAGATATAACTTTTTGAATCTATGCTATACTAAATAGAAGTGGTGATAATACGTGAAAAAAATCATGATTGTAGAAGATGATAAAACAATTAAAAGTGAATTAAAAGAACTACTAGAAAATGCAGGGTATGAAACAAGCCTCCTTGAGGATTTTGAACATAGTTATGAAAATATTATGAATGCCAATCCTGACTTAATTCTGTTAGATATCAATATTCCTTATATCAATGGAGAAGTTCTACTAAAAAAAATACGAGAAACGAAAAATACTCCTGTCATTATGGTAACGAGTCGTGCATCAGATATTGACGAAGTGTTATCTATTTCTTACGGAGCAGATGACTTTATTACAAAACCTTACAATCCAACCATTTTACTTTTACGCATTGGAGCAATTTTTAAACGAATGGAAAACACAAGTGACACAATTCACTACAAAGATTTAATTATCCATAAGCAAAAAGGAATGATTATAAAAGACAAGGAAGAAATTATTTTAACAAAAAATGAAATGATTATCTTAAACTATTTATTAAATAACCAAAATAGAATAGTAACTCGTGATGAATTAATGACTGACCTATGGAACAACAATGAATACATAAACGATAACGCTCTAACTGTAAACATAAGTAGACTAAGAAGCAAACTAAAAAGTATAGGACATGCCACTGCTATTGAAACAAGAAAGGGAATAGGGTATATATTAACATGAAATTTACAAGTTACATAAAAGATAAAATATATGTGATTCTTTTATTTCTAGGCACATATAGTATTTCGCTTTTATTCTTATTTGCTTTTAAAATAGAAAAAAGTTTAATCATTGTCTTATCCCTTTTAAATTTTTTATTTATAATCTTATCTCTAACAATTGATTTCTTTCGAAAACAAAAGTTTTATACCCATTTATTAGAAAATATAAATAACTTAGACAAAGCATACCTTGTTTTAGAAACTATAGAAAAGCCCAACTTTTACGAAGGAAAATTAATTACCCAAGCACTTTACGAAATTAATAAATCAATGGCAGAAACAGTAAAAATATTGGAAACACAAACCAATGATTTTAAAGAATACATCGAAATGTGGATTCACGAAGTAAAAATACCAATCGCCTCCCTTATTTTAATGACGCATAACCACAAAGAAAAATTTAACAAAAAAATGCTAGAGCAAATGCATCGAATAGATACTTATGTAGAACAAGTCTTATATTATGTAAGAAGTGAAAATGCGGAACATGACTATTTAATTAAAGAAATCGAATTAAAAAATATCATAAATAATGTTGCTTTAAAAAATAAAGATGAACTTCTTGAAAACAATATTGAATTTCAAGTTAAAAATGTAAACTTTTTAGTGAATACGGATGCTAAATGGTTAGAATTTATTTTAAATCAAATTATAAACAATAGTATAAAATACAAAAAAGAAAATGCATCTTCTTATATAAAGATAGAAGGAAGAGAAGACAAAGACAAGATTTATTTAAGTATTTTAGACAATGGCATAGGTATTTTAGAAAGTGACATCAAAAGAGTATTTGAAAAAACCTATACAGGTACCAATGGAAGAATAAAAACAAAATCCACAGGTATGGGTTTATATATCGCCAAGAATTTATGTATGAAATTAGGACATACCATTGAAATCAAATCGAAAGAACAAGAATTTACCAAAGTAATAATTAAATTCTCTAAAAACGAATTTTATAAAGTGGCTAAGTAACCTTACAAAAATGTAAGATAGTGTTATATTAAACTTACGACAAACAAGTACTTTTCCTTTAGAATGAACAAGTGAAAGGAGAAATATTTTATGGAAAATATTTTGAAAATAGAAAAAATAGAAAAATATTATGGAAGTCGTTCTTCTTTAACGAAAGCCATTGATAACATCTCTTTTGAAGTTGAAAAAGGAGAGTTTGTTGCCATTATGGGATCTTCTGGTTCAGGAAAAACAACTCTTTTAAATTGTATTTCGACAATTGATAAAGTGACAAGTGGTCACATTTTTGTGGGAGAGAATGACATTACGAAACTAAAAGGAAATGCCCTAAATAAATTTAGAAGAGAAGAGTTAGGATTCATCTTTCAAGACTTTAACTTACTAGACACTTTAACGGCTTATGAAAATATTGCTCTTGCCTTAACCATTCAAAACGAACATATTTCATCCATTGATAAAAAAATCAAGAAAGTGGCAAGCGACCTAGACATCGAAAGTGTCTTAAAAAAATACCCTTACCAAATGAGTGGAGGACAAAAGCAAAGGGTAGCCAGTGCTAGAGCAATTATCACCGACCCCAAACTCATTTTAGCAGATGAACCAACTGGGGCTTTGGACTCGAAATCGGCGCGTATGTTACTAGAAAGATTTAATTACTTAAACGAAAGTCTACAAGCAACCATTCTAATGGTTACTCACGATGCTTTCACAGCGTCTTATGCAAGTCGTGTTATATTTATAAAAGATGGCAAAGTATTTAATGAAATCCGTAAAGGTAACGATTCAAGAAAAGAATTTTTTGATAAAATTATTGATGTCGTAACCCTTTTAGGTGGGGATTTAAACGATGCTTTGTAAATTATCTTTAAAAAACATCAAGAAAAGCATTAAAGATTACGCCATCTATTTCTTCACACTCATTCTAGGAGTTGCCATATTTTATGTCTTTAATGCGATTGATTCCCAAACCGTTATGATGGATGTAACCTCATCAACAAGAGAAATCATAAAACTTATGACCAATATGTTATCAGGAGTCAGTGTCTTTGTTTCCTTTATTTTAGGTTTCTTAATTATTTATGCTTCTAGGTTTTTAATCAAAAGAAGAAACAAGGAATTTGGAATTTATTTAACCCTTGGTATGAGCAAACGAAAAATCGCTAGTGTTTTATTCTTTGAAACCTTATTTATAGGAATTATTTCTTTATTCGTAGGTTTATGCGTAGGTATTGTATTATCACAACTTATGAGTTTATTAGTTGCCAATATGTTTGAAGCAAACTTAACCAAATTTACCTTTACTTTTTCAAGTAGTGCCTGTATAAAAACACTTATCTATTTTGGTATTATGTATTTCCTTGTCATGATTTTTAATACGGTAAACGTAAATAGATGCAAATTGATTGATTTATTACATGGAAGCAAGAAAAGTGAAAAAGTAAGACTTAAAAATCCACTAGTTTGTACCATTATCTTTTTTGCTTCTTCCACTGTATTAGGATATGCTTACTATTTAGTAACAGGAGGAATCGCCGAACTATCGGAGGTAGAACAAATATTCAAACCCATTATTATGGGAGCAATCTCTACATTCTTTCTTTTTTGGTCTTTATCAGGATTAATTTTAAGAATTGTAATGCACATGAAAAAAGTATACTACCATGGACTAAATACCTTTGTTGTTCGCCAAATCAGTAGCAAAATCAACACAACCGTAATGTCTATGACAGTAATTTGTCTTATGCTATTCGTAACCATCTGTGTTTTGTCTTCCTCACTTTCCATTAAAAACTCCATGACTGCTAACTTAAAAACAATGGCTCCTGTCGATGTCCAATTTTATAAATACTTGAATTTAACTGAAGAATCAGTAAAAAACTCATGGCGATTTACAGATAAAATGATAGAAGACTCTACCATTCCCTTAAGAGAAACACTAGCAAACTTAAACTTTGATGTAGATGCCTATTTAAAAGACATTGTAGAATTTAATCTTTATGGAACAGAAGAAATTAAAATAAAAGACACATTAGGAACATATTATGACGAATTAAAAACGAAATACCCGCTAATGGATTATGAAAACGAAGAAACATTTATCAAACTAAGCGACTACAACAAACTTGCTAAATTATTTTCACTAGAAGAATATACATTAAACGAAAATGAATACATTTTGATTGCTGACTACAAAGAACTAGTGAGTATACGTTCTGTTGCATTAGAAAGAAATACAACGATAAACCTATTAGGAAAAAATTATAGCCCTAAATATAAAGAAGTAAAAGATGGATTTATTTTTATGAATAGTACCCATGCCAACAGTGGAGTCTTTATCATTCCAGATAATGCAGTAAATGAATCCTTAAAAGTAGAAAGTATCTTAACCGCCAACTATAAAGGAACAGAAGAAGAAAAAGAAATCATCGAAAATCGCATAGCAATAGATATGTATGAGCACTCTTACAATACAAAAACAAGCCTTAGTGCCACAACAAAAATTGCTCTTTATGAAGCAAGTATTGGTCTTGGTGCCATGGTAACATTCATTGGTTTATACTTAGGAATTATTTTCTTGATTTCAAGTGCAGCCATTCTTGCACTAAAAGAACTATCAGAATCAACAGACAATAAAATGCGATTTGCTATGCTAAGAAAAATAGGAACCGATGAAGCAATGCTAAATAAGGCTTTATTCTACCAAATTGCGATATTCTTCTTATTCCCACTTGTTATTGCAGGAATACACTCCATCTTTGGTATCCAATTCTGTAACTTTCTTTTAGCAACATTTGGTAACGATAAATTACTTCCATCCATCATTATGACAGCCATTTTCTTAGGCTTAATCTATGGAGGATATTTCCTAATTACTTATTTTGTAAGCAAAAACATCATAAAAGAAAAATAAAAAAGAATAGAAAAGAGTGGTAAATATGGCCTATGTAACAGCAATTAAATCATCCATTTTGATATTTCCGTTCATAGCCCTTATTTTTACCATTCCTTTTATTTTGCATGAATACCATAAATATGGATCCATTCAGCCTTTTAAAACTTTAGTGGTGTATTCCTTTATTCTTTATATGATTACCATATATTTCTTAGTCATATTACCACTTCCTAATTTAGAGAGTGTAGTAGAAAAACCCAATATGATTCGTTTACTACCATTTGGATTTATGAAAGACATAATTCGCGAATCATCACTAATCATCACAAATCCAAGTACCTATTTAAAAGCCTTAACAGAACCATGTTTTTATACCGTTATCTTTAATGTATTTATGACCATTCCTTTTGGCATGTACTTACGTTATTATTTTAAATGCAGTTTAAAAAAAACTATTATGTATAGTTTCTTATTAAGTCTATTTTTTGAACTAACCCAAATAACAGGACTTTACTTTATCTACCCACATCCTTATCGTGTCTTTGATGTAGATGACTTACTAACCAATACTTTAGGTGGACTCATTGGATATGGAATGATGGGAATTCTAGATAACTACCTACCAACAAGAACAGAACTAGACGAAAAAGCAAGAAGAGTAGGAGAAGAAGTATCAGGACTTCGAAGAATAACCCTCTTTTTCTTAGATTTCTTTTTGTATATTTTTATTGGTATGTTAACAAATTTATTTTTAAAAGGTTACCATCCCTTTCTAATTGTCTTTTTAATTTATTATGGTATAATTCCATTACTAAATAAAAACGAAACGCTAGGGGGAAGTTTCTTACATGTCAAAATAGAATATAAAAATGTACGATTCATTCGCTCTATTTTTAGAAATTTATTTTTACTGATTTATTATTTTTTATTTCCGTTTTGGTCTCTTTTAGGAACATACCTTTTAGTGAATCACTTAGAGGCCGATGTAAAAATTTCTATCTATTTTTATCTAGCAAGTTTAGTTATGATTGTCTTATTTTATCTTATTAATGGACTTATCATACTAACCAAAAAGAAACATTTTTATGACAAAATTTTAGGAAGTACTTATATAAGTACAACAAAGAAAGAGAGAGGATATATTGAAGATTAAAGAAAACATACCTATTGTAATAGGAACAATACTATTAATTTTATTATGTGGAATGACTTATTATTTTACATTTCAGGAATATACCATGTATTATGCTAAAATTGATAACACTAAAATGAATCTTGTAGAGGGAGATATGCAATATGAATACACCTTGACTGCTTACAAAGAAAATGGGGGTGCTAAAGAAATTAAATTTAAAACCTCAAGAGAACTAAAACAAGATGCTTATATTGAATTAAAATATATGATTGTTCGCGGAGTAGTAAGTTGGAAAGAAGTGTATTACGAGGAATTAACAAACAAAGTTCAAGAAAAATATAAATAAGTAGGTGAAGAATGAAAAAGAAATTTATAATTGCTTTCTTAATGGGAATATTTCTATTTATAGGAATAGAAACAACTTTTTACTTTATCAATAAACCTAAATATTTACTGCATTTACCCAATCTTGAAAAAATAAAAAGCATAGAGATAGAAAATAAGGAAATAGAAAATGTAGAAAAGAAACAAGAAATTTTAGACATACTAAATAGCGAGGAAAGAACTACAAAAATAGAAAGTATCCAAGATATTCCTGTAAATACAGAGGAAAAATTAAAAATTAATTTTCATTTTGTAGAAAAAGGAACCTCTACTTTGTTTCTATACAAAAGAAAGAATAACTTTTATATAGAACAGCCTTACAATGGCATTTATAAAATAACGGAGAGGGAATACGAAAAAATAAAAAAATTTAGTTTAGAAGAATGACTTCTAAATTTTTTAAACTCATGTTATAGTTGTGTTAGATAAGAAATGGAAAGTGATTGTATGAAAATAGAAGTTCCAACTATAAATGACTATGAACAAGTAAACGACTTAGCGTGCCAAGTCCATGAACTACATGTTAGTTGGCGACCAGACCTATTTTTGCCGACCAAAGAAGCCATAGCAAAAGAAAGATTTGTAAATTTAATAGAAGAAAAAAGTATATTTGTTGTTAAAATAGAAGATAAAATTGTAGGGTATGTTACATTTTGTATTGTAGAAAAAGAAAATCTTATTCTGCGTTTTAGAAAACAATTGTCTATTGATGCCATGTGTGTAGATAACAAATATCGTGGGCAAGGAATAGGTTCATCCCTATTAGAATTCATAGAAAAATATGCCAAAGAAGCGAATTGCACAGATATTTATTTAACCGTGAATGAAGAAAATACAAACGCTATAAAAACCTATGAAAAATTTGGCATGAAAGTAAAAAATATTGCTTATTCAAAACAAATAAAATAAAGGAACTAAAAACAAAAAATAGATAAAAATTTTGTCGAACGATTTCTAGTTTAGAGTCGTTTTTTTGTGCTAAACTATACTTTAAAAAAGACGAGGAGGCCTAAGGTTGAATGAATTAATAGAAAAAAATATAAAAGTGGAAAGCATGATTTATGAAGCAAGAGGGTGCCAGGTTATGCTTGATTCGAATCTTGCCAAATTATATCAAGTGGAAACAAAAAGAATTAACGAAGCCGTAAAAAATAATCCTGATAAATTTCCAGAAAGGTTTTCTTGGAAATTAACGGAAGAAGAAAGCGATAATTTTTTGGTCTAAAATTTCGACCAAAAAATAGAAAGAAGAGGAGGGAGATTTAAAAATCCGCGAGTATTTACAGAACAAGGGATTGCTATGCTTGCTACTCTTTTAAAACCCTTAGACATTAAAAATATAATCAACAATATAAGAATTTGCAAGTTTTTTATTCAAATACTTTTCATGACAGACACTTTATTTTGGATAGAAATATCGTTTACCATTGTGGATCTAGTCTAAACCATGCGGGAAATAAAACATTTTCTATCAATATTTTAGAAGATGAGTTGTTAAAAGAGTCTTTAATTGCCAACATCAAAACGTTATTTACTTAACAAATATTTTCTAGTTTTTGTTATAATGTTTTTAAAGGAGTAGAAAAAATGAGAGAATTAAAAATAAAAGGAATCTATAAACATTATAGTGGGGATTTGTATATGGTAGAAGATATAATTTACCATAGTGAAACAGGAGAAAAAATGGTGGCTTATCGTGCCCTTTATGAAGATAATAAACTTTGGTGTAGACCTTATGAAATGTTTTTAGAAGAAGTAAATAAAAATGGACAAAAATATAGATTTGAATTACAAGAAATAGAAAGTAAAAATGAACATTATAAATAGGGAATATTTTGTCGAACGATTTCTAGTTTAGAGTCGTTTTTTCTATGTTAAAATATCCTACAAAAAAGGAGGCCTAAGGTTTGAATGAATTAATAGAAAAAAATATAAATGTGGAAAGCATGATTTATGAAGTGAGAGGTAAACAAGTTATGTTAGATTCCGATTTAGCAAGACTTTATCAATGCGCAAATGGTACAAAATCTATTAATTTAGCAGTAAAAAGACATATCAACCGTTTTCCGGAAAGATATATGTTTCAACTTACAGAACATGAACTATCTATTTTGCGGTTTCAAGTTGAAACCGCAAATATAAATAATAAAAGTCGCACGCTTCCTTACGTATTTACAGAACAAGGAGTTGCTATGCTAGCCACCATTTTAAAAACAAGTGTTGCAGAAGAAATAAGTATAAAAATTATGGACGCTTTTGTTGCCATGCGTAAATACATATCTGCAAATCTATTAGAGCAAAAATATATCAATAACCAAGTCATGAAAAATACAGAAAACATAAAATTGTTACAAGAGTCATTTTCCAAATTGGAAGAAAAAAGAAAAGTAAATGAAATCTATTTTAATGGCCAAATCTTCGATGCTTATTCCAAAATTATAGACATTATGAGAGAAGCAAAGAAAGAGTTAATAATCATCGATAGTTATGCTGATAAAACAGTATTAGATATGATAAAAAATTTAGAGTACAAAGTAATTTTAATTACAAAGGAAAATGCACTTTTAAAATCATTAGACATTGAAAAATATAGTGCACAATATAACAATTTACAAGTTATTTATACAAATACATTTCATGATCGTTATTTTCTTTTGGATAGAAAAACAGTTTATCATTGTGGATCTAGTTTGAACCATGCAGGAAGTAAAACATTTTCAATTAATATTTTAGAAGATCAATTGATAAAGGAGTCGTTAATTGCCAACATCAAAACATTATTTATCTAACAAATATCTATAGTTTTTGTTATAATGACTATAGAAAGAGGTAGAATTTTGAAAAGAATAATTTCAGTCATTTTTATGAGTTTGCTTTTAGTTGGATGTGGGAAAAATACGCAGCCTTATTATAAAGAACTAATGGAAAAAGAAAAATTTACAATTGTAGATGTAAGAACAATAGAAGAATATACAAGTGGACACATAAAAGGTGCAGTCAATATCCCCTATGAATCCATAGACGAAAATACAAATCTAGATAAAGAAAATACAATTTTTGTGTATTGCAAAAGTGGAAGAAGAAGTAAAATTGCTTACAATACATTAGACATCTTGCGAAATTAAAAAGAGGAAGAAAAAATGTTAAAATTATCTTAA